>CANFUT010000008.1 GCA_947450325.1 Flavobacteriia bacterium
AGCTTTCTGAGTGGGGAATGACGGATTCGAACCGCCGACATTCCCGACTTTTCAGTCGGGACGCTCTGACAACTGAGAAAATTGGAGATATAATTAGGAATTTCCTTAAAAACAAAAAAGCCTCACATTTCTGTGAAGCTTTCTGAGTGGGGAATGACGGATTCGAACCGCCGACATCCTGCTTGTAAGGCAGGCGCTCTGAACCAACTGAGCTAATCCCCCATTTTAGCGCTAGAAACACCGTTGTATTTCGTAATTGCGTGTGCAAAGATACGGCACTTTTTTGAATCTGCAAGTGTTTTGGAGAAAAAAAATTAAAAAAAATCGCTGATCAAAAAGAAACTTCCTGTAATCAATATGGTATCTGTTTTATTTGCTGATTGTTGCGCTGTTTCGACCGCTTCTTTCATTTTTAAAAAATAAGCTGCATTCAAGCCAATTGTTTCAGCTGTTTTTCGCAAATCTGCGATTTTTGCACTGCGTTCACTGCTGAATTCTGTCAAATAAAACTTGGCATTTGGCGGAAATAAAGACAAAATGTTATCTAAATCTTTGTCTGAACTTGTTCCATAAACAATGTGCAATTGACCTGTAACGTTGGATTCAATCGTTCGTAATAATTGTTTGATGCCATCAACGTTGTGCGCAACATCTATAATCGTTAGTGGATTTTGGTTGATTATTTCAAATCTGCCTCTAAAACCTGTATTCTTATTCGTGTTTTCAATCCCAGCGTTGATTTGAGTTTCTGAAAATTCAAAACCAAGGGAATTTAGCGCCCGCATCGCAGTCCTTACAGTGCGTTCGTTCTTCCATTGATAACTTTCAGTAGGAAAATGGAAAGTATTTGTAAATTCTTCCTTTTCAGCCCAAAAAATAGTCGAATTATGCGATTTAGCGCTGGTTTCAAACACTGAAATGGTTTCAGGTAAGGTTTCGCCAATCACAACAGGAATATTTGCTTTGATGATTCCTGCCTTTTCAAAGGCAATTTTTTCTAATGTATCACCTAGAATGGCAACATGGTCCATTCCAATGTTGGTAATGACCGATAGAATAGGGGAGATGATGTTCGTAGAATCCAATCTGCCACCCAATCCAGTCTCAATCACGCAAATTTCACAATTTGATTCGATGAAATGTGTTAATGTCAACGCCCAGGTAATTTCAAAAAACGATGGACTGACTTCTAAAGTCAAATTTCGGATTTGTTGACAAAATGAAACGACTCTTTCTTCTGAGATTTGGATTCCGTTAACTAAAATTCGTTCTCTAAAATCGTGAATGTGTGGAGATGTAAATAAACCCGTTTTGAGGCCTTTTTCCATGCAAATGGATGCAATCATATTGGAAGTTGAACCTTTTCCATTTGTTCCAGCAACATGAATGTATTGAAGTTGATTGAAATCAATGTTCAATTGTTTGCAAAGACTTAATGTATTACTCAAGTCCGGTTTGTAAGCAACTGCGCCAATTTTTTGATAAGCGGGAAATTGCTCAAACAGCCAATTGATTGATTCTTCGTAAGTGGTCAATTTGCTTTAACTTTTAGTACCAGAATTTGCTTTTGAACGGAAGTTCCTGGTCGAGCGTCGTATTTGATTTGCTTTTTAATTAAATCAATCAAATGTGAAATCAATCTTGTGTTTGTTGTAGTTGTTTGTGAACTGATATTTTCCGCTTTGATAACATTTCCTTCAGCGTTGATGTATACATTGATGTGAATCGTACAATCTTCACTTGATTGAATGTCATCAGGATTCAAACTCGACAATTTTTTTCTTGCACCACCGCCACCTAAACCGGAGCCATTTCCATTGATTCCATTTCCTTCTCCTTTTCCAGAGCCAGGACCTAAATCTTTACCAAAAAGCCCAGAACCTGTACCTTTTTCAGCTGCACCTCCACCAAAAGGATTTTTTCCCTTTTTGATAGTTGTCTCTTTGTTCGTCTTATTGTTCTTATCAGTATTTGTATTGTTACTTTTTCCAGATTGAATATTAACGTCAGATTCTTCTTGAGTATCTTCTTTTTTCGTTTGTTCTTCAGGAGTTTTATCAATCGGTGCTTGTGATGCTCCACCAGCGCTTCCGCCACCTCCACCACCAACCACTTTGTAGGGCGTTTGAATAGTTTCAATTTCTTCTAATGGTGGTGCTTCAAGCGACATTAAAGTAGTATCTGCATAAATAATCGGTATGTCCGCGGCTGTGGTTCTGAAACTAAATCCGACAAAACTGATAATGAGTACTAAAATCATAAAAATGACTAGAATTACCGTCAAGGTATCACTGTAGTCAGTTCTAATGTTGTATGCACCGTATCTTTTATTTCTATTTTCAAAAATTACTCGATTTCGTAAATTAGAAGTTTCGCTTTGCCAATTTCGTGAATCGACAAAGTCGTAAACTGCAAAAATTGCCACAACAAATAATAAAATAAAAATTACAACCATTGTATATTGTATTAATTACCAGTATTTAGGTAGCTTGTAGATTAACAGTTAGTGGAATTTTTTCAACCATCGCCCCTGGCTTTTTATTATATTTAATTTGGCTTTTTACTAGACCAATTACTTTATTGATAATTCTTTGGTCCGTAGTTGTTGTTTTTCCTTGAATATTTTCAGCTTTAACAACATCTCCTTCAGCGTTTACCGTTAATTTGAGAAAAATTGAGCAGGATTGATTTGATTCTATATCGTCAGCGTTTATGTTGTTTAGTCTTACCCTTGCTTTTACACCTTTTCCTGGGCCGTCGCCTTCTTCTCCTTCACCGCCGCCTTTATAAGGCCCGATATCGTCACCAAATATTCCTGATTTGTCACCATGATCTGCACCGCCACCATGTCCAAATGGATTAGGTGCCGCTTTAATCGTAGTAGCAGTATTTGTCGGATTTACGCCAGTTGTATGTGAACTTTGACCTGTTTGAATCGCAGATCGCGATTTTGGATTTGTTAAAACCTTTTCCGTTTGAGGTTTTGGCCTTGGATCAACAGGGTCATCTGAAGGTGTTCCTGCTCCACCTAAACTTCCTCCAGCATCAATAATTAATTCTTTCAATTCAAGCTGAGTGATTTCTGTCTCAGCAACCAATGGTATATCTTCAGCAGGCGGATCAGCCATTATGTAGTAAGTGAATTTCAAAATTAGAAACACAACAATAATTACTACTGTTGAAACAATAATTCCTTTTTGTTTATCTGCTTTATGTGAAATTGGCTGACCGTTCATCGTACTTATTTTTGATATGCCAATACTGGTTCCCATCCGTTCGCTTGCGCCAAAGCCAATACATTAAATACTGCTTCGTAATTTGCTTCCTTGTGACCAGCAATTTTCAGTTTCATTTTTCCAGATTTTGCAACTTCTGCTGCAACTGTACCTTTAATTTGTTCAAACGTTCGAGCTTGCTCAGGATTTTCTCCCGGTGACAAAAAATATTGATTCTCTTTCGTTATCACAACTGTTGTGCTTACTGGATCTTGAACAGGTGACAAATCTTCTGAGGGTTTCGGTAAATCAACAGGTGTGTGATTGTTACTCGCAGTTAAACTTATGATAATGAAGAATATCAAAAGTAAAAACACGAGGTCAGTCATAGATGCTGTCCCTCCTTCGATTTTGATTTTATTTCTACTTCCTAAATTCATAAGATTTCTATTTACCTGGCTCGTTCAAAACATCCATAAATTCAAGTGCTGCGTTTTCCATCGCGTACACAATTCTTCCGATTCTTTCAGTCAAATAATTGTAACCCATGAAAGCAACAATTCCTACGATTAATCCTTCAACTGTTGTAATCATTGCAGTCATAATTCCAGGTGCGATCACTTGGATGTCAAGCGTCGATACATTTTGTAAATCGATAAACACGATCACCATCCCGACAACTGTTCCTAAGAAACCTAACATTGGTCCAGCTCCTGAAGCAGTTCCTAAAAAACTAACTTTTTGCTCCAATCGCATAATTTCAATTTTAGCGGTATTTTCAATGGCGATCGAAATATTTTCAATTGGCTTACCAAGTCGATCAATTCCTTTTTCCAACATTCTTGCTGATGGACTGTCTGAATTGGAACAGAATTTTTTAGCACCGTCAATATTACCATCCAATAAAAAACCTTTTATTTTTGACAAAAAATCTGCTTCTTCTCTCGATGCTCTTCTTAGGGCCAAATATCTTTCAGTGAAAACATACATTACGTATGCAAACATCAACAAAAGCAAAAGATTGATAATCCATCCAATTCCCGCATTGGATTGGGAAATAATTTCCCAAACAGAAATTTCTTTAACACCAACGGTATTTGTTGTTTCTGGGGCAACTGTTTGGATTTGTAAAAGAAAATTAAAACTCATCTTTGATTGTTTTTATTTAAAATAATTATAAACTTTTCATAAAATTAAGTCTATCGTAAGCGCATAACGATATGTCGTGAAAAAGTTATACAGTTGAATTTTTAATAACCTTATTTTTTTCAATAAAAAAAGGGAAAAAGACACAATCGTCCTTTTCCCTGTACATTTATTTTTTTTGAATTACTTCAGTCTAATTTCTTAGATGAGTTGTTTCAATGCAATCTCAAAAGCTGTTTTTGCAATCTCTGTTTTCTTGTTGTTGATAGCAAATGTTTTTTCCAATGCAGTTCTAATTGTTGCACTTGTATCTGCAAAAATTCCATTGTCTGAGATCTCGTTTAAATCGGTGCTCATTAAATATGCAAACACACGAGCCATTCCACAATTGGAAATAAAATCTGGAATGATTGAAATATTTTTATCTGCATGTTCGGCAATTGGTCCGAAGAAAATTTGTGGGTCAGCGAAGGGAACATTTGCTCCAGAAGAAATGACTTCAACACCTGCTTTGATCATTCGGTCAAGTTGGTTCTGCGTAATCATTCTAGAACCTGCACAAGGGATAAATACATCAGCTTTTAAGTCCCAAATTTGAGCATTTACATCTTCGTAACTCAATAAGTTTTCGTGATTTAACTCATTGCCATTTTTATTCAAGTAAAGTGACTTGATTTCTTCGAACGTAAAGCCTTCCGGTTTAATTAAACCGCCCACTCTGTCTATGATTCCAACGATTAATGCGCCTTCTTGCGCCAAGTAATAAGCACCTGCAGAAGCGACATTTCCCCATCCTTGAACGAGTACTTTTTTGCCCTTTAAACTACCTCCCCAGATGTTATAATAGTGTTGGATTGATTGAGCTACCCCATAGCCAGTGATCATGTCAGCAACAACATATTTACGATCTACATCAGGTGATAAAAGTGGATTATCTATAACTTTTAAAACACCAGATTTTAGTTGTTCGATTCTATTTTTTCTTTGCTCGTCAGACGGTTTAAAGTGTCCATTTAAGACTCCTTCTTGCGGATGTAAAACACCACAATTTTCTGTCATCGGAATAACTTCATGAATTTCATCGACATTCAAATCACCACCTGTTCCATAGTAATTTTTCAATAAAGGAGTGACTGCAGCATACCATCTTTTCAATACACCTTCCTTACGCGGATCTTTTGGATCGAAGTTGATTCCAGATTTTGCACCACCAATTGCAGGACCTGCAACTGTGAATTTTACCTCCATTGTTTTAGCTAGAGATTCAACTTCTCTTTTGTCAAGTCCGGAACGCATTCTTGTTCCACCACCTGCAGCACCACCTCGCAATGAGTTGATCACTACCCAACCTTCCGCTTCAGTTTCTGCATCTTTCCATTCAAAAACAATTTCAGGTCTTTTGTTCTCGAATTTTTCGAGTAAATCTTTCATCTTTTTTCGATTTTCATGTGGTACAAATTTAGTAAACTATCTCGAAGAAAGTCCAAAATCATCTTCAATTTAAATGGTTTCTAAATTCGCTTATTTTTGTTTTTTGCTTAAGGTAAATGCAAAACGCCACCACAAACATTTTGGTCCGCACCAGTAACATCCTTTAAGCAATTTGGAATATTTTCAGCATATAAAGCGCCTAAAAATGCAAATACAATGGCTTCTTTGAATTCGATAATTTTTCTTTCCGGGAGTATAATTTCACCTTCAAAATAATGTGCAATTCTTTCAATTAAAAAGTTATTCAACGCGCCACCACCAGTAATAAAAACTGATTTTAGTTCATTTTTATTAAGAATATTGCTGATTTGAATGGCTTCATGTTCAATGACTGTTCTGAGATTGTTTTCAATGTCTCTGTCAAATTTGATCAAGGGATAGAATTCACTTTCAAGCCATTCAGTTCCCAGTGATTTTGGACCTTTTTGAGTATAATATGGTAAATTATTGAGTAAATCTAAAAGGAAAAAATTAATCTCACCTGATTTTGCTAAAACGCCATCTTTGTCGTAGCTTAAACCTTTGTTTTGAGCGAGCTTATTCAATGGTAGATTTCCTGGTGAACAATCAAATGCCGTTATTTTTCCATTTTTCTTGAATGAAATATTTGAAATTCCGCCAATATTTAAGAATGATTCTGCTTCGGAATTGAATAATTCAAAGTCACCTATCGGTACTAATGGTGCTCCTTGTCCACCATGAATCACATCTTTTGTGCGGAAATCATTGATGACTTTGATCCCGGTAATTGCAGCGATTGTAGTTCCGCATCCAATTTGGACTGTAAATCCATTTTCAGGCTGATGATATACTGTATGACCGTGAGAGGCAATGTAGTCGATGTTGTTTTTATCAAATTTATTTTTTTGAATGAAATGATTTACAAATTCACCCATATTTTTTCCTAATTCTTTGTCCAGTTTGAATAGTTGAATCGCAGTCAGTTGCGTTGAAATACTCAATTTTTCAGCAATTTCTATCAGGTATGAAAAAGTCTCAGCTTGAACCAATTCGTATGTCCACGTGTTATTTTCATGGCAATTCAATCTTACTAATGCGATGTCCAAACCATCTAAAGAGGTTCCCGACATCAATCCGATAATATTATATGTTATCATAAGTCAATTAGAAAGTGGAAAAATAAAATATTAAGTTTAAATTTACAACCGATTATATTAAGAATAAAAATAAACTATATAATAATATGAATTTTGAACTGACAGAAGAACAAATTGCTGTTCGTACAGCGGCAAGAGATTTCGCTCAAAATGTTTTAAAACCTGGTGTTATCGAGCGTGATAACCAACAAAAATTCCCTGCTGAAGAAATCAAGCAATTGGGTGAATTGGGTTTTATGGGAATGATGGTTGATCCAAAATACGGCGGAGGCGGTATGGATACTGTTTCTTATGCAATTGCAATGGAAGAAATCTCGAAAGTAGATGCTTCTGTTTCTGTTTGTATGTCCGTAAACAATTCATTGGTTTGTTGGGGATTAGAGAAATTTGCAAATGAAGAGCAAAAACAAAAGTATTTGATTCCACTAGCAACAGGTGAAAAAATTGGAGCTTTTTGTTTGTCTGAGCCAGAAGCTGGTTCTGATGCTACATCTCAAAGAACTACTGCGATTGATATGGGAGATTACTATTTGTTGAACGGTACAAAAAACTGGATTACGAATGGTTCATCTGCATCGACTTATTTGGTGATTGCTCAAACAAATGTGGAAGCTGGTCACAGAGGAATCAATGCTTTCATTGTTGAACGTGGAATGGAAGGTTTCATCGTAGGTGCAAAAGAAGATAAACTGGGAATCAGAGGAAGTGATACACATACTTTGTTGTTCAATGACGTAAAAGTTCCAAAAGAAAACAGAATAGGTGAGGATGGATTCGGATTTAAATTTGCGATGAAAACTCTATCTGGTGGTCGTATAGGAATCGCATCTCAAGCTTTGGGAATTGCTTCAGGAGCTATGGAATTGGCTGTTGCTTATTCTAAACAAAGAAAAGCTTTTGGTAAAGAAATTTATCACCACCAAGCAATTGCTTTCAAATTAGCTGATATGGCTACGGAAATCGAAGCTGCTAGAATGTTAGTAATGAAATCTGCAGCTGATAAGGATGCCGGAAGAAATTACGATCAATCTGGTGCAATGGCAAAGTTATATGCTTCGAAAGTAGCTATGGAACAAACTGTTGAGGCTGTTCAAATCCACGGAGGATATGGTTTTGTGAAAGAATATCACGTTGAAAGATTAATGCGTGATGCGAAAATTACTCAAATTTATGAAGGTACTTCTGAAATTCAGAAGATCGTAATATCTAGAAATTTATTGGCAGAATAGTCTTTGCAAATTGATTTTTAAAAGTCCCAAGTTCACTTGAATTTGGGACTTTTTTTATTTAATATTTTTCATGATACTTTCATATTCATGAATTTCAACCTGTCCATTTGTAACTTTTCGATCCATTTCTATCATCGATTTAGATAGATTTTCGATTTGCATGGTCTTGTATTTAACAGCACTTCCAAGCATGAAAGGATTAAAAATCGGCATGATAAACATGAAGATTTTCTCTGTTAACCTATTTTCCTTTCTCGGTCCGATAAGCAAGGACGGTCGATAAATATGCAAATGAGGTATGTTAAGCGAAGCCAATTTTTCTTCCGCTTCGCCCTTAATTTTGAGGTAAAAATTAGAAGATTTAGTTGACGCACCAACGCTTGAAATAAAATGAAACGATTGTAGTCCTTTTTCCATGGCTAATTTGCCAATTTTACAAGGAATTTCAATTTCTATCTCGCGATATTGACTTAAATCTGGAGTTTTTTTTCTCGTTGTTCCCAAACAAGAAAAGATAGAATCAATTTTTGCGACGGAATCAAAGTTAATTTCATCTTTAAAATCAGTAATAATTTCTTGAATTTTCGGGTTAATTATCCCAGATTCTTTTCTGTTTAGGAGAATTATTTTGTCAAAATCAGTGTCAAGAATTAGTTTTTCAAGGATAAAACTTCCCGTTAAACCGCTGCTTCCAAGTATTAATGCTGTCTTCATAATTTATAAAAATGGAACAATGCTTTCTAGTCCAATCCCTCTAGATCCTTTAAGTAAAATCAATTTATTCGCAAGATTTAAGTCTTGAATATAGATTGATGCTTCATCTTTGCTTTCAAATGATTGAATTTTCGTCTCTTGATTTACAAGAATCGCACTGAAATTTTTCCCAATACAAATGGCTGGGAGATTGATTGTTTTGATTAAATCGACAATTTTTTGGTGTTCTTTTGATGATTCATTCCCCAATTCGAACATATCTCCAAGGATGACAAATTTGTCAGCGTGTTCAACCAAAGCAAAACTTTCCAGTGCTGATTTCATACTCGTTGGATTTGCATTATAAGCATCGAGTATTAATGTGTTTTTGGATGTTTTTTGTACCTGTGAACGATTGTTTGTAGGTGAATATTCCGCAATGGCAGATGAAATTTCACTTGATTCGACACCAAAATAATTTCCAATGCAAATGGCTGCTAAAAAATTGTAAAAATTATATTTCCCAATCATTTGAGTTTGGATTCGATTGGATACAATGTCATCTTTTTTCCAGTTCATTTCAACAAATGGAGAAAGTGAGATTAATTCTCCTGTAATTATTGCACTGTTTTCTGATGCATAAGAAATAATTTCAACATTTTTAGGTAGATTTTCAGTTAAAATTGGGTCATCATTATTTACAAAAACACAACCGTCATTATTGGAAATTGAATCGTACAGTTCTAGCTTTGTTTTTAATACACCTTCAAAACTTTTAAATCCCTCTAAATGTGCCATTCCAATATTGGTGATAATACCATGTGTTGGTTCAGCAATTTCACACAATTCCTGGATGTCATGGAATTTATTTGCTCCCATTTCTATTACTGCAATCTCATGTGCATGAGTGAGTTGGAGTAGGGTGAGCGGAACTCCGATATGGTTATTCAAGTTTCCATGTGTAAAATGCACATTAAATTTTTTTGAAAGTACAGTCGCAATCAATTCCTTACTAGTAGTTTTTCCATTACTTCCTGTAATTCCAATAATGGGAAAATTAAATTTTTTCCTGTGGAAATTGGCTAAATTTTGAAGATATTCGAGTGAATTTTCGACTAAAAATATTTTGTCGTTGTTTTGAAACAGTTTTTCATCTGCAATTACATATTTTGCCCCTGCTTCGACTGCTTTTTCTGCAAATTCATTGCCATTAAAATTTGCACCTTTCAAACAAATGAATAAACAGTCTTTTTGAATGTTTCTTGTATCTGTGCAAATTCCAGATGTTTCGTAAAATAGTTCAAAGTTCATATCTATATCGCATAAAAAAACCCACCTTAAAGATGGGTTTTAAAATTATAATTGAAGTTATTTTTTCTTCTTTTTCTTATCCTTTTTTTCGTAGTTCAATCCGGTTGGGCTTCCTACACGATCCATTGCACATCTAAATCCAATGGTTGCTGTAGATTGATCTTCATCCAAATATCTTCTATTTGAACCAACTAACCAATAAGCTCTATCTTTCCAAGAACCACCTTTGTAAACTCTTGATTTGTCTGATACTAAGGTTGTTGGCCATGAAGTTCTATCTCCTGGTTTGATTTGTTTACCATCTAAACCATAAGTTTCGTACTCGTTTTGGTACATTACCAAGTTTGGATCTCTTTCTGCTTGGTTGATAGCATTTTTACGATCGTCATTGTCAAAATAGATTGAACTTTCAATATCACCATCTAAATGATCAATATAATCGTCTTTTCTATAATTCAATCTTCCGATGTTTTCTTCCTCAACAACATTTCTGTATTTTAATTTCCCTGGAGTATTGGTAATAAAAGAAGCAAATCCTTGTCTTAAGATTGTAATGATTTCGTAAGCATATTCATCACCATTTACACCTTCACGCAATCTATCTACAAAGATTTCATCCATTATTAATTCTTGAACTAATAAAGAGGAAGCAACTTCATCTTTGTCATTTTTCAAAGAAATCGCTGAATCTAAAATTACATTTAATTCTCTCAACAATTTCAATTCCATTGAATCTTTGGTGTTTTTGTGAGAAGTGTAATATGGATCTGGTGCCATTCCTCTTTTTTCTGGGTTTCTTGATGCATTTCTCATCATAATCCCAGATGGAATTACAGTATCATTAATGTCATGCTTTGCAGCTGAAATACGCTGGTAACGAACTCTTTCAAACTCATTAATATATTCTTTCATACCATGAACATCATACAAAACTTGAGCATTCTTAGTATCTGTGATACCTTGGTTGTTCAATTGTTTAGTTTTGAAAACGTTACCACGGAAAGGTCTGAATTCATCAAAATCTTCAGAAGACATAGGTCGGTAAACATCCATTACCCATTCAGAAACATTTCCTGCCATGTTGTACAAACCATAATCATTTGGCCAATAAGATTCAACTGGAGCAGTAACATCGGCTTTGTCATTCAATTGACCAGCAACCCCCATGTAATCTCCACGTCCACGTACAAAATTCGCACGAATTTGACCTTGGAAAGTAGCGTCGTCTTGTCTTACCCAGTGACCATCCCAAGGATATATTTTTCTGTCAGTGATTACTTCTGATCCTGGTTCTAAGTTTCCGATTAATCCGTAAGAAGCAAATTCCCATTCAGCCTCAGTTGGTAGACGGTATCTAGGAAGCAAAATTCCATCTTCCATTCTAATAATACGTGTAGATAACTGTTTACCATTTGCTTTCGAAGGGTCTAAATCTTGTGTATTTCTAATTACACCATCTTTTCCTTCTTCATTTGCATATTGACCAGCTAAATAAGCTTCAGTATCAAAGTTATTTTCGTTTTCCTGTTCAGTATTGAAATCCATGATTCCTTCACGAATCAAAATATATTCGTTAACACGGTCAGTTCTCCATTTACAATAATCATTTGCTTGCAACCAAGAAACACCAACTACTGGATAGTCTCTATAAGCTGGGTGACGCAAATAATATTCTACATATTTCTCATTGAAAGAAAGAGGAGATCTCCAACACAATGTGTCAGGTAAAGCGTTTTTATACACCATTGGATAAGTTTCTCCGTATGCACGGTGAATCCAATACAAATATTCTAACCAATAAAAGTTAGTAACCTCAGTTTGGTCCATGTAAAATGAAGAAACAGTTACACGAGCTGGTCTGTTGTTGTGATCAAACATAACATCTTGTTCAGCACGACCCATAGTAAATGTACCGCCTTCAACTAATAATAAACCTGGACCAGTCTCTTGATCCATGAAAGGAAATTTTTGGAATCCTCCAACATTTGGATTGTTGTACTCCCATCCAGTTGAACCTGAACTTTCGCGAGAACATGCAGTGACCAAAGCAATTGCTAAAATAGCTAAAGCTGAAATTCGAAGCATTTTCATATTTATTGGTTGTTTTTTCATTGTTCTAATTTTGCAAAGTTACTTGCATAAACGTAATTTAAAAAAAAAGTTACACTTTTTTTAAAATGATGGACAAGAAATTGTTCTCCATCTAGGACCTGTTTTTTTACAATTAACATTATATCCAAGTGAAACTTCATGAGATCCTCCTGAAATCCCATTGTTTAATGTAGAAACTGTCACATCATAACTGTATCCAATTTTGAATGTACCTGTGTTAATTCCTAAAGCTAAGATAAATGCGTCTCTATTTCTAAACCAAGCACCTGCTGTAAATGAACCGTACTTAACGTAGGTACCTATGTTGATTTCCATAAAACCTTGTTGGTATTGAAAAATAACATTTGGCATAATGGAAGTGGTGTTCATGTATTTTGATTTCCCTCCTAATTTAATCTCAGCTCCCATGTGACCAGTTAATCTGATTGGAAGTGGAGAATTTGTACCCAAAATCATAGATTCATCTGGCATATTTAAGTGATGAGCAGCAACACCGAAGAAAAAATTCTTTGAATATCCTGCAATTCCAGCAGATGCATCAAAGAAACCTCTTGAACCTCCTCTTTGAACGTCGCCTGTTTTGTAGATAAATCCTCTTCTTGGATCAATCATATCTCCAAATTTCAATTTATCCCAATCTAAGAATTTTTGGTACCAAGCTGCTCTTACTCCAAACAACATGGTGAATTTGTTAGTTACTCTTAAATGGTAGGAATAAACTAATCCAAGCATTGATGTATTAATTGTTCCTTGTCCTTGTTGATCATGAGTTGCTAAAACTCCAAAACCTCCAGAGATGTTTTTAAAGTACTGGTCGTAAGATGCACTGTATGTTACATAATTTGCAGATAATCTCGGCCATTCATTTCTATAGTTTAATCCAAATCTTGCACATCTATTTGTTCCTGCAAATGCTGGATTCAAATAAATCGGGTTGGCATAAAACTGAGTAAACGTTGGATCTTGTCCAAAAACCTCGTTTTTACAGGTTAAACCAATCAATATGATTACTAAGTATTTAAGTTTTTTCATTCAATTCTGAATAATAGCAAATTAGTACTAGAACGCAATTTTCACGACAATGTTACAAAAAAAAAACAAATTGAAGCTACTTAAATGATAATTCAGCAGCAATAAATGAATGTTGCATACGTTTTTGATGAATATGTAACACAAAATGCACACATTTGTAGTATGAAAGGGAATTTATATTTTAACATTTCAAGATCGTTTTTTTACGTTTCATTTACTTTGATTTTATGTTTTGTTTATACAAACTTAATCGCTCAAAGTAATTCGTATGATGTTGTTATTCAGTGGGATGTGTCGAAAAAGGTAGTGATTAATGGCCAAGAGTTGTACATGCCTACAATCAAAAATCAAGGTTATAATGGTAAAAATCCTTTTTTTACCTGGAAGACTAAAGTCAATGCTTATTTGGATTACACTATTGATGTTGGTAATTTAACATTTTATAACGCAAACAGTGAAGATTTAACGTTTCTGCAAGTAAACAATATTAATGTTCCTACTGAAATCGAATGGTCTGCAGCTACGAGTGTCTCCAAGACTGATAAATTCGCACATGTTACATTAAATCCATTTGTACTTGAAAATGGAATTGTAAAAAAGATCTCTTCTTTCAAGGTCCAGTTAGTTTCAAAACCCATTGCTGTTGCAAAAAAAGATTTTGTTGCTACATCTGTTCTTAGTGACATAAATAGTAAATGGTATAAAATTTCCGTCAATCAAGACGGTATCTATAAAATTGATAGAGACTTTTTAATTTCCTTGGGAATCGATGTTGCTAATTTAAACCCTGCGCACATTAATATTTATGGGAATGGGAATGGGAAATTACCTGAATTAAACAGTGTTTTTCGTCCAGATGATTTAGTTAAAAATGATATTCAAATTATTGGAGAAGCTGACGGTGTTTTTGACGTGAATGATTACATTTTATTTCATGCTTGGGGGCCCAATCGCATTATTCAAGTTGGAAATGAATTTCAAAGAGAAATGAATCCCTACAGTAACATTTCATGTTATTTTATTCGGATATCTGAAAACGATGTTCCAGGACGGATTCAAAGTGAATCAATTGTTGATATTCCAAATCAAAATGTTAATACATTTAACTTTTTTTCAGTTTACGAACAAGAATTGAAATCGTTAGTTGGAGGAGGTCAGCGATGGTATGGAGATTTATTTGATGAAGAGTTAACAAAAACTTTCGGGTTCAATATTCCGAATGTGGTTACTTCATCTCCAGCGAAATTTAGACTTTCCTTGGCTTCAAATCCTAGTTCAGGTTCAAATACAGCTCAGCTTGCTATTGGCTCAGAAATTTTAGCCAATTTTTCTTTTCCTACTGTTTCTGCTGATTATGCTCGGGTCGAAAAAACCTTTGAGGATTTAACGCCTCAACCAGCAATGCCACTTACTATGACTGTTAATAGAAGTAATCCAGCTGTAATGACTTATTTGGATAAAATTGAATTAAATGCGAGGGCTAATTTAAGTTTGTCAGGTAATCAAATGTATTTTAGGGATTTAAATTCAGTTGCAATTGGAAATGTTGCTCAGTTTAATATTTCAAATATTTCTTCAAATTGTTTTGTTTGGAATATCTCAAATAGGCAAAAACCAGTTTTAGAGACAGGTAGTTTAAGTGGGAATTTATTTTCATTTATATCTAAGGCTGATTCTTTGCAAACCTTTATTATTTCAAATGGTACAAGTTATCTTACGCCGTCGATTTTAGGACAAGTGGCTCCTCAAAATTTGCATGGATTGGAATATGCAGATTTATTAATAGTCACGCCGGCAGTTTTTAAAGATCAAGCAGAAAGATTGGCGAATTTGCATCGAAACGAAGGCTTGTTGGTTCATGTTGTGACAACGGAGCAGGTTTACAATGAATTTTCATCAGGTACGTTGGATGTAACTGCAATCAAATGGTTTGCAAAAATGTTTTATGACAGAGCCAATGGAAATCCAGATTTGATGCCAAAAAATTTACTATTATTTGGTGATGGAACTTACGATCCAAAAGGTATTGTATCAAATGTGAATTTTATTCCTACTTATCAGGTTTTAAACTCTGAAAATCATATAGATGCACTGGTAACTGATGACTATTTTGGAATGATGAATGACAATGAATCTTTAGCAAATTCAGATGCCTTGGATATTGGTGTCGGTCGTTTGTTGATTTCATCTGCACAAATAGCTAAGGAGCAGGTAGATAAAATTGAGATTTACATGACTAATGGAGCCAATTTGATGAATACGAGCACAGATTGTTGTTCTGGAAATTCAAATGTAGACGGTACATTTGGAGATTGGCGATTGAACTATGTGCAAATTGCTGACGATGAAGAAGGTGGTTATTTTGTTAGAGAAGATTGTGAGCCTCAATATGAAGAAGTAACTCTAAATCATCCTGAAATGAATGCAGATAAACTTTATTGTGATGCATTTGTTCAAGTTTCTGGTGCAGGAGGACAAAGATATCCAGAAGTTTATGATGCGATAACAAATCGAGTTCAAAGAGGTGCATTGGTTGTTAATTATGTAGGACACGGCGGGGAAGCAGGAGCTGCACTTGAAAGAATCATTACGATTCCACAAATTTTAACATGGACAAATTTGACCAAAATGAATTTGTTTGTTTCTGCAACCTGTGAATTTACTAAATACGATGATCCAAGTAGAGTTTCAGCTGGAGAGTGGGTTTCGTTAAATGCAGCAGGTGGAGCAATTGCGTTGATGACTACAACCAGATCGGTTTATTTTGATGTCAATTCAACAACTGGTGAAAGATTTTATGAAAATGTTTTTCAAAGAGACCTTTTAAATCAACCATTAACTTTTGGTGAAATTATGCGTCGCACGAAAAATGCAACCAATGAAGGGGTAAATAAGCGAAGTTTTACATTGATCGGAGATCCAGCATTGAAAATTGCTTTGCCGACTTATAAAATAGTAACGGATAGTATCAATCATTTAAGTCCATTTTTGGTAAATGACACTATTGAAGCATTGAGTAAAATGAATATCAAAGGGCACATCGAAGATTTTAACGGAAACATTTTGACTAATTACGATGGTGTTCTGTCTCCAACTGTTTTTGATAAACCAAAAATTGGAAAAACGTTGGCTCAAGATCCATCTTCTCCATTGATAGAGTTTTCAACGCAAAGAAATTCAATGTACAAAGGCAAAGCATCTATTAAAAATGGATATTTTGATTTCACTTTTGTGGTACCAAAAGATATTAATTATGCTTATGGAAATGGTAAAATTTCCTTTTACGCAAACAATAAAACGGAAGACGCTTTTGGAAATGACACCAGGTTTATCGTTGGAGGTTTAAACGCCGCTGGTTTAAATGATAATATCGCACCCAAAGTTGAATTGTATTTGAATGATCAAAACTTTGTGACTGGTGGGTTAACAGATGAAAACCCAAAACTTATTGCTGAAGTATTTGATGAAAATGGCGTAAATACAGTTGGAAATGGAATTGGTCATGATATCGTTGCGATTTTAGATAATAATTCCTCAAATCCGATAGTATTAAATGATTATTACACAGCCAATTTGGATTCATATCAAAGCGGTAAAGTTTCGTATGACTTTTCAGGTTTGTCGGTAGGAAATCATACATTGACGTTTAAAGTTTGGGACGTAAATAATAATTCCTCAGAAACCTCAATTAATTTCACTGTTGTGGAAAAACAATCTATTTCCTTAGATCATGTCCTGAATTATCCAAATCCATTTACAACGAAAACGCAATTCTTCTTTGAGCACAATCAAGTTTGTGAGAGTTTAGAAGCACAAATTCAAATCTTTACCGTTTCTGGAAAATTAGTTAAAACCATTAATCAATCTGTTAGAACGCAAGGTTTCAGAACGGAGGGAATAGATTGGGATGGCAAAGATGATTTTGGCGATCAAATTGCGAAAGGTGTTTATGTCTATAAGATTTCCGTTAAAAATCCAAATGGAGACATTGCGGAAAAATTAGAAAAATTAGTTTTATTAAGGTAATAACAACAATAAAAGTTTAGCTTTTGCGTATATTTGTTTTCTGATTCGATTTATATCACACTTATGTTAAAAAAAATAGGGTTCATTTTTTTAGTTTCAACTCCTTTAGTTTTGTTGGCTCAGCCAAATAGCTCTGGTGCTTCAAACAAGGACTTACAATTAAATACGATCACAACTGCAATGCCATTCTTAAGTATTACTCCTGATTCACGAGCAGGAGCAATGGGAGATGCAGGTACTGCGTTAAGCGCAAATTCTCATTCCATTTATTGGAACACGGCGATGTTGAATTTTGCCAAAGACGATGGAGAAATTAGTGTTTCATACACACCATGGCTCAGACAATTGACAAATGATATGTCTTTGTCTTATGTGTCTGGATACAAAAGAATTGGAACTCGACATGCAGTTACTGCAGCATTGAGATATTTCAGTTTAGGAGAAATTACTTTTACTGATAATTCAGGAACAAAAATTAGAGATGACAAGCCTTCAGAATTTGAAATCGCTGGTGGTTATGCATTTAAATTAGCAGATAAATTCAGTATTGGAATTAATGGGAAATTTGCGTATTCCAATTTAACAGGAGGACTTGTAACTCCGGGTGGAACAAGTAAAGCAGGTATTGCAGGAGCTTCAGATATTTCATTTATTTATTACAATGAAGAAGCTGAATTAGGAGGAAAATCTGGGGTGCTTTCATTGGGTGCTACAATCAATAACATTGGAAATAAAATTGCTTATTCTGAAGTTAGTACTGATCAAAGAGATTTTTTACCAATGAATTTAAAATTAGGCGGTGCTTACACGATGAAATTTGATAAATTCAATACTTTAACTTGGGCATTAGATTTGCAAAAATTATTAGTTCCAACTCCGCCAATCAGAGATGCTGTTTCAGGAGAAATTATTTCTGGAAAAAATAACAATGTAGGTGTAATTTCCGGGATGTTACAATCATTTGGTGATGCGCCAGGGCAATTAGCAGTTAACGACCAAGGAGATTATATTCAAGATGCCAGCGGTAAATATCAAGTTAAAAAAGGTTCAAAATTAAAAGAAGAACTTAGAGAAATTAATATTGCAACTGGTCTAGAATATTGGTACAATAATATGTTTGCAATTCGAGGTGGATTTTTCTACGAAAATTACACCAAAGGTTCTCGTCAATATTTCAATGCTGGTATTGGTTTGAAATACAAAATTATTGGGATTGATATTTCTTATTTGGCGGCACTTAGACAAGGAAATCCTTTGGCAAATACTGTTCGTTTTACTTTGCGTTTTCAAATTGGAAAATCAGGTAAATCAAATGAATCAGCTCCTGAATAGATGAATATTCGAATCGGTTTTGGAGTAGATGTTCACCGTTTGTCGGATGGATTAAAATTGATGGTAGGAGGGAAAGAAATCCCTTCAACTTTTGGTGCAGTAGGTCATTCGGACGCAGATGTTCTGTTACATGCAATCAGCGATGCGCTATTAGGTGCGGCAAATTTGCGAGATATCGGTTTTCATTTTTCAGATACAGATCCTCAGTTTAAAGGTATTGACAGTAAGATCTTGCTTTCTAAAGTATATGATTTAATTGCTGCAAAAGGATTTAGCGTTGTCAATATTGATTGTACCGTTATTCTTGAAAAGCCAAAATTAAATCCTCATATTCCTGATATGATGGATATTATCGCAAATATTCTAAAAGTAACCAGTGAAGAAGTTTCTTTGAAAGCAACAACACACGAAAAAGTTGATTCTTTTGGGGAAGGCAAAGCAATCAAGGCTTATGCTGTTTGTCTTTTAAAGAAAAATTGATTGAATTCTAAATAAAAAAAGGAACCAATTACTTGATTCCTTTCAACTAACTAAAATTAAAATCTTAATAAACTCCACGAAGATTAAGATTTCTTTTTTGATTTATGATTGTAGCATTTTAATCTTATCTTAATTTACTCATCAATAAATAGAGTAAAATACAATCATTAGAACATCTATAATTACACAAACAGATGCCGAATTAATTATCCATTTCATAGGTGAAACTGAAAGTAATAAGCTTAATGTTAGCATTGTGGGAATCAAAATTAATGTAAGTGATAAAACACTTTCGATTGCTCCTAAACCTACAGCAATTCCGCCTAAACAACCAATCACCAAAATGACTAAGCTGATTATGCCAAATCTATTAAATTCTGTTCCTTTATAAATTCCTGTATTTTCTAATGTGTGACTCATAACTTATGTTTTTTAGTTTAGGACAAATTTCCGTTCAATTCGCAAATTGGGAAATGATGGTTGTTAGTTTTTAAATTGATATTAATCAGTTTTTTCGTTTGAAGCAGAATTTATTATTTAATTTTGATTTCTATAAATGAAATTTCAATGAATTATTTTCAAGGGAAAGTTGCGTGGGTTACTGGTGCTTCGTCAGGAATTGGTAAGGCAACTTGTGAAGCTTTGGCCAAAAATGGTGCAATCGTCGTGTTATCTGCGCGCAATGAAGAAATGTTGAGATCTGTTTGCAACAGCTTAGCCAATTCAACGCAACATTTTGTTCTTCCTTTGGATTTAGAACGAATGGAAACTTTTCAATCGAAAGTCGATCAAATCATTGAAAAATATGGTAGAATTGATTTTTTATTCAATAATGGAGGATTAAGTCAACGTTCACTGGTTTCTGAAACGCCGATTGATGTTGACCGAAAAATAATGGAAATCAACTACTTTGGAAATATTGCGTTGGCAAAAGTGGTTTTACCGTATTTTATCAAACAAAAATCTGGTCATTTTGTCATTACTTCAAGTATCGCAGGAAAATTTGGATTTTATTTGAGATCGGCATACAGTGCATCAAAACATGCTTTGCAAGGATTTTATGAAAGTTTAGCATTGGAAGAAGCGCAAAATAATGTTTTTGTAACCATTTCTTGTCCCGGAAAAATAAACACGCCGATTTCAACCAATGCTTTGACCGCTTCTGGAGAAAAACATGGAGTTATGGACCACAATCAAGCGACCGGAATGTCGGCGGAAGAATGTGTTTTTATCTTATTGAAAGCTGTTTCGAAGAAAAAGAGAGAGATTTTGATTGGAAACAAAGAAACCTTGGCTGTTAGTTTGAGAAGATTTTTGCCTCAAAAAATGTTCTGGAACATTATTAAAAAACAAAAGGCAACTTAATAAGCTGCCTTCTATTATTCTGATTTTATATCGTTTTAAATCAAATTTTGCGTTGTCAAAAATTCAACAACGTTTTTTTCAATTCTTGCTTCGATATTTGAATTGTCTGCTTTAACGAAAGGTTTTCCAATGATTTTTTCGTAAAGTTCAATGTATCTTTCAGTGATTACATCTATAAATTCATCTGGCATGAAAGGCATTTGTTGACCATCTAATCCTTGGAAATCATGTTCAATCAACCATTGACGTACAAATTCTTTAGATAATTGCTTTTGTGCTTCTCCTTTTTCTTGTCGTTCAGCATAACCGTCGGCGTAAAAGTATCTAGAAGAATCTGGTGTATGAATTTCGTCAATTAAGTATACTTTACCGTCTTTGATTCCAAATTCATATTTTGTATCAACTAAAATCAATCCTTGTGCTGCAGCCATTTCTGTTCCTCTTTGAAACAAAGCGCGGGTATAATTTTCAAGTTGAACGTAAATTGCTTCAGGAACAATATTCTGAGCGATGATTTCCTCTCTTGAAATGTCTTCATCATGTCCTTCTTCCGCTTTGGACGCTGGCGTAATGATTGGTTCTGGAAATTTATCATTTTCCTTCATTCCTTCTGGCAATGCAACACCGCACAAAATACGTTTTCCAGCTTTATATTCTCTTGCACTGTGACCGGCTAAATATCCTCTGATAACCATTTCTACTCGAATTGGCTCGCATTTTAATCCAACTGCGACACTTGGGTCAGGAGTTCCAATTAACCAATTTGGAACAATGTCTCTCGTTGCTTCCAAAAACATGGTTGCGACTTGATTTAAAACTTGTCCTTTGTAGGGAATTCCTTTCGGTAAAATGTGATCAAAAGCAGAGATTCTGTCAGAGGCAATCATCACTAAAACGTCATTTTTCAACGAGTAAACTTCGCGTACTTTACCTTTGTAAATTGCTTCCTGACCAGGGAAATTATAGTTGGTGTCTGTGATTGTTTGATTCATTTTTTTGAATTTATTCTTTTTCTTTTTCGTCTTTCAATTTTTGTTCGGCGGCTTCTGCTTTCTCAAATGCGTCGATTATTTTCTTCACCAATGGATGTCTGATTACATCGCTTTGATTCAGTCTGATAATTCCAATTCCATCCACGTCTTTCAATGCATCGAGCGCATATGAAAGTCCAGAACGTTGTTTTCTAGGCAAATCAATTTGTGACATGTCTCCGGTGATTACAAAATTGGCAGTTTGTCCCATGCGTGTCAAAAACATCTTCATTTGCATGACAGTTGCATTTTGCGCTTCGTCTAAAATAACAAAAGCTTTATCAAGTGTTCGTCCTCTCATGAACGCCAAAGGAGCAATTTCGATGATTCCTATATCGATTAAATCTGCTAATTTTTCTGGTGGAATCATATCACGCAAAGCATCGTAAAGCGGCATCATGTAAGGATCCAATTTTTCTTTCATGTCGCCAGGTAAAAAACCTAGATTTTCACCTGCTTCAACTGCTGGTCGAGTCAAAACGATTCTTTTTACTTCTTTGGCTTTCAATGCGCGAACAGCCAATGCGACTGCGGTATAGGTTTTTCCAGTTCCCGCTGGACCAACTGCAAAAACCATGTCGTTTTCATTGACAGCTTTTACTAGTTTTCGCTGATTGATTGTTTTCGCTTTGATTTTTACACCACCATTTCCATGCACGAGTGTTTCAGATCCGTCATTTGTTTCTGGCGTAGTTCCATCATCAAACATGATTTGTTCAATCGCATTTTCCGAAATATGGTTGAATTTGTGGAAATATTTCAAAATCATCTGAAATTTCATTTCAAAAACTTCCATCACTTCATTGTCACCAGCAATCGTAATGACATTTCCGCGAGAAACAATTTTTAGTTTTGGGAAAAAACTTTTGATTTTTGCTAAGTTGATATTATTGACGCCGAATAATTCAACTGGATTTATTCCTTCAATTTCTATATTTTTCTCCAAGTTCAAGATTAATTAATGATGCGTTAAACTTTATATTTGTGGAAATAAACCTTATTTTTGAAACAAATTTAGGAATAATTTCTCCAAAATAATAGCAAGATGCAAATCATTACTCTAACGACAGACATGGGATTATTAGATCACTATGTTGCAGCGCTGAAAGGATCCATTTTCAGTCTGTCTTCTGACGTACTAATTGTAGATATTTCGCATCAAGTAAATCCTTTTGATGTGAGTCAAGAAGTCTATTTTGTGAGAAGTTGTTTCAGAGATTTTCCTAAAGGAACAGTTCATCTTTGCGCTGTTGATAGCGAGCCAGTTATTAATTTCGGTTCAAGCACTAGCGGAAGTTTTCCGTCTGTGATGTTGTATGAAGGACATTATTTTGTGTCGAACGACAACGGTTTTTTTGGGTTATTGTTGGATGGGAATCGTCCTGAGAAATTTTGGAGGTTAGACGATGTGCTGTCAAATCCGAATATGCTTAAATTTTCGATCAAGAATATTCTTGTGCCAGCAGCTATTAAGATTTGTCAGAAAATCGAAATCGAAACTTTTGCTACTGAAGGCGACTATAAACGTGCATTTTCAATTAATGCAGTGACCGAGGAAAATTTGATTAGGGGAAATGTCGTTCACATCGATCATTTTGGAAATATTATCACCAACATTAGCAAAGAGCTTTTTCACAGAATTGGACAAAATGCACCTTTTACGATTTATTTCCGTCGAAAAGAATATTACATTGAGGAAATTTCAAATACCTACAGCGATGTGGTAGAAGGCGAAAAAGTTGCGGTATTTAATACCAATGAAATGCTAGAAATAGCCATTAATCGCGGAGCCAATGGACGAAATGGTGGCGCAAGTTCACTATTTGGAATTAATTTACAAGACATTGTAAGAATCGAATTTACGCCACGTGGTTCGAAACAAACTTTAGAATCACTTTTTTAATCAATCATGATTACTCGAATTGTAAAACTACACTTTCAGCCTGAAAAAATAGAAGATTTTCTGGCTTTTTTTGAAACGATAAAATGGCAGGTTGCAAGACAGCCAAATTGTTTTGGAATGAAGTTGTTGCGTGACAAAAATCAACCGAATATAGTTTTTACATACAGCAAATGGGAAGATGAAAAAGCTTTGAATGTCTATAGAGATTCTGAATTGTTTGGAGTTGTTTGGCCAACGATCAAGCCTTGGTTTCAAGAAAAAGCTGAAGCTTGGACAATTGAAGAGTGGTTTGATGGAATGCCGAAAAACAGTTAAATTTACGAAGGATGGAAATAGATAAAATCACAGCAGAAAATTCTTTTTATACCATGTTGGTATTGAGTATTTTATTGCTTGGAGTTTCAGTTTATCTATTTCTAAAATTAAAAAGAACGTTGCAAATCAACTCAAAATTAGAAAAGCAATTCTCAGAGTTGGAAGTAAAAGTAAATCATCTGCAATTGGAGACTTTAGAATCAAAATTAAATCCACATTTGTTTAAAAATGTTTTGAATTCGATACAATCTCATGCGTATCAGACTTATTATTCGATGGATAAATTGTCGAATGTGTTGGATTATATTTTGTATGAAAGCAAGAATCGTTTTGTTTCGCCGAAAGAAGAAATTGATTTTGCATTGAATTTAATCGAGATCAATAAAATCAAGATAAGTCCTTTGTTTGAGTTGAAAGTAAAACTAAAAATCAATGAACCTGAGCCGCTTTATGAACAAAAAGTTTTGGCACCTTTGATTTCTATTGATTTGATTGAGAATGCTTTTAAGCATGCAGATTTACAAAGTTCTGATGCTTTTATTTCCATAGTATATGAATTTAAAGACAGTAAATTTTACTTGACTGTATCCAATAAAATTTCACCACAAAAAAAGCTCAAAAAGGAGAAAAGTGGTATTGGAAATGATACGCTTGAAAAGCGTTTAGAGATAATTTACCAAGAAAATTATAAGTTGGATAAATTCGTAGAAGGAGACGTTTATATTGCTCATTTAAAAATCAATTTACTTGAACACAAAGCTAAAATGCTTGCTATTGGATGATGAGTTACCTGGTTTGACTTATTTGAAAATGTTGTGCGAACAAATCTCAGAAATTGAGGTTGTTAGAGCATTCAATAATCCTGTTGTATTTTTGAAAGAATGTCAGGAAATTGAATTTGACCTGTGTATTTTAGATATTGAAATGCCTGAAATTAACGGCTTAGAAGTAGCGAAATTGCTGAACGGAAAACCAGTTATATTCACAACAGCTTACAGAGATTACGCTGCAGAAGCGTTTGATTTATTTGCAGTTGACTACGTTCGAAAGCCTGTTCAAATGGATCGATTGCAACTTGCGGTTCAAAAAGCGGTAAAATATATTCAGACAGAAAAGAAATCAGGTGGATTTACTCAGTTGAATACCGATCGCGGAAAGTCGATTATCTATTTCGATCAAATTGCTTATATCAAAACAGCCGAGGTTGATAGTAGAGATAAGTATTTAAAAATGACTGATGGGAAAGGATTGACGTTGAAGAATATTTCGTTTGAGAAGTTACTAGAATTACTTCCCAAACGAGAATTTTGCCAAGTGAACAAAAAGGAAATTATTTCCGTTGGTATTGTTAAGCATTTTTCGAATGATGAAATTGTGACCAGCATTGTGGATCAGAATAATAAAAATATGGTACTCAATTTAGGAATTTCATTCCGTTCAGATTTTCTTAAAAAGATAAAATAAAACGATATTTAGAGGCATTCGCTTCCTTCAATAAAGTGCAGTCTTTCGTTTCATTACAAAAAAATATTTCTTTGTTACATATTTCGTTGTAGCTTAAATTTCCAGCGAAAAATATCAAAATTCTCTAGTCATTTTTGCATTATAATTTAAGTTATTTGGCATCATGATGCGTTTCAAGAATTTATTTTTTTACATCACTTTAATCGGAGGATTTTCGATTTTAATGTATTGGATTTTTGTATTTGGTTCTGACTTGGAGGTTGGAAGGGAAATAAAAAAACATTTAGTTCAAAGTAACTATTGGAATGATTTTTTGTCTTCATTGATACATAATTTGAAGCATCCTTTGGCGCTGTTGTTGGCACAAATTATCACGATTATTCTAACTGCAAGACTTTTTGGGTGGATCTGCATGAAAATTGGCCAGCCAAGCGTGATTGGAGAAATCATTGCAGGAATAATTTTGGGACCATCCTTGGTCGGTTTGTATTTTCCCGATTTTTTTACCACTCTATTTCCAAAGGAATCATTGGGGAATTTACAGTTTTTGAGCCAAATTGGATTGATTCTATTCATGTTTGTTGTCGGAATGGAATTAGATCTCAAAGTGTTGAAAAACAAAGCACATGATGCTGTTGTGATTAGTCACGCCAGTATTATTTTTCCATTTGCATTAGGAGTTGGATTAGCGTATTTTATCTATCAAACTTTCGCGCCTCAAGGCGTTCCATTCTTGGCTTTTGGCTTGTTTTTAGGAATTGCGATGAGTATTACTGCGTTTCCAGTTTTAGCAAGGATTGTGCAAGAACGAGGAATTCACAAGACAAAGTTGGGGGCAATTGTGATCACTTGTGCAGCTGCGGATGATATCACAGCTTGGTGTATTTTAGCTGCAGTTATTGCAATTGTAAAAGCAGGTTCGTTTGTGAGCGCGTTGTATATAATTGCTTTAGCAGCTCTGTATGTTTTGTTGATGCTAAAAGTTGTGAGACCATTTTTGAAGAGAGTAGGCGATTTAAATGCAACCAAAGAGAAATTGAGTAAACCGATTGTTGCGATATTCTTTTTAGCTTTAGTAATGTCTGCTTATGCAACTGAGATTATCGGAATTCATGCACTTTTCGGTGCTTTCATGGCAGGGGTGATTATGCCAGAAAACACGAAATTCAGAAATGTTTTTATCGAAAAAATTGAAGATGTTTCGTTGGTTTTATTGTTGCCTTTGTTTTTCGTTTTTACAGGTTTAAGAACGCAAATTGGATTATTAAATGATCCATTTCATTGGTTGATTGCTGGATTAATCGTCGCTGTCGCTGTTTTTGGAAAATTTTTCGGAAGTGCATTTGCAGCGCGATTCGTTGGTCAATCTTGGAAAGATAGTTTGTCCATTGGTGCCTTGATGAATACGCGTGGATTGATGGAATTGGTGGTTTTAAACATTGGGTATGATTTGGGCGTTTTGACACCTGAAATTTTCGCCATGATGGTGATTATGGCTTTATTGACCACCTTTATGACTGGACCAGCTTTGGATTTTATCAATTGGATTTTCAAGGAAAAAAACAAAGATTTTCCTATAGAAGTGACAGAAATTAGTAAATACAAAGTTTTGATTTCATTCAACAACCCTGAAAATGGAAAATCGTTGTTAAGATTAGCTAGTGGCTTGGTGAAAAAGCTGCAAGGAAATGCTACCGTTACTGCGATGCACTTGGCACCAACAAACGAGTTACATCATTTTAATGCTGTTGAATACGAAAAAGAAATTTTTGCTCCTGTTATCGAAGAGTCTACGGAATTAAATCAAAAAGTAACCACATTTTTCAAAGCATCTGTTGATATTGATTCGGATATTACTGAAGTAGCAAATAAAGGTGATTTTGATTTACTGTTGATAGGCATTGGTGAATCGATTTTTGAAGGAACGCTTCTCGGAAAAGTTCTTGGGTTTACAACAAAAATGATTAGTCCAGATCGGATTATCAACACATTGTCGGGAAAAGAGAAACTATTCGAAAATTCGCCGTTTGACGAAAAGACGCGACAAATTCTCTCGCGAACGCAAGTTCCTGTTGGCATTTTGATGGATAAAAAACTTCAAAAGTTGGATGCAATTTTTATCCCTATTTTTGGGCGAGAAGATGAAATGTTGATTTCTTACATCCAAAAGTTTATTCACAATTCTTCAGCTCAAATTACCGTGCTAGATGCAAATGGATATGTGGCTAACAATCCAACTTTGAAAGAATGGATTCGATTCATTGAGCAAAATGCGCCCAATCACATCACATTGGTTAATCAAAAAAAGATTGAATCACATTTTTTAAAGCAACAAGATTTGATGCTAATTAGCATTGAAAGTTGGGAGAAATTGATTGATTCGCGAAGTGTTTGGTTGAATCACGCGCCTTCAACTTTGGTGTTGAAGAATTAATTCACAAAGTTTTTCGATTTCTTCTTTCGTATTGAACGCGTGCAAGCAAATTCGCAAACGTTCTTGCCCTTCCGGAACCGTTGGACTGAAAATCGCTTTGAGTGCAATTTTTTCACGCTGAATTGCATTTGCTAATTTTTGCGCATTTTCGATTCCAGGTGTCAATAATATTTGAATGGGCGAATTTTCGTCGCTTAGGCTAATTTTACTTGCAATTAAATTTCTAAAAAGTCGAATGTTTTCATTGAGTTTCAATCGATTTTCGTCATCAATACTTTTCGCTATTTGCGTTTGAATATGTTCGTATTGGTAGGGTGGAAGTGCTGTTGTGTAGATAAAAGATCGTGCAAAATTGACTAAATAGTTTTTCAACTCAGAAGAGCCTAAAACGACTGCACCGTGTGTTCCGTATGCTTTACCGAAAGTGATTATTCTCGCAAAAACTTGGTCTAAAATCGCATTTTGACAGCAAATTCCTTTGCCTTGTTCACCAAATATTCCACAAGCATGGGCTTCGTCGACGATTAAAAGTGCGTTTGCATTTTGGCAAATTTCAGAAATTTCGGTAAGCGGAGCAATATCGCCGTCCATGGAATAAAGTGATTCAACTGCAACAAAAACAGTTCCTTCAATGCGGTCAAGTTTTTGTGTTAAATCTGCAATATCGTTGTGTTTGAAAGAAAATGATTTGGCGTTGCTCAATCTTATTCCATCTCGGATTGAAGCATGAATCAAATCATCGTACAAGATAAAATCGCCTCTTTGGGGAACTGAAGAAAAGAATCCGATATTGGCGTCGTAGCCTGAATTAAAAATCAACGCATCTTCCGCTTGGAAAAATTCAGCAATCCATTTTTCAGTGTTTTCTGCCTCCTGAGAATTTCCAGAAATCAATCTTGAACCGCCGCTTCCTGAAGGTTTTACATTTTGAAATTCAGCTTCCGTACCAAGTCCTAAATAATCGTTTGAAAAGAAATCAGTAAACCCATTAAACAAAGAAAGGGAGCGTTCACTCCCCATCTTTTTGCGTTCTGTCAGTTTCTGTTGAAATTTCAACATCTTATTTTTTTTTGAGTGAGATTTGAATTAAGAAACGGTTACTTTTCTTGGTTCAAATCCTTTTGCTTTGGCATCTTCTAATTGTTGCGCTCTCGCTGCTTCTTTCGCTTTGCGCGCTTCAATGATTGGATCTGGCAATGTTTCAGGTTTTTCACCTTCAGTAAATGCAGCTTTTGGGATCAAACCTAAAATTTCAAACATTTCTTTGTCTTCGTTGAATTCTGGATTTGGGGTAGTTAACAATTTATCTCCAGCGAAAATAGATCCTGCACCAGCCATAAAGCAAAGCGCTTGTCCTTCCATGTTCATTTTGGTCCTACCAGCTGAAAGTCTTACAACAGCTTCAGGAAAAGCAATTCTTGTGGTTGCAACCATGCGAATCATTTCCCATTGCTCAATTGGTTTTTGGTTTTCCAAAGGTGTTCCTTCCACAGCAACCAAAGCATTGATTGGAATTGAGTTTGGAGGAGTTTCCATTTGCATGTAGCTCATCAACATTCCCATGCGGTCTTCAACAGCTTCACCCATTCCGATGATTCCACCAGAACAAACTGTAATTCCAGCTTTTCTGGCGTTGTCAATCGTATTCAATCGATCTTCGTATTCTCTTGTAGAAATTACATCACCATAAAATTCTGGCGAAGTATCTAAGTTGTGATTGTATGCAAAAAGTCCAGCGTTTTTCAATCTTTTCGCTTGATTTTCGTTCATCATTCCTAAAGTACAGCAAACTTCCATGTCCAAGTTGTTTACCGCTTGAACCATTTCAATCACATTGTCAAAATCTTTGTTGTCGCGAACTTCTCTCCAAGCTGCGCCCATACAAAGTCTTGAAGAACCATTTGCTTTGGCATTTTTGGCTTGTTCTATAACAGAATCAACAGTCATCAATTTGTGCGCTTCAACGTCTGTGTGATAACGCGCAGCTTGCGGACAATAGCCACAATCTTCAGCACAACCTCCGGTTTTGATGCTTAATAGAGACGACATTTGCACTTCTCTAGGATTGTGAAATTGACGATGAATGGTTGCGGCTTCAAAAACCAATTCTAATAATGGCTTGTTATACAACGCAATCAATGCTTCTTTTGTAGAATATGCTGGATTTACTTTCATTTAAAATGCTTTCTAATTGAACTGCAAATATAAGCAATCGGAATCAGTTCAAAAACCATTTTAAATAAAATAAAATTTTGATGAAAAGATTGTTTCATACCCCTGAAGTTTTTCAAAAAACAATGATTCACAAATAAAACTCAACTAAAATTTGAAGATCTTTTCACTTCAGGGGCTGAAAACAAACTAACGTTAAGACTTCATTAAGTTACAAAAGTTACATAGGAAATGAAAATAAAATTGAATTTTCGTTGAAAAGGCTAAAGTTTTCAAATTTCAATTATTTCAATATTTTTTTTGATTTCATATCTAAATTCCCAATATTTCCTCAAATTATTCTTAATTTCGCGCATGTCTTTTTAGGCATTTGCAAATCGAAAATATGGAAAAAGTAGAACCTTATAAGCCAATAAATAAAGTTAGAATTGTTACTGCAGCGTCACTTTTTGATGGTCACGATGCAGCAATCAATATCATGCGTAGAATTATTCAAGCGACTGGTTGTGAAGTGATTCATTTAGGACATGACCGTTCTGTAGAAGAAGTGGTTGATTGTGCGATTCAAGAAGATGCACAAGCGATTGCGATGACTTCCTATCAAGGCGGTCATACTGAGTACTTCAAGTACATGTATGATTTATTGCGCGAAAAAGGAGCGCCGCACATCAAAATTTTTGGTGGTGGAGGTGGAACAATTCTTCCTGTAGAAATCGAAGAATTAGAAGCTTACGGAATTACACGTTTGTATCACCCAGACCATGGACGTGCGATGGGATTGCAAGGAATGATCAATGACATGATTCAACGTTGTGATTTTCCGGTTGGAACAGGTTTGACGAATGAAGTAAGTTTACTTGCTGACAAAAATGTTCCAGCGATTGCAAGAGTTATTTCAGCTGCGGAAAATTATCCTGCTGAATCTCAGAAATTATTGGAAGAAGTTCACGCCATTGCAGAAAAGAATGATGTTCCTGTTTTAGGGATTACTGGAACTGGTGGAGCGGGAAAATCTTCATTGGTGGATGAATTGGTTCGCAGATTTTTGGTTGATTTTCCAACAAAAGAAATTGCAGTTGTTTCCGTAGATCCATCGAAAAGAAAAACGGGCGGTGCCTTATTGGGAGATAGAATCAGAATGAATTCCATCAAAAGTGACCGTGTTTATATGCGTTCATTGGCAACAAGACAGTCGAATTTGGCTTTGTCGAAACACGTTGCTGAAGCGATTTTAGTATTGAAAGCTGCAAATTACGATTTGATTATTTTGGAAACTTCTGGAATTGGTCAATCGGATACAGAAATTTTAGATCATTCAGATGTTTCTTTGTATGTGATGACGCCAGAATATGGTGCTGCAACGCAATTAGAGAAAATTGATATGTTGGATTTTGCAGATGTGATTGCATTGAATAAATTCGACAAAAGAGGTGCGTTGGATGCATTGAGAGATGTTAGAAAACAATACCAAAGAAACCACAATTTGTGGGACGAATCGGTTGATTCTATGCCTGTTCATGGAACGATTGCTTCTCAGTTCAACGATCCAGGAATGAATTCTTTGTACAAAGTAATCATTGATAAAGTCAAAGAAAGAACTGGCGCAAAATTGGATTCTTCTTTCGAAATCACGAAAGAAATGTCTGAGAAAATTTACGTAATTCCACCAGAAAGAACGAGATATTTATCCGAAATTTCAGAAAACAACCGTGCTTACGACAAATGGGTAAACCAACAAGCTGAAGTTGCGGAGAAATTATATGGATTGACTAAATCAATCGAAACATTGCAAGATTCCTCGATTGATGACAAAGACAGATTGATTAAAGGTTTACAAGAATCGCTTGAAAAAGTAAAATTGGATTTTGACCCAAAAAACTGGGCGATTTTAGAGAATTGGGAAGCTAAAAAATCGACATATAAAAATCCAGTTTTCGAGTTTAAAGTAAGAGATAAGGTTCTTAAATTAGATACGCATACAGAATCACTTTCACATTCTCAAATCCCAAAAGTGGTGCTTCCAAAATACCAATCTTGGGGAGATATTTTGAGATGGAATTTACAAGAAAATGTTCCTGGTGAATTTCCTTACACTGCAGGATTGTTTCCTTTCAAAAGAGAAGGGGAAGATCCAACAAGAATGTTTGCCGGAGAAGGTGGACCGGAGAGAACGAACAAACGTTTTCACTATGTAAGTTTGGGAATGCCTGCAAAACGTTTGTCAACAGCTTTTGATTCTGTGACTTTATATGGAAATGATCCAGATTTACGTCCAGATATTTATGGAAAAATCGGAAATTCAGGCGTTTCTATTTGCTGTTTAGATGATGCGAAAAAATTGTATTCAGGTTTCGATTTGAGTCATGCAATGACTTCGGTTTCAATGACAATAAACGGTCCAGCGCCGATGTTGTTGGGATTCTTTATGAACGCAGCCATTGACCAAAATTGTGAAAAATACATCAAAGCAAATGGTTTAGAAGCTGAAATTGAAGCGAAAATCAAAGCCATTTACGACGCTAAAGGAACACCTCGTCCGCAATATCAAGGCGAATTGCCTCAAGGAAATGACGGACTTGGTTTGATGTTGCTTGGAGTGACTGGAGACCAAGTTTTGCCAGCTGATGTGTACGAAAAAATCAAAGCAGAAACTTTGATGCAAGTTCGTGGAACTGTGCAAGCAGATATTTTGAAAGAAGATCAAGCACAAAACACTTGTATTTTCTCAACTGAATTTGCGCTGCGTTTGATGGGTGACGTACAACAATATTTTATTGACAAAGGAGTAAGAAATTTCTATTCAGTATCGATTTCAGGTTACCACATTGCAGAAGCGGGAGCAAATCCAATCACGCAATTGGCATTTACCTTAGCGAATGGTTTCACGTATGTTGAGTATTACTTGAGTCGTGGAATGAGCATCAATGATTTTGGACCGAATTTATCGTTCTTTTTCTCCAACGGAATTGATCCTGAATATGCGGTGATTGGTCGCGTTGCTCGTAAGATTTGGGCGAAAGCAATGGCTAAGAAATACGGCGCTAATTCTCGTGCACAAATGTTGAAATACCACATTCAAACTTCTGGTAGATCATTGCATGCGCAGGAAATTGATTTCAATGATATTCGTACAACTTTGCAAGCTTTGTATGCGATTTATGACAATTGTAATTCATTGCACACGAATGCTTATGACGAAGCAATTACAACACCAACTGAAGAATCAGTGAGAAGAGCGATGGCGATTCAATTGATTATCAATAGAGAATTGGGATTGGCGAAAAACGAAAATCCATTGCAAGGTTCATTCATCATAGATGAATTGACTGAATTGGTGGAAGAAGCTGTATTGTTAGAATTTGACCGAATCACTGAGCGAGGTGGCGTACTTGGTGCGATGGAAACGATGTATCAACGTTCTAAAATTCAAGAAGAATCATTGTATTATGAAACTTTGAAACATACAGGTGAATTTCCAATTATTGGGGTGAACACTTTCTTGAGCTCTAAAGGTTCTCCTACAGTTGAGCCGAAAGAAGTGATTCGCGCAACTGAAGAAGAAAAACAATACCAAATTTCAATGTTGTCTGCGTTGCAAAGTGGAAACAAAGATTTGACTTTGAGCAATATTGAAAAAGTGCAAGAAGCAGCTGTTCAAAATAAAAACATGTTTGAGCAATTGATGGAAACTTGTAAAACGGCTTCATTGGGTCAGATTACACAGGCTTTGTTTGAGGTCGGTGGACAGTATCGTCGAAATATGTAGAAAATTGAATTTGGATGAATCTATAAATACTTAAATGTATGTTTTACAATGTTTTAGCATTCATCTAAATTCATCCAAATTTAATCAAATTCACCTTTGGTTAACTAAATGTTGACTAGAATACTTTTTTTGTTTACATTTGACTTGTTTATAAAACAATAATATGGCAACAATAAAGTACTTACTTCAAAGTGATAAGGAAAACTCAAATATATATCTTCGATACTCAGTTGGAAGAGCTTCTGTTTGGAAAAGGAAGACAGGTTTTGTTATTAACTCAAAAAATTGGAGTGTAGACAAAGCTCAACCAATACAAAAAACAGATGAATTAAAAGCTTTAAAATTTAAGTTAGACAAGTTAGCTATTTTTATAAATGAGGCTTATAATAAAGCAATTAGCACAGGCGATGAAATTGATGGTGATTGGTTACAATACCAGATAGATTTATTTAATAATAAAATCGTTGTTGTTGACCTAGATGTATTAACTAATGCTATTGATTATTACATTGCTAAAGGCGACAAATTAACAAGCGGTTCAATTAAAAATTTAGAGAACTTTAAAATATTTTTCATTAATTATGAAAAAGATTGTTTGAGAGGTAAGTCAATTTTGATTCGAAATATCAATTTGAATTTTATTGATACTTTTAAAAGTCATTTTTTGCAAAAAGGTTATTCGCCTAATTATATTGGTACTTATTTATCTTTACTAATATCAGTAGTAAATAAAACATCATTAAGCGGAATTCCTACACATCCAGAGTTCAGTCAAATTAAAGCTATAAAAAAAACAAAAGAACCAGATGAAATAATCATTCTAACCGAAGAAGAACAATTATTAATTAAAAATACAGAATTAACACGTGAAGCTTTAATTAATGCAAGAAAGTGGTTGTTATTAGGTTGTTTGATTGGGCAGAGAGCTGGTGATTTGCTGAACTTAACCGAGAATAATATTAAAGAATATAAGGGTGTTAAAGTAATTGAGTTAAAACAAAAAAAAACTGGAAAGTTAATGTCGATTGGTTTGTTTCCAGATGCAGTTGAAATTATTGAAAGTGGGTTTCCTTATAAAATTAATTTAGAGCATTTTAATAAATATTGTAAAGAGATTTGTAAAGAGGCTAAAATTAATACTTTGGTAAAAGGTAAAATGCGAATTAACAATACCAGAATCTTGACCCCTGGTGTTTATGAGAAGTGGCAAGTTATAAGTTCTCATGTTTGTAGGCGTTCATTTGCTACTAATTTTTATTCTAAAATACCAACACCTTTTTTAATGAGTGCCACAGGACACAGTACAGAAGAAATGTTTCTACGATATATAGGTAAAGCTTCTAATGAGAATGCTTTTCAAATGATTGATTACTTTAATAAGATAAATAATTAAAAACTTATGACCGAATTTGAATTGTTTGATTTTTTTGAGAATTACGAGCATCAACCTCCTTTTTTAACTACAAAAAAAATCTATGAGCTAACTAATAATCTCGATTTACATTTGTTAGTTGCTTTGCGTAAAGACTTTAGAAGGTACTATTTGAAAAAAGCCTTACAACTTGTAAAAGATTTTGAATCTGGTGTTCCAGGAGAGTACAATTATAAATATAATATGGGAGTTAATTTAATTCAAATATATAATAACAATAGGATTGATAAAATTAATATCACGAACGATACTCTTGATAATATTGTTTGGTCACTTTCTGAGAAAGATTTTGATTTAGCCGAAATTATCTTTGAAGGAATGGCTGATTTTCTATTTGAGATTGATGAATTGATTAGATATAAAGAAAGCGGTTTTACTAAACTATCAATAGAAGCAGAAGACGAACTAATTGATTATAGTGAAAGTAATTATTCTTCTAAAATAATCTTTTTAGAAAAATTAGGTGTAATCAAATTTCTTAAAGAAAAAACTCCGTTTAACACTTCAACAAACAGTTTAGCTAACGCTCTAAGCGGCGTTACAGGGGTAAATCCTTCAACCTTACAACCAATGTTGAACGCTATGTTAAGTGATGGTGTATCAATAAAAAACAATCCTTTAAAATCAAAAAAAACTGTAAATATTGTATTAACTAAGTTGGCAAATATTGGATTCAAAATAGACTAAATTTTATATATATTTCCATTAATGAATAATATCTCAACATTCATTTTAGCCATAATTCGTTCCTTTTATTGTTGGGTCAACCTATTTGGGTCGAGGACCAGAAAAATATGTTTTGTTTTTCTAACTGATGCGTGATTGCGATTCGAGTCTTTTTCATGTCAATTAGTTTAAACAAAATTCATAGTCAATCCCTAACATGTTTTTCTTCTTGTGGAAGTGGAGCATCAGATAAATGCTTCCGTTCTCGACCATAAATTTGAAATACAGAACGTTACTTATGTATTTACCGAAAACTTTTCCAAGTTTACTTTGGTCGACTAGAATGTTTTCGGGTAATCGAAATTCAATCAACGTTTCAACGGGTGACGTTCCAGTAAGTGTCATATCACTGTACACTTCAAAGTGATGACATTTGTACCGCCTTGCAAGTTCCATATAGATTCTTGATAAGTTTACTCCGAACATACAATTACTTTTTTTCTGATTTTTGCTACGGTTGCTAATGAAACATCATAAAGCTTAACACATTCTCTGACACTAAATCCTTTCTTCAACCCTTCGACCACTTTTGGGTATTTGGAAATGAAAATAGCTTCTTCTTCCTTGCTATTCTTTGGTCTACCACAGTGGATATTTTTCGCTTTGGCTTGATTCATACCAGACCGAATCCTCTCAATTAGGTTTCTGCGCTCGTTCTTTGCGAAAAGGCTAAGCATGTGGAGCATCATTTCTGTTTGGAAGCTGATTTCGCCTTGTTCATTCAACGTTTCTGTGTTAAGGTCTTGGAGGTAAATGCTGATACCTTGTTGATGTAGCTCTTCAACTAGCTTTAATGTTTGAATCGTGGAGCGACCTAAACGAGATACCTCAGAACACAGTACTTTTTTGAACTTTCCATCCTTTGCCTCAGCAAGAAGTTGTTGAACTCCTAATCTTTCGTGATTGTCTTTTGCGCCCGAAATTTTTTCTGAGATAACGCTAACAACTTCATAGTTGAATTTATCGGCAACTTTTTTGAGGTCGGATATCTGTCGATTGAAGTCCTGTTCATCCGAACTTACTCTGGCAAAAATAGCCACTGGAATTTTTCTCATACTGTTATAAAAAAAGGGTTTAACAATATCGAGGTCATTTTGCTGGGATTGAACCACCTTTTTTGTCCTCTTTGCTGTTATGCCAAAAGGTTTTCCTTTTTTCATAACAACTTTGTAAAGATTCCAGGTATTTTTGGATTACGCAAGAAATCGGACTAAAATCCTGGATTTCAATTAAATAAAATATTTTAACCCGATATTTATCTATAAAACGAACTATGAAAAAACAAACAATAAAATTGGATTGTGGTCACGAAGTTGAAGTAATCGCAATTGACATTAGAAGAACTTACGGTGAAATTTTGGTTGGGTCACCGTGCTTTGAGGATAACTTTCATGTATATGAAAATCTGAAAGCACCAGAGTATTGGGGAAAGCGTAAAACCGTGATGAATCAAGAGAGTTTTAACTTAGATTTGAAACACTTCAAGAAATACACCGTTTATCTTTGGCTTTCTTCAAGCAAAAGTATTGATGACCCGTTTCAAAAATTCGATGGTTCTGAATTGGTAGTTGTTTGGGCAATAGATGACCTGTTCTCATTTTCAATCAATTCACTAATTGAAGAAGGCATCAAAGATTTTGATTGGGAAAGCTATGCTATTAATTTAGAATTATAAATGATTTATTGGTCTCATTTTTCTATTAATTTCTCATTAATATCATAACTTTCAATTATTGAGTTTTTTAATTTCAGATTTTCATTTATTTTGACATTGTTATTTGGTAAACTATTGTTATTACCGTTGCTTTGTTTATTACTAGAAATTAATGCAATTATATAAAAAGAAAAAATATTAGACTTAGTAGTATTCATTATTTGAAAAATAAGTCATTAGCAAACTTCCCCTCTGTATTTAGTTTATCTACTATAATTTGAGGATAAAAAGAATAATCTTCACCATAACTGACTATTCCACCTACAGATATAATAATGTTATTGTTTGCATCTAAATTAATTGTTTGAACCATTGCATTTTTTTTAGCAATTACTTTACTACAGCAGATTTTTTGCGTCAATTTGTCTACAACAATAATTTTGGGGTTTGGAAATCCTTTATAACCAGAATTCTTTGTAAAACCTCCTATTATAATGAAATTTTCAAATTCGTTAATGTGTTTGATTTCAATGTCATTTAATGTTATTGACCAAGATTTTTCAATATTTTTATTGTAAAAATCCAATGTAATTTCATCATTTACTTTGTAATAGTTTGCAAATTCATTTGAATATGGCAAATAAAAATACCCTCCAGAAAAGATTTCTTCATTTATTATTCTATTTTTTTCCAAATATTTACCTCGATTAAAAAACGAATTAGATTTAATTTTTGTAGAATAATCTAATTTGTTAATAATTATTGGCAAAACAAATTCTCCATTTACAGCTCTCAAAAAAACGTATATGTAGTTATCATTTTGGATTATATTTGAAATAGAATAAAAATTCGTTTCGTATGATGCTCCATTTTTGTTTCCCTTATATTTTAAACATATTCCTTGGGTAGCATTGATTCCTAGATTTATAAATGACGATGAAATTTTTGTTAGGTCAATTTTTCGATATTTAATTGCACTTTTATACTCACATATAAATAAATAGGTTTTATTATCATAAGTAGATTCTGCAAGAAACCCAGCGATACCATTTCCTAATTTTACAACTCCAGTTTGAAAAGTCTCAATTTCACCATTATTTGATTTTAGCTCAAACTTATCTAGAATTTTATCTTGTGTAAAAGTTGGAATATCCGTACCATTTTCTAAATGAATTTCATTTAATTCAACATATCCATTTTTTTGGGAAGAGAAATAGACAGAATTTAATTTGCTTGAATTACAATCATAAATATTTATTTCTTGTGAATTGTAATAAAACTTAGAATCATTTAATGGCGTTTTTAATTTTCTTTCTCCGTACAGGTCACTTATTTTGTTTTCAAATCTGTTAATACTAATTAAATGATTTCCATAACTATCCATAAAACCATCTGTGGGAACACCAAACATAATTGATAATATACTTTTATCATTTGAAATAGTACTTCTAAATGATTTCAAATTATATCTATATTCTTTCTGAATTGGGTCTGCATATAAAATAATATTATAATTCGCTCCATCAATTTTTGTATAATCTAATGTTTTAGTCGTCACAGGAATTTCCTTATCACCAGAAAAATATTTAAAACTTACACAGACATTATTTTCCCATTTTCCTATTCTATAATCTCCATTAGCATAATAATATGTTGCGTCTCCATCAAACTTATCAAGTTTCCAATTTCCAGAATATCTATCGCCATTATTGAAATAGTAATTTCCAAATCCATTTCTATAACCGTTTAATAAATTACCAATGTATTTATCACCATTCATATATTTAATAGTGTCTTGAGAATAACATGAAAAATTTATTAAAAGAACTGTATAAATTGTAAAAAATATTTTTTTCATATAAACTGATTAACTTTCCTTACCCTTGTATTTCCAAGGGAATAATTTTTGTTGAGACTTATTATTGATTTTTCAATCCTTATTTGGTGTAAACATTTAATTTGGAATATAATATCCTTTCCCAATCAATGTTATTATTGATTTTTTTGGCACTTTAAAAACAAGGTCAATTTGACTTCCTTTTTTTAAGGTTAAATACTTGTTATCATCTAATAATAATTCGGTATTATTTTTTGTTTTTATGGGTTTAATTATTTTATTATTACATTCTAAGGCTAAATAGTTAATGTAACTAACTTCCTTTTTTTCTTCTTTGATTCGAACAATTAATTCTTCTGATTTAGAAATCCCTATATTTAGCTTTTGTGTCTCTTCTGATTTTTTACCAATTAAATTTCTAATTATTTCACCTTTATATATAAATCTGTTTCCATTTTTTACATAAACAAAAGGACATGCGGCTATTATTTCCGACTCTTGACCTATAGATATTTCAATGTTCTCGATAAAAAACTTGTTTAATCGATATTTGCCAATTGTTTCTGGATTTCTATTGTGAATTATATCAAACTCTTTATCACGAAAATTTATTACCCCACCACTATAACCAGAACTTGTGATTTGTGTTTGGGTAATTAAATTTCTACCAAAATTTCTATAAATTAAATGTATTGCTGAAGGGTCTTCTACAGCTTTTTCATATTGTGTAACTAATAATTCTTTTAAAGAATCTGATTTGTCAATATCTATGATTTTAAATGAGACTTTATAGTTAGAATCATTTGAAATAGACCGATTCAATATAATATCCTCTGATAAATCATTAATAAATACTCTAGCCAAATATGCCCCGTAAGATTCTTCATCATTTTCTTTTTTTTGAAAGAAATTTTCATCTAACACAACAACTTTAATTTTTTCATTTATTCCGTCACCATTTAAATCTTCGTTATTAGATTGCCATATTATTTGAGTTGAATCAACTCCTTTTCTGTAGCTCTTTATTAAAAATTCACTATTATCATCACGTTCTTTTAATAATTCACTTTCATCGTACTGAAAATCACTTTCAGAAATATCATTTTTGCACGAGCAAACTGTCACTATAATAAAAAATAGCAACATAAAATTCATTTTATTATCGTTTAACAAATTCATATTTAACAAAATTAATAGATTACAATAGGCTCAGTGTTCCTATATGAAGTGTCAAAACCTTTTGACCAACTTTCTTTCAGAATTGTAACTCTTCCTTTGTTTTGAATGACGTAATAAATATTTATTTTAATTTCTTCTTCACCTCTGTTATTAACTATTTTGCTTTCAATAACAGCTTTTTTTAAGATAATTTCACCTCTATATTCTGGTGTAGGAAAGCTTTTAACCTCCTTATTATTTGAAATATCAACATATAAATCATCTACAAAGTTTTGACCAGCCATATCTGTAGATTCACAATTAAAAACATCAATAATTGTTTTTTCATTCTTCTTGTTCTCGTAAAGAACATAGCACTCTCCATTTCCAAAGTCAGAAGAATTCACATTGTATTTTGTAATAAATGAAATTTGATTGTCAGTAGTCTGATTTAACTTGTCATCAGCTTTTTTGTTATTGCACCCAGTTGTCAATAATGTGATTAATAGAAAAAAGAAAAAGTTTAATTTAGGAAATAGCATATTTGAATCTTTTAAAGAAACAAAAGTATTAATCTAACTAGAAGCAAATTCCATCAATTAGTTAACGTATGGATTTCGTAATTTATCGCAAAGGAATTGTAACGACTACAGTAGTGCCTCCTTTCGAATTTTGTTGAATATCAATCAATTTAGTGAAGGATTCATTAAGTAGATTTATTCTTTCGTTTACTAAACGAATCCCTTTTGATTCTTTCGAATGTAATTCTTTTGAATCTATTCCTTTACCATTATCAACTATTTGACAAATCAAGCTTTCATATTGGATTTCAAAGGCAATTGTAACTTCGGGTGCTGTTGATTTAGCATCAAACGCATGCACAAAAACATTTTCTAAAATCGGTTGTATTAGCATCGGAGGAACTTCTATCTCTTGAATATCGATATTTGGAGTTGTTACAATCTGATATTTAACTTTTATTTTTCGTCTTAAATTTTCAAGCTCAATATATCTCGTTAAATACTCAATATCTTCATTTAATCGAACACTCGTTCTTTGTGAAAAATTCAAGGTTTGTCGCATCATTTTTGAAAATTCTCCTATGTACCAAAGTGCATCATCGGTTTGATTATCAATTACAAAATTCTGGATGGAGTTCATGGCATTAAACACAAAATGCGGATTCATTTGACTTTGTAATGCTTGCAATTTCGTTTCGGCAATGCGTTTCTCTAATTCAGCTTTGTGTTTGATATTTTTGATTTTGCGTTTTACATAAATGAAAATCGTAACAATTAAAACCAAAGCCAAAAACCCAATGAACCAACCCGTTTGCCAAAATGGAGGATAAATAGTGAAACTCATTGTGGTTGGTGCTATAATCTCGTTAGTACCTATGTTCTTCCCCTCAATTATAAGTTGGTATTTTCCACTTTTTAAACCATACAATTTGATGTTTTTTTCAGAGGTATAAGAACTCCAATTGTCAGTTAATCCAACAATCTTGTATCGGTAATAATTCTTGTTCGAATTATAAATATTGTTGCTGTTAAAGTAAATTTCTAGATTGTTTTCATAGTGTTTTAAATAAAGCTTACGATTAATCGAAACCTCTTTTTGATTGATTTTTAGTTGGTTGATTCGAATTGGACTATTTACTTTTTGTTGTTTTAATATTTTCAAAAGGTCTAAAGAAATCAATCCATTATCGTAAGAAACCAATATTCTTTTGTTTTTATAGTCAATTTGAGCATCGGAATAACGTGATAGTTGAAGTCCTTCGTCTCCATCAATGAACTTAACACATTTATAATTTTTTAATAATGTGATTCCTCGGTTCGTACCTACTAGATAGTAGCCACCATACTGTTGAATAAAGAAAATAGAGTTTCCAATTATTTCTTCATCGGCTAATAAAACTTTCAAATGATGTAGTTTTTGATTTTTCCATCGACTGAAATAGATTTTCCCGTTAACAGTTCCAGTTATAATGTTTTGCTGGTCATCTACAATAACATCAGTGATATTTTTATCGGATAAAAATCCTAAATCGGTCATTGATTTTAAAACTCCTTTTTCGAATAGTAGCAATCCTTTACTATAAGATGCTATCCACAATCCATTTTTTGATTTACTAATCTTTGTAGCATCAACACCGAATGGTTTTCCTTTATATAGTATTTTCTTGTATTGCTCCAAATTTTGAATTGGGATGCGATAACCAAAATTGTAGTTCTGGCTTAGTAAAATATTTTTTGAATCTATGAAATCAAATACGCCTCCCGTCTCTTGAAGATATTGAAACTTAATAATCTTTAAATTATCATTCAAAGCAATTAAACCATAATTGGTCATTGCCCAGATAGTTCCAAATTCATCTTGCTTGATAGAATTGCAAACAAAGTTTTTTGACTTCTTTAAAAAGATTTTAAGCCAACTATTATCGGAGTCGAATCTGTTTTTGATGAGTTTCAAAATTTCAGTGGTGAGCTTTTCATTAGTAAGCACTGTGACACCGTTCGTTGGATTCTTTTTAGCTATAAAATTGTTTCCTCCGTACCAAATACAACCTTTACTGTCAATCCAAAAACTATTGATTTCGGGTTTGTCTACACCAAGCTCCTCCTTGTCAAAATAACTTATTTTTTGACTTAAATCAATTGCAAACAATCCTTTATCAACCGAACCCGCCCATAATTGCTCAGTTGTTTGGTCATAATATAAACACCAAAATTGACTAGTTGGTAAATGCAGTTGCTTTGACAAATCGGTTAATTTTCCGTTTTGAAGTTTAAAAATGCCTCCAGTTGGTGTGTTTACCTCCCAACATGATGTGTAAACTGATTTTTCTTTATCCATTGCAAAATCCCAAATGACAGGACATTTGCCGAAGCTTTGCTTTTGATTTGTTTTAAGGTTTTGAACCTCCAATTCATTTAAAAAATTTCGATTATAAAAATTGTCCCCATCAATGAAGCCAGAGTAATTGATTGTTTTTGGGTTACGATATTTTACAACTTTTGAATTTTCTATATTGTTTTTGCTAATCTTTAACTCATAAAGGTTTTCATGGTTGATACCAAAGATAATTTTACCTCGGTGGTTTGAAATAAAATTTACTTGAAAATTCCCAAATGGATTATTCGTTTTAAAATCAAAGTTTTTAAACTTTTTGCCATCAAAAACACTCAATCCGTCCTCTGTTCCAAAGACCATGCAATTGTCTTTTTCAGAAAAATACATGCTTCTGACCGCATCATGAACCAAGCCTTGTTTTTTAGAGTAATACGTAAACTTTTTGCCATCATATTTAGCAATACCATTTCCGTAAACCGAAAGCCAAATATTACCTTGATTGTCCTCTACTATTTTTCGAATCAAATTATATTTAAGTCCTTCTGCTTCTCCAATAATTTTAAAATATGCTCCATCATATAAGCACAAGCCTGTTTCGGTTGCAATCCACAATAATCCATTAGAGTCTTTGAATAAGCAAGTAATTGAATTTCCTGGCAACCCATTAGAAATAGTGAAGTTCTTTACGGTTTGTCCTAGAGAAATAAAGAAGAAAAAAAAGAAAACAAAACTAAGCGTTTGTTTTTTGAGTAATAGCATTGATAAATTCATCTTTTTTTCTAATTGAAACTGGGAGTTTTTGCCCCATAATAAGTTCAACAAATTGCTCATTACCTTTGGTAAATCGCTTGATAAAATTCATGTTTACCAAATAGGATTTGTGAATTCTGAAAAATAGTTCAGAAGGTAAAATCTCCTCGAAATGTTTTAGTGTTTTTGAAGTTGTAATACTTGAACCGCTTGTCAAATGAAATTTGGCATAATTATTCTGCGCCTCCAAATAAATGATAGTATTGAACTTTACGAATTCAAATCCTGTTTCTGTAGCGATTGCAATTTTTTTATGTGCAGTATCACCCGAATCAATGTTTTCAATTAAAATGTTTAATTGTGTTTCTTGATTTTCTTTTTTATTCTTCTGTTCAAATCGATTCACTGCTCCCAACAAATCAATATAGTTGATTGGTTTTAACAAATAATCCAATGCGCTTCTTTTTATAGCGTCAATGGCATACTCGGAATGTGCGGTAGTGAAAATTACCTCAAAATTGATTTCCTTGATTTCTTTAAATAGCTCAAAGCCATTTTTGTTTGGCATCTGTATGTCCAAAAAAACCAAATCTGGTTGATGTTCTTCAATTGCTTTAACCGCATCATCAATGTTTTCGCAAGTTTTACAAATGTGAAATTTGTTTGGAAAATAACGCTTAAGCATTTTCTCCAGAAATTCACTTGCATTGTGTTCGTCATCGATTATTATCGTTTTTATCATTGAGCAAAAGTATAATTATCTAATTTGTAAATGGAATATGATTAGTTATCGTTGGCTATCATCTAGTTATCGTTTTGCAAATCAGCCAAAAATACAACTGTAAAATAATTTTTCAATTATTATTTTCGGAAAAATCAAAAGAGTGATTACATCATTTGATAGTAAATGTTATGGATTTAAAATTTGACTCGTATTTGCTGTAAGGGTCATAGAGTTGGTGCGTGTGCGTAACAGGTACAAAAAGGTACATTTAAAACGATTAAACGAATGATTTTGCGCCAAAAAATTTACCAAAAATTTTTTATCGAAAACCATCAAGTGGCGCAATTAGTATCTATACGGGGAAGGGCTACCCGTTTGGAGGGTAACCCAGTTTTAACAGTTAAGCTTTTTTTAAATGCTTTCTAATCATTGCAATCAAGGTCGGAATGATAGGTCTTATATCGATTGAATAGCGAATCCTTGCTGGATAATTATGTATTTGAATTATACTGGTAGAGACTACCCGATTATTGAACAACAATACAACAGTAATATGGTCCTCGTCTCTGGTCTTTGAGATATCCTCATTAGTACTGGTTGAATTGTACTTAGAATATAGGTATTTCAAAGTTTCTGATTTCAAATGGTTTTTAATCATGACAGTTACTGACCTAATTATATTTATTGCAATTCCGAACTCAACATCATCCTTTTTGAAATTGTGGTCCTCAAAGTAACGCTGACAAATTATTTTGCCTCTGTAATTTAGGTTTAATTCGAATTGATTTTTCATGTTTACTTTCATATTATTTTAGTTTAAATTAAACCGAAAAATAGGACTTTCAATTTGCATGGGCTGGGTAACTTCCTTTAGGTTGGGTAAATAAAACACTAACCATCCTTGGTAGGTTGATGTGGATTTTGGCTTCGCCTTAATTCATTGATTACTATAAAAAGGCTTCGCCTTGCTCTTCGTTGAAGTGAGTATTCGCTTCGCTATTGATATTTATAAGTACAATTATTGTATCAAAAGGATTTGAAAATTGTTGGCGATGTATCGAAGCCTATGCGAAGATACTCGCTAAAACAATTTTCCAAATTCATATCAATATAAAAATACACTCACCTCACGGAGTGTTTTATTATACTTATATAGTATATGGTATAATAATTACACCTACAATTGGCGTATTTATTATACCATTAAAAGCTTTTTAACTAAAAATTTCAACTTAGACTTTACATTTTGGGTCGTAGTGATATATTTATAGATAAGTAATGTGATTCAACTGTACAGACATTGCTTTCGGTTGCTGGGGAGTTAATTACCCCAGCTTTCCTTACCGAAAAAGGAAAAATAATGAGGAAATAAAAACAATCAAATGAAAAACAAAACTGTTATCAGAAAAGTAAATGTGAACGGTCAGTTCACTACAATACATAATTCAATATTAAGAGACAAGCGATTATCACCCAACGGATTTAGACTACTAGTTAATATTTTGTCAGATTCTGATGAAAATTTCAAACTATCACCAACCGTATACTGCGACAGACTTGGAATAACCAAAACGACATTTTTAAATGCAATAACAAATCTCGAAGAATGCGGTTACCTAAAACGTGAAGATTCAAAAATAGATAAATCAAAAAATCACTATATAGTTTCCGAATTCGGAAATCTTAACCCAAATCAAGAGACTGATATAGATACTGCGCATTCTGAATCACCTTCAACAGAGAACAGTGCTGTAGAATCAAATCAAACACAATCAGAAAAAGATTCTCAAGAGTTTGATGAATATTTATACTCTATAGAAAGATTAATGAATTATGAAGAATTTGAGAATCTTTTGCTAAATAAATGGGTGCCAGAATTACAAAATGTCAATAAAGCTGAACTAAAAAAACATGTAGATGCTTATCTAGTGGGTTTTTACAATGAATGTCTTGCGCTTGCCAAAAATCCAGGGAAGCACCCTAAAGCATTAAAAGACTATAAAGACTTGCTAAAAAAAGAGATTTTCACAAATCACAACTTAGAAATTAATGCAAGAAACAAATGGTCTATCTTATCCCTTACAAAACACAAGAAACCTTTTAAAACAGATTTTGAAACAGAAATGGGTGATTACTATGAAAACCCAAGAGATTAAAATTTTTTAAAAAAAATAATTTTAACAGTAATTAAAGGTACTTATAAGCAATTATTAATGTAATGTACATGTAGTTTATTTGTTGAATAATTCTTTTAGGGAATCCCTAAATTATCCCTAAGATTCATTTGTGCCATAATCTTAAAAATGGTAGATATGAATAACCAAATTTTTTTAAACGGCATTACAATTGAGCAATTAGCCGAGGCATTAAAATTCTTAATGCAAAATCAAACCAGCATGCAAGAACCTCATCTTGAGAATGATTTTATCACTAGGGAAGAGGTTTGTAGATTGCTGTCTTTCAATTTAACTAGCCTTTGGAAACACACGAAAAGTGGAAGGTTAAAATCCTACGGTATAGGTAATCGAATTCTATATAAGCGTTCGGAAGTATTATCAGCGGTTACACCAATTAATCACTAAGAAGATGGAAAAGATGAATAATAATTTAGAAAATCTTAGTAAGGTTATTGACTTGGCTATGAATGAGGATAATCAACAATTCGAGAATCAATCTAATGTTGGGTTGTTTACATCCAAAACTGCAAACAAATGGATTGAAGAAGCAAAAAATCGACCAATCCCCAAAATGTTGTTTGGAGAGTTTTGGTTTGAAGGAGAGGTTTGTATTTTGTTTTCTGATACCAATTTAGGTAAATCTATTTTGGCTGTGCAAATTGGAAATAGTATTAGTAAAAATGAAGAAATAAAAGGATTTAGATTAGAAGCACCGAAACAATTGATTCTGTATTTTGATTTTGAATTGTCCGATAAACAATTTGAAAATCGATATTCAACTGACTATACAGAACACTACAGCTTTGATGAGAATTTCATTAGAATTGAAATGAATAGTGATGCAATGCTTCCAGATGGTAAAAACTTTGAAGATTTTCTTATTTTTTCTTTGGAACAGTCAATCATTAACACTAATGCCAAGGTTATTATTTTAGATAATATTACCTTTTTGAAAAGTGGAACTGAATCGGCTAAGGATGCACTACCATTGATGAAAGACTTAAAATCATTGAAGAACAAATACGGCTTATCTATTCTGGTTTTGGCTCACACGCCAAAAAGAGATTTATCCAAAGCAATTTCAAGAAATGATTTAGCTGGAAGTAAAATGCTAATCAACTTTTGTGATAGTTCCTTTACAATTGGAGAAAGTTCTAAGGATAAAAATTTGCGATATATCAAGCAAATTAAGCAAAGAAATACTGAGAATATTTATAATGCCGAAAACGTTTGTGTATGTGAAATTAAGAAGCAACAAAGTTTTCTTGGATTTGAACTTATTGAATATAGTTCAGAAAGTGAACATCTGAAAAATTTTACTGAACAAGACAGAGAGAGTATTATTGAAGAGGTTAAACTATTAAGTGATGAAGGCAAAACCCAGAGGGAAATATCAGCAGAACTTGGGATTTCATTAGGTGCTGTAAACAAATATTTAAGAATGTAATATTAATTGTTCACGATGTTCACGAATAAAACCATGAACATCGTGAACATTATGAACAAAATCAAAATGAAACAGTATAGATATTTTTTAGACAAAAGCAGTAAAAAGTTTGTGTGTCCCAAGTGTCAAAAAAGAACCTTTGTAAAATATTACGATTTTGAAACACAGGGCTATTTAAGCGATGATTTCGGTCGATGTGATAGAGAAACCAACTGTCGCTATCATAATTCACCCAAAGGCTTAATTTGTGGGGCTTTTGAAGTTAAAGAAGCAAGGCAATCTTATCATGATTTTGATTTAGTTAAAAAAAGTTGTCGCAACCATAAGTCGAATAATTTGATAAAATTTTTGGAAACAATATTTACAATTGATGAGGTTCGAGAGGTTGTTTCAAAGTACTTTATTGGAACTTCAATGTTTTGGGGTGGAGCAACAATATTTTGGCAGATTGATAATGAACAAAAAGTAAGACACGGAAAGGTCATGCTATTCAATCAAAATACAGGTAAACGAATGAAAAAAGAAGATGGAAAAGCCTATATAAGTAGCATTCGAAGTTTATTAAAGTTAAAGGACTTCAATATAAAGCAATGTTTGTTTGGGTTACATTTAGTTGGTGAAGAAAACAAAAAGACAATTGCTATTGTTGAAAGTGAAAAGACCGCAATAATAATGAGCATTTTTAAACCAGAGTTAATTTGGTTAGCAACAGGTATGAAAAGCGGTTTTAATTTTGAACTACTCAAACCAATCATTAAATATAAAATAGTTGCTTTTCCAGATAAATGCGAATATGATGATTGGTTAAAGAAAGCAATAGAGTTGAATAACATCGGGTTTAAAATAATAGTCAATGATTGGTTAGAACATACAGATTTTGCAAAGGGGACAGACCTCGCAGATGTGTACATAAATTCTTTGATAGATTAGATATTTACTTAACCGCAATTAAGAGAGGGTTTCCAATTTGGAACCCTCTTTTTTTTTATCTTTGACCAATAATAATTTCTATGTTGAATTTTTTGCTGACTAAATGTTGACTAAATCAAGTTTAAATATTAGTAAATACGGTATCAAATTACATAGAAGAAATATGTAATGAGAGATTCAAAAATATTTATCCAATTGAAAAAAATCCCAAGGGCGCAAGTCTATTTTGGGATTTTTTTCATTTTGTTTGTGGCTTTGATGGAATTTGTAGAAATCAAAAATCATAAATTTTGGACAAATGATTTTGAAGTTTATTACAGTGCCACGAAAGATTATTTTTCTGGAAACAATCCTTACGTCAAAAACTACGGGTTAGATACGGGCTTTTTTAAGTATCCGCCGACAACCTTGTATTTCTTTGGTTTAGCGATTTTGATGAAGTACTTTTTTGCGCAACTCATTCACATTGTCATTCTTTCAATTTCCTTTTTGATTTCGATTATTCTTTTGAAGAAAGTTATCTTCTTTGATTCAGAAAAGTCTCAAAAATCAACTTTCGGAATTTACTTTTTCGGTTTCATTTTCATTGTCATTCACATTGCGAGGGAATTTCACATGGGAAATGTTAATCTGATTTTGTTGGGACTTTTTTCATTTGGATTGTGGTATTTGAAACAGCAAAAGCAATTGTATGTTGCGATTTTTTGGAGCATCATGGTGGTTTTGAAACCGATTGTTATTTTGGCATTTATTCCACTCTTTTTCTTCAAACAATGGAGAACTATGATTTATATGGTGATATTAGGATTGCTTTTTTTGGCATTACCAATTGTGTTTAGCGGATGGAATGGAAATATGCTTTTGTGGAAATTTTGGTTTGCATCGGTAGCCAAACACGGTCAATATTTGTCGAGTGAAAATTCACTTACATATTTGACTGAAATTTATTTCCACATCAAATCTGCTTGGATTCCCTCATTGATCGGCCTTTTCATCTTGGTTTTAGCCATGTTGATTTCCATTTTTAAGGGAAGGAAAACGAATCGAGATATTATTATTTGGTCAATCGTTTTATTAGCATTTACACCAAATTTCTTTGTTACTGATACTGAGCATTTTGTTTTGAGTTTGCCCTTGTTGTTGCTTTTGGTTTTTGAAATTATGAAAACTAACAATATAATTTATTGGATTCTATTTGTACTTTTGGTCGCGCCATTTTCTTTGAATTCAAATGATATTTTAGGTCGAAATATTTCTGATTTCCTTGATAAAATTGGCTTAATGGGAATTTCAAACATTGGCTTTATATGTTTTTTCCTCGTTCTTTATTTTAAACAAATCCCTCAAAAAGAAGTCAGCAAGAGTAGCAATTGACTTCAAGTAAAAAATCACTTTAATGAAATTTTCTTTATTTATCTCTATTTTCACCATTGTTTCAATTCAATTTGCAAAAGCACAATCTCCAATTATCCCGACTCCAGTAACACATGTGTTTGCGGATGGGAAAATTGAGTTAAGTGAAAAATTATCGATTAATTCCAACAATTTACCTATAAAATTGAAAGACTATTTGGTCGGAGAATTGGAAAATACTTTTGCACTTTCTGCAGAAATCGATACGTTGGCAGGGATGGTTGAATTCAAAAAAATCGCCAATACACCTAAAGATTTTTATTCGATCAATGTTGCAGAAAAAATCACGATTACCTACAGTTCTGATGCAAGTTGTTTTTACGCACTCAATTCATTTTTGCAGTTATTGCAATTTGAGGAAGATCATTTTGTGATTCAAAAAGCTTTTATTCAGGATTTTCCGAATTTTCAATGGCGCGGTTTGCATTTGGATGTGAGTAGACATTTCTTTGGTGTTGATGAGGTCAAACGTTACATTGATTTGATGTCGCTTTACAAGTTCAACGTTTTACATTGGCATTTGACCGATGATCAAGGTTGGAGAATTGAGATTAAAAAATACCCGAAATTGACTGAAATTGGCGGTTTTCGCGACAGCACTTTGATTGGTCACTACAACGATATTCCACATAAATTTGAAAAAAAGAAAGTAGGAGGATTTTATACTCAAGACGAAATAAAAGAGATTGTTAAATACGCCCAAGATCGATTTATCACTGTTGTGCCTGAGATCGAAATGCCAGGTCATGCGCGAGCAGCTTTAGCAGCTTATCCAGAGTATTCATGCACAGGAAAGCAATTGCCTGTAGCTTCAGAATGGGGCGTTTTTGATGATATTTTTTGTTCAAAACCTGAAACGATTGATTTTTTAAAGAATGTTTTGGAAGAAGTTTTGACCTTGTTTCCTTCTGAATACATTCATATTGGTGGCGATGAAGCGCCCAAAACAAATTGGAAAGCTTGTGCCAAGTGCCAGAAGATTATAAGCGAAAATCATTTGAAAGACGAACATCAGTTGCAAAGTTATTTTATCCAGCAAATCGATAATTATTTGACTTCGAAGGGAAGAAAAATGATTGGTTGGGACGAGATTTTGGAAGGTGGACTTTCAACGAATGCCGCCGTGATGTCTTGGAGAGGAGAAGCTGGCGGAATCGAGGCTGCTAAATTGAATCATTATGTCGTGATGTCGCCAACTGAATTTTGCTATTTTGATTATTATCAAAGCAGTCATCCAGCGGAACCGATTGCGATTGGCGGTTTTTTACCGATAGAAAAAGTTTATCAATTCAATCCATGTCCTGCTTCGTTAACGAATGAAGAAAAGAGTTACATTTTAGGCGGTCAAGCCAATTTATGGACGGAATATATTGCCGATATAGAAGCTGCTGAATATATGACTTATCCGCGCGCATTGGCAATGTCACAAGTGCTTTGGTGCAAAGAAAAGCCGACTTTTGAGGTTTTTGAAAAAACGTTGATTGACCATCAAATTGGATTCTTGAAAAAGCATGGTGTGATTTTTTCTCCTGCTTTGTTTTATCCTGAAATGGAAGTTTTTCCTTCTGCGAAAGGCTTAAAAGTTCATTTTAAAGGTACTGTGGGCAATGACAAGTTTAATGTTTTGCAAACCATTGATGACAAAGAAGCTGTAGAAGATAGAATTTTAGGAATTAATGATACTTTGTCTTTTGAAAGAAGTTTGACTTCACAAAACATTCATTTTGAAATTTCTCCCGATGAAACATACGAGTTTGAGCACACGCCATTTGATTTGAAAATTCATGCTGCTATTGGGTTGCCTATTAAGTTTTTGACACAGCCAAATTCAAAATACAGCAATCATGGAGAATTGGCTTTGGTTGATGGAATCAAAGGTCATCGACCATGGAAAGGAAATGAATGGCTTGGTTTTGATGTTGATACCATTTCATGGATTGTTGATTTGAAAAAAATCAGTGTGATAGAAAGCGTCGACCTTGGTTTTTTAGATGCGCAAGGTTCGTGGATTTATTTGCCAGAATCAATACAAATTTATGTTTCCAATGATCAAAAGAAATGGACTTCATTACCCAAAGGAATTCCGATTGAAAACTATCATCAATTGGTAAAGAAAAGCGGAAGATATATCAAAGTTAAAATCATAGCAAAAAATAAAATTCCTCTTGGTTTCCCTGGTGAAGGTTCGCATCCATGGACTTTTATCGATGAAATGGAAATAAAATTCAAGTAGATTTTATGATAAATTGAATTTTAATTTGAAATAATTATTAAATTAGTAACGAGTTATTTAACCGCTTAAATTACTTGTTACTGATGATTCCACTTCGCATTGTATTTCTTTTATTTATTTCGATGAATACAGTTTTCGTTTTTTCACAAGGTGGAAAGAAAATGGAAGCATTGAAAAAGATTGCTTCGGTGAATCAAGCTGAATCTTACATTCAACGCAACGGACCAACTTCAGCACGAATTGGAAATTTCAGTAGAATAATTGACTCCGTGGAGTATAAGGAAATAGAAGCCAATTATAAAATAGGAGATATCTTTTATTACAAAAAAGCAACGATCAAAATAATTGGTAATGCGATTGAACCTTTGGCACGCTGTCAATATATTTTTTTTGATGGAAATAAATTGTCTAAATCAGAAATCGATTCACTAAGGAATGATATCATGTCAAAATTTAGTGCTGGTGTTCCTTTTAAAAATTTATCCAATCAATTTTCAATGGAAGGTAAATTAAATGGAGGTGATTCAGGTTGGGTTCATAAAATTAAATTTGGAAATCTCTTTTGTAATGAATTGACTTATAGGAAGATTGGTGATATTTATTTATTTAACAATACTGAGAAAAAAGCATTTTACGTCGTTCTAAAAACCCATTCAGATTTATACGCTGATAGTTGGTTGTATGTAGCCATGTAAAATTGGAAAAACACGAAAAAAAATAATTTGGATAGGATTGCCATTATGTCAGTAAAAAAGGTGTGGCAAAGAATTTGTATTTCAAATTTGATTCATTAATTTTATCCTTTGAAACATAGGATATTTAAAAAACACAAATTATGGCATTAGAAATTACAGATGCAAACTTTGAAGAGCTTGTATTGAAAGCAGACAAACCGGTAGTAGTAGATTTTTGGGCAGAATGGTGTGGACCATGTCGCATGATTGGACCAGTTATTGAAGAAATGGCTACTGAATATGATGGAAAAGCAATTATTGGAAAAGTAAATGTTGACCAAAATCCAGGAGTATCAGCTCAATTTGGTGTTAGAAATATTCCAACAATCATTTTTGTAAAAGGAGGTGAAGTTGTTGACAAATCTGTTGGTGCAGTTCCAAAAGCGCAATTGGTTTCGAAATTAGACGCTTTGATTTAATCAAACTTATATTTTAGTAAAACGGCTAGAGAAATTTAGCCGTTTTTTTTGTGACTAAAAATAACCATTTTCAAGACTTATTTTTAGCTTAATTAAGCTTATATTTGCCCAAAATTAACAGTAAATGAAGACATTTTTAGACAGGTTAAAAATATATGCCATTGGGTTTGGAATCGGGATGATATTTGTCTTTTTCTTTTTCCAAAATAGAGGTTGCAGTTGGTTGCCTGACAATAGAGTTAAAAATTCCATTTTAGACAGAATCATTGTAGTGCAATCCGATATTGACAAGGAATTAAGTGCAAAAGGAATTACCCATTCTACAATAATTAGTCTATTGAACGATGGAGATGTAGATTTTTCCAAAAGCAAGAAAGATGGGGAGTCAAAAATTTACATGGTTTCGAAAGACAATATTAAATTATTTTTCACTTTGCCGAATGAAAGTTTTATTTCCGAAGTAAGATTGGCAAACGTACCTGTTAAATCGATCAAAAACTCCTCAAGAGGAAATGGAAAATTAATTCATTTCCCAAAAGACGATGAGTTGGTTTTTGCAGATACGACCAAATTAGTTAGTTGTCAACAACAGGCATTTGGGATGATCGAAAACAGAAAGATTTTGAAAAGTTTGAAGAAAAATGGAGTAATTGATTTTGAAAAATCAGATTTCAATGTAAAACCTAAAGCAATTCAATATTTATTTTTCAATGATGTAAAAGGTAGAAAAATTGGTGCTACTGCTGTTTGGTATAAAAATAAAATCAGCATCGATCAATTTGATTTGCCTTTTGAAACTGATTGTCAATAGAAATTAGTCGAAATTTGTTAATAAAACATAACAGAAGAATAGACTACTTTCCATTCTTTTTTTAATTTTGAACAATGGAATTTTCTGCAGAACAAATCGCTGGGATATTATCGGGAGATATTGAAGGCAATGCTGATGTAAAAGTAAATAATCTTTCGAAAATTGAGGAAGGTACTTCTGGCACATTGTCTTTCCTTTCGAATCCTAAATACGAAGAATATATTTACAAAACAGGCGCAAGTATTTGCATTGTGAACAAGACTTTTGTTCCAAACAAACCTTTGCCTGATACGCTAACTTTGGTGAAAGTAGATGATGCTTATTCATGTTTTGCAAAGTTGTTGGAATTTTACGATTCCATGAGACAAAAACCTGCCAAAATAGAACAACCATCGCATATTTCTGAAACTGCCAAACTTGGTGAAAACATTTACCTTGGAGCGTTTGCTTACATTGGTGAAAACGTTATCATCGGAAATAATGTAAAAATCTACCCAAATGTTTACATTGGTGACAATGCTAAAATTGGTGACAATACAACGCTATTTCCAGGCGCAATGGTTTACCACGAATGTGTAGTTGGTCAAAATTGTATCATTCATGCTGGGGCGGTAATTGGTGCTGATGGTTTTGGTTTTGCTCCTGATGAAAATGGAGAATACCAAAAAGTTCCTCAAATCGGAAATGTTATTTTAGAAGATTTTGTTGAAATTGGATCAAATACGACAATCGATCGCGCAACATTGGGTTCTACCATTTTGCGAAGAGGTGTGAAAATTGACAATTTAGTGCAAATTGCGCACAACGTTGAAATTGGAAAAAATACAGCTTTGGCTGCCCAAGTGGGTGTTGCCGGTTCTGCTAAAATTGGCGAAAATGTTCAAATTGGTGGACAAGCAGGAATTTCAGGACATTTACACATTGCCAACGGTACAAGAATTGTTGCTCAGTCAGGAATTCCAAGTTCAGTTAAAAAAGCAGATACTTTGATGGGTTCACCAGGAATTCCATTGGAAGATTTCAAGAAATCCTATTTTGGATTTAGAAAATTACCGTTCATTTTGACAAAGTTGAATGAATTGGATCAAAAATTAAAATCACTTACAAAAGATTAACTTATAGAATGGCTGATAAGCAAAAGACCCTCAAAGATGTTGTGAAACTCACAGGAATTGGACTTCACACAGGAGAAAAAGTAAACATGGAAATTTGTCCAGCTCCTGACAATCATGGATACAAATTTCAACGTGTTGATGTTGAAGGAGAGCCTACAATTAAAGCAGACGTTGATCTAGTTGTAGCTACAGATAGAGGAACAACTTTAGAGCAAAATGGCGTAAGAGTTTACACGACTGAACACGTTTTGGCGGCGCTTTACGGAATGGAAATCGACAATGCCTTAATCAAAATTGATGGTCCTGAGATTCCAATTATGGATGGAAGTTCATGGTTATTCATTCAAGCCATTGAAAAAGTTGGTTTAGTTGAACAAGAAGCTGATAGAAATTATTTCGAACTGACTGAAAATATTCCTTGGGAAGATGCGGAAAAAGGCATTGAGTTTTTAGCTGTTCCTGATAATCATTACAGAATTACAGTAATGGTTGATTACAATTCACCAGTTTTGGGTACTCAGCACGCAAGTATGTACCACATCGGCGAATTTAAAGAGAACATTTCGAGATGTAGAACATTTGTTTTCTTACGTGAATTGGAATTTTTAGCGAAAAATAATTTAATCAAAGGTGGAGATTTAGACAATGCCATCGTATTGGTAGATCGCTTGGATATTTCACAAGAAGAATTAGATCGTTTGGCGAAATTGCTTGGAAAAGAAGAATTGAAAATCCAATTTGATGGAATTGGCGTTTTAAACAGTTCTAAACTTCAATATGAAAATGAGCCTGCTAGACATAAATTATTAGATATAGTTGGAGATTTAGCGTTGATAGGAAGACCTTTGAAAGCGCACATTTTGGCTGCAAGACCAGGTCATTCTGGAAATGTTCGATTTGCAAAAGTGCTGAAAGATCAAATCAAAAAGCAAGAAGGAGCAGGGAAAACTTTTGATTTAACAAAAGAACCGCTTTACAATATCAATGACATCGAAAAATTATTGCCACACAGATATCCATTTTTATTGGTGGATAAAGTGATGGAAATCACTGAAGATTCAATCGTTGGTGTGAAAAATGTGACTATGAACGAGCCGATGTTTCAAGGTCATTTTCCAGGAAATCCAGTTTTTCCGGGAGTATTACAAATTGAAGCAACTGCGCAAGTTGGTGGAATTTTCGCTTTGAGTAAAGTAGATGAACCTGAGTTTTATTCAACTTATTTCATGAAAATCGACAATGTTAAATTCAAACAAAAAGTATTGCCAGGTGATACTTTGGTTTTTGATTTAAAGTTGATTACACCGATGAGAAGAGGTTTAGTGCACATGGCTGGGAAAGCATATGTGAATGGAAAATTGGTTATGGAAGCTGAAATGCTTGCACAAGTTATCAAAGACAGAGTATAGATGATTAGTCCTTTATCAAATATTTCTTCGGATGCAAAATTGGGAGAAAATGTAGTTGTAGATTCGTTTTCTACGATTTTCGAAGATGTAGTTATTGGTGATGGAACTAGAATTCATCCCAATGTGACCATCTATCCAGGCACAAGAATTGGCCAAAATTGCGAAATTTTTCCAGGTGCTGTCATTGGCGTTATTCCTCAAGACTTGAAGTTTGATGGCGAATATACAACCGTTGAAATTGGCGATAATACCAAAATCAGAGAATGTGTTACCATACACAGAGGAACTTCTGATAAAATGAAAACTTCTATCGGAAAAAATTGTTTGTTAATGACTTACGTGCACATCGCTCATGACTGTCAAATTGGAAACAATGTGATTTTGGCAAGCTATGTTGGACTTTCTGGTCACGTTACGATTGATGATTATGCCATTTTAGAAGGAAAAGTTGCCGCTCAACAGTTTGTTCGCATTGGCGCGCATAGTTTTATCGGTGGCGCTTCGTTGGTTAGAAAAAATGTTCCTCCTTACATCAAAGCTGCTAGAGAACCTTTGACATTTGCGGGAGTGAATTCAGTTGGGTTGAGAAGACGTGGATTGACAGATGCTGACGTTCGTGAAATAGAAGACATTTACCGCGCTATTTACGTGCAGAACAACAACATTTCGAAAGGAATAGAATTGGTTAAAGAAACGATGCCAGAGACGGCAATTCGCAAAGAAATATTGGATTTCATTGAAGGTTCCGACAAAGGAATCATCAGAGGAATGATCTAAAAATAAATTGATTGCATAGGAAATTTGAAATTGAGTCATTCAGTTTCAAATTTTTTGTTTGTAATCGTCAACATTTTCAGCATGAATAGAGGAGAAGTTATTGAATTAGAAATCACAGGATTTGCTTTTGGAGGAAATGGTATTGCAAAAATCCCAACGGAAGAAGGCGATTATGTCGTTTTTGTAGAAAATGCATTTCCTGGACAAATTGTAAAAGCGAAAGTCGAAAAAAAGAAAAAACGCTACGCTGAATGCAAATTGATTGAAGTGATCAAGCGTTCTCCATTGGAAGTTTCATCGGACTTTCAAGAAATTTCTGGTGCACCTTACATTTTTGTTCCTATCAAAGTGCAAGAAGAATGGAAAAAATCAACGACTTTAGATTTATACAAAAGGATCGCTGATATTCAAGAAATTGATTCGGTTTTTGATACATTTGTTTCATCTCCATTGGATTACAATTACCGAAATAAAATGGAATACAGCTTTTCCAGCATCGAACACGATGTGATTTCGGGAGAAGAAAAAGATGGCGCTTTCGCTTTGGGATTCAAAAGAAGAGGAACTTGGTGGAAAGTCGAAAATTTGAACAAAGAGAGCGGTTTGTTTGATGCTCAGTGGGAGAATTTACTGATTGAAGTGCGTGATTTCTTGAAAGCGACAGATTTGCCAGCTTGGCATCCACCGCAAAAAACGGGATTTTTCAGACACATTGTAGTTAGAAAATCCTTTTTTCAAGATCAATTGTTGATCAATTTAGTGACTTCATCAGAAGGCGTTAAACAATTTGATGTCAACGCTTTTTCTCAATTTCTGCAAGATAAATTAGGAAAAAGATTGGCTGGTTTTCAGCATACGGTAAATGACAATGTTGCTGACAGAGCGAAAATCGAAAATGGAAACAATCAACTTGTTTATGGGGAAGAAAAAGTGATTGAACAATTGCTAGGTCTTCAGTTTGAAATCAGCATGGAAAGCTTTTTTCAGACGAATCCGAAAAGTGCAGAATTGTTGTACAACAAAGCGTTAGATTACGTTTTCGAGGAGAATCCATTGGATGGAAAAGTGGTGATGGATTTGTTTTGTGGTACAGGAACAATCGGTCAGATTTTGTCGCAACGCGCGAAGAACGTCAAAATCATTGGCGTTGATATCGTGGAAGAAGCCATCGTTGATGCGAAGAAAAATGCGCGTAGAAACGGCATTGAAGGCATTCAATTTTACGCGGCGGATGTTGGAAAATTTTTGTTGGAATATCCACAATATGAGGGGAAAATTGGAACCATCGTTTTAGATCCACCGAGGGCTGGAATTGCGCCAAAAACCTTGAGAAAAGTCATGCGTTTAGGTGCTGATAGAATCGTTTACATTTCTTGTAATCCAGCGACGCAAGCGCGAGATACAGAGCAGTTGCAATTGGCAGGTTATCAATTAGAAAAATTGTCTTTTGTGGATCAATTTCCACATACAAGTCATATTGAAGCAATTGCGAAGTTTGTGAAAACAGATAAATTCAATGTGGAGTTGATTTGAGCTTGAATTTTTTGTAATTTAGACAAAACTAAATTTCATGTTCAAATATCTTTTTTCACTAACGGTTTTGTTTTGTTCGCTTTCGGTTACAAGCCAAGATACCTTGTTTTTGAATCCTCCAATGGCGCGAAACTCGGTTTATTTGGAAGTTTTTGGACAAGGATTGTACAATTCACTTTCTTACGATCGCATTTTGTTTCCTGAGTTTAGAGTAAAACACAGCGCGACGATCGGATTGACTTTTATTCCACCTATCGGTTACATGCAAGTAGTGGCGATTCCAGTTTCATACAATTTTATTTTCGGTCAAAGAAAACATCATTTGGAATTGGGTTTGGGATTTACGCCGATGATTTTCAAGGAAATTGGTATTCAGAGTACTTTTTATGAACAGGATAATTTTGGAACTGTAACAAGTGTTACAGAGAAGGTCGACAACGTAAATTTGTTTTTCTACCTGACACCTAAAATTGGTTACCGTTTTCAAAAACCTGAAGGTGGATTTTTCTTCCGTGCAACACTTACACCACCAGTCGCAGGAATAAATATTTGGAGGTATAATTCTACAAGTTCCTATTCGCAATCGCCGTACACTGAACTTTTTACCAATGCAGCATTTTTCGGTAGCCGCATTTATCCCTGGGCTGGTCTCAGTTTTGGGTATACTTTTGACTAAAAATCCAAGGTCATTTGCGTGGCAATTTCTTCTGCTTCCTGCTGAAATCCTGAGATTTGAAATCCGATCAATCTAATCGGTTTTGAAAGTGGCAACACTTGTTCCATCAATAATTTCCCTGTTTCTTCCACTGAATTTTTTGAAATGAAACGATTGTTTTTGGTTGTCGAACGCGTGATTTGCGTGAAATCGTTGTATTTCAATTTGATGTTCAATGTTTTTCCACTTTGACCAAATTTCTGGTACCTGGTCCAAAGTCGTTCTAGAATAAGGTTTGCCTGCATTCTAAATTTCGTTGAGTCAAAAATGTCTAACTCAAAGGTGCTTTCCACCGCGATGCTTTTTCTTTCGCGCTCTGATTCCACATTTCTGTTGTCGATTCCTCGCGCGATGTTGTAGAAATATTTTCCTGATTTGCCAAAATGATCTATTAAAAATTCAAGGCTGAAATTTCTCAACGTTTTGCCATTCGTGATTCCCAATTCGTGCATTTTCAAAGCTGTCACTTTGCCGACACCGAAAAAACGCTCTATCGGAAGCGTATTGATGAAATTGATTCCTTCCTTGGGGCGAATGATGTAAAGTCCATCTGGTTTGTCTTGATCTGAAGCCATTTTCGCCAAAAACTTGTTGTACGAAACGCCAGCCGAAGCAATCAAATTTAGCTCGTTTTTGATGTCATTTTTGATGGATTGCGCGATGAACGTGGCAGAATTTAAATCAATTTTATTGAAAGTCACATCCAAAAACGCTTCGTCGAGCGAAAGTGGCTCAATCTCGTCGGTGTAACGAGAGAAAATCTCATGAATGGCGTTTGAAATTTCTTTGTAGCGCTCAAATCGTGGTCTCACAAAAATCAATTGCGGACATTTTTTCGCCGCAATCTTGGAACTCATCGCCGATTTCACCCCAAATTTCCGCGCTTCATAACTGGCGGCGGCAATCACACCGCGTTCCGCATTTCCGCCGACGGCAACCGGTTTTCCGCGCAAATCAGGATTATCCAATTGTTCCACGGAAGCAAAAAAAGCGTCCATGTCAATGTGAATAATTTTGCGGAGTTCCATGAATCAAAAGTAAGGATTATTGGTGTGATAAAGGTTGGGTTTTTTAAAATTGCATGTTGGTTGATTGCAGTGTTTTTCGGGTTGTAAGTGATTCTAACAGATAAAATCACTTCGGTGGAAGTTGGATTTTTTTGGTAATTCTTTTAAATTCTACTAATCTAATTTTATTACCTTCTTTTATAATCACACCATTTAAAAATCGACTATTAATTGGAAAGATATTGTTATTATTTTGAATATCTCGCACGGCTCCATACCAAGAAACTTTATTTATAATTGTGTCTAAAACAATTGGTTTTCTATTATTGAAATACCCCAAGTAAGTATTTTTATTGTCTGAAAAAAAATGGTAAAGTTGATTTTTACTCACAAAAGCTCCAATAATCATAATGTCTATTGTATCGACTAATACCTCAAAGCCTTTATCGTATCCTATAGGATGTTTGATTTCATAATTTCTAGGGTCTTTCGAATATATATCATACCAAGCACAGTCTAAAAGTTGACTTTTCTGCTTTATTTCATAAAGCTTTTTGGGGTCGTTAATTTTGATCACTTTCGAAAAACCAGAACCATGAGGAAGTGAAGATGTTACATAATATGAACCTTTTATTTTATTTACAGATTTAATACTTGTTGCTTCACAACTATAGGTTTTTCTGGTTTTTTTATCTTTGAAATAAACAGCTCCTCCAAATTCTCCGCGACTACAAGATTTAATAATGAATTGATTGTCTTCATAAATTGGATAATTTAATTGATAACTCTTATAATTTGTTACGTCCTCTTTTGGTAGCGATTTGTAAAAATTCCATCGATTGTTTCTCCAATATTTAACAGTGTAAGAATCTGTTACAAACAAAGTATCTTCAGATGTCCAAATCGATTTTACGAATTTGAGATCAGAGTTCAATAAAATAGTTTTTGCCCTTTCTAAGTTAAATGATTTGTCAAATAAACCAATATTAAAAGAAGTATCATCATAATTTTCAAAATTGCATATATAACCGTTTTCAAATTGAATAATTTCTTTAACTTCGAATGGCAGTATTACCTCTGATTTTTCGATCACAAAATTTTCAGGAATAAATTCTCCTACTTTCTCAGAACAAGAAAGAATAGACAAGATTATTAATATTATTATGGTGTATTTCAATTGCTAAATGTTTAATACCCTTTCTTCTGCAATTCTACTGTATCAACTACAAATCCTATTGCCAACAAAATTAAGCCAATTAAACTTAGCAAAAACATTGGACCAGCAAAAGGCCAATGCTGAATCCTAAAAATGTAACAGATAATTGAAATCAATATTCCAATTAATTGCGGGACATTAGCACGTTCTGATTTGGGCTTTTTCAAATTGATATCCCAAACTTCTATTGCTAACCAAGTGCTACCTGAAACGGCAAGAATGATTAGGAAAAATACCAAATTATTCATTTTGTACATCGCAAATACACTAAAGAATACCCAAGATAAAACCATAATTACTTTTGCTAAATCCTTGATGTTTTTTGATTGCTTTAATCCGTATCGTATCGCATATAGCACTCCAATTGCAATGAAGCTGGTTAGCCTGATCTCAAAATTAATTGACCAATGTTGGATTTTAAACACATAACCAATTGCCAAAATACAAAGTGCAAGAGCTAAAAGAATAAGAATTATTTTATTTTGTTTGCTAACCATGTACTATTATTTAATCGATACTTATGCTGCAAAGCTAATTAAAACATAGTATGTTTTTTTTATACTATTCATCTTTGTTTAATGTAGTGCTTTGAAATTTCCGCGCAAATCAGGATTGTCCAATTGCTCCACGGAAGCAAAAAAAGGGTCCATGTCCATGTGAATAATCTTGCGAAGTTCTATGAATCAAAATTAAGGATTATTGGTGTGATTTAGGTTGAGGTTTTTCGCAACTTGAATGCAAGATGATGACAGTTTTTTCTGTGCCTAAATATCAGTCCATCAGTCTAAATCGACAATAATCGACAAATTCTCTTTGATTTTCTCAATTAAATCTGTTGGAATTGATCCTATTTTTTTAATTAATCTTTTATTGTCTATCGCTCGAATTTGATCTATCATGATATCGCAGTGCTCCTGTAAATTCGCCATTCCTTTTTTTAGATGTACTCTTAAAATGTCGGAATCACTTTGAACGTTTGTTGTTATTGGACAAACAATAGTTGAAGGATGTGGAAGCTTATTTAACAAATTAGTTTGCACTACAAGAACTGGTCTTGTTTTTCCAGGTTCTGTTCCAATTTGTGGATTCAAGTCGGCTATCCAAATATCGTACTGCTCAATCTGCATAGTCCATGTTTTCAAAGTCCTTTAGAACGTTCATCGAATCTTTTTTGACTAACTCAGATTCAACTTTAAGTCTTTTTTCTAAAATTTGTCTTTTTTGAACTTTATTATAATAGTCAAGTGCTTCGTTGATATACCTATTCCTTGGCATGCTAATTTTTGATAGAATCTTTTCAGTTTCTCCAAATATTGAATCATCTATTTTTAAGGATACAGTTTTCATATACTTTTATTTGATATCATAAAGGTATATCTTTTTTGTATATATTTTTATATTGAGACGCAATTTTTTTGTGCATGCAGCACAATTCATTTTCTTTTTCCTTACGATGGGACTTGTAGATTGCGGTTTTTTTTTTTTTTTCAAATTGCGTGTTGGACGCTTGCAGTGTTTTTGCGGGTGTAAGTGTTTCTAACGGATAAAATCACTTAGTTGGAAAGTGGATTTTTGGGATCTATTTTTTTGTTCACTCAGAAGACAAAAGAAATTTAAAGTTCTTTTTACTATAGTTTTAATATATCACCGCTTACAATTTTTGTCTGCTAATCAATTTTAATTGTTTGTCAATAGTGTCTAACAAACCATTTGAAAATGTATCGCCGTTCAATTTCCAAAACATCAAGCCACCTAATTTTTTGTCAATGGCATATTGCGTTTTTAGCGCTACTGAAGCTTTGTCATCAAACGTTACAAAGATTTTTTGTTCTAAATTGTATAAATACGGTGCTTTGGCAATACTGTCCCAATAGTAATTAAAACCTTCTTTTTCAGTGTAATTTTCAATTAACTGATTATAATTGACATTTGATTTAAATTTACCTGGCTGACCTAAACCATTGTTTAAACTGTCAACATTTTGCACAACAAATGAATAAAATGCAGCACCTATTACTATCTTATTCAAGGGCACTCCTAAACTATCCAAATAGTTAACGGATTTATCTATACTTTCGGATTGATAGGGAGAAGAGAATAATGCTGTGTGGTGGCCCGTATGACCACTTTTATCGGAAGGTAAACCGTAAGTCATTAAATTCACAAAGTCAACTAAGGGCATTACATTTTTCCAATCAATAGATAAATCAATAAATTCTTTAAATGAATTTGCATCGAAACTGATTTCTGATTTTTTTGGCAGGCTTCTCTTCAGTTCTTGTAAAAGTGCTGTAAAATTTTGTTTGTCGTTTGGAGATGCCTTGTGGTTTTTATATCCACCGATTACAGGACTTTCCCAATCAATATCAATACCGTCTGCATGATATTCTGCTAACATTTCTTTCACAGAAATTGCAAATTCTTTCCGACCTGCGTCAGTTGAAAAAACATCTGAACAAGTTTCACATCCGCCCCAACCACCTATAGAAACGAGTACTTTTAAATGCGGATATGTTTTCTTTAATTCAATACAACGTTTTAATGTGTTTTTGCTATCCTCATTTTTGAAGCCAATTTTATTTCCTTGAAGATAAGTAAAACAGTAAATGAGATGTGTTAATTTTTCATACTCGAACTTCTCAACCTCTTTTATATCCCCGCGATAAAAACCAACAACTCGAAAAGAATTTGTCTTATTTGAGTGTTTTCGTACCCGTGTTTGAGAATTACAATTAAAAGTAATTATCAACAGCAAAATTAGAACTGATTTAATTTTCATTTGTCTATGCGAGTTTCTTTATTGTATTATCTCGTTGGCTTAGCTGATGTGATTTTTCCATGCACAAAAATGTACTAAAAAAAGCAAACAACTTACCGGAAAATTAGCCTAGAACTATAGCAAATGTTAGCAATAGGCTTTTTATTGATAGAATTCATCGTCTTCTTTTTGATAACCTTCATAATAATATGATTGTTCAATTCCTTTAAAGATGACTTCTCTGTTGTCAATTTCGTTCGTTAAGTTTTGACTAAGCAAAGTTCTTAATTCCAAATCGTTGATTGGACTTCTTTCCATTGCTTGTAGGTAAAGTGTTTTATCTACAAATTGCCAGTTTACTAATTTTTTTAGTCTGGTTTTTAAAATCATATCGAGCCAAATTCTCATTGTTCTTCCATTTCCTTCCAGAAAAGGATGGGCAATATTCATTTCAGTATATTTCGCAATAATTTCTTCGAAACTACTTTCTGGCATTTGCTCGATTTTTACTAATATTTCGTTTAAGTACAATGCATTTGCAAATCGAAAACCGCCTTTTGAAATGTTTAGCGTTCTAACTTTTCCTGCAAAATCATCTAATCGATCAAATAAATAATGATGAATGTTCTGTAAACCTTTTGTTGTTCCAATTTCGATTTTTTCAATATCATTGGAATCAAACAAACGATAAGCATTTTCTAAACTTTCCTTATCAATATTCTTCATTTAAAATCAGATTTTAATTTATCTGTTTATTGTCAAAAATACTTCAAAAGTTTCTCTTTTACGCATAAAGTAACTACTTTTTAGTCAATTATTCTTGGAATAAATCTAGCATTTAATGCTGACAAAAATTAAAAATGTGCTTTCGTTACATGAATGTTACAATATGGACGCTTGCAGTGTTTTTGCGGTTGTAAGTGATTCTAACGGATAAAATCACTTAGGTGGAAATTGAATTTTACCTAAGATTCATTGAATCAATTCCTGTTCATATTACTTCTCTATTCAAATGTAATCTTCAATACCTGCCCGTCTTTTTCCTTGCTCGGACTGAAAACACAATAGATGGTTTTTCCTTTTAAAGTTGAGAGAGATGCAATTCCGACTCCTGGCTTAACATAGATACTCTCAACAGTGCGCACGCCAATCCAATCGTTTGGATTTTTTACATAAACTTTGTCAAAACGCACGAATTGTTCGTCATCTGCATATGCGTATAAGCAGTGATAACCATCATCAACGAATTTACCGACCGCTATATCAAGATTGTAGTTCTTTTCATCTTCGGCAAAAGTTTGGGACGATTCAAAACAAGTTAATCTGTCTTTTTGATTCAATAATACTTGTGTGTAAGCTGTAGAATCAAAGCTACAATTTAGGAAAACAGCGTCCGTATTGACAGTGTGAAAAGTGAAATTAAAAGGCTGTGTCTTCAAAGTTATTTCGTGCGTTCCTTCTGGAATTTGGAGACTGTCTGACCCTTGAACGATCGTGAGAAATGTTTGTTTAGTGCTGTCTTGCTGTCCGAAAGAGATTGAAGTTATAAGTAGACTTAAAAGTAGAATATTAAATTTCATTTGACTTTAGTTTTTCACACAACGAACAGCAAAACCACTTACACGATAAAAACCTAATTGAACAACCCCTGCTTGATCGGGTTTAAGATTCATTGTCCAAGCAGCTGGATCTAGAGCCACTTCGGAAGTCCACCAAGTTGCACCACGTGGGTTTCGAATTTCTCCATTTGTTCCTTTTTCTGGCGCTGGAATTGCTGAAAATCCACTTGAATTATCCGCGCCTGTATTTGGTGCTTTCCATTTTTCAAGTGATTTCATTTTATTTCCCGCGCTTTCGACACCTCCTAAATATGTAATTAATTCGTTCCATTCTGCAACAGTTGGAATGTGCCAACCTGCTGGACATGCTTCAAAAGCAGATTCGTAGGTGTACATTCTTCCATATGTTTCACATTCATGACACCAACTTTTTTCAACTTCATAATTTAAGTTCTCAGCAAACCACCATTGATTACCAATTTTAACTGTAATGTATTCTTGTTTATCTCGTGGATCGACAAATGTGTCGAATTTGGGTGTCGAACTTTGATCCCCCGTAAATGAGAAAAGGAAAGTTAAAATGAGTGTTACTACCGATATTTTGAAAATTTTCATTTTAAATAAAATTCTTAAAATTAAAGTTTGCTAGGCTGACGCTAAAATGCAACCAACCTCAAATCGTCTGCAAAATCTGCCCCAATCGAATCAACTCATTTTTCACTTGATTCATTCCAATAAGACCACCTGACATTCCTGAGCTTTCTTGTCTCACAGCCAATTTTATTTCATCAGAATCACTGGAGCCACCAGTAACAATCGTGAATTTGAAATATTTTACAAACGCACCAAAAAGGATGCGCATTACTCTGTTTCCCTTTGTATACACCGCATGACCAATTTGTCCTTCTTTCATAGTATAGCCAGAGGACACTAGTAATTGATCTATTTTTTTATCCAATTCATCTTTTGAAATTCCTGAATAAACGTGAACAAAATTTGATTTAGTAGTGACATCGTTTTTAATAAAATAACCCATTTTGAATCGTTTTCATGTTTGTCCGATAAAAATAGAATAAATAATGCAAATCATTAGCGTCCGCTTAAAATCTTTTGTTCCTTTTGCTTGATCAAAACGAACCCAAAAATCAAGGCTGAGTCATCAAGTTAAAGCGCAAATTATCGAACGAAATAAAATTCTTTCCTCAAGCGCTTTATTTTAAAAGGTTCTGAAAACGTGATTTTGTCGGTGATCTACTCCACTAGCGTTGCGTAGCTTCCTCCAAAAGTCTACTTTTTCAGTGCGCCTTTAAAACCCTTTCTTCCAAGGCCGATTGTCTAAAACTATTAATTTACGCACCGCAGAGTTTAAATTACCGCCAACAATTTGACTCATTATTTTTACAGGAACAAAAAGCAATTTTTAAAGATAAGCTTGATTCCGCAATTTAATCTGCAAAAACCATTCATAATTAAAATTCCTTGTTCTATCGAAAATGGTGAAGCTATCCAGTACGAAACCAATGAAAAACTGACCGAAAGTGAGCATCTTGACAACGCCTAAACCAACTTCACCCAAAACAAAGCGATCAACGCCAAAAATACCCAGTGGAAACGCCGTCCAAAATAGGGTGGAAGGGTTCTTGAAAGGAATGAGTTGAAATGTATCAAAATCTGCTTCATTCAAGCCAAGCATGTAATCTTTTACAGCATCCCAAGCAACGCTAGGAAAATAGTTTTCATGGAAAATGAAATATGCCTGGACATCATTTTTTCTTTTTTGTGTTGGTGGATTTTCGCTTGTATTCATTTTTTAGGTGATTGTCAAATTCCTTTTAAACGTTGCTCAAATATGCAATTTTCACAGGGAAAGAACAACTTTATTTTTCATAGCTGATGCACAACGCTTTGCAAATAAGTTGCTTATTTATTGTAATATATATTTTTATTCTTTTTTAAATTTAATAATCACGTTAGACAAAGTTACTTTTTGATCCTTATTAAATACATTTAATATCTCAATCAATTCAAGGTCAAAATGCTTTCCTTTTGAGTTTGGATGAAGCGTTTTTTTAGGCCATCTCATTGAAAATAAAGTCTCCCAATTATCTTGACCGTTTTTTATTTCCATTTTTAGCGTATTTGACGTTAAGAAGTATCTACCCGAATGATTGATTCCATTGATTGACACACTTAAACTATCATTATTAAAGAAACTAATTTTGGTACTATATGCACTAAATACAGAATCTAAGATTTGATCATCTTTGTCAAACGGAATCATTTTTTCCTTTATCCAAGTTCCAATAAGCAAAGATTTTAGTTGTTTAAGATTACCATCCTCACATTGACATTTTCCAAAGGGAACGGGATCTATAGGTTTTATTTTACCGATTGATGACTTAATGAAATTACCATTTTTATCGTATTTTTCTTTAACTACTTTTGAAGGTTGCAAAAGTAACGTCCATGTATTCACATCATCTAAAAAACCTTTTTCCTTCAATTCCCCATTTCTATAATACTTTTCGTAAGGACCATACAAAAAACCATGCACATAAGTTTTGTATAATTTTGGTTTTCCATTGGAATAGTATTTGAAGACTTTTCCGTGAAGACATGTGTTAGAGTCAATAGAATTCGGAATAACATCTTGACCAAAGGATTGTCCCATGCTAAAAACTAGTATCAATATTGTAACGTAGCTCTTCATTTGCAGATTATAATGCATATTCCTTTATCATTTAATTTTGAAAGTTTTTAGCGATTGAAGCATAATTGACATATTTTTCTTTAAATCTTCAGTTTGAGACGCTTCTGCTGTAAGGAAGTAAAAAAATCCTTGTTCATCACTGTTCAAAATGAAACTAATTATTTCCGTTTCACCGTAATTTCCAGTATTTGATTTAGTATGAATGAAATAGGCAGGATAACTTAATACATCTGTTTTTCCCGATTCTACCATTTTTAATCCCTTAGATTGATTTTTTGATAATTTTAATAAGTAATTATATTCAGTTTGTAAGTTGTTTGAATTACTTTGGCTTTTGATTTTTTGAATAGAAATCACATCAAAATGACCACCTTTATCGGCTGGTGAAATTGCATTTGCCATGATAATCATGTTCTTTCCATCACAATCTTCATCTTCACTTTTCCAATTCCACCAAATAGGAATCATAAGAGAGAAACTATTGGAATCCAATACCACTTTTTGCTTTTCAAATTCAACAGTAGTATCAATGAATTGATTTAAAGTAATGTCTTCCTGAGCACAAGAACTAAGTGCAAATAGAAAAAGAAATATAGAGAAATAGTTCATAAGTAGTTTAACGTTTTTGATTACGACATTCCGCCGCCTTAATGTTAAGTTGTAAATATATTGAATTATCCTTTTAGTAAATTCTGACTTAGAAAAATAAAACCAGCTATTGAGTGAAATCAGCTGTTATGTATCTTAAAAATTTGTCTCATAAAGTGACGCTGTCGCCCACCACAATCAATGGCATTTTAGTGCCGGTCATACAAATTTCGATTCTCTTGTTAATTTACTTTTGTCTAAGTTCAAGTCATTACAGAACCAGTCAGTCAATACTTTTTCAATCTCACTTCTGTTAAATGACTTTGGGTTTCGTCTTGATTTTAGATAATTTTCTCTTGTCATTTTTTCGGCAACTTGTCCAACGCTTTGCAAGTCAAGTTTGTTTCCGATTTTATTTACTAACCAAAGTCCAGCGATTGAAAAACCAAGTCCTAAAAGTCCGATTTGCCAATTAAAGTAAAGTCCAATTAAAGATGCGATAAAAATAGTTGCCAGTGTTCCTGTAACCCAATGAGGCGGGCGCAAAATGTTAAGTTTAAAACCTAAATGTTTTTCTAATTTCTTAGTTCTTGAACGTCTGCTTTGTCGTGGTAAAAGGTCAACAAGAATGGAATCAGGCGAAATTGTTTTACTGTCAATTTGAAGTGTTGTTGATATTGCATCACGAAGTTTGTAAAATGCTTGTTGGCTTGTGCAATCGTCTGAATTGTCAAGCTGGATTTTGTTTGCAATGTGGTCGCAAAGTTGTCCAAAGGTCGTAATTTGCAATAACTCATCACCAACAAACTTGATGTCAAATGAATCCTCAACTTTTTCAAGTAAGTCTTCAAGGTCTTCAAAGTCGATATCTTTAAGTTCGTATTCTGCTGTCATAGTATTTCTTGTAACTTGCCGCAGATTTACGCAATAGCGGCAACTTCGTAGTTAGTTGTAAATATATAGAATTATCCTTTTAGTGCTTTCCGGCTGAGAAAATTAAAACCATTTCCAAACCTACCCCATAAACTCCCAAGCACTCCCATAACTCCCCACACTTTCACTGTGCAACAAAAACGCTCCAAAAAACGGATCGTTGCCAAAAGTGACACTGTCGCCCACCACAATCAATTGCGTTTTGGCGCGGGTCATGGCGACGTTCATTCGGCGGTAATCTTTCAGGAATCCCAAATTGCATTCGTCGTTGGAGCGTACGAGGGAAATGAAGACAATTTCGCATTCTTGTCCTTGAAAGCTGTCCACGGTGGAGATGCGCAGGTTTTTGGGGAAACGTTCTTTTGCGAGCGCCACTTGACCAGAGTAGGGCGTAATCAAGGCGCAATGGTCGAGGTTGAATTGGTTTTGCTCCATGATTTTTTCGATGATTTCCAGTTCGCCCACGTTCGATAAACTGCCACTTTCAGACGCTTGTTCCTCTTGAAAACCAGTTCCTGCGGTGTCGAAATATTGAAAATGAATGCCTGTGTTTTGCAGAAACGGCGGTGTTTCCAATTTTCCTTCGTAGAAATAATTATTCGGAAAATCTACAATCGCTTGTCGCATGCGGTATTGCGTTCGGAGCAGGTATTTTTGCGGATGTTTTTCGAGCATCACTTCCAAAAAGGATTTGTTGTAGCCGTTTTTCATCGCTTGCTCTGAAATCACAGTCGGCGGCAATTGCAAATGATCTCCAGCCAACACCAAACGTTGCACATTTTTGATCGCCACCCAAGCCAAACTTTCCAAACATTGTCCTGCTTCGTCAATCAACAAGGTGTTGAATTCCATTTTTTGCAGCGATTTGTCGTTCAAACCAACAGGTGTTCCGCAGATTACTTTGGTTTCAGAAATCCATTTTTCAGCATAAAAATCTTGCAAGGCGCGAATTTCTTTGCGGATGTTTTTCACTTCTTGAATCAACAATTTGCGCTGATCGCGGTCGTCTTTGCCAAAATGACGTTTGTATTGGTGCGACATTTTGCGGTATTCTTCCGCTTGGATGCGCATTTTTTTGATTTGCTTTTGCTCGTTTCCAAGCGCCATTTTCCCTTCCAAGGTATAAGGCAAAAGTTCAGGCGACATTTTGGTTTGATTGCCAATTCTCAGTGTCGAAATACCTTGTTTGATGAGTTGCAAAGCGATGTGATCTGTGGCAGCATTGCTCGGCGCGCAAACCAATACTTTTTCGCCATTTTTGACCAATTCCGCAATCGACGCCACCAAAGTCGTTGTTTTTCCAGTTCCCGGAGGACCGTGAACAATCACAATCGGTTCATTTCCATTGATTTTCGAAAGCGCTTCTTGCTGACTTTCATTCAGTTTTTCGTTGATTTCAACGGCATGTTTTTTAGGTTCGGGCAAAAAATCGGCGTTATTTTGGTGCACATACGTGAAAAATGGAAATGCATCAGCAGATTTTCCGTTGTCCAAAGATTGCAAAACGGCAGTGATGATTTCCTGCGTTTTGGTGTCGGGCGTCAATTTGATTCCTACACCGTGGTCTTCGATCCAATCTGGAAAATCGGGCGCAAAAATGCGTGCTTCGCCATTGCCACCGTTGATTCCGAGTAAAATTCCCTTGATGGAAGTTTCATTTTCAAAAAACAATTCGATGGCAGTTCCGTCTCTGAAATTGTCGGTTTGTTGACTTTGCGGAATCTTGAACGAAAATTCGGGATATTCCGCAAAACCGTAAGATTTTCGTGTGATTTTAATCGGATGCAAGGCCAATCCATCTCTTTTCAAACTTTTGATTCCGCCAGCATCTTTGACAGAAAATCGTTCAACTTGTGCTTTTTCTTCAAGTATTAAATTGTCAAGTAAAAACTGAATGTGCGGATCTTTGGCTTGCATGGAATGAATTTGACGCAAATTTCGTAGAATTTTCGGAAGCTTTGCCAATTAAACTTAAAATACGCGCTCAATATTTGGTAACTGGTTCAATGATTGCATTTTTGAACGTATTTTACCATAAAATTCCACGATATTGAACAATCAAGAAAAAGAAAAACAATCGCTTCACGCAATATTTCGAAAATTAGCGCAAGACAGTGAAGATGAAGAATTGCGGTTCTTGATTGATTTGGTGAATTACTTCCGACCGAAAGGAAAAAGTCAGAATCAGTATTTTTCAATTCGAGCATTGATCGATTTTTTGAATGAAAATCCAACATTCATTGATCCTTTTCGGGCTTATTTGTACGAAGTTTTTGAAGGAAAAACGTTCAGAAATCTGCTTTCAGACGCAGGAATTTTGCAAAACACGCACTTTTTTCAAGAAATCAAGAAAAGGTCGATTGCCAAGATTTTACCGTTTCAACCAGATAGAAATACGCTTGAATTTGTATTGAATCAAATTTTTTATTCGCGGAAAGATTACGATTGGTTGTCTAAGATTCCGACAGATGAAATGCTCGCACTGTATGAATTGTTGCAGTTGGGTTCGATGTACGACCGCAAAACGGAGCAATCGATGCTCAATGAGTTGCTGCAATCGATGCGATTGATCATGCAACGAATGAGCGGCAGGGCCTTGGAAACGGATGTCATCAAAATGATTCCAGAATATGAAAATTACGACAGTCCTTTTGAAGTCTTGGAGAAAGAATTTGATTTGATTGAAGCCACGTTGATTTCCGATGAAACGTATTTTTTGAATTCCGAGGATATTGATTACAAGCAGATTAATATCATTTTGGTTCAATGCGAAGATTTTGTCAATCAAGCATATAAAAACAGTTCGCGCTTCGGAATTTCATTGAATGTGAATCAAAGTTTATTGAGAATTAGACAACAGATTAAAAGACTGAAATCCATTTTTCCGTATTTGGTACTTGATTTAGAAGAAGATAAAAAGCTCAAAAGCGTTTCTTTTTTCCTGTGTTTGGTGAAATACAATTGCATGAAAAACAACGTGCGCAAATTGATCAATGAAAGCACGCAGTTGATTGCCTACGAAATCACGCAACACACGGCAAAAACGGGTGAACATTACATCACCAAAGGAAGCAATGAATATTTCAACATGTTGTCCAGCGCGATTGGCGGCGGCGTGATTGTGGGAATTTTGTGCGTGATAAAATTGTTGCTTTCTAAGGTGGAAACGAGCGATTTTGGTCATGCGATTTTGTACAGTTTAAATTATGCGATTGGATTTACAGCGATTTATTTGTTGGGTTACACCTTGGCAACAAAACAACCAGCAATGACGGCAGCGGCCTTGATTCAGTCCATTGAAAAAGACCAATTCAATACCAAAGACCAAAAATATAAATCCTTCGCGAATTTATTTGCAAGGCTTTTTCGTTCGCAGTTTATTGCGTTTGTCGGCAATGTGATTTTCGCTTTTCCGGTGGCACTTTTGATTATTTATGGCGTTGATTACGCTTTTGGATTGTCGATTCCCGATGAAAAATGGGATCATTTGTTGACTGATTTAAGTCCGATTCATTCCGCGGCGATTTTCCATGCGGCGATTGCAGGATTGTTCTTGTTCCTGTCGGGAATTATTTCTGGAAGTGTTTCCAATTCAAACAAGCACAACAAATTGTATTTCAGAATTCAAGAAAATCCGACCTTGAAAATGAGTTTTGGAAAACGAAAAACGGCGCAAATTGCCCAATGGTTTGAACGACGATGGGCGGGAGTTTCTTCCAACATTTGGTTTGGCTTTTTTCATGGGAACAACCGCTTCCATCGGCATCTTTTTGGGACTGAATTTAGACATTCGCCACATCACTTTTGCCAGCGGAAATCTCGCTTTGGGATTGTACGGAAATGGTTTTCAAATTTCAAATTCCATGCTTTTTTGGGGCATTTTTGGCATTGGAATTATCGGCTTTGTCAATTTTATCGTCAGCTTTTTACTGTCGCTTTTCCTCGCTTTTCGTTCGCGAAATATCCCAACAAGCGACTTGAGATTTTTATTCAAAGCCGTTTGGAATCATTTCAAAGCGCATCCGATGTTGTTTTTCTTTCCGGTCAGATCCAAAAGAAATTGATTATGAAACCAAATTAGATTCTCTGTCAAATCGTTTGTAAGAAAACAAAATCGCAAGCAAAGCCAAACTGGTCATGACGCCAAAACTTAAAAGCAACAATCCTATATCAAGTGTTCCTGCAATCAATTCTTTGGTTGCCAAAACGACATTTACGACTGGAATACAAGCTGTAATTGCATTCAATTCAATTCCTGGGAAAAATCCGACCATCGCAGGTAAAATCATCACCATATTCAACGGCGTGATAATACTTTGCGCTTCTTTGAAACTTTTCGCGTAAACGGTAATTGGAATCATGACACCTGCGAAAAATACGATCAATGGAATCAGTAGCAAGTACATCAACAAGATAAATTTTACGGTCAAAATTTGATGGATAATCTCCAACAATTTTGGATCCTTAACAATTTGAAAAACTTCGATGGAGAGAAAAATTCCCAATAGAGTGAAAGTTGCCGCCATGACACCTGATAGCACCACAACGCCCATTTTTCCTAGTAAAATTTGCAATCTTGAAACGGGAGTTGTCAGCAAAGTTTCCAATGTTCCGCGTTCTTTTTCACCTGTAAAAAGGTCAATCGCAGGATACATGCAACCGATAAATCCAAAAACGATGAACAAGTAAGGCAAAAATCCACCGATTAATTTTCCGACTGTTTCTTTGTCTGAAGCGACATTTCTGTAGTCAAAAGCAATCGGAGACAAGGAAGCAGGATCTACTTTCAACGCAACATATCGTTTTGCCTTTTCCATTTCCTCAAAAGCGTTTAAAAATGTTTCGGCGCGCTCTTTCATGCCGAGTTCGGTTGCGTTGAAGAAAACTTTGAATTTGGAAGTTTTATTTTCAATGGAATTTTTGGCAAAATCTTCAGGCACAAAAACGCCAAACTGCAGTCTGTTTTCTTGCACGTGTTTTTGAACAGTTGCTGAATCGTGGTAAACAAAAACCTTTTTCTTACCGAGTATTTTCGGCATGTTTTCGATGGTTTTTACAAAATTCATGTTTTCTGGCGTCACGACAATTCCGATATTCACCGTTTTGTTGGCAACATCTTTGGCGAATCCTTCTGAGACTTTCAAAAATACCGTCATAATCACAGGAAAGATAAAAATAGGAATGACAATCATGGTCATCAATGTTCTTCTATCTCTCAGTGTATCTTTGAGTTCTTTCTTAAAAATAGTTGAAATCATACCGTTTTATTTTCGTTGATTATTCTAATAAATTCTGCGGTCAAATTGGGCGTTTGCATTTCACTTCTGAAATTTTCCATTGTTCCTTGGTGTACAATTTTTCCTTGGTGCACAATCGCTAAATCGTCGCACAACAAATCCACTTCACTCATGATGTGACTCGAAAAAATGACCGTTTTTCCTTGGTCTTTGCAATCGCGAATCAATTTGATGATATTTTCTGCCGTGATGACATCCAAACCACTTGTTGGCTCATCGAAAATCACAATTTCTGGGTCGTGAATCATCGTTCTGCAAATGGAAACTTTTTGTTTCATTCCAGTACTCAATTTTCCAATGCGTTTGTTTTGAAAGTGATTCATGTCCAATAAATCGTACAATCTATTTTTTCGCTCAGTGAAATCCGCTTTTGAAACGCCGTACAAATTAGCATAATATTCAATGATTTCATTCGGCGTCAATCTTGCGTACAAGCCAGTTGAACCAGTCAAAAATCCAATTTTTTTGCGTGCTTCCTGCGGATTAGCAATTGCGTCGATTCCAGCAATGGTAATTGAACCGTTCGTTGGTTTGAAAAGCGTTGAAAGCATGCGCATCGTAGTGGTTTTTCCCGCGCCATTTGGTCCAAGGAGCGAAAATATTCTACCAGGTTCACACGAAAAGCTGATGTCATCCACAGCCACTGCGATTTTAGAATCTGTTGCCAATTCTTTGCGTTGCTGCTTGGACAATTCAAATTCTTTTCGAAGATTTTTAACTTCAATCATAGCATCAATTTGAGTAGTATGAAACAATTTTAGGATTACATTCCTAAAACCAGTAATTCAATATTTTTATATTTCAGATTAAAAACTTTGCCTAAAACTTCGCTGGTGAGCGTGCCTTTATACATGTAAACGCCAGTTCTAAATCCGATGTCATTTTTGATTAATTCTTTGCAACCACCTTGATTTCCCATTTCCAATAGAATAGGAGAGAAGATGTTAGAAAGTGCAAACGAAGCCGTTCTAGAAACCCTTGAAGCAATGTTTGGAACACAATAGTGAATGACTTCGTGTTTTGTAAATGTTGGATTGTTGTGATTGGTAACTTCCGAAGTTTCAAAACAACCGCCTTGGTCGATGCTCACGTCCACAATCACAGAACCTGCTTTCATGTCCATCACCATTTCTTCTGTCACGATACAAGGCGTTCTTCCCAAAGGAGCACGAATCGCACCGATGACAACGTCCGCTCTTTTAATCGATTTTGCCAAGACTTTTGGTTGCAATACGGAAGTGAAAATTCTTGTTCCAATGTTGTTTTGCAAACGTCTCAATTTGGACAATGAACTGTCAAAAACCTTCACAGAAGCTCCTAAACCTAGCGCTGCTCTAACCGCAAATTCACCAACTGTTCCAGCGCCAATTACTACAACTTCTGTTGGTTGAACACCTGCAACGCCGCCCAGCATGATTCCTTTTCCACTTTCGAATGCAGAAAGTAATTCCGCAGCAATTAAAATCGAAGTTGTTCCAGCAATTTCACCCATCGTTCTCACGACTGGATAAACGCCTTCTTCGTCTTGGATGTAATCCCAAGCAACTGCAGTGATTTTCTTTTGCATCAATTTTTGCAAAATTTCCTTTGGTTGCACAGAGATTTGCAAAGCAGAAATTAGCGTTTGATTTCCTGACATCAATTCCACTTCTTCCTCAGAAGGAGGAGCTACTTTGAAAATAATGTCACATTTGAAAATTTCTTTGATGTCGTAACAAATTTCAGCACCAGCTTCGCTGTATTCAGAATCCGAAAAATTGGATAATTCGCCACTTTTGGTTTCAATCAAAACGCGGTGACCATTGGCAACTAACAATGATACAGCCTCAGGAACAAGCGCAACTCTTTTTTCTTGAAAGGATGTTTCCTTCGGAATCCCAATATTCAAATTTCCTTTTTTCCTAGCGATTTCAAGCATTTCTTCTTTTGGAAGTAAACTGCCTTCGCTGATAAGCTGTTTCAGAATATTCGGATCTGTAATCATGTTATTTCACAAGTTATTGTTCGACGTTTGTTTGAGTATTACGAATATACATGCAAAAATCCGTTTATTCAATACCGTTTGCGTAATTTTTTAATCGCAAACACTGTTGGCTATAAAAAAAATATTTTTGCTGATTATTAGCAATAAGTTAAATTGTTTAAGATTATTTAAAAATTGCGGGTCTTAGATTAGTGGTTTTAGATAATCGGCCTTGGAAGAAAGGTTTTTATAAGTGCGCTGAAAATGTAGACTTTTGGAGGAAGCTACGAAGTGTCAGCGTAGTAGATCACCGACACTTCCGAAGGATGCAGCGAAGCTAAAATCACGTTTTCAGAAGCTTATAAAATAAAGCGCTTGAGGAATGAATTTTATTTCGTGCGAGAATTTGCGCTTTAACTTGATGACTCAGCCTTGATTTTTGGGTTCGTTTTGATCAAGCAAAAGGAACAAAAGATTTATGTAAATAATAAGATTCAAAAGGTTTTTTAACCTTGTGGAACTTCTTCCCAAGTGAAAACGCGATTCAAATCTTCATTCAATCGGATTTTTACAAAAAGCGTGTTTTCAGGAAGTAAATGCAAAACCTTGTCAGGCCATTCAATGAAGCAAATTCCGCCACCATAAATCATTTCTTCAATGCCGATGTCAAATGCTTCTTCTTCAGAATTTAATCGGTATAAATCGAAGTGAAAAACGGAACCGTAAAACGGACTTTTGTATTCATTTACAAGCGAATAAGTTGGTGAACCATTGGTGTTTTCGATTCCCATTGCGCGCAAAATATTTTGGATGAAAGTTGTTTTTCCAGCGCCCATTTGACCATCAAAAGCAACAACGGTTGTCTCGCCTAAATTGTCCAAAAGCGATTTGGCAACTGCTGGCAAATCGTATATATTTTCTACCACAAATTCCATGAATGAAAACCTTCTTTATTTTGCGTGCAAAACTACAAAAGGAATGCATAATTCTTCCAAAGAAATTCCACCATGTTGAAATGTATTGCCGTAATAATTGACAAAATGATTGTAATTATTAGGATAAACGAAAAAGTCATTCTCTTTGGCAAATACAAATTCATCTGAAAGCGAAGTTTTTGGTAAAAATGCTTCTTGCGGATGTTTCACTTGGAAAACATCTTTTTCCTTGTAGCTCAAATTTCGTCCAACTTTGTATCTCAAATTTGAATTGGTATTTCTATCGCCCACAATTTTCACTGGATTGTTGACTTTCACCGTTCCGTGGTCTGTTGTAATGACCACTTTGGCGCCAGTATCCGCAATCTTTTTGAAAATTTCTTGTAGTGGCGAATGCTCAAACCAAGAAACGGTCAACGATCTGTAAGCAGCTTCATCGTCCGCCAATTCGCGAATCATTTCCATTTCTGTTCGTGCGTGAGAAAGCATGTCGACAAAATTGTAGACAATTACATTTAAATCATTTTCTTTCAATTGATTGAATTGATCTAACAATTTTTTTCCTGCTTCGTTGTTGGTGATTTTATTGTAAGACCATTTTCCGGTTTTACCCAATCTGGTCAAGTTTGCATCCAAAAACTCTTTTTCGTGCATGTTTTTTCCACCTTCTTCGTCTTCGCTGAGCCAAAGTTTCGGGAATTTCTTCTGAATTTCGGAAGGCATTAATCCAGCAAACAAAGCGTTTCTTGCGTAGTGTGTTGCAGTTGGTAAAATGCTCAAAATCATTTCTTCTTGATCGATATTGAAGTATTTGGAAACGATTGGTTTTAAAATTTGCCATTGGTCGTATCTCAAATTGTCGATGACAACCATATATACTTTGCCTTCATTCATCAGGGGTGCAACTTTGTCTTTGATGACGGTGTGAATCATTTGTGGCGCATCTTCGTCGCCATTTACCCAAGATAAATAGTTTTTCTCGATGTATTTGGCAAATAAAGTATTGGCTTCTTTTTTCTGCATCGCCAAAATCTCGGTCATTCCTTGGTCTTCGATTTTGTCTAATTCCAATTCCCAATAAACCAATTTTTTGTACAATTCAATCCATTCTTCAATGTCAAGACGTCCGTTCAACTGCATTCCCAATTGTCGGAATTCTTGTTGATAGTTGGAATTCGTTTTTTGTGAAACCAATTTGCTGTGGTCCAAATTTTTCTTCAAACAAAGCAAAATCTGATTTGGATTCACAGGCTTGATGAGGTAATCAGCGATTTTTCCACCAATGGCTTCTTCCATGATGGATTCTTCCTCGCTTTTGGTAATCATCACAACTGGAACGAGCGGTTTTTCTTCCTTGATTCTTGTCAAGGCTTCAAGACCAGAAATTCCGGGCATATTTTCATCTAAGAAGATGATATCAAAATGTTTATCTCTACTTTTTTCGACTGCTTCCGCGCCATTATTTACAGTTTCAACTGAATATCCTTTAGATTCTAAAAATAGAATGTGTGGTTTTAGTAAATCAATTTCGTCGTCTGCCCAAAGAATTTTCGCTTGCATTGCTTGTAATTTTTTAATTTTGATAAATTATTGACTCTAAATATATTCAATTGCGACCAATTCTCAACAGAAATAACAAGAAGAAAATCTTTAACGACCCAGTGTACGGTTTTATTACAGTTCCTGACGAGTTTATTTTCGATTTGATCGAACATCCGTTTTTTCAACGTTTAAGAAGAATCAATCAGCTTGGATTGACGCATTTGGTTTATCCTGGCGCATTGCACACAAGGTTTCATCACGTCTTGGGCGCCATGCATTTAATGTCGCTGGCAGTGGCTACTATTCGCCGAAAAGGACATGAAATCACAGAAGAGGAGGAAAGAGCGGTTTTGATTGCGATTTTACTGCACGATATCGGTCACGGACCATTTAGTCATGCGCTGGAATATGACATCGTGAACAAAGTCAGTCACGAAGATATTTCTGGATTTTTCATTCAACGTTTGAGTCAAGAATTTGATGGAAAATTGGATTTAGCTTTGTTGGTTTTTCAAAATAAATATTCTAAAAAACCTTTTTTATATCAATTGGTTTCTAGTCAATTGGATATGGATCGAATGGATTATTTGAACCGCGATAGTTTTTATACTGGCGTCACAGAAGGTCAAATTGGTTCAGATCGCATCATCGAAATGCTGAATGTACATCAAGGAAATTTGGTGTTGGAAGAAAAAGCGATTTATTCAGTTGAGAAGTTTTTGGTAGCGCGTCGATTCATGTATTGGCAAGTATATTTGCACAAAACGGTAGTTTCTGCTGAATTTATGTTGATTCACATTTTGCGAAGAGCCAAAGAATTGATCATTAAAGGCGAGACTTTATTTGCAAGTCCAGCGCTGATGTATTTTTTGACGAATAACATTGAACACGCAGATTTTATAGATAATCCTGTAACTTTAGAAACTTTCGCACAATTGGATGATTTCGACATCATGTGTGCAGTAAAAGTTTGGCAAAATCATTCTGACAAAGTGCTTTCACTTTTATCGCAAAAATTGGTCAATAGAGATTTATTCAAAATTGAAGTTTCAAAAGAGCCTTTTGGTCCTGATAGAATTTTATTGGAGAAAGAATTAGTCAGAGACAAATTTGGTTTAAATGATGATGAAGTAGATTTCTTTGTTTACTCTGAAATTTTGACAAACAATGCGTATAACCAAAACAAGCAAACAATCAATTTATTGATGAAAAATGGAGAAATTATCGATGCTTCAAAAGCTTCAGATAATTTGAATATTTCCGCATTGGCACAACCAGTGACGAAGTATTGTTTATGTTATCCAGTTTGATTTTTAATATTCAAAACTTTCCAAGAAAAAAATAGTTTATTCATGTAAATGACTAAAATAAGATTGTTTAAGACGATTTAAATACTGCGGGACTTAAATTTGAGTTTTCAGACTTCCGGCCTTGGAAGAAAGGTTTTTAAAGGTGCACTGAAAATGTAGACTTTTGGAGGAAGCTAAGAAGCGTTAGCGGATTAGATCACCGACAAAATCAGGTTTTCAGAAGCTTTTAAAATAAAGCGCTTGACACGATAAATTTATTTCGTGCGAAAATTTGCGCTTTAACTTGATGACTCAGCCTTGATTTTTGGGTTCGTTTTGATCAAGCACCGCGCAAGCAGCCACGAAGTGAAAAGGAACAAAAAATTTTAGGTAAAAGATAATTTGACATAAAAAAAAACGGCTTTAGAATTTCTAAAGCCGTTTTTTCGTTTTTATGATTCTTATTTCAAAATCTGAATTTTCTTCACAACTTGATTGCTTGCATTAGAAATTCTTACTGTGTAATTTCCAGCAGCATAAGCTGATAAATTGATATTTGTTTTAGCATTTTCAACTTTCCAGCTTCCAACCAATCTTCCAGCTTCGTCTCTCAATTCGATATTTTGGTATTTCGAAAGATTTTCGCCTTCAATCGTCATCCAACCTTCTACTGGATTTGGATACAAAATTAATAAATCGTCATTTTGTTGATCTTCAAGTCCTGCACAACCGCTCACGATAATTTGACCAGTGACAGATTTTGTACAACCATTTTGAGTTACTGAATAAGTAATTGTTTTTGTTCCAATTCCCGCTGTCGCTGGGTTGAAGTTTGAACCTGATACACCTGTTCCAGAGTAAGTTCCTCCAGCTGGTGTTCCTTGCGTCAATGCAAATGCGGGATTGTAATTACAAACTGTTGGAAAAGCAGAAAGTGCTGTATTTGGCAAAGGATTTACTGTAATTGTTACACTCGCAGATGCTGTACAATTAGTAACGCCAGTTACTGTATAAGTAGTTGTCGTCGTTGGTGAAACCGTAATTGAACTGGTAGTTTGTCCACCTGTCCAAGTGTAGCTTGATCCGCCAGCGGCAGTCAATGTAGCACTTGATCCTGCACAAATTGTTGCATTCGCTGGATTTGAAGTCAAAGTAACATTTTGATTTACAGTTGCAACTACCGCTGTTCTTGCAGATGTACAACCAGAATTCGTAGCAGAAACATAGTAAGTTGTCGTAGCAGAAATAGATGGAGTGGTAAATGCTGCGCCTGTTCCAATGGATGCTCCACCTGTTGAAGCAGTATACCAGTTCAATGTACCAGCAGAAGCAGTTGCTGCTAAATTCACAGTTCCAGTTCCACATCTATTTCCTGGCGTTGTACTTGCAACAGTTGGCGTTGGATTTACAGTTAAAACAACCCCTGATGAGTTTGTCGTTCCACAAGAATTTGTAGTAACACATCTATATCTGTAAGTTGAAATCGCAGTTGTTGCCCCAGTAATTGTTAATGCGGCCGTTGTTGTAGTAGAATACGGAGCTGTGTTTGTTAAGTTTGTCCAAGTGGTACCGCCATTCGTACTTACTTGCCATTGGTAAGACGTCGCGTCGGTTGATGCAACGGTAAACGATGTATTTGCACTTGCACAAATTGTTGAAGCTGTTGGTTGAGTAGCAATTGCTGGTGCAGATGTGCATCCTGCCGAAATGTATACACCATAATCTTCTACATCACCTATTAAAAATGCTGAACCGCAAGTTCTTTTTCCTGATGTAATTGTGGCTGCATCGCTCATCACACGCATTCTCAACAATGCATTTGTCACTGCTGTTGCTGGAATTGTAACGTTTGCTGAAAGTGTCGTGGTGGTAACAGTTGTTGTAGTACCAATAGCAACTGTTCCAGAATGAACCATTTCACTTGGATTAGTGAATACACCGTCATTGTTGTAGTCGATGTAAACTTCAAATTTTTGGGCTCCGCTTGGTCCAGCGTTTCCAGTAATTGAGAGATTATAAGTGCTTCCAGCTTGCACGATCGTATTGTCAGAACAAGTGAAATTCGTATAAGCTGTATTTGTATATTGATCAGTGGTGTTATCGATTGTATTGAATACTACTCGGCTAACAGTTTGGGCGTAATTTCCCGAATTGCTTGATGTGGGAGTGCATGCTGTTGTAGTACCGCTGCTCAATACAACAAAATTATTTTCAGTGTGTGTATCAGTACCGGCAGCAGTTGTAACAGTTAAAGTTACATTGTAAGAACCAGGAACGGTGAAAGTCATTGTTGGATTTTGAACTGTTGAAGTCAACACGGTTGCTCCGTTTGTAAAAGTCCAGCTAAATGTAATGTTTGACCAATTTGTTTCAGGTAAGAAAGTATTTGGTACACATGCTGAAATATCCGTAAAAGTAACAGTTTGTCCAGAGCATATGATTGAATTACTCGCTTGAAAAGCAACAATTGGAGCTGAAACTGGTGTCAATGCTAAATTAGTTGTTGCAAAAAACGAAGCTCTTGGACCAGAACAAGCTGCTAATGCTCTTGTTTTTTGATTTGCGGTGAACATATTCATGCAATCATCTGAAGAATAATCCATATAATTTCTGGCAAATAATGCATTAGATGAATTTCCATCACAACTGTTTGTTCCAGTTACGTTACAATCGCTTTGACTTCTCATGTGTCTTGGAATATCTGCACAACAGTCGCCTGCGCCAGATCCGCAACCATTTGTTGCTGTAGGACAAGTAGTTCCACTTCCATCTCCTTCAAAAGTGTGGTATAAATTCAACGCGTGACCCAATTCGTGCGTAGCAGTCATTGAAACACCTGAAGTAAAATTACTAGCCATGATTACTGCGCCATCACTTGATGTTCCGTGTGAACTTGCGAAGTATGCATAACCTTGAACTCCAGCGCCACCTTCATTGTTGTCCATTTCTGAAACCAAATAAATATTGTAATATTTCAATTTGTCCCAAGAAGTTACTGCTTTAACTTGCGCATCTGTGATTCCTTGTGTAGTTGAACTTTGAACTCCATAATTCATGTAAGTTGCATTACCAGTCATACTTACACGGGTAATCCCGTTGGTACAGTTGCCATTTGGATCTCTAACAGCTAATGCAAATTCTATTTCTACATCAACACCATTTCCATAACCTGCTGTTCCTAAAGTTTTTCTATATCGATTATTCAATTCTTTGATGGCATCGCGAATTTTTTGATCGCTTACATTTGTTCCAACACCAACAGCTTCGCCTTTGTGAAGCACGTGCACAACAACTGGTATTCTATATTGTGCTGCAGTTTTGGGAGTAGGTGAATTAGCTATATCTTGAACGTATTGTTCAAACTCTTGCATTCGAGTTGCGTAGGCAGGATCATTCATCATTTGATTGTGAATGATTGCTGAACCACATTTTTCAGTGTTCAACTGATTGAAATTTGCAGGATTGTTTATTTGAGCATTTAAACTTTGGGAGAAAGCAAAAAAAGAAAATGCAAAAACAAACGTTTTAAGATTTTTAAAACATTTTTTCATAGTTTGAAATTTTAATAGCGTGTGAGCATTTAGCAACCCACATTGTGCAATAGTTAATTTTCTGGTATTAAAATTAACATATTTTATTAAAATCTCGAAAAAATATTCAAAATGATATTAACAAGAATTTCACAGTTGAATTTTAGTGAAATTTATTTGGAACATTTTAATTAATTAGAAAAAAGAGAATCTACAAATTCTTCTTTATTGAAAAGTTGCAAGTCATCGATTCCTTCTCCAACCCCAATGTATTTTACTGGAATTTTCATTTGGTCTGAAATTCCAATCACAACGCCACCTTTGGCAGTTCCGTCAAGTTTGGTTATTGCCAACGCATTGATTTCAGTTGCAAGCATGAATTGTTTGGCTTGTTCGAATGCATTTTGTCCAGTAGAACCATCCAACACCAACAAAACTTCATGTGGAGCACCTGGAATTACTTTTTCCATCACTCTTCTCACTTTACTCAACTCGTTCATCAAGTTCACTTTGTTGTGCAATCTTCCTGCGGTATCGATGATAACGACATCCGCTCCTTGAGATTTACCTGATTGCAAAGTATCAAATGCCACTGAAGCTGGATCTGCGCCCATGCCTTGTTGTACGATTGGAACACCGACTCTTTGTGACCAAATAATCAATTGATCAACGGCTGCAGCTCTAAAAGTATCGGCAGCACCCAAAACCACTTTTTTGTTTTGTTGCTTGAACTGATTTGCTAATTTTCCGATGGTAGTCGTTTTTCCAACGCCGTTTACACCAACCACCATAATTACATGTGGATCACCATTGTGGTCGGGAAGTGAATAATCGTTTACAGTACTTTTGTCATTTTCAGAGAGTAAAGCTGCAATTTCTTCTTTAAGGACAGTATTCAATTCATTTGTTCCCAAAACTTTGTCTCTGGCAACCCTTGCTTCAATTCGGTCAATGATTTTTAAAGTTGTTTCAACTCCAACATCTGATGATATCAAAATTTCTTCCAATTCATCCAAAACATCAGCGTCAACTTTCGATTTTCCAACAACAGAACGCGTTAATTTGGTAAGAAAGCTTTGTTTTGTTTTCTCTAAACCCTTATCAAGCGTTTCTTTTTTTTCTTTTGAAAATAAACCGAAAAATGCCATGTTTTTAATGCTAATTTGTTTGTAGTCGATTGTAAAGGTAATTGATTAAATGTGAATTAAAAAATCTTCTATAATTGAAAAAAGCTTCCCAAATTAAAAGGAAGCTTTATATCAATATCAAATTTATAAAGAATTAGTTTTTGTCAAACCATTCTTTCACTTTGTCGTTGTGAACGATTTCTTCTTTGAAGGTAAAGTTCCCAGTCTTCGCTGACTTCGACATTTTAATTACCTTTGTGTGCTCTTTTCCTCCTCCTTTTTGTAAGGATGCTACTACTTTCTTTGCCATAACAGATTGTTATTTAATTTCTTTATGAACTGTATATCTTTTAAGAATTGGATTAAATTTTTTAATCTCCATTCTCTCAGGTGTGTTTTTACGATTTTTTGTCGTAATGTAACGAGATGTACCAGGCATTCCTGTTTGTTTGTGCTCTGTACACTCTAAAATAACCTGGATTCTATTTCCTTTACTTTTCTTTGCCATTTTCTTTAACTTTAGATTTTACCATTTCGCAATGGGACGAATCAGAATTTTACTTAAGATATCCTTTCTCGCGCGCTTCTTTCAAGCAAGCAGAAATTCCTTTCTTGTTAATATTTCTCAACGCTGAAGTTGAAATTTTCAACGTGATAAAGCTTTCATCTTCTGGGATGAAAAACTTCTTAGTAACTAAGTTCGGGTAAAACTTACGTTTTGTTTTTCTGTTTGAGTGAGAAACATTGTTCCCAACCATTACTGACTTACCCGTTAATTGACAAACTCGTGACATCTTATTTTTTTATTTATCCTAATTCTAAAAGCGGGTGCAAAGGAAATCATTATTTCCTTAATACACAAGAATAATTTACTTTTTTTCTGTGTAAATGTTTAAAAGTACACATCGGAGTAAATTTAGAGATGCAAAAATAGTCATTTGTACGTTACGTTCTCTATTATCTCCCAAATTTAATTTCTTAGAAATCACTTTTTCTTTGCTTGCAACTGAAATCCAAATAGTTCCAACCGGAATTTCTTCTGTTCCACCGTCGGGTCCAGCTGTGCCAGATGTTGAAATGCAATAATCGACTCCCAACTTTTTCAATCCACCTAACGCCATTTCGCTTACTGTTTGCTCGCTCACAGCTCCGAAATTTTCAAGCGTATCTAATTGAACGTTAGCAATTAATTCTTTTAATCTATTGCTGTAGGTCACCAAACTTCCTTGAAAATAATCGGATGCACCAGGGATTTCTGTGATGTATTTCGCCAAACCTCCAGAAGTGCAACTTTCGACAGTTCCCAGGGTTTTTTGTTGCGATTTTAATAATTTTCCGACAACACCATTTAAAGTTTCATTTTCTTCACCAAAAACATACATCGGCATTCTTTCTTTCAATTCTTCAAAAAATGCATCAATTTGTGGTGCGTCGATTTCTCCTTTTGATGAGGTAATTCTCAATTTCACCATTCCTGGAGAAGGCAAATAAGCCAATCCAAAACCTGCTTCTCGAATGCGATTTTCCCAATCGGCCATTTTATCAGCCAAGTACGATTCTCCCAATCCTGTGGTTAAAATCGTGCGGTGATACAAAGCGGAAACTTGAAATTTTTGCTGAAATTTTTCCAACAAAAAATCTTTCATCATGCCTTTCATTTCATAAGGAACACCAGGTAAACTCACCAAAATAGAGCCGTTTTTTTCGAACCACATGCCTGAAGCTGTTCCGTGAAAATTATGAATGACTTCGCAAGATTTTGGCAAAGCTGCCTGTTGAGTATTGACATCCAACATCGGACGATTCTTGTTTTTGAAAATCGCTTCGATTCTTTGGAGAACTTCTGCGTTGATTTCCAATGTTGTATCGAAATACTGACAAAGTGTGTGTTTGGTGATATCGTCTTTCGTTGGTCCCAAACCGCCAGTTACAATAACCAATTCACTTCGGTTCATCGCTTGGTCGACCGCTTGCAAAATCGCTTCTTGATCGTCAGCCACAGCAATTCCCCATTTGACGGGAATTCCAATCAGTGAAAGTTCTGCACCAATCCAAGATGCGTTGGTGTTGATCGTCTGACCAATCAATAATTCATCACCGATTGAAATTATTTCTGCTTGCATTGGTATTGTATTTGTTATAGAGTGCAAAAATATTGTAAGTTTGACGAAAATCTTTAGTAAAATGAGAAAAATAGCAAAAAATGTTTTAATAATTTCATCAGTATGTATGATTGCTGCTTGTGAGGTTTTGGAAGATGCTGCCAATAAATTTCCAACTTCGACTTCAACACCTGCTTTATCGAACGGAGAAGTGATTTCTGGATTGAAAGAAGCTTTGCAAATTGGAATCAAAAATTCTGTCAATTTGACTTCAGTGACAGACGGATTTTTTAAAAATAGTGCGATCAAATTGCCGTTTCCTGAAGATGCAATCAAAGTGAAACAAAAAGCAATTGATTTAGGAATGTCAAGTCAAGTTGAAAAATTTGAATTGACTTTGAATCGCGCTGCGGAAGATGCAACCAAAGCTGCCTTGCCGATTTTTGCGGATGCGATTACGAACATGACGATTCAAGATGGTTTCAAAATCTTGAATGGGGGAGATGGCGCTGCAACCAAATATTTGAGAGACAATACAACAGCGAAATTAACGGCTGCATTTGCTCCGAAGGTTGCTGAATCAATCAATAAAGTAAAATTGACGGAATATTGGAATCCGATTATTACCAAATACAACAGTGTGATGGCGATAACTGGTGGACAAAAAATGAATCCAGATTTGAATGCTTTTGTGACCGAAAGAGCGATTCTTGGATTATTTAAATTGGTTGAGCAAGAAGAAAATAAAATCCGCAAAGACCCAATGGCGCGGGTAACTGATATTTTGGTAAAAGTTTTTGGAAGTATCACAGGCAAATAAAATCGAACATTATGTATCCAAGTTCTGAGTTGGTATTAAACAAAAATGGTCAAGTGTATCATTTGGGATTGTCTCCTGAGAATTTAGCTGAAAAAGTTATTTTGGTCGGAGATCAAGACCGCGTAGCTTTGATTTCTGCGTATTTTGATTCCATCGAACATCAATCGCATCATAGGGAATTTGTTTGTCACACAGGAATGTATCAAGGCAAACGAATTTCTGTTTTGTCAACGGGAATCGGAACGGACAACATTGATATCGTGGTCAATGAATTGGATGCATTGGTGAATATCGACTTGGAAAAAAGAATTGATTTACCAACAAAAACTGCTTTGACTTTGGTGCGAATCGGAACTTGTGGCATATTGCAACCAGAAATTCCTGTGCATGCTTACATTCTTTCGACACACGCTTTTGGCTTGGATAACATCGCACATTTTTACGATGTTTCTTTCACAGACGAAGAATTGAAAATCAATGATTCCTTGATGAATCACTTGAATTTGCCACCAAAAATTCAACCTTATACGATTTCCGCGGATGAAAATTTGGTGAATGCCTTGCGTTCTGAATTGACGCATGAAGGAATCACTGTTACGAGCAGTGGATTTTATGCGCCACAAGGAAGGAAATTGCGTTTGCCTTTGGCGACAAAAAATTTGAATGAAAATTTAACTGATTTTCGCTTCGACAATCGAAAAGTAACGAATTTTGAAATGGAAAGTTCGGCGCTTTTTGTCCTAGGGAAAAACCTTGGACACGCTTGTGCAACGATTTGTTTGGGCGTGGCAAATCGTCCGAATCAACAGTTTTCTAAAGGATATGAAAGTGAAATGAAAGAATTGGTGCAATACGTTTTAGACAGAATCTAATTCGCGATGTGCATCATTTTCATTGTTTGTTGATTTTCAGTTTTCAGCTGGTAATAATAAACACCATTCGAGACTTTCGTAGAATCAAATCGCACGATGTGTTGTCCTGGCTCAAAATCTTTGTCAACAATCACTTCAACGCTGTTGTAGCTTTCGTCTAAAATTTCAAAACATACTTTTTTAGAATCCAACGAAGTGAAATAAAATTCCAACATTCCTTTGGCAGGATCTTGTTCTAGCGAATTCAATTCACAATACAATGCTTTGTTTGGAACTCCTTTGTTCATGTAACGAAGCAATCTTTTGTAAAAGATGTAACCAACAATAACAGTGATTGAAGTGTATAAAACACCCAAGGCGATTTTGACAAAACTTAATCCGAGGAGAATGAGCATAATTTTATTTTTATAGAGAAATAATACCTTCGATTAAACTGGCTTTTTCATATTTGGCGATGATTGAATCAACGTCTAGCATCAATTCTTTCGCGCTGATACTAATGTAAGTTCCTTGACTTGACGGATGCATCACAATTTGTGCGGTATCATCAAACAAAGCATTTGCCAAAGCGATTTTATCAGGATGATTTGGAACAATGAATTTAAAAAGGTAAACATTTGGCCACTCTAATAGTTCCAATTGCACCCTTAATTTACCAAACATGTCTTCCATTAGTACTTTTTGAACAACAAAGATAATCGTTTCATTTCTTGAATGAGAATCTCTGGTGGATTGTTTTCAAGTTTTTTTAATTGGTCGAAATTGAATCCGCCGTTTTGTTGGTAGATTTTAATTCCTTCCAAGATTTCCATAGGATTTGGTTCTTTGGAAACAAGAATGTTAGCATCGATTTCGATTTCCGAAAACCAATGTTCGGCATTCATTTTTTCTAATTCAAGGAGATTTTTCACCCAAGAAACAAGTTCAAAAGCGTTCTCTGAATTGGATATTTTGGTCTTCATGCGGTTTTTTTCCTCCTGAAAATGCAAGTAATTTGCTAAAATTTCAGCTTGCGAACCGTTGAATTCCAGTTTCGTTTCGGTGAATTCGACCTTGATGTTGGTCAGTAAGTTATAAGCATTCCCAATTTTTTCCAATTTGGAAAGTTTGCTTTCAAACAGCTTGAAAATCGGTGTTTTGGAAAGAAAATATTGCTTGAATTCAAAGATTTTCTCTTCGTAAAGATCAATCAAATCATCTTCATCGAAAGCATCATCCAATTGAAATTCGTGCAGTGCTTCGGTTTTTGTCATTCACCTTCGCCTTTATTTCGGCGCATTTTGATGTTTAAAAATTCCACCAACAAAGCAAAAACCATCGCAAAGTAAATGTATCCTTTTGGAATGTGTTGACCGAAAGATTCAGCGACTAACAATACACCAATCGTTACTAAGAAAGCCAAGGCCAACATTTTGATTGTCGGTCTGTTATTGATAAATTCAGAAATTGGTTTTGCAAATAATAACATAATGCACATCGAAATAATCACCGCACCAAAAATGATTACCATCGGATGATTTTTCGGATCGTTGTGACCAATTTCATTCGTCATTCCAATCGCTGTAATAATAGAATCAAAACTAAAAACGATGTCGATCAATACAATTTGAAGAATCACCGCGCTCATTTTTTGTCTCGTTTTGGTTGAACCGTGCTCAGAGCCTTTCACACTGCTGTGCATTTCGATGGTACTTTTGTAAATCAAAAACAAACCTCCAGCGAGCAATACCAAATTTTGACCAGTAAATTCTTGATTAAAAACTTCAAATAATGGTTTGGTCATTCCCATGATGTAAGAAACAACACTCAAAAGCATCAATCTCACCACCAAAGCCAAGGTTAAACCAACATTTCTAGCAAAACGCTTTTTTTCTTTAGGAAGTTTATCTGTGACAATGGAAATAAAAATGATGTTGTCAATTCCCAACACTATTTCGAGCAATGTTAAAACGACCAAATAAAAAATACCTTCTCCCGAGAATAAAATTGAAAAATAATCCATGTTTTGTTTTGTTATTTCACAAAAATAGAATTTAGTTCCGTTATTTCAGTGGATTAAAAAGAGTTTATTTCGACAAAAAAAATCCCGCCAAGATTTTGACGGGATTTAGACTTTATAATAAATGTAAAATTCGAATTTTACTGCTTGAATGATTTTAAGATAACCAAAGTAGCCATGTAAATCGTTTTGTCTCCTTCTGGCTGAGTCAAAGTCAATGTCGTGGCACCTTCAGCATCTGTAGAAACTTCGTACTGGTAAATTTTACCAGAAATTCCAGATGTTGCATTGAAAGTATAAGTCGTTTCACCGTCCGCATCTGTGTTTTTTACATTTGAGATTTTGTAAATCTGAGAATCAGTTACCAATCCATCAGTTAGAATGTTGTGCGTCAAATAGCCATCTGCCAATGAAACACTGTAAATTTCATTTACATCATAAGACATCAATTCATCGCCTTCCATGTACATTCCCAAATAAGTTTGTACCGTAAAAGCCTTCGAGTTCAAACTTTGCGCGTTGCTCGCAAAAGAAGTTAAAACCACCAATAATATTACCAAAAATGCGTTTGTTCTTTTCATCGTTTCATCATTTAAATTGTTGGACCAAACTTATGACAGTTTGCGCTCTTATCCTAATATTACAAGCTGATTTTTGTCACTTGAGGGTCAAAATACTACAAATGCATTATTTGGAGACCAAAGACAATAGACCTGAGACAATAGACATTCTAAATATCTTTTAGTCTGATTGATTTAAGTTTGGAAAGAAAGGTCCTCCCCCTCGGTTCCGGCGCTATCGCTGAGTCTTCAAAAGCTATTGCTTTTTCTCCTCCAAAGGGGGAAGAGTGAAAATCTTTCGATTTTCTTAATTAGAGAAACCTATAAATTTAAGGTAATTCGTTTTCCCCCTTCGGAGGGGGACTAAGGGGGAGGAAAAAACGAAAATCCCAAGTTTTACGACCCTTTCCGGCCTTAGCAATAAAAGCGTTCTTTGAGACATTAGACTCGAGACCGAAGACATCAGACTGATTTTTTTTGTCTAAAAATCTAATTTCTTATGCTAAAAGTCAATTAAAACATTTTCTACAAACACCAAGAAAATCCCAAGTTTTACGACCCTTTCCGGCCTTAGCAATAAAAGCGTTAAGTAAAATTCGGAATGCTTGACGGCCAAACAAAAGTACTGTTTGAGCATAGATAAACTTAACAATTTACAATAATCGTGGCTGCGAGTTTACTTTTGTTTAGTCACGCATTTGAATTTTATAGCTTTGATTGCGTAGCCTTGATCTTTTTTTTGGTTCTTCTTTTTGCATCAAGGCAAAAAAAAGAACAAATCTTTAAACGGACAACAATTTCGCCCCTGAAGAAAATCCAGCTTTTAGCGACTCACCACCAACTTCTCCACCACAAACCCCTTACTCTCCAAATCCACCACCTTCACAAAATAAATCCCATTCTCCACATCCAACACAAAACCATTCGCTTCTTTTGAAAAAACCTTCTCCTCAAAAACCAACTTCCCATGCACATCGCGCACTTCGAGTTGGAGCGGTTTATCGCTCATTAAACCTGAAATGGAAAAACTACCTTTACTCGGATTTGGAAAAACCCGCACATTCTGGAATTCATTCTCCTCCAAGCCCGCGCCACCTATGACGGTGACATGCACTACATGGTCTGTTTCTACGCCGTTGAATGTTTCTTTGGCGATGTAATCTCTGCTTGTGGGAGGTGTGACATAAATGCCCGGCGCATTGGATATGAAATCTAAATTATCGGTGTACCAATCGATGTCTAAACCAGTAATCGCAGGACCGATGAGCACGCTATCGCCATAATAAACCGTGGTGTCGTGGTATTGCCAGAAAGGTTGGGTGATCTCTTCTACGAGGACGTCGTCGATGAAGTAGTAGGAATATGCATTTTCTCCTGATGGATTTACCAAAAAACGATTTGTATTCGAATCGTTGTAAAAATTGCCTATGGCTAAATAGGATTCATTGCCTTGGGCTTTGTATATCCCCCCAAATCTTGTCCAATTCATTGTATCTTTAATTGGTGCAACGTCAAAATTCATTATACTGGAAGACAACTCAATAACGGTTTCAATAGGGCTACTATGTGCCACATCAGATAAATTAAGACCCAAGTTATGAATAGCATACTGTTCATAGTTTACTAAGTTTGCATAAGCAAAAACCTTATAAGTTTTATTTGCTTGCAATGTTTCTGACAATTGGATTTGCAAGTATTCTCGAATATTGGTACCAGGATGATAAAAGCCCATTAGCCCCGCAAATGCATTTCCCGTTCGTGGTTGTTGGTATGAAAACACAACATTTGGAACGCCAAACTCATTAACCAAATTAGCACAAGAATTAAAATAATCTGGGGACGTATCTGCTCCTGTCCATGGGGGAACTAAATTTATTTGATTAACTGTTGTGGGGCAATTAGTGAAAATCTCAAAACTTGGGTTAGGCACTAAATTTTGTGCCTTACCACCAAAACACAACACAAGCAAAACAACCAAACTAGCAATTTTCAAACAGCCATTGAAAGGTTTAAATTTTATTTTGGAAGTAAAATTATTAGTCAGTGATTGCATACGTAATAATAGTAGAATGGCGCATCAATACAGCTAAATTCAATGCAGGAATTCAATTTCAAACGTAAAGGTATAAAATTCAATTGAATATCATTCAAAAAAGAAGTTGATTTTTCAGGACAGAATTACAACCTTACCTTTTCAAAAAACGCATCCAATTCTTGGTCGTTAATCGCTGACGATGTAAAAATCTCCATCAATTTCGGGCGTCCATCTTCTGCGTAAGCGTAAAAATCTGGCATTTGGTTTTCGATTTCTTCGATGCTTTTAGCGGAAGTGTATTCCACTTGAAAGGCTTTGCAAATGTTTTCGGCAGAAAATTGGTGGTTGAAAACGAAAAAGTCGTCCAATTCGGCGGTGCTTTTGGGTCCTGGGATGATTTTAAAAATACCACCTCCCGCATTGTTGATCATGAAAATGCGCAAATTCGGCGTCAATAAATGGTTCCAAAGCGCATTGCTGTCGTAGAAAAACGACATGTCGCCAGTGATGAGCGTGTGCCAAATTTCAGGTTTCACAATGGCAGCGCCGCATGCGGTACTCGTGCTTCCGTCTATGCCACTCGTTCCGCGGTTGCATCTGTAATGAATGCTTTTCACAGGGTCAAAAAGTTGACAGTAGCGAATCACCGAACTGTTCGCCATGTGCAATTCCGAACTTTCTGGAACGAAATCAAGCACGGTGTTGAAAACGGAAATGTCGCTAAAAACGGAATTTTCAGCAAAAAATGCCTGCGATTTATCTTGAATTAAATAGTCTTTTTGTTTCCACATCAATCCATAGCGTGAATTTCCAGCGATTTCGAAATCCAAAATTTCTTTGAAAAATCGGTCTTCGTCCATCGGAATTGTGTGGGTCAAGGATTGATAAGTGTCCATAAACAAAAAGTCGTAGCCAATTTTGAAATGGGCTTTCGGCTGAAAAGTTCTCAAATACGTTTTGATGCGTTTTGAAACCACTGCGCCACCAATTGTAATCAATAAATCGGGCGCAAAATCTGCTTTTTCTGCTTCTGAAATCGAATTCAACGAGCGGTCAATGCAATGATTGAAAGCAGTATTGACCAAATTCGAAGTGTTTTCAACCAAGACAGCGACAGAAGGATCTTTCGCCAATTCCGACAACAAACGTTCTAGGTTTTCGTTGGGCGACATTTGCCCGCAAACAATCATTTTTTTGGAAGAATTAGCCCAAATTTCTTTGATGGTTTCTCTTTGTCTGTGGTTCAATTTCGTGTCAGGTTCCAATGCGAAAATATTTTTGAAATCGCTGTTTGAAATCGCCAATTCTGATTGGTTGTACAAAGGTTCTGAAAACGGCAAATTGATGTGCACGGGACCTTTCACCTTGCCAGTTGCTGCATGAAAAGCTGCAGAAAGTTCGCGCGATAAAAACCAATTCAAATCTTTGCTTCCTTCGTTTTCAGGAATCGTCACCGAATATCTGATGTGACTTTTGAAAACTTCGTGCTGCACGATTGTTTGTCCATCGCCTTGATCTACCCACGCTTGCGGTCTGTCGGCGGTAAAAACAATCATCGGAATTTGTTGGTAATATGCTTCAGCAATCGCTGGATAATAGTTGAGTGGGGCAGAGCCAGAAGTACACAAAATGCCAACTGGTTGATTCAATTGTTGCGCCATTCCGAGTGCGTAAAACGCCGCAGATCTTTCGTCTGGAACAACATGTGTTTGTATGTCAGGATGTTGGTTGAAAGCAATAATCAAAGGCGCATTTCTAGATCCGGGAGAAATAACGACATGTTTCAATCCGAGTTCGATGCATTGTGAAAGTAAGATTTGTACTCCTTTTTTGGCACTTGATATGATGGTCTGTGAATTTGACATCTTTGTTTGGTAATTTGATGATGTAAAGTTAAAAAAGAATTGAGCAAAATGATTCAAAGGTTTAAGTTTTGCTTTGAAATGACAAACAGCACCGATTCCTTCGTTAATTGAACAATTAATTTATTGCAGTTTTGTTAATTTTTGAAATAAAATTGATTTGATTTTAAATATCTGTTTATTAATATTTTAAAATTTAAATTATATTTTTCTGTTCACATATTTCCCTCAAATTTTAACTTTTTTTAATTAAATCTCAATCATTTTTAAACACTTGTTTAAATTTGTTGTTTAATTTTGTGACCAAATTAAAGAAACAATGAGTAAAGACACAACAACAGAAGCGAAAATCAAAGAAGCGGCTAAGCGGGTGTTTACGAATAAAGGTTTTTCTGGTTGTTCTTCAAGAGAAATCGCCAAAGAAGCTGGGATGAATGTCGCTTTAGTGAATTATTATTTTAGATCCAAAGAACAATTGTTCAACGTTGTCTTTCATACAGTAATGGATGATTTCATGCTGTCAATGAAAGACGTTTTTAGAATGAAACAACCGTTGGAAACGAAAGTTCGATTGTTCATTGAAAGAGAATACGAATTTATCACCAAACACCCTGAAATTCCTGGGTTTATTGTTTCAGAAATGAATCGATGTGAGGTGGGTGATTCCAACAAGCAATTCATCATGGACGAAATCGCTGAAACAGGCATTTTTGAAGAAATGCATCAAGCGCAAATCACTGGAGAAATGAGAAAAATTGATTTGTTCAGTGCAACGCTTATTTTGATGAGTAATTGTCATTTTCCTTTCATTGCCAAAGGATTGATGCAAGAAATTCACCATATCGACGATGAGAAATATGCGCAACAATTGGTTTTACACAAGCAATATGTAATTGAAATGATGATTGGCTATTTATTTCCAGCCAAAAAATAAATATTAAACAAAGAATTAAAATTAGACTAGAATATATGAAAAAACAATGGCTCGGTTTGATGTTTGTACTCGGTACTTTTACCTTGTCGGCTCAGACGTTGGATTTAGAAACGTGCTTGCGCATGGCTGATACTGCCAATTTATCGCTCAGAAATGCGAGATTGGATGTAGCAATCAACGACAAGCAAATTGACGCGTACATGGCGGCAAGATTGCCAAAAGTAACTTTTACAGGAGATTACAAATACAATGCAATCATTCCTGGACAAGTCGTGCCAGGTGCATTTTTTGGCGGTGCTCCGGGAACTTATTCAACGGTTCAATTCGGTGTTCCTTACAATTTAAGTAATACTGTTCAATTGCAACAAATTGTTTACAATCCGCAGGTAAATTATGGTTTGACAGCCTTGGCATTGAACCAAAAAGTGTTTGAAATTCAGCAGCGAATGACTGAACAAGAAATCAAACAACAAGTGGCAAGTACGTATTTCAATTTGCAAGCGATTTCAAAGCAAGTTTCATTTTTGAATGAGAACATCGAAAATGTAAATAAGTTGATTGCCAACATGGAAAGCATGTATCGTCAAGAAATGATTATCAGAACTGAAGTGGACAAATTGAATATTTCTCGCTTGAGTTTGGTTAATTCTTTGCAAACATTGAAAGCAACGCAAGAACAATTGGAAGCCTTGTTGAAAATTTTGATTGGATACGATGCTTCTCAAAAAATTGAATTAGTTTCTGATGATTTGGTACAAAAATCAATTTTGGTAGATGGAACTGCGATCAATCGTCCAGAGATTGAGTTGTTGGGAATTCAAATGGATTTGAATCGCGAGGAGAGAAAAGGAACGAATATGGCGTATTTGCCAAGTTTGTCTTTTTATGCAGCGTATAATTATACTTACAACATGAAACCGGAAGACGATTTTAGAACAGGAATCGAATCTGCTTTTTTGGGTTTCCGTTTAGATTGGACTTTGTTTGATGGAATGGAAAAATTCAACAAACAAAAAGTAAATGCTTTGACCAAAACCAAATTGGAAAATCAAAAAGAATTGGTTGAAAAGCAAATGAACATGGTGACTGAAAATGCGAGAAAACAAGTTGACATTCAAGCCAATTCATTGGAGATTTCTCAAGAACAATTGACTTTGGCTGATCGCGTTTACAAAATGACTGAAGCGCAATTCAAGCAAGGGACAGTAAGTTCAAATGATTTAATCACAGCAGAAAATAATTTGCAACAAGCACAAACAAATGTGGTTTCAGCGTATGTTCAATTGCGTCAAGCTGAATTAACCTATTTGAAATCAATCGGAAACATAAAATAAGTTACTAGAAATTTAAAAATTTAAACAAATACTAAAAATGAACAAGCGTATAATTATAATCGGAATCTCAGCAGTTGCTTTAGTTGGATTGACTGTAATGAAATTGATGTCAAACAAGCAAGAGGTCGAAAAGAAAATTTATATCCACGACATGGAAGCGGCCGTTTTGGTGGAAGCAACTTTACCATCGATGCATACTTTTGAAAGTTCTTTTTCTTTCTTGGGAACATTTGAAGCGGTGCGCCAAAATACCATTGGATCCGATGCAAATGGAAAAATCATCAAATTGAATGTCGAAGAAGGCGACAAAGTTTCTCAAGGACAAATCATTGCGAAAGTGGACGACGAAATGCTACAATTGCAATTGCAAAACGCAGAAGTTTCGATCGAAGGTCAAAAAAATGACGACAGTCGTTACAGCAACTTAGCGAAAGACAATGCAGTGCCAGGAGTACAAGTTGAGAAAACAAAATTGGGATTGCGTTCTGCTGAAATTCAGAAAAGACAAATCCAAAAACAATTGAAAAGCACCAATATCACAGCGCCTTTTTCAGGAGTTATCAGCAAGAAAATGGTTGATTTAGGTTCTGTAATCGGAGCAGGTTCACCATTGGTTGAAATCACAGATATTTCTTCATTGAAATTGACAGTAAGTGTTCCAGAAAGAGACATTTTGAAATTCAAATTGAATCAAGCAGTTTCTGTAAGTGCTGATATTTATGGGAAAAGAATGTTTGACGGTAAAGTGACAAACGTGAGTGTTCAAGCTGACAAATCGCACAATTTCAAAGTACAAATTACAGTTAAAAACGCACAACAAGAATTGATGGCTGGAATGTACGGATCAGTTTCATTGAACAATAGCAAAAGCATCACGGCTCTGTCTATCCCAAGAAAAGCATTGGTTGGTTCTTCAAAAAATCCACAAGTATATGTAATCAAAAACGGAAAATCGATATTGACTTCTTTCAACGCAGGAACATCTGATGGAGAATTCATTGAAGTAGTTGATGGTATATCAAAATCAGACCAAATTATCACCAAAGGACAAGTGAATTTACAGAATAATTCGAACGTAAAAACGACTTCAAAATAATTTAAATCATGACATTAACAGAATTATCAATCAAACGACCTTCATTTATTATCGTAATTTTTACGATTTTGATTGGAGGTGGATTGCTGAGCTACAATCAGCTGAGTTATGAATTGCTCCCTGATTTTTCGCCGCCAATCTTAACTGTAACAACCGTTTATCCTGGAGCTTCTCCTGCAACCGTTGAAAGTCAGGTTTCAAAACCAATGGAAGATGCATTAAGTGGTTTGGAAAACATTTCCGAAGTAACCGCTTTTTCGTTAGACAATGCGTCTGTAATGATGCTTGAATTCAAAGCTTCAGCCGACATAGATCAATCCTTGGAGGATGCACAACGAAAAATCAACAACATTCTCAATAATTTACCTGAAGGAGCACAAACTCCTGTTATTGCGAAGATTGAACCGAATGCATCTCCTGTCTTGCAAGTAAGTGCGATTGCCAACAACATGCCTGAAAGAGATTTCATGGAATTGATGGACGACCAAATTTTGCCACAAATCAAACAAACGAAAGGTGTTGCCGAAGTAGTTGTAATTGGTGGAGAAAAACGGGAGTTTAGAGTCAATGTGGACAAAGACAAAATGAAATTGTACGGACTTTCTCTAAGTGGAATCAACCAAGCAGTGAGTTCATCAAATGTTGAATTTCCTACTGGAAAATTGAAAGACAATTCAGAACAAATGACTGTTCGTTTGGCTGGAAAATTCAAAACTGTAGAGGATTTACGCAATTTAATTGTTTCTGCAAATGGAACTTCAACGGTTCGTTTGGGTGACGTTGCTGATGTAGAAGATGGTTCAGAAGATCAAGTTACTGTTTCTCGTTTCAACGGTGTGAATGGTATCGGTTTGAGAATCAAAAAGCAAAGCGATGCGAATGCCGTAGATATGGCACGAGCAACCAAAGATAAATTCAAAGACATCGAGAAGAAATACAGCAAAGAAGGTGTGAAATTCACTGTTGCGACAGATACTTCTATTCCTACAATTGATTCTGTAGATGCAGTTATTCACGATTTGGAATTAGCTGTATTATTAGTTGCTGCTGTAATGTTGCTTTTTTTGCACAGTTTAAGAAATGCCTTTATTGTCTTGATTTCTATTCCAGCTTCGTTGATTTCAACCTTCGTTGCGATGTATTTATTGGGTTATACCTTAAACTTGATGACGTTGCTAGCGATGTCGTTGGTTATCGGAATCTTGGTGGATGATTCGATTGTGGTCTTAGAAAATATTTACCGCCACTTGCAAATGGGTAAAAATCGACGTCAAGCAGCCTTGGATGGTCGAAATGAAATTGGTTTTACAGCCTTGGCAATCACCTTGGTGGATGTCGTGGTGTTCTCTCCAGTAGTATTTATTGAAGGAACAATTTCAGATATTTTGCACCAATTCTCGATTGTCGTCGTTGTTTCGACCTTGATGTCTTTGTTTGTTTGTTTTACCTTGACGCCTTGGTTGGCCTCTCGATTTGCGAAAGAAATAAAATTAAATCCCAAAAATCCATTTCAAGCAGTTTTGCTTTGGTTTGAGCGAAGAGTCACACTTTTTACGCAACAATATGTGAAATTAGTTGGCTGGTCTTTGAGACACAAAATTATCGCGAGTTTGTCAGTTATTGCTATTTTCTTTGCCAGTATGGCGACCATGGGATTAGGAATTGTGGGACAAGAATTCGTTGCTCAGGGAGATCAAGGAAAATTCATGATCAAATTGAAATACGACAAAAGCACCACTTTCGAAGAAAACAATGCCACAACCTTGGAAATTGAACAAATGATTTTGGCTCAAAAAGACATTGTTGACATCGTTTTTGCCAATGTCGGAGGACCAAGTTCTGGAATGGGTGCCGCTTCATTTGGCGCAGAAAACAAATCTGAGTTGACTGTAAAAATGAAGGAAGGCAAGCAAAAAGATTATCCAACGATGAAATACATGAATGAGATTCGAAACAAAATAGAATCGAAATATTCAGGTGTGGAAGTAAAAGCGTTGAATATCGGAATGGTTGAATCGGAAGAAGCACCAATCGAAATATTCTTGTCATCAGACGATTCTGAATTGTTGATGAAAGAAGCAAGAAGATTGAAAACAGCCATCATGGCAATCAAAGGAGCAAAAGATCCAACGATTTCAACGGATGATGTTACTCCTGAAGTGCGCATCGAATTAGATCGTGAAAAAATGGGTCAACTTGGTTTGCCTATCGCGATTGTTGGTATGCAACTTCAAAACGGATTGACTGGAAACGATGATTCACAGTTCGACGACAAAGGTCAAGAATACGATATCAGAATCATGATGGATAAATTTGACCGCAAAAATGTAGATGATGTGAAAAACATGACCTTTACTGCAAATGACGGAAAACAAGTTCGTTTGAGTGAATTTGCTGATGTGACAGTTGAAAATGGAAATGGTTCTTTGGAACGTAAAAACCGTATTTCAAACACGACGATTCGTTCTTATGTTTTGGGAACTGCCTCAGGAACTGTTTCTGCATCGATTGAGAAATATTTGGAGAAAAAGCCTTTAGATAAAAATATCAGAATGCTTTGGGGTGGAGAAGTAAAACGCCAAAAAGAATCCATGGGTGCTTTAGGAACTGCGATGGGAATTGGATTGATTTTGGTTTACTTAATCATGGTTGCCTTGTATGACAACTTCGTTTATCCATTTGTCGTTTTGTTCTCGATTTTGGTTTCGTTGATTGGAGCAATCTTAGCATTGAATTTGACTTCTTCAAGTATGGGGATTTTCACCATGTTGGGAATGTTGATGTTGCTCGGACTCGTCGCCAAGAACGCCATTTTGATTGTCGACTTTACGAATCATCTGAAAGAGAAAGGATATACAGCTTACAATGCATTATTGGAATCAGTGAGCGAACGTATGCGTCCAATCTTGATGACAACAATCGCGATGGTTGTGGGGATGATTCCAATTGCAACTGCAACCGGTTCTGGAGCAGAATGGAAAAATGGTTTGGCTTGGGTATTGATTGGAGGATTGACAAGTTCTATGTTCTTGACCATTATCGTAGTTCCAATCATGTATTATTCTGTTGACAGAGTAAAAGACAAAATCGCTTCATTTCGCTCAAAAAAGAAAGCAGATGAAGAAGAAGATTTGACTATGATTACTGAATAACAGTAAAAATAATAGAGTAGAGAAGGACTTCAAATTTGATTTGAGGTCCTTTTTTTGTGCGTAAAAAAAGGACAGTGAAAATTTCACCATCCTTCGCATATTGTGTGATTTCAAGATTAGAATCTCAAGTGTTTTACCGTATCACCGTTGTTAATTAACTGTTTCAGCGACAAAATCCCCATGGCTAAATGTCTGTCAACAAATTCAGAAGTCACTTTTGAATCGCTTTCAGATGTTTTTACACCTTCCGGAATCATTGGTTGGTCAGAAACCAAAAGCAAAGCTCCCGTTGGAATTTTATTGGCAAAACCGACTGTAAAAATCGTTGCCGTTTCCATGTCAATTGCCATCGCGCGAATGGAATTTAAATATTCTTTAAACGAATCGTCGTGTTCCCAAACTCTTCTGTTTGTCGTATAACAAGTTCCTGTCCAATAATCATATCCAGCATCGCGAATCGTAGTTGAAATCGCTTTTTGCAAAGCAAATGCAGGCAAAGCAGGCACTTCTGGCGGAAAATAATCGTTGCTCGTTCCTTCACCTCTAATGGCAGCAATTGGCAAAATTAAATCGCCCACTTCATTTTTCTTTTTCAAACCGCCACATTTTCCTAAGAACAAAACCGCTTTTGGTTTGATTGCCGAAAGTAAATCCATAACCGTTGCCGCAGACGCACTTCCCATTCCGAAATTGATTAGCGTAATTCCGTTTGCTGTAGCACATTGCATGGGTTTGCCAATTCCTTTGATTTCAACTTGATTTTCGTCTGCGAATTTGGTGACATAGTTTAAAAAATTACAAAGGATAATGTAAGATCCGAAATTTTCTAAGGTTTCGCCCGTATATCTAGGTAGCCAATTGTCTACGATTTCTTTTTTCGTTTTCATGTATGGGTATTTTTAAATTTTAATGGTGTTTTGGGAAAATTATTTTTTTATAATTTTTACCAGTTTTTGGGTGTTTTGAGATGCTATTCTCAACTGATAAATTCCACTTGCCAAAGTAGAAATGTCAATTGTTTTGATTGAATTCCCAGTTTCTAATTCAAAATTCAAAATTTCTTTACCAGTCAAATCTAACAATGATAATTGAGTTGTTGATTGAGATTGAACATGTATCTGCAATAAGTCAGAAGTTGGATTTGGGTAAACTGACAACAATTCAAATTCATTTTCAGGATTTCCTAAAGGTCCATTTCCAACTTGAATATTTCCTTGGTAAGGTTTGAAATTTTGTTTTGTTGCTGTAACCGCCAATGGTAAATCTGAAGTTAAATTTGGAAGCGTAAAATTAATGATTCCACCGTTTACTAATCCTTTGGCTAGTAATATGTTGTTTTGAGAAATTGCTATCGTAGCTTGTTCTTCATTGCAAGTTACCGAAAGCTGCGTTTCATTTTGTGCAATTTGTGCAACATGATTCGCCACTAAATTTTGTGTGATTTTATTTCTGAATTCAACCGAAGGATCTCCAAAAAACACCCAAGTTTGCATCACTTCTTCGCCGTCTATCGTTGGATAATTTTCTAGCATGCTTAACTGAGCGTTGTAAAATAATCCGCCAAGTGTATTTTTCTTATTGTTTGTATAAGACTCAGTCAATATCGCGGTCATTTCATCTTGCGTTTGCATTGGTGGAGCCCATGACATTAAGATAGAAGACCCACAAGCGCCGATTGCACCAGTTGGCGTTCCGTTTTTACTTGCGCGCAACCACGTTTCTGACATACAAGTTCCATAAATAAAAGTGCCATTGTTGCAAGCAACAGAAACCACAAAAGGATATTTGCCATTATTTGTGGCATTATTTACATTCAAAGAAGTGAAATTCCCAGTAACCATTGCATTGATGTCTCCGTGTCCGGTGTAATTCAATAATCCAATTCCATTGTTGAGCGCAGGCAAAATTATTCCTGAATTTGGATCTCCAACAGCGTCTTGTTCGCCTCTCGATCCATCGTAAAATTCATAGACTTGGTTGTATCCGTAATTGGTCAGTTGGTTTTTGATGTTTCGCAAATGTTGCCAATCTTCTTCATTGTCGTCACCGATTCCAGCACCTTCGCCCGAGCCAATTCCCATGGCATTGGTCATCCAATCTCCAGCTGAAGGATTAATTTCATATTCCAAAACCCTATCAACCATATTTTTGATTTGCGCCATATTTCCAGAAAAACGACCTACAAATAATTCAGGATGATAATCACTTCCAGCAAGTTGTCCGTAATAAGTATCACTGATTATTTCCTCAGTTCCAGAATTGCCATAAATGTATGCAGGGATTTCCGCGTTATCACCTACCAAAAGTAAATAGAGCAAATTTGGATTTGAATTGTATTCATTTTGGATAAAGTCTTTGATAGATTGTGTTGAAATTCCAGTGACAGATGTACCAATTATTTTCGTTTTGATTCCTTTTTGATTTTTCCAATTCGCAAACGGCTGCATGGTTTCAATCAATGAATCTGGGCAAATAACCAATAAATCTCCATTTTCTTCAATGGAAGCATATTTCTTAGTTTTTGCATTTAGAAAGTAGGAATCATTGAAAGACTTAGATTTGGATTCATTTTCAATTTCATTTATTCCAGTTTCGGCTTTATTGTATTTTAATTTTATTTGGATGTTTTCATATACTCTAATCACTTTTGAAACAGGATTGTATTGGTATGGATAAATTGAAACATGAATACCTCGTTCACTTCTTAAAATAAATGGATTTGAAATTTCAGCTAGATTTCCAGGATAAAATTCATCTGTTGAATATACAGCGCCAAATTGGTATTCAATTTTTGAAGGATCAATATTTCTTTTGAGATTTCCTTTAGATGATAAAACAATGACATCATTAATTTCATAGTAATTATCATAAACAACTTCAATGCTAACGTTTCCTTGATTTGGAATCAAAATGCTTGTGCTGTACTTCGGTAAAGCTGGTTCGCTGAATTTCTCCGTGGTAACTTTATTGGTTGATTTAAAATCTACGTAATCAGCATTATATTGATGAATGAAAACTGGTTTTATTTTTTTTAATTGGTGATTGATAGTTGTTTGAAAGGAGTTGTCATCCACAATTGTAAAATCTTGCCCCAACAAAAAATGATTGAGAAACAACAAAATGCAGGATAAGATTAAAACTTTCATGAATGATATTTGACACTAAAATACAATAAATCTTTCGAATGTTATTTTAATAGACGATAAATGTGAAAGTCTCGTCCAATGTAACCAAATAATTTATCAATCATTTACCGTTTGATTTTGTTGTTTACTTTGATTTTTTGTGATTAAATTAACTTTTTTAGAATTAATTTCTTTCAAATATCGAATGTGGATAAAAAAAAGCGTTCCGCATTGGGTGAATTTAAAATTTCGTTGTACATTTGGGCAAATTAATTTAAAAAACTATGAGAAAAATTTACACTTTAATCGCAGGAATTTTATTAGCAGGTACTGCATCTGCACAATTAGTAAATGGAAATTTTGAGGCAGCAATTACTCAAAATGCTACTTATGCTAACATTGGATCTACTACAGGTTGGGGATTAGGAGTTTACAAAGCTCAAACTGCAATGCCAGGAGAAGGAACACAATCAGTTAATTTAACTACTGTTTTGGACGCACCTTTAAATGCTGTTGTTGGTTTTGGTTCAGATACTATTTCTGGTCAATTGTCACAATCTGTTAACGGACCAGTTACAAACCCAGCTTCTTTAACTGCAAGTTTGAAATTCAAATATGCTCCAGTTCAAAGTGATACAGGATGTTTCGTTGTTGAAATCTATGATACATTATTAGCTGGATCAACTGATGACGTATTGTTGTACCAAGGTGTTACTATCTTTACAGGTAACGTATCTACTTGGACTAACAGAACAATTTCTTTGATTAACGCTGGTGGTTCTGGAACTCCAAACCAAATCTTTTTATTAGGAGCTTCTTCTATCGGATCTGTTTTCTCTGGTTTTTACTTACCAAGAATTGGTTCTGAATTACAATTAGATGCAATCACTTTGGCTAACACTGCAAGTGTTGAAGAAAATGACATTGCTAACTCTGTAATTTATCCTAACCCAACTTCTGATGTATTGAACTTCAATATCAACGGAACAGAAGCTACAGGAATCAACATCTACAGCTTAGATGGAAAATTATTGTTGACTCAAGATGCTAACGGTGCTAAAGGTTCTGTAAACGTTTCTTCATTGAATGCAGGAATGTACATCTACCAAATCGCTACAACTAGCGGTGAGTCTGTAAAAAGTACTTTCGTTAAAAAATAATTTTAACTCACTTTTAGAAAGTCCTTTCGTTTCGGCGGAAGGACTTTTTTTTTTGCTTTAGATTTTGATGGAAATGTGTAATGAAGTTTTTATATCCTTTTGAAATAGAAATACTGCTGCACAGAATCAAAGAATAAATAAAGTATAATTGATAGTATGAAGTTATTGCGCACTTCATTTGATTTTATCAGAGACTACTAAGCTAAATGCTTTGCATATATGGAATGTATACTAGAATACTTTACTGAATTGAAACAAATCAAAATGAGATCTTTTGCAGAGACTGATAGCGAATAACATGAATTTTAAAGCCGGATTAAATGCGATTGTGATACTTTGTATGAAATTGTAGTAACTAACATCCAAATCTAAACAAATGATTATTTCTCATTCTAGCTTAGGTATTTGAATAGCAAAGTAAAATTAAAAGCCATAAAAAAAAGCCACTGGAAACCAATGACTTTTTGTAAATCAATCTAATGTTATTAATCTTCGAATCTAGTAATTGTTCCTTGGTAATTTTTAGATTCACCAATTTCAGTCTTTTCAATATTCACACGCCAAATGTAAGGTGTGTTAGGCGCAATCAATTGCTGTGTGCGTAGATCGTTTCCATCCCAAGGTTCTGATTCACTTTTTGTTTCATAAATCGTTTGACCAGTTTTTGGATCAATTATTTGCATCGTAAAAGGAACGTTTCTTTCTAACAATGCATAAGGAAGGAAAGTGTTGATTTTCGAGTTGCTACTAGTAGGTATGAAACTGTTCATAGCTAATAAATTGTAACTTGCTTCGCATCTAATATTTTTAGTGATTTTACTTTCGCATCCGTTTTCAGATTGAAGCGTAAGTGTCACCGCGTGATTTCCTTTGGTGAAGAAATGTGCATCGAAACTTTTTTCTCTCGATAAAACGATTCCTTTTTCATTCGTCCAAGAATATTTTGCAGCGGGATTAATAGAACTCAATGAACTAACAGGTAAACCTTTGTAGAAAACCATTTCTTCATCAGCATAAAAATCTGCTTTTACTTTAGGAGTGACCGAAAATGCAAATTCTTTTTGATTTTTTCCATTTTTAACGTAGCTAAAGAAGTAATCACCCGAAACTAACTCAATGTTTGACGCGTTTTTTTCTTTAATCATTTTGTTTGTTCCGTTTGACGAAACAAGATAAATGTCGCGATCGTTTGAGTTTCTAATCTCAATAATTTCGTTCTCACAATATTTATCTGATAATTTAGGAAGAATTATTTCGGAATCAGCTAGACCAAAATCACCTGGATTTGGGATATTAATGTTTTCCGCCTTTTTCGGTGGAATGCCATTTAACAGTTCCTTGGCTGCACTTTCGTCGTTCATTGAAGATACATTGTTTGAACCAGAAATTGATTTCACATTGGCAGTCGACGCAATTTGTTTAAAAGTAGCATTTTTAGATTCAACATTGTTTTCATTTGAAATAGGATTTTCTCCTTCATTCAAATTTTTTGCAGTTTTTGTGTTTGTCTCATTTTTTTGTAATGCAAAAAACGCAGCTACACCAACAATAATAATTGATGAAGCGACCCACGCCCATTTCAAAGAAGTTTTTACACTTTTTACTGGCAGATGTTGATCTAATCTTTTAGACATTGCTTCCCATGCTTTTGGATCATAAGGAGCTTCAATGTCTTTCAGACTGTTCTTAAATATTTCTTCTATATTGCTCATTCTAATCGAATTTAACAAGTTTCGTTTCTATTATGCGTTGAAGATTTTGTTTGGCTTTGGCTAAATTTGATTTGGAAGTTCCTTCACTAATTCCAAGGATTTCAGCGATTTCCTTGTGGGTGTATTCTTCCAAAACATATAAATTAAAAACAGTTTTGTACGCCGGAGAAAGTTTATTTATGGCTTCCATGGCTATTTCTGCTTTTAAAGTTCTAAAACTTTCAATTTCTGCTTCTTCCATCGGATTGACAATCTCAGCAACAAAATCTGTATCATTTTCAAATAACACAGGCTTTTTCTTGTTTTTTCTGATCGAATCGATGGCAGTGTTTGCAATGATTCTTCTTAACCAACCTTCAAAAGAACCTTTAAAATCAAAAGATTCAATTTTTTCAAAGACCTTTATAAATCCATCCTGTAGAATCTCCTGAGCAGAATCATGATCGATGGTGTAACGCAAGCAAACACTTAGCATTTTTCCATAAAACATAGCAAATAATTTCTCTTGGGCTTTGCGTTCGTTCTGAATACAGCCTTTGATAATTAAATCTAATTCTACTTTTTTTGTTTCCACATTCAACGTTTTAATGACGCAAGATATTAAGAACGGTTGCCAAGGGACAAAGATTGTTAATTCTTATTGACAATTCTACATTTTTCCTAACAAATTAAAGGCTGATAAGTACAATTGTCGTAACTTTAGCGCGTAAATTTTAAAGATTAAATTTTAATATATATATCAACATGAAAGTAACTGTAGTAGGTGCGGGAAATGTAGGCGCAACTTGTGCTGATGTTCTTGCCCAAAGAGAGATTGCCAATGAAATCGTTTTATTAGACATCAAAGAAGGTTTTGCTGAAGGTAAAGCGTTGGATATTTGGCAAAAATCACCAATCAATTTGTATGATTCAAGAACAACTGGTTCTACAAATGATTATTCAAAAACTGCAAATTCTGATGTAGTTGTAATCACTTCAGGATTGCCAAGAAAACCAGGTATGTCTCGTGATGATTTGATCGCTACTAACGCTGGAATCGTTAAAACAGTTACTGAAAATATCATTCAACATTCTCCAAACGCAATTATTATCATTGTTTCTAATCCTTTAGATGTAATGACATACTGCGCTTATTTGAACGCGAAAGTGGATTCAAGTAAAGTATTTGGAATGGCTGGAGTTTTGGATACTGCGCGTTACAGAGCTTTCTTAGCTACTGAATTAGGAGTTTCTCCAAAAGATATTCAAGCGGTATTGATGGGTGGTCATGGTGATACTATGGTTCCACTTCCAAGATATACTACAGTTTCAGGAATTCCTGTAACAGAATTGATTTCTGAAGAGAAATTAAACGAAATTATCGAAAGAACTAAGTTTGGTGGTGGTGAAATCGTGAAATTATTAGGTACTTCTGCTTGGTATGCTCCAGGTGCTGCTGCTGCTCAAATGGTTGAAGCGATTGTACGTGACCAAAAAAGAATTTTCCCAGTTTGCGCTTGGTTGAACGGTGAATATGGTATGAAAGATATCTATTTAGGTGTTCCTGTTGTTTTAGGTAAAAACGGAATCGAGAAAATTATCGAATTACAATTGAATGATGCAGAAAAAGCATTGTTAGAAGAATCAGCTGTTGCAGTGAAAAGTGTAATGGATGTTTTGGATAACATGAATGCTAACGCATAATTCAGAATAAATATTAAATAAAAAGCCGTTAATCTTTTGGGTAACGGCTTTTTTGTGCAATAAAAAAGTCCATGCTTTGAAACATGGACTTAATATTTTGTGAGAAACAAAAATTATTTTGCGTCTGCGTATTTTTTAGAAACTACCTCCCAATTAATCACATTAAAAAATGCATTGATGTAATCTGGACGACGGTTTTGGTAATTCAAGTAGTAAGCGTGCTCCCAAACATCTAAACCTAAAATCGCTGTTCCTTTGCAACCTTCACCCATCAAAGGATTGTCTTGATTTGGCGTAGAACAAACTTCTAATTTTCCATCAGTTACACACAACCATGCCCAACCTGAACCAAATCTTGTTGTTGCAGCTTTTGCAAACTCATCTTTGAACGCTTCGAATGATCCAAAGGTGCTATCAATTGCAGCAGCCAATTCTCTTGTAGGATTTCCTCCTGCATTTGGAGCCATAATTTCCCAGAAAAAACAGTGATTCCAATATCCACCACCATTATTTCTAACAGCAGGTTTATCAGCACAATTTTTTAAAATTTCTTCGATCGACTTTCCTTCCAAGTCTGTTCCTGCGATGGCAGCATTCAAGTTGGTTGTATAAGCGTTGTGGTGTTTACTGTGGTGTATTTCCATCGTGCGCGCGTCAATATGCGGCTCTAATGCATCATATGCATAAGGTAAACTTGGTAATTCAAAAGCCATAATTATTGTATTTTAAATTTGTATTTTATTTATCTCAAAGGTATATTTTAAATTTTATTCTTCAAATCGAAATGGAAAAAAATCTGTACTGTTTAAGCTAATAATTGTGAATATTAAACCTAAAAGATAGCAATAATTATTTTGATTCGTTTAATTGGTTGATTTACTGTTTTTTGAATTGTTTTCTATTGAATTTTAAATTTGTTTTATTTAATTTTCATCGTTTAATTTTTAACAAATTAGTTTTCTGTTTTTTTAACTTTTATTTAATTGTTATTAGATGAGTTTTTTATTTATATTTATCACGAAAATCAAAATAAAATTAACCAAATGAAAAAGCAAGTATTATTTGTATCCGCAGTGGTTTTGTCTTTAACTTTCGCTAGTTGTGGTGGTGAAGAAAAAGCACCAGTAGTTGAAGAGACAGCGACTGAAACAACTACAACAACTACCGAAACTGAAACTGCTCCTGCAACTGATGAAGCTCCTGTTGCTGCAGCTGAAGAAACACCAGTTGTTAAGAAAGAAACTAAAACAAAAAAGAAAGAAACTGCTGCTTCAGTTGAAAAAGAGATTGTTAGCACTAAAACTTCTGTAAAAAACGGTTTGGGTGGTAAAATTGAGCAAGGAATTAAAAGAGAAGAAGAAAAAGTAGTTGAAAAAGAAATTATTGACACTAAAACTTCTGTTAAAAAAGGAGCTATTAAATTGTAGGGAATTCTTTAGTTTATATTTAGAGGTTGTCTCATTGAGGCAACCTCTTTTTTTATTTGCAAAAATCGGGAAACAAAAAAAGTGACATTTAGCCACTTTTAAATTTTATTTCACATTAATTTTATTCAACTATTCTAAGCCACGTTTGGGTTCTGAAAAAAGGTCCTATGTAACCTCTAACATATAATTTGTTAGGATTTGATTCGTCTAACCACATTTTAGTTGAATAAATTTTTCCATTTTCAGGATCAACGATCGTTCCGCCTTCCCATTCAGTTCCATCCCAAGTTAAATACCTAACAATTTGAAGTCCAACCAATGGTTTGTTTTTTCTGTCGTCTGTACACTTTTTACAAACTGGATTTTCTTCTCGACCTTCTCTTGGATACAAATAAACGATTTTACCATATAAATGGTCTTTGTATTTATATAATTCAACGGTTGATTTTTTCTTACCTGTTTCGTCGTCGATGGTGGTCCATTTTCCAACACAAGTTTGACTGATGGCCAAATTTCCAATCACACTAAAAGCAAGCAATAAAACTAAATTTTTCATATTCGATCTAAATTAATTAAGTGATTATTATATTTTGGTTTCTAAAAATACCGATAAAAAACCAAAACTCAAATAAATAATTTTAAAAATTAGATTTCAATAAAATTTTGAATAATCAACTTGCCGTTTACTGTCATCAATGATTCAGGATGAAATTGAACACCATAGATTGGTAGATTTTTGTGCTCAAAAGCCATTAAAACTTCATTTTCTGAAAATGCAGTTGCTTTTAAATCAGCTGTTTTACTGATATCAACGGCCCAACTGTGATACAATCCAACTTCGAAGATTTCTGGCACTTTATCAAATAATTTACTTTCTTGACCGTGTTGGCATTTTTCAGCAATACCATGTTTTACTGTGGATTGATTATACAATGTTCCACCGAAATATTCACCCAACGCTTGCATTCCAAGACAAACTCCCAACATCGGTTTAAATGGAGCATAAGATTGAATTATTTCCATCAATAAACCTGCTTCGGAAGGTAATCCTGGACCGGGAGAAAGTACAATTTTATCAAAGGATGCAATTTCATCGATAGAAATCGCGTTATTTCTGGCAACAGTGACGTCACAATCTAATGCTTCCAAATAATGAAAAAGATTGTATGTGAATGAATCAAAATTATCCAGAAGGAGTACTTTCACTGTTTTTTGGGTTAAAATTAGTAAACTTGCACAAAGGTAAAGAAAGATGAAGAAAATAATACAAATTCCAGGAGCTCCAGCACCAATCGGTCCATACAGTCAAGCGATTTTAAAAAATGACACTTTATATGTAAGCGGGCAAATTCCATTGGATCCAAAAACTGGAAATTTGGTTGTTGATACCATTGAAAATGCAACTTCGCAAGTTTTAAATAACATAGGTTCATTGTTAAATGAAGCTGGAATGGACTTTTCAAATGTGGTGAAATGTTCAATTTTCTTGAAAGATTTGAATGATTTTGTTGCTGTAAATGGTGTTTATGCATCTTTTTTCACAAGTGAACCACCAGCGAGAGAAACCGTTCAAGTGAGTAAATTGCCGATGGATGTGCCGATAGAAATATCTTGTATCGCTATTCTTTAAATTTCAATTTTGAACCAATCGTGTGAATAATTTCCCAGTCAAAATATCAGTCATTATAGTCAACTACAACGTTGAGTATTTTCTAGAGCAATGCTTGAATTCTGTATTTAAAGCACTTGAGAATATTTCAGGAGAAGTTTTTTTGGTAGACAACAATTCTATTGATGGCTCGGTTGAAATGGTTCGTCAAAAGTTTCCCCAAGCGATTTTAATTGCAAACAAAGACAATCGCGGTTTTTCAAAAGCCAACAATCAAGCCATGGCCATCGCCAATGGTGAATATCAATTGCTTTTAAATCCAGATACAGTTGTTGAAGAAGATACTTTCCTGAAAGTGGTTCAATTCATGGATGAAAATCCGAAAGCGGGTGGACTAGGAGTGAGGATGTTAGACGGAAAAGGAAATTTTCTACCTGAATCTAAACGCGGTTTGCCAACGCCAGCAGTTGCTTTTTATAAAATTTTCGGATTGTCAGCGATTTTCCCTAAGTCTAAGAAATTTGGACAATATCATTTGGGTTATTTGTCTGAATTTGAAACGAATGAAGTTGAAATTTTGAGTGGTGCTTTCATGTTGATGCGCACGGAAGTTTTGAATAAAGTGGGATATTTGGACGAAGCGTTTTTCATGTATGGTGAAGACATCGATTTGTCATATAGAATCATTCAAGGAGGTTATAAAAACTACTATTTTTCAGACACAAGAATTATCCATTACAAAGGTGAAAGCACGAAGAAAAGTTCGGTGAATTATGTCTTTGTATTTTACAGAGCAATGGTCATTTTTGCAGAAAAGCACTTTTCACAGAAGAACGCTAAATTGTTTTCGTTTTTGATCAATTTCGCGATCTATTTGAGGGCTGGATTGGCTATTTTTACCCGATTTATCAAGCGAGCTGCTTTGCCTGTTCTTGATTTCTTCTATCTTTTTGGAGGATTGATTTTACTGACGCATTATTGGCAAAAAGCGAATATCGAATTTCCTCCAAATATTTTAAATGTGGCCATTCCTGCATATACTTTCACTTGGCTGATCAGTGTTTTTTATACTGGAGGTTATGATTTCCCAATCAAACTTTCGAAATATTTCAAAGGAGCCGTTTTAGGTACTTTGATTATACTCGTTATCTATGCATTGTTGCCTAAATCTTGGCAATTTTCACGTTTGTATATTTTAATTGGAACGGCTTGGATTTTCTTTTATTTTTTGATTTCCAGAATTTTCTTACATTTCAGTCTAAAGAAGAAATTCAATCTTTCTGGTGCACAAAATCAAAAGTTTATCATCGTTGGTTCAGTGGAAGAATCAGCGCGTGTGAGCACCATCTTGAAACAAACGAATTCAAAAATTGATTCCATTTTGTTGGTTTCTGATTCCGACGACAAAAGTGAAGAGCAAATCGGAATTCTTTCTCAATTGGATCAAATTGTCTTTTTTCACAAAGTGGACGAAATTATTTTTTGCGCCAAAGACACTTCAGCACAAGTTATTATGCATTGGATGTCGCTTTTAGGAAGTAATAACATTGATTTTAAGATTGCGCAGCCAGACAGTTTGTATTTAATCGGAAGTAATTCAATAGATACAGCAGGAGATTTATATGTATTCAATATCAATGAAATTTCTAAACCAAGTAATATTAGAAATAAGAGAACATTTGATTTTATCTTGAGCTTTTGTTTTTTGATTAGCACGCCCTATTTTATTTGGTACTTCAAGCAGAAATCAACGTGGATCAAAAACATGATTCAATGTATGATAGGAAAAAAATCATTGGTTGGATATTATGCTGAAAAACAAGAATCAGCCCAACAATTGCCGACAATCAAAAGAGGGATATTGAACCCTTTGGATGCAATGAAATTCGCAAATAGCTCAGTTTTAAGTAAGCTAAATCTAATTTATGCAAGAGATTATAGCATTTGGAAAGACTTTGAAATCGTCCGAAAAGCTTGGCGAAAATTAGATTCTTAATTGTTTGATTTTATATAAATTGAACAAAATTCAATTCATTGGTTTTAATTTTTCATCGAGAACCAATTTTTCACCTTTTTTCTCTTACTTTTGTACTCGAAAAAACAAGAAATCCTCTTAGGAACATGGCACAAGTAGAAATCAGACTCCCCAAAATGGGTGAAAGCGTTACAGAAGCTACCATCACAAACTGGTTAAAAAACGTTGGCGACAATGTTGATATGGACGAACCATTGGTTGAAGTAGCTACTGATAAAGTGGATAATGAACTTCCATCTGAAGCAAAAGGAACGTTGGTTCAAATCTTTTTTGAAAAAGATCAAGTAGCTCAAGTTGGTGATGTAATCGCAATCATCTCAACAGATGGCGGAGCATTTGTAGCGCCAGTTGCTGAACTTGCTGCACCTGTTGTAGAAGTGGTTGCTGCAGCGCCAGTTTCTAACGGAACACCAGTGGTTTCAACTCCAGCGATTGCAAACTCAAATAAATTCTATTCGCCATTGGTTCGCAGCATTGCTGACAAAGAAGGAATTTCTTCGAATGAATTGGAAACAATTGTAGGAACTGGTCAAGAAGGACGAGTTACTAAGAAAGATATTTTATCATACATCGAAACTAGAGGTTCTCAACCAGTTGTTTCTGCTCCTGTCGCTCAAGTTTCTGCTCCTGTAGCAAAACCAGCAACTGTTGCTTCTTCAAATGAAGGAGGTTCATCCTTCTTATCAAACATCAAAGAGCCAGTTGTATTGCCAATGCCAGGCGATGAAATCATCGAAATGGACAGAATGAGAAAATTGATTTCTGACCACATGGTAATGTCTAAGCACGTTTCGCCTCACGTAACTTCTTTCGTAGAAGCTGATGTAACGAATATCGTGAATTGGAGAAATAAAGTCAAAAAAGATTTCGAGAAAAGAGAAGGCGAAAGCATCACTTTTACACCGATTTTCATGGAAGCGATTGCAAAAGCAATCAAAGATTTCCCAATGATCAACGTAGCTGTGAGTGGCAATCAAATTATCAAAAGAAAAGATATCAATTTAGGAATGGCTACAGCACTTCCTTCTGGAAACTTAATTGTTCCAGTTGTTAAAAATGCTGATAGATTGAATTTGACAGGTTTAGCGAAAGCAGTAAATGAATTAGCTAGAAATGCAAGAAATAATAAATTGAAACCAGAAGATATCCAAGGTGGAACTTACACTGTAACAAATGTGGGAACTTTTGGAAATGTAATGGGAACGCCAATTATCAATCAACCACAAGTGGCTATTTTAGCTTTGGGTGCGATTCGTAAAGTTCCTGCTGTGATTGAAACGCCAGAAGGAGATTTCATCGGAATCCGTCACAAAATGTTCTTGTCTCATTCTTATGACCACAGAGTTGTTGATGGTTCATTAGGTGGAATGTTTGTAAGAAAAGTGGCTGATTACTTGGAACAATTTGATGTAAATAGAGAATTGTAATCAATTTTCAACTTAATATTTGAAACCTGTACTTATTTGAGTGCAGGTTTTTTTTGTATTAAAAAATTCAATGTAGAATAGTTCACAAAAAGCAGTTTCCATTCCAACGATTGCGTTATCTTTGAACTCAAAGAATTTCAAATGAAACTTAAATTAGCGCGTCCTTTGGCCATTTTTGACCTTGAGGCAACAGGATTGAATATTTCAAAAGATAAAATTGTTGAAATAGCAATAATCAAAATTAATCCTGATGGAACAGAGGAAACTTTTACTGCGAGAATTAATCCAGAAATAAATATTCCTGATGAGGTAGTTGAAATTCATGGAATCACCAATGAAGACATCAAAGATTGTCCTTCGTTCAAAGATTTAGCGTCTAAAATCACTTCTTTTATTGGTGACGCTGATCTGGGTGGATACAATTCTAATAAATTCGACATTCCACTTTTAGCAGAAGAATTACTCAATGCTGGAAGTGAATTTGACATGTCAAAACGCAAGTTTGTGGATGTTCAAAATATCTTTCATAAAAAGGAACAACGTACCCTTGCTGCTGCTTTTCAGTTTTACTGTCAAAGCGATATAGTAAATGCACACAATGCCTTGGCAGATACAGAAGCAACTTGGAAAGTTTTAAACGCGCAACTTGAGAAATATCCTGACTTGGAAGGAAATATTGATTTCTTGGCAGATTTTTCAAAAGGTGGAAATTTGAACATTTTAGATTTCGCAGGCCGTTTGGCAATCAATGAGAAAGGCGAAGCTGTATATAATTTTGGAAAGCACAAAGGCAAAACGGTCAAACAAATTGATGTTGAAGAACCTGGGTATTACGGGTGGTTTGTTTCCGAGTCAACAGATTTTCCGAAATATACCAAGCAAAAGTTAAAACAGGAAATGGACAAGATTAAAGCTGAAAAATTGCTTCAAAATCAACCAAAGGAAGTTAAACCGAAGGTAAATAAAGTAGAAGACAATTTATCGATGGAAGATAAATTAGCTGCATTGAAAAGTAAATTTGGTAAATAAGATTGAGATGAAAATTATTTGTATTGGAAGAAATTATGCGGATCACGCAAAAGAAATGAATTCAGCGATTCCTGAAAACCCCGTTTTTTTTATGAAACCTGATACGGCATTATTGCCTAATAAAAGTCCGTTTTTTTATCCGAATTTTACGAAAGATTTGCATTATGAATGTGAGATTGTCGTTCGAATCAATAAACTTGGGAAAAACATTGCACCAAAGTTTGCCAACACTTATTACAATGAAATCGGTTTAGGAATTGACTTTACAGCCAGAGATTTACAACAAAAATGCAAAGAAAAAGGTTTGCCTTGGGAAATTGCAAAATCATTTGAACACAGTGCACCAGTTTCGCACAATTTCTTGGATAAGTCAACTTTAGATTTGACTAATTTGAACTTTTCATTGCAACAAAATGGTCAAATTGTGCAGGTTGGTAATACGAAAGACATGCTTTTTGACATCGACCAAATCATCGTTTACATTTCGCAATTTATGACCTTGAAAATCGGTGATTTGATTTTTACTGGAACTCCAGCAGGAGTAGGTCCTGTTGCAATTGGCGATACATTAACTGGATTTATCGAAGATCAGAAAATGTTCGACCTGAAAATCAAATAATATTCAGAAACTGATAAAATTCAGTCTCAGTAATGACTAAGACACTTTTTTGATTGGATTAAAAAAATTAGTAAAACAACATTCATTTGTCTGTTTTTCAGTTTTTTAGTTAATTTATCGTAAGTTTTAATTTTTAGTTGAAAAATCAGTTATCTGTTCAATAGTAATTTGTAACTTTACTTCACTATGAATAAATTAATACTCTTTTTTAGCGTCATTTTGCTTTTCGCTTGTAAAAGTAAAGTAGAAACTACTCGACCAAAATCAGAATCAATTTCTGAATCAATCTACGCTTCTGGAATTGTAAAAAGCAAAAATCAATACGATGTTTTTTCTCGAGCAAATGGAATCATTGACCAAATTTTTGTGCAGGAAGGAGATTTTGTAAAAGTTGGAACACCAATTCTTTCCATTTCAAATCAATCTCAAAAGTTGACCAAGGAAAATGCTGCATTATTGGCTGATTTCAACAGTAAATCATCTAATCAAGCGAAATTAAATGAAGCATTGCAGGCATTAAGAGTTTCAAAATCAAAAATGAAAATCGATTCCTTGGCTTACCAACGCCAAATGGCACTTTGGAAACAAGAAGCAATTTCGAAAGCGGATTTGGAACAAGTGCAATTGCGTTTCGAAAATTCAAATTATGCTTATTTATCTGCAGTTACAAAATACGATGAATTAAAACGTCAATTGGATTTCAACGCTTCGCAATCTGCTAGAAATCTCCAAATTTCAGATGTAATGGAAAATGACTATTTACTTAAAAGTGAAATCAATGGAATCGTTTACAATATTTCTAAATCACGCGGAGAAATGGTCAACGTTCAAACTCCATTGGCGGTTATCGGTGATGCCAAAAATTATTTTTTGGAAATGCAAGTGGATGAAAAAGATATTGTTAGAATAAAAAAAGGTTTGCGCGTGTTGGTTACACTAGATAGTTACAAAGGCCAATCTTTTGAGGCTAAAGTTTCTAAAATCGTTCCATACATGAATGAAAGAAGCCGTACTTTTTTAGTTGAAGCGGAATTTGTCAATCAACCTCCAGTTTTGTATCCAAATACGACTTTCGAAGCAAATATTTTGATTCAGACTAAAAACAATGTCTTGCTCATACCGAGAACTTTCTTGATTGATGAACAATATGTTCTAAACGAAGACGGAGAAAAAATCAAAGTAAAAACTGGATTAAAAGATTGCCGAAAAGTGGAGATTTTGTCTGGGATTGATGCTAAAACAGTGATTACAAAACCTGAAGAATGAGTCTTTCACTGACAGTTAGTATCGCCAAATCCTTGTTGATGGCTCGTTTTAAGCAAACGATGGTTGCTGCTGTGGGCGTAACATTCAGTATTACCATGTTTATTGGTTTGTTGAGCTTTATGTCAGGTTTAAATAGTTTATTGGATGGTTTGATTCTAAACAGGACGCCGCATATCCGCCTTTACAACGAAGTGCAGCCGTCAAAAATTCAACCGATAGATCGATTCAACGAATTTCATGAATCGCATAATTTTGTGAATTCAGTCAAACCGAAGAGTTCAAAACTTGAAATCTATAATTTTGGTGCAATCTATCAAGCATTGCAAAAGGACGAGCGGGTTCTTGGCGTCTCTCCAAAAATTACTTGTCAAGTTTTTTATAATGTAGGAGCAAGTGATTTGACAGGTTCCATTAGTGGAATTGATGTGGAAGCGGAAAACAAACTTTTTTCTTTCAGCGAGTACGTTGTTGCGGGCAATTTATTTGATTTAAAAAACACTTCAAACAGCATCATTTTAGGAAAAGGAGTTGCTGAAAAAATGTTGGCCAATATTGGTGATGTTATCCAAGTGACGACTTCCAAAGGAGAATTGGTTCAGTTAAAAGTGGTGGGCTTTTTTCAATCTGGATTGAAAGATTTGGATAACGTTCAAAGTTATGCGTCGATTGAGACTACGCAAAAATTGTTAGGAGTCGCCAATAGCTATATTACTGATATTCAAATTAAATTGCATGACATAACTTTAGCACCAGCAATTGCCAAGGAATACAGAGAGATTTTTGAAGTCGAAGCGTTAGATATTCAAACTGCCAATTCTCAATTTGAAACGGGAAGTTTTATCAGAACATTGATTTCTTATACTGTTGGAATTACGCTACTCATTGTCGCGGGATTCGGAATATACAACATTCTTAACATGATGATTTACGATAAAATGGATTCGATTGCGATTTTAAAAGCCACTGGATTTTCTGGAAAAGATGTGAATCGAATATTTATCACAATCGCGCTTTCAATTGGTTTTATTGGTGGTTTTTTCGGTCTAGTATTCGGTTTTACGATGTCTGCTTTGATTGATCAAATTCCGTTTAATACGGAAGCTTTGCCCACAATCAAAACGTATCCAATCAATTACAACCCCAACTTTTACATCATCGGCGGAATATTTTCATTGATAACCACTTATTTCGCAGGATATTTTCCTTCCAGAAAAGCAAGTAAGATTGATCCAGTAATTATTATCAGAGGAAAGTAGCATGAAAAATAAGATTCTTGAAGCGAAAAAGATTGTCAAATATTTTCATGATCCAATGACAATCAAAGTACTGAACGATATTGAGTTTTCAATAAATCAAGGAGAATTTATTTCCATTATTGGTCGTTCGGGTTGCGGAAAATCGACATTGCTCTATATTCTTTCAACGATGGATACTGATTATGAAGGAGAATTGATCATTGATGGTGTTTCGATGAGTGGAAAAAAAGAAGGTGATTTAGCTAAAGTACGTAATGAAAAGATTGGCTTTGTTTTTCAATTTCACTATTTATTGAATGAATTTAATGTTCTAAAAAATGTGATGCTTCCTGGATTGAAACTGGGAAAATTTTCTGCCAAAGAAGTTGAACATCGCGCTTACGAAAAACTCAAAATGCTTGGAATTGAAAATGAAGCGTTGAAGCTTCCCAATCAACTTTCAGGTGGACAAAAGCAAAGGGTTGCCATTGCTCGTTCGTTGATCAATGACCCATTAATTATCATGGGCGATGAACCGACAGGAAACTTGGATAAAAAGAACAGTGAAGTGGTTTTCAATATCTTTCAACAATTGGCGGAAGAATATAATCAGTCGCTTTTGATTGTGACTCACGACAATGAATTTGCCGCAAAAACCAATCGAATCATCGAAATGGAAGATGGAAAGATTATCAGAATGTGACCCTTATTTTCCCTTCGCTTTGAGGATTATCAAAACGGTGTAAAGCATGATTTTCAAGTCTAATGCCAACGACATATTTTTTAGATACAACAAATCAAATTTCATACGTTGAAGCATTTGATCTACGTTTTCAGCATAACCATATTTTACTTGTCCCCAAGATGTAATTCCGGGTCTTACTGAGGTTAATTGTAAAAATTGCGGTTCTCTTGCGACAATCTGATCGATGTAAAATTGTCTTTCGGGTCTTGGACCAACCAAACTCATATCGCCAATCAATACATTGAAGAATTGAGGAAATTCATCCAATCTCGCTTTGCGCATGAATCTTCCCGATTTGGTAATTCTCGGATCGAAAGTACTAGAAAGCTGAGGACCTTTCGCTTCCGCATCCATGTACATTGTTCTGAATTTGATGATCTTGAATTTTCGTCCGTTCAATCCAATACGCTCTTGTCTAAAGAAAATCGGTCCTTTGGACGAAGTTTTAACCGCAATGGCGAGGAAAATATAAACTGGAATCAAAAGTATCAATGCAATCAAAGAAAGTGAAATATCAATAAATCTTTTGATACTTTGTTGCCAAATCGGCATTCCTTCAGGATTTACTTCGAGTAGTAAAACGCCGAAAATGTTCGTCATTTTGATTGATCCAGCCAAAATATCAAATACATCAGGCAAAACTTTGATTTTAATTCCAGTTCCAGAAAGGCGTGTGATAATTGAACTTAATCTTTGGTGTTCGGTGCTTTCTAATGCGATAATTACTTCTTCAATTTCATATTTTTCGATTACTTTTTCAAGTTCGTCTACATGACCCAAGTAAGTTAATTCGTCTTTCAAAAGTGTATCAATACCGTTTAAATTTACAAATCCAATGAATTGTGTTCCAATACTTTTATCAAGAGTTTGAATTTCTTTGTAAATACCAACTGCTTTTTCACTTCCTCCCAAAAGCAAAGCGTTAAATCCTTCTTTTCCAGTGTGTATTTTTTTAACCTGAATACTTGTGAAAATAATTCTGGGGATAAATGAAACGATAAAATGAATGACAAACAAGGCTAAAAATGACTGATAATAGTGTTCGTAATTTTGAACGGTATCATCCAAGAGAAAAATAAAGAATATCGATGTGGAGCCGATTAAAGTTCCGAAAAAGGTCAAACTCAACATTTTCATTCTAAACATTCGTTTGACATCCGCATAAGTTCCTTGAAGAAAATATAATCCAAGCCAACACGCTGGAATAATCAAAATTCCGTAGTAAAAAGTATTGTTAATTTCCAGCGCAACATTTTCAATATAAACTTTACGAAAGGTAAAGAACAAAGCCCAAGAAATGAACGCCGTTAAAAAATCAATAAGAATTAAGAAAGATGCTTTGCGGTTTGATAACATTAGAAATGAATGATTTTATAGTTATCAATGTAAATATCACTAGATAATTTTCCGGCATCAATTTGCGCTTGTAAATATTGTTCAAAATAGTCTGCAGTCGTTGAACTTGAAACTATTTCTTTGAGGTCGATGTAAATTTTTCTCCAAGTAGCTTCAGCGGGTGTTTGCGCATTTAACTGAATATTTGGATTTATTTTATTCGTTCCAGGAAGCGTTATTCCTAGAACACCTGTCAAAACATTATTTGTTGTTTTGTATTCAATTTCTAGATAGACTTCAGCACTTCCTTTTGGTAAAACCATCTGAGAATGCGTATAACCTGTCCACAAAGAATCACTGATATTCATAGCGATGTGACCACAATTTCCCGTTTTTCCTGGATCTGTGTGCTGTATTTGTTCAATAGTTGCTGTGGAAGAAGGATCGGTGGTAAATTTGATTCCAGCTGATTCAAAATCTTCGATAAATGCGAAGTTGCAATTGGTATAATATTGAGTAACGGGATTAATGGTGATGTTTTCTCCTTTCACCAAAGTCGCATACAAAACGTGCGGTTGACAAAAAGGATATATTTTTTTTGTTGCAGCAATTCCATTATTTTTGATTGCTGGATAAATCATGATTTTTTTGTATCCATCCAATAACAAAGGAAGTTTAATCGGAAGCTCAAAAATGCCGATGATTTTTTCATCGATGTAAACATAAGCATCTGTAAAGTTGTGATTCAATTCACCTTCAATTCCGCTGAGGAGTGGATTTGCTTCGAGTTGCCATTTTTCAATCGTAATCCAAGTTGGTTGTGGATTATTTTTGACACATGATGAAAAAATGAACAGTAAACCGAAGAAGAAAAACAATTTCATAAATAGCTTTTGAGTTTTGTTTATAACGAAAAAAATTAGTTTATATTGTCATTAAATGCAATGTTTGGCACTTTCAGTTTTTCCAAAATCTGATTGGCTACTTCTAATGCCCTCAAACCATCTTCAATGGAAACGATAGGCGTTTTATTGAAATGAATCGCCTCGTAAAATGAAATCAATTCTTCTTTAATTGCGTTTGTTTCCTCAATTTCAGGCTGATCAAATAGAATTTTCTTGCTTTTTTTTCCTTTCCCTAAATCGAAAACAACGTCAAATGGATCAACTTCTCCTTGTACATCTTCTAATTTCAGGAGGTCTAATTTTTTATTCAGAAAGTCGATGCTGATGTAATTGTCTTTTTGGAAAAGCCTTGTTTTGCGCATGTTTTTCAACGAAATGCGAGAAGCCGTTAAATTGGCAACACAACCATTATTGAATTCAATTCGTGCATTGGCAATGTCATGCGTATCGGAAACCACAGCAACTCCAGAAGCTGAAATGCGTTTGATATCTGATTTTACAATACTTAAAATAATATCCAAGTCATGAATCATTAAATCCAAAACAACTGGTACATCTGTTCCTCTTGGATTGAATTGGGCGAGACGATGGGTTTCGATGAACATCGGATTTTGCAAATGAGGCAAAGCTTTTTGGAAAGCAGGATTAAATCTTTCGACATGACCAACTTGAACTTTAATATCGGCTTCGTGCGCCAATTTCATTAATGAATTGGCTTCTTCAATTGTTTGTGTTATCGGTTTTTCAACAAAAACATGGATGCTTTTTCTTATAGCTGAAACTGCTGCATCAAAATGGGCTAGGGTAGGCGTAACGATATCGACGCAATCAATTTCATTTAAGATAGCTTCGAGTGAATCAAATCTTTTAACGCCATATTTGTCTATTGCTTCTTGTGCGTGAATGTTATTTGGATCGAAAAAACCGACTAATTCAAAAATGTCAGGCAATTCTAATATTAAACCAATGTGAATTTTTCCAAGATGTCCGGCACCAAGAACGCCTATTTTAAGCATATTTTTTTCTTTGTCGCAAAGATAATGGTTAATTAATTTTACATGGAAACAAGTCAGTGCTACTTTTCAACAAATTGAACTGTGTATAACTACTTTTTTAACTCAATTCAATTGATTGAGATTAAATCCATGATAATATCCAGTTTGCTTGTTTGTAATCATTTTCGTTAAAGTCGTAATTTGTCCTGTGTGATAAGAAAAATGCTCAATTACGTGAATTAAAATTGAAAAGCCAGTTTCATCAAATCCTTGGATAATTTTTTTCTCTGACAGCATTTTTTCGGGCATTTCGTTGATTGTGATTTTCAAATTTACTTTGAGGTTTTCTAATAAAAATATCAGGTCTGACTTTCTAATGTTTTGTTGAACGACAAATTCTTGATCTCGATTTCGATTGTCTACTGCGTCTCCAATGCCTGATAGTACCCATTGACGTGCATTTCCGCATAGGTGTAGAATTAGATTGCCAACAGTTGGGATTTGATTGTTTGGAGCAAACCAAATTGATTCTTCACTCAAAAGAGACAAACATTTAAAAATTCTGCTGTAAGATTCTTCAAAAATGCGTCTTTCAAACTCTTTCACAATCATAGTTTTTGTGCTCATATTCAGTATTATTAACGATTTTCTTTTTCTAAAATTAAAAAAAAATCTTTGATGTGCTTTGTAAAAGACATAAAAGTACTATATTTGCACACGCAAAAATGGAGATTGTAGCTCAGTTGGTTAGAGCGCTGGTTTGTGGTGCCGGAGGTCGTGGGTTCGAGACCCATCAGTCTCCCAAAATTTTGGAAATCGTTGGCTTTTAAGTCAGCGATTTTTTTTTGAAAGATTTTTTGAAAATTATTGCTTTTTCAGGATCATGTCAAAATTCTGTGGACTTCACAGAAAATCAAGCATAAATTTGGGTTAATCTAAATAAAAAGAATCCAACATTTCTGACTCCTCTAAATTGAGCTCTGAAAGCTTTTATTTTTGCATTAAATGAT
>CANFUT010000009.1 GCA_947450325.1 Flavobacteriia bacterium
CTATTGCATCATGGTCCACCTCTTCCCATTCCGAACAGAGAAGTTAAGCCTGATTGCGCTGATGGTACTGCTCTTTTGAGGGTGGGAGAGTAAGTCGACGCCACTTTTATAAATCCCATACATTCAATTGTATGGGATTTTTTTTTGACCTTTATTTTTAAAATCTCTTTGCCAACGAAAATGTTGTCAGTTGAACGATGAAAGTTATAAATTAGAGATTTGAGGAATAAATCTTTGAGAATCTTTTATTACCAAAGTGAAATTGTATTAATCATCATTTTGAAAATTATAGTTTTGAGGGGCTGTTCCTATTTCATTGTATCAGTATTTAGTATTATATTTATAGTCAGAATTAATTAACTATAACTATGAAAAAGCTTGCAAATACTATTTTGAGTAAACGATTTTTGCTTACTCTACTTTTGTTTAATTCCTTGGTTACATCAAATTTATACTCGCAAACAATCGTTTGGAGCGAAGGTTTTGAAGGTTTAACGACTTCTTGTGGTAGCGCTTCGGGTTCAAATCTTGTTACAACAACATGTACACCAGCAAATTGGCTAACAAGTAAAAATTATCCATGGATTGCTTCGTCAACAGCTTTTAGAACTGGAACCAGATGTATTAAAATGACTAATAATTGGACTGGATGGTTAATTACAGCTGGTGCAAATTTGAATGCAAATACCACTTACAATCTAACGTTTTATTATAAAGGAGTTTGTTCAAGTTCATGTTCTGCTGGAATGACAGTGAAGGTTGGTGTAACAACTATTCAAACAACTGCACCAACAACAACTACTACTGTCGTAAACAATGGAACCCAAACTAGTTACACCCAATTCACATATTCATATACGCCGACCGTTTCAGGGACATATTATTTCGGATTACAAATGTCATCGACTATTGCAGGTTTTGATAATGGTTATATTGACGACATGCAATTATCTTACAATTGTTCTGCTCCTACGGTTCCAGTTTTTACTTCTGGTGCAACAAGTGCATGTGTGGGAGGTACTTATACTTATGCTGCAACTTCCACGGGAACGGTTAGTTATTCCATACTTTCTGGAGGGGCAACGATTAATCCAACTTCTGGTGTTGTCAGTAGTGTAACAAGTAATTATGTTGTACGAGCTACAGCAACAACTGGTTGCGGAACGCAGACAACTGACCGCTCTGTAACAGTAAATGCAAATCCCATAGCTCCAATTATCAGTAATGTAGGAAGTTTGACATTCTGTGAAGGACAAAATGTTCAATTGACTTCAAATTATTCTACAGGAAACTTGTGGTCATCAAATCAAAATACTGAATCAATTTATGCTACTTCAAGCGGAAACTACTCGGTGGTTTATACAGATCAAAATGGATGTTCAGCAACTTCAAATGTTGTTACCGTTCAGGTTCATCCGTTGCCTAATGCTCAGATTACCGCGCAAGGTGCAACATCATTTTGTACAGGAGGTAGTGTCATTTTGAATTCATCTACATCGACGGGTAATTTATGGTCTACGAGTGAGACAACAAATAGTGTTACCGTGAATCAATCGAGTGATATTTCTTTGGTATTAACTGATGCTAATGGATGTTCAGCGAGTTCAAATGTAATTACTGTTACAGTACTTGCAAGTCCATCTATTCCGATCATCAATGTACAAGGAAGTACATCAATTTGCGAAGGATCAGCTGTAACTTTAAGTTCATCAGAAGCAACAGGGAATGTTTGGTCAACAAATGAAACAACAAATAGTATTGTGGTTTCTCAAGCAGGCAATTATATTCTAACGGTTACAAATGCTAATGGATGTTCTTCGACTTCTGAAGCTGTTAGTATAACATTAAATAGTAATCCAAGCCCGATAGTTTCTGCTTCGGGAGCAACTACGTTTTGTCAAGGTGGAAATGTACAGCTTTCTTCATCAGAATCAACAGGTAATATTTGGTCAAATAACAATCAGTTAGCATCGATTAACGTTACTAGTTCAGGAGATTATTCTGTTACAGTTACTGATATTAATGGTTGCGTAGGTACATCGAACATTATCACTGTAGTCGTTAATCCTTTACCTGCTGTTCCAACAATTTCAGCGAATGGACAATTAACTTTTTGTCAGGGAAGCAACGTAGTTTTAACTGCTTCATCAGTTGGAGGAAACAGTTGGTCTAATCAAGCGACTACAAACAGTATTACGATCAATGCAGCTGGGAGTTATACTGTAACAAACACAAATTCAAATGGCTGTTCGGCTACATCATCACCGACAGTTGTTACGGTGAATTCTAATCCAATCGCTTCAGCTAGTTTGACGAGTGAAAATGTAGTTACAGGTTCACCTGCTGGGATGAATTATCAATGGATAAATTGCGGAACAAATCAACAAATCGCGGGGGCAAATTCTATAAATTACACAGCTCCGACCAACGGAAGCTATGCGGTAATTGTGACTAATAATTCAGGATGTAAAGACACTTCAAGTTGTGTGACAGTTAGTAAAGTTGGAATTGAAGAGATTGACTATTTAAGCAATGTTTACTTATTTCCAAATCCAGCGGGAAATGAAGTAAATGTTCAATTTCAAGCATCATCTGCTATTTCTCAATATGAAGCAAAGCTGTATGATACTCAAGGTAAATTGGTTAAAAATCAACGAATGATGAATGGTGATTTGATTAATTTATCAGAAATTCAACCAGGAATGTATGTTTTAGAAATTCAAACTGAATATGGAAATTCAATTCTTAGATTAATTAAAGAATAGTATTCTTAAAATTGTTTTATTCATTAAATTAGCAATCCTTGGTGAGCGACAATGTGAGTTTGCCAAGGATTTTTATTTTAATATTAGAGTGAAATGGAGAGTATTAAGAAATTAATTAGTGAGGGTGAACATCAGAAGCAGGATTTCAAGTTTAGAATTGATGATCAAAGAAAGATTGCAAGAACACTAGTTGCATTCGCCAATACTGATGGAGGGAGACTTTTAATCGGGGTCAAAGACAATGGTAAAATTTCAGGGATTAATCCAGAAGAAGAGTTTCATATGATTAAAGGTGCTGCTCAAATGTATTGCAAGCCAGTTCTGGAATTTGAATCAAGGATTTGGCAGGAAGAGATGAAATTAGTTCTTGAAGTAAAAATTGAACCAAGTGCGAATCGTATTTTTCAAGCACAAGACGAAGATGGAAACTGGAAATTTTATATTAGAAGAAAAGATCAAACGCTCATCGCAAATAAGATCATTCAAAAAATCTGGAAACTTGAGCAAAACGCAATAAGAAAACCGTCAATTTTTGGTGAAAAAGAATTGATAATCCTGAAACTAATCAAAGAAAATCAACCTTTAACTTTGAGTAAAATTTACAGAAATTCTGAACTTAATAAGTCGAATATAGATAAAATTGTTTCACTTCTGGTGCATTGGAAGATGGTAAAAATGAATTTCGACGACGACGACGTAAAATATGAAATCGATGAAAAACAATCCTAAGCATTTAGTTGCTTGAGGGCATAAATTTTTCGTAAGAATCGAGCACTCGAACTTGAATCATAGCCAATATTCTTTTGTTGATGTCTTTCTGTAGTTTAGAGTAAAAATCCCATTCTTGCTTGTCAAAAAATGAAATAATCATTCCAATTAAATGATTTCGCAGCGCTTGATTCCCTGAAAGCAAATCGTTCAGCATTTTACGTTTTTTTGTCCCAGATAAACTTCCAAAATTTGGATTCATCTGGAAGCAATACATTAATGTCAAACGACACAATCCTGGACCTTGAAATTTTAAAATAGGTCTGAGTGTTTGATTTTGAAACAACTCTGATTCAGTCATGGATTCAGTGATTTCAAATTTAATTGCAGGAAGTAATGATTTGATATTAATTTCAGACATTTAATGTTGATTATAATGGGAAAATATTGAGACTACTAAATTACTCTTTTATAATCTAATTCTACTTTATAAATGTTTTTTGCAGTTAAAAAAGGTTAACATAGAACTTTTTCCAAAATTAATTGCTATATTTAGAATCATTCTAGAGATTTAGAATAAATAATAAACATAAAAAATACAATCAAGTATGGGACGTCCGCCAACAAAACCAGCAAGACTGCGTGATGGATTTTACATAGAAGTTAAAAATTCCGGTTCAGGAGGAATCCGTATTAGGCGCGATACCAAAGAACAAATGCTTATTGCAGCGGAAGACTATGGAAAAAGTAAGCAAGTAACAATTTTAGGTGAAATTAGAAACGACAAGTGGATTCACGATTGATACAGTAAGTTTAAAACTTTAAAAAGCCAATGATTTTAATTAAGTCATTGGCTTTTTAGTTTTAGGGATTTTTACTTTTAACAAATTTTAAAATCGGCAAATCGCCATATTCCGATATTCCCTTGTCTATTTATTAAATCAGAAACGAGTTTCTGTATTATTTTGAAATAATCTATAAAATGTTTGACAACTACTCAACATTTAAAATATTCCTTGGCTAATTAAAAATCCGATTTAATCTCAATAAATTAAAGTCAAAAAAAATCCCGATAACTTTCGCTACCGGGATTTCCAATTTTACTTATTATTTCTTAGTTCAATGCTCCAGTAAAAGTTGGATTCTCTATATATTTCAAGAATTCCATATCTTTCGCTGCTTTCGCTTTGAAGTTTTTATCTTTTGAAATTGCTTTTTTCAAGTTCGAAACAGTCAAGTCTAATTTGTCTTGACGAGCCGCAGCAATTGCTTTCAAATAAGAGCCTTGTGCAGATTCTTTATCTGATGATGCATCAATTGTTTTAACTGCTCCTGCAACATCTCCATTTAGCAATTGAGCTAAAGCCTTGTTGAAGTTGTTGTCACCCAAATTAGAGACTGCTGATGCATAAACACCATCTTGTATAGCAATAATTCCCATATTGTATTTCGCTTCTGAAGAACCTCCTCCTTTAGCCAACAATTCTTTTGCTTTCAATCTGTCACCTTTAACTCCAGCAACAGCACCTAAATTATTTTGAGAAATTGCATTTTCTTCCAAAGAATTTGCTGCCTCAAATTTTGCTTTTGCCTCATCCATTTTACCTTGCATGAATAAAACAGCTCCGGCATTATTGAATGATCTGTTGTCTGCTGGAAACAAACGGCTAGCTTCATTGTAAAGTCTTAATTTCTCATTTAGGTCACTTGTCAAAGTTGCTGTAAAAAGAATTTCTTCCAAATCCAATGAATCAATCATTTTTTGAGACATGTTTGTCAATTCTTCATCAGAATATCCAGTTAAATCATAGATTACTCTAATTTCAGAACGACGTAATTTTGGTAAAATGTTTTGCTCTAAGAAAGTAAACGTTTTAGCCATGTTACGGATTTCTTGTTCTCTTTGAACTGGATCTTTGTACATTTCCAAAACTCTAACAACTAAGTCTTTTTCGTCTTGTTTCATGTTAGATTTAGCCAATTCAGTTTTGAATCCTTCCCAATCTTCACCTCTTCCTGATGTTGAATAGATTTCTTCTTGTCCTTTCGCGTTTTTTGCTTTTTTAGCAATTCCTTTCGCTGCTTCTTTTGCAGTGTTAGAACGATCAGACGACAAAGATTCATTTGTTCCTTGCTCACCTTCTGGAGATGCGAAACCTGTTACGCTAACGTTTTTAATCGCTATTTTAGGATTTGATTGTGCTGCAACCAACCAAGCTTCCAAAGCTTTGATATCAGCATCTTTCAATTCGTTTGGTTTAACGATTGATTTGCTCTTATCGTAGTTGATTTGTGCTGTATAAAATTGCTCAGTAGTTCTTTGAAAAGCATCTTCTGCCATCATAACTTTGAAATCTTTATTAACCAATAATGGTGTAACAACTGTTCCTTTTGCAATTTCAATTGGATCTATTTGATCTTTTTCTTTTCCTCCTTTTGAAATTTTACCTGTTACCATCAACGTTGTGTTTTCAAACGAAGTTTGGTATGCTATAACGTCAGTATAGACCATTTTACCACCAGACTTATAAGCAATGGTATTTCCATTTCCTACCGCTTTTTCTCCCAATACTGTGACTGGTTTCAAAGCAACTCCACCTAACATAGGAATGATTTCAGCCGAAGCTTTTTTCTTGATTCCTTTTTCTGGGAAAGTAACGTCAACTTTAACGCGTACGCTGTCTCCGTGCATTTCTAATGGAGTTGGAGTAACTGTGTACTTCAAATCTTTCATCAGGTCACAACTAGTCACCAACGAACCAGCAACAGCGAAAATCGCTAAACCTTTGATACTCTGCTTTCTCATAACTAAAATTTATATTCTTATTTTATTTTACAATACAATATTAATCATTTATTTATTTACTTAGTTTATTGTATGAATTTTTAAGTTCATTTTGAAATTTATTAACAGTTAATTGAAGTTGATTTTGGACGATTTTTCAATGAATGAGCTATCTGTAGTTTCTTCCAATAATTGTTTAATTGATTTATTATGTCGCGCGTCAATCCATTCAGCATCAATCTCAACCATCGGATTCAAAACAAAAAGGCGTTCTGAAATTCTTGGATGGGGAATTGTTAGTTCTTCCTCGTCAGATATTAAATTATCGTAATATAACAAATCTAAATCTAAAGTTCTGTCAGTATAATTTTCTGATTCATTCCTTTTTCGTCCAGCTTTTGATTCCAAATATTGCAAAATATTCATGATTTCTTCAACAGTGTGATTGGTCTCGAATTTCAAAACGGCATTTAAAAATGAATTTTCAGATTCAAATCCCCAAGGTGAAGATTCATAAATGGAAGAACTGGCAATTAAATAGCCAACATTTTTTTTCAAATCTAGATATGCATCACTCAAAATTTGAAAACTATCTCCTTCATTACTGCCTAAACCGATAAATATTATTGCCATGATTCCTGAATATTTTTTCAAAGATAGCTTGATAGTTTGAAATTATTTTTGTTGAAACTAATTAATGATCGATTTAGATTATTTCTCATCACAAAACTAATTATATGCGTAAAACATTTTGATTAATTAATTTATTTCCAAGCATTTAATTGTGTTGATAAATTTAGAAGCTCACATTTTTGATTTCCAATCAATAGTTAATTAACTTTGCATTTATGGAGAATCAAACAGGAAATTCAAAAAAGCCAATCAGTCGCATTAAAAGTGCCTCCAATATTATTGCAACAGAAATTGGTAAAGTTCCACCACAAGCTGTCGATTTAGAGCAAGCAGTCTTGGGTGCGATGATGTTGGAAAAAAATGCAGTCAATGATACCATTGATATTTTGACTCCTGCCAGTTTTTATGATCCTAAACATTTTTACATATACAAAGCCATTCGCGAACTATTCGGAAATTCAAATCCGATTGATTTATTGACTGTTTCAAATAAATTGAGACAGGAAGGTGAACTCGAATTGGCGGGTGGTGCTGTTTATATTTCTCAATTGACAAATCGTGTTGCTTCTGCTGCACACGCTGAATTTCATGCCCGAATAATTTCTCAAAAATTTATTCAACGTGAGATCATTCGCATGTGTTCTGAGGTATTGAGAGATGCTTACGATGAAACAACGGACGTTTTTGAATTGCTTGGAAAAGCGGAAACAGACTTATTTTCTATTGCTGAAAACAATATGAAAAAGAACGTGGATGTGATGCAAAACGTGGTACGTGAAGCCATCATGGAAATTGAAAAAGCATCTAAAAATACAGATGGAATTTCAGGTGTTCCTACAGGATTTAGAGAATTAGATAAATTAACATCAGGATGGCAACGTTCAGATATGATTGTAATTGCCGCACGTCCTGCGATGGGCAAAACAGCTTTTATTCTTTCTATGGCGAGAAATACGGCGGTTGACTACGGAATGGGTGTAGCGATTTTCTCTTTGGAGATGTCGTCTGTTCAGTTGGTAAAACGTTTGATTTCAAGTGAATCAAGAATTCCTGCTGAAAAATTGAGAAAAGGAAATTTAGCTGAACACGAATTTCAACAATTACACTCACGTATCTCAAAATTAGCAACGGCGCCAATTTACATTGATGATACGCCTGGAATCAGTATTTTCGATTTACGTGCTAAATGCAGAAGATTGAAAATGCAATACGATATCCAAATGGTGGTGATTGATTATTTGCAATTAATGACTGCAGGTGGTACCAAAGGACCAGGAAATCGTGAGCAAGAAATTTCAGCTATCTCTCGTTCCATCAAAGAAATCGCGAAAGAATTAAATATTCCGGTCATTGCACTTTCTCAGCTGAGTCGTTCGGTGGAAACGCGTGGTGGCGATAAACGTCCAATTTTGTCAGATTTACGTGAATCGGGTGCGATTGAGCAAGATGCCGATATCGTGTCATTCATTTACCGTCCTGAATATTATGATTTACATCAAAATGAAGATGGTGAATCCAATAAAGGAGTAGGAGAGATTATCATCGCTAAACATAGAAATGGTGCAACAGACAGCGTAAGACTTCGTTTTATTGGTGAATTTGCCCGATTCGAAAACCTCGATTCTTTTGGCGCAGAATTTGAACCAGTGATCAGTTCTGCAATGAATGCCAATCAAAATTTTGACGAAGCGAGTTCGATTTCTAGTTATACAATTCCTAGTAAAATGAACGCGGCTGAAGACAATTTCAACTTCGATCAACTTGATGAAACGCCATTTTAATGCAATTTTAGTGTATTTATAAATACAACTGTTTAACCATGAAATCTATTTTTTTAGTATTCATTTTCGCTTTGATTGCCAATCTCGGAAGAAGTTCTCAAATTCTTGTTCCGATGGACGAAACGCAAACCAATCACCTGAAATCTTATGGTGTCGCTTTTTGGATGCTTGAAAATGATTTGGTGATTGAATGGTTACTCAATTATCGCGGTGGTTCTTTTCTTTTCCCGCATTTGAAAGCGGTTGAGGAGGAATTGATCATTCGCGGAGTGAAATATGAAATCGTTTCTGACGGTCAAGCGAATTCAATCAAAAACCAAATTGCGAATCCTGAAGTGAATCAGGAAGTCGTGCAACTTGAAAAAGCACCAAAAATTGCGGTTTATACGCCAGCAGGAACAATGCCGTGGGACGATGCGGTGACAATGGTGTTGGAATATGCCGAAATTCCTTACGATAAAATTTACGATTCAGCCATCGTAATGGGCGTTTTGCCAAAATACGATTGGTTGCATTTGCATCACGAGGATTTTACTGGTCAATACGGTAAATTTTATGCGAGATACCGTGGTGAAGCTTGGTATAAAAAACAAGTCGAAGACGCTGAAGCAGATGCCAAAATGTTGGGATTTCAAAAAGTTTCTGAATTAAAATTGCAAGTTGCCAACAACATCAAAAACTTTGTGGCAGGAGGCGGATTTTTGTTCACTATGTGCAGTGGAACTGACAGTTATGATATCGCTTTAGCAGCGCACAATACTGATATTTGCGAATACATGTATGATGGCGACGGAATTGATCCAAATTGTCAGCAAGAATTGGATTTTGGCAATACATTCGCTTTCAAAGATTTTTTGTTGGTGAAAGATCCTTTGATGTACGAATATTCAAATATTGACGGCACCGAATTACATCGTTTACCTGAAAACCAAGATAAATTTACTTTGTTTGATTTTTCCGCCAAATGGGACATTGTTCCCACAATGTTGACCCAATGTCACACCGACGTGATTGATGGATTTATGGGACAAACTACAGACTTCAAAAAAGATTTGATTAAACCAAATGTTTTGATTTTAGGTGAAAATAAATCTTTAGGAACTGCGCGTTATTTGCACGGAGAAATGGGACAAGGAACTTGGACTTTTTACGGAGGCCACGACCCAGAAGATTTTCAGCACATGGTTGGAGATCCGCCGACAGATTTGAATTTACACCCAAATTCTCCTGGATATCGTTTGATTTTGAATAACATTCTTTTCCCAGCAGCGAAAAAGAAAAAGAGAAAAACGTAGATTGACTAAATTACTTTTCAATCACTCTTACTTGCTTGAACAACCAATCATACATTTCATCAGTTCTAAAAACGCGTTCTAAAGCGCCATGGTCGGCACCAGGATGAATCGTATAAATCAAATTTGAATCGTCCACAGCTTTGATGGCATTCACCATTTTTTCTGATTCCGAAATTGGAACTGCATAATCTTTATTTCCATGCTGAATCCACAAAGGAATAGTTGCCAAACAAGCTGCGTCTTTAGGATTTCCGCCGCCACACAAAGCAACTGCCGCGGTAATTTTGTCGGCATATTTACCCGCAAAATGTAAGGTTCCATATCCACCCAAACTCATCCCTACCACATAAATTCTGCTGCTGTCCGTATTGTACGTTTTTTGAACATATTCTAACACCGTCAACACTTTATCAGGATCCCAAGAACCAGTTGCCACTTGCGGCGCAACCACAATCGCAGGAATTTTTCGTCCTTTATCAATTTCGTGAATCACTCCATAACGACGCACACGCTCCAAATCCATTCCCGACAAACTTTTCCCATGCAAGAAAATCAACACCGGCGGTTTTGAATTCAAAATGCTATCCGCTGGCAAATTAATCCAAAAAGGATAAGCCGCTTTGTCTTTCATCGCTGTCAATTGACTAAACGCAAAAACAGGCAAAAATGAAACTAAAATGATTGAAAAAAATGTTTTCATAGTGGGTAATTGGAGTGCAAAGATAGGGTAAAAGATTTTAATGAATTTGGTTTTTAATTTCTGTTGGGGCGCAATGCATTGCGCCCCAACAGAAAAATTAACGTTTTAAGGTTACAATGTACAACGACAATTCCATCTTAAAGCGTCGAAGAAGCGTGTCCTAAAATCTTAATATCTTAAAGCGAAGCGTGTCTTTTCACTGTGGTCGGTAGATGTGCAATTCTCCCTTGTAGATGTTTTTCAAATCAATGTCCGTTATTTCAACGCGATTGTTTCTTGTTCGAATATTTTGATGCGCTAATTTGTATTTTCCTGTTCCTGAAACTTGGTAAATTACGGCTGTGTGGTGCAACATCATTTCCGTGTAAGTTACTTGGTCTTTGACGTATTTTAATTTCACATTTTCAAATTGAATGATGTCGCCAGGAAAAATGCAATCTGTGTTGTGATCTACCTCTTGACCAAAAATATATTCCTTGTTCCATTTTGCATCCACAGATTCTAGTGCTTGGGCTGCTAGATCCCAACATTCGCCACGACCAACTTTTTTGTTGATTTTACTTTTCACAAATTTCAAAACGCCTAAATTTAGTGTTGGAATTTCATCGCAATCAGCAAGGCTGTCACTTTGGGAAAATCCGAAGGTTGCAAGCAAAAGGAAAATCAAAAATGTAAAATGCTTTTTCATGACTTTTGATTAAAAACGTTTATTCATGCTCAAGTTACAAATCATTTTTTTTCAAATTCATAAATGTTGTAGATTTTTTCAAAATGATGTATCTTCTTCAGATTGTAATGCTTATTCAATGTGTTTAAAATGTTATTTCCTGGATTAGAAAAGTCGGCTCCAGCATCAAAATAAATCACTTTTGAGTTTAGTTTTACTTCAAATGGCATCGAATAAACTGGATAAATCGATTCTTGATTCAATTTAGAAATCATTTTGTCGTACACTTTTATTTGATCAACATCTTTGAACAATGAAAGATTGTAATAATAAGCAAAATTGAGTACAAAATCATGTCCGCAAACGATGACAGAAGTTTCCTCTGTTTTCAGTTCTTTGAGTGCGTGAACTGCTTCTCGAACGTGGCGTTTGTTGTCTAAATTTGGTTTGAAAGTGGCGGCAAACAAAAGAATGATTGCGCCAGAAAAAATCCATTTCAAAGTTGGTTTTTCAAACACATAATCCAAGGAATAAATGATGACAAAGTAATAGCCAAATGAAACGAAAATCAAGTATCGTTCAATGAAAATCGGAATCCAAAAAGAAATTCCAAACATGAATAAAAATGGAAATAGAAACCAAATACAGACAATTTTTGCGTTCGTTGTTGTCGATTGGAAATCTTTATTCACAATCCATTTTACCAGCGCAGAAACGAGAATCAATAAACACAAAACGGTATTGACAGGTTGGTTTGAGAAAATCCAAAGCATGTTGTACAAACTTTCAATTCCTGTAGGTTTTTCAATCCAAGTTCCATTCGCCGCAGAATGACCAAAACGGCCGATTAAAATCCATAGATTGGGTGCGAAAAGCATTAAAACGCCAACTCCGGACAATACAAATTTCCAGAAAAATCTTTTTCTTAAATCTGAAATTACGATGATTGAAAGTCCTTGAATAGCAAAGACGAAAAATCCAAAATAATGGGTGTAAAATAACAACGTATTGAGAAGTATGAGTAACCAAAAATATTTCCGATTTTCTGTATGTTCAATGAATTGAATGAAGACATAAATCGCACAAACGGTCAGTAAACCAAACAAACTGTAAACGCGTGCTTCGTGGGCAAAAAACAAATGAAAGTTGGTGAATGTAAAAAGTAATGCGGTGAACAATCCAACTTTAAAATGAAATATTTTGTTTCCAAGTAAGAAAATCATCACTGCAGTCACACTGCTAAAAATCATCGGTAAAAATCGCACTGAAAAAGGTGAAATCCCGAATGTTTTAATCCAAAAATGCAAAATGAGCTCAAAAAATGGTGGATTATTTCCCAAATAAAGTTGATGAACAATATTTCTCACCGACATCTGAGCATGATAAATACTGAAAGGTTCATCCCAGGCAATCGACTCGCTTGAAATGAAAATGACTTTCAGTAAAATATTGAGCAAAAGCAAAGAAATCGCTGTAATCCAAAGTTTTTTCTTCAATTTTCTGTAATTTTTTCGTTGCTTCAAAGCTAATTACTTTTAACTAATTGACAATTTTTACCTGCAATCAATCCACTGAATTCTAGAAATAGTCAACTGTTTGTAAATCAATGTAGGTTTTTCCATTTTTTATTGTTGAAATCTTTCCTTTATCGCATTGTAATAGAAAAGATTAATGTCTAATTTCGTTCAAAAGCAAAACTTTGTTTTATGCCACAGATTAAAAATGCGATTATTCGATTTAGAATTATTGACCGTTGTTTACGCAACAAGTACAAGCCTTTCCCAACAAAAAGTGATTTAAGAACTGCCTGTGAGGAAGCGCTTTTTGGAAGTGAAGATGGTGCTAACATTTGCGATTCTACCATAGAAAAAGACATGTTCGCTATGAAAATGGAACATGATGCTCCTATCAAATACAGCAAAAGAGAAGGCGGATATTATTACACTGATGAAGATTTCTCAATCAATGATATTCCATTAAGCGAAGACGATATCGATGCAATTAAATTCGCAACCAATACTTTGATACATTTTCGAGATTCTGCAATGTTCAAACAATTTGGTTTTGCCATTGATAAAATTTTTGATCGTGTAAATATTTCTCCAGACCCAAATGCAGCAGATATCGGGAGTTATGTGCAATTTGAAGTAGGCGTTTCTGCTATAGGAAATGAATTTTTAGCTCCAATTTTAAATGCAATTCGCGGGAAAAATTTCATTCATTTTGATTACGAAAGTTTTGTCAACGGAAAGAAAAAATCGAGAAGAGTTGTTCCTTTGTTATTGAAAGAATACAGAAATCGTTGGTATTTAATTTCTTATGATATCGACAAAGAAAGCATCATTACCTACGCTTTGGAAAGAATGGAAGATGTGATCATGAGCAATAAAGTTTACAATGAACCAATTGCTTTCAATGCGGAGAAATTCTTCAAAAATGCAGTTGGAATCACAGCAAGCGACAGTGCAACACCTGAAAAAGTAATCATCAAAGCAGATAATGTTGCTGCCAAATATATTGATTCACAACCTTTTCATCAAAGTCAAAAAGTAGAGAAAATCGGTAAAAACAAAACTGTTTTTTCTATGGAAGTTTTGATTTCAGAGGAATTAATCAGATCACTTTTGAGCTATGCAGGCGAAGTAGAAGTAATTGAACCTTTGAGCTTGAGAGAAATGATGGTAAAAAGATTGGTGGAAATGTGTGATAAATATTATATCTAAAAAGCTTTAATTTAGCTTTGAAGGCGTAATCAAATCGAATCGAGGAATCAATACAGGAAATTCAACGCCAGTTTGCTTATTCACGAAAGTATAGTGTCCAGTCATAAATCCAATTTCACTTTTGAGATCGCAACCACTTGAATAAGTGTAAGTTTCTCCAGCTTCTAATACTGGTTGTTGACCTACAACACCTTCGCCGCTCACATATTTCGGCGCATTCAATGAATCGTAAATAAACCAATCTCTGCGCAATAATTGAACGGTAAAAGGATTGAAATTTTCAATACTAATCTTATAATCAAAATAGAAAACATCAACTTGCAAACCAGACAATTCAGGTCTAAACTGACTAACGACAGTAATTTTGATTCCTTCTGTAATGGCTGTTATTGTCATAACAATTGATTTAAATTATTAATCTCCTTGTGAAACTAACGAATAAAGTTAGTTAATAGTTTTCCTAAATGTTAAAACAACTAAAATTTAACAAATCAACAATGAAAAAAATGGGTTTTTAGATTGATTTTTTTGCTCAACTTTTGTGTAGTAATCAGTTTCATTTAATTCTAAATATATAATAATTATTTGATTATGGAAATAAAATCACATTTTTTTTGTGACCTAGTCAAAGAATCTGATGTTTTCTTTTTCTTCAATTGACTTACATCCTTGCAATCCACCCGTATGTAAAAAAACGACTTTTTGATTGTCGAATTCTGACGATTTTAGGGTTTCGACCAAGGCGTAAAAAGCTTTCGCTGTGTAAACAGGATCGAGTGGAAGTTGATGAATTTGGTAAGTATCTTTGATGAATTGCAAAAGTTCAGGCGTGTATTTTCCGTATCCTCCAAAATGAAATTCTTCGTGAACATTGACTTTAGCTACTAAATCTGATGCAAGATTTTCATCAAACAAAAACCAATTTAAATGATTTTGCATTGTTTTTTGAACATCAAATCCTTTCAAAACGGGAACTACGTGCAATTCTGTTCTTTCTGGTAAACCTAGCAATAGTCCGCAACTGGTTGTTGTTGTTCCCTGCGCAACAAAAACATGGTCAATATCAGCAGGAAGTTCCTTCCAAATCGCTTGACAACCAATAATTCCAAAATAATTGGCACCGCCTTCAGGAACTGCATAAAATCCCGGATTTTCAAGTTTCAATTCGTCAATAAATAGTTTGTCATTGTGCAAAACATACATTTCACGCGATAGAAATTGCAATTCCATGCCCAATTCACTGCATCGTCGCAAAGTGTGATTTGCATCTTTGTTCAATTCATCTCCTCTCACAAAACCGATAGATTTTAATCCACAAGCTTTCGCTGCAAAAGCTGTTGCGAGCAAATGATTTGAAAATGCGCCTCCAAAGGTGAAAATTCCATCACATTTGTATTGCTTTGCTTGTTCAATATTGTAGGATAGTTTACGCCATTTATTTCCAGAAACTTCTGGATGCAATAAATCATCTCTTTTGACCCAAACTTTGATGTTGCGTTCATCCCAATCTTTGTTTTGCAAAAGTTGCAAAATGGATTTTTCTTGTTGAATAAAATGCGTTGGACTTTCTGACATATTAATTTGAATCGGGCAACTTTTTCAAAGATAAAAACTAATTTTGCATCATGAGCGATGATTTTTCAGGTTTTTCAAAAAGAAGTAAAATGGATCCAGAAGATTATTATTTGAGTCCAGAGGGCTACATCGTTTTTACTGAAAAATATCATTTAAAGCGCGGATATTGTTGCAAAAGTGGATGCAAAAATTGTCCTTATGGCTTCAATAAGAAAACAAGTACGATTGAAAAAAAGTAATTTATTTCGATTCTTTTAAAGCTCTTTTTTCATCGTCTTCCACAGTAAAAATTCCATTTTCAGGAAATCTGCCCTCGTATTTGCTCAAAATCTCCTTGATACTTGCAATGTCAGCATCTGAATTTCCAGTTGGTTGGAATAAAGTAGAGTAGAATCCACCGATTTTCTTTTTGTAATCGATGTAACCTATGTAAATCGGCACATTTGCTTTTTGAGCGATGTAATAAAATCCTTTTTTCCAATTTGGACTGTATGAACGCGTTCCTTCTGGCGTAAAAACCATGAACATCGTTTCATTGTTGTTGAAATAATCAACTGCTTGATCAGTAAAATTATTGTTTGATTTACGATCAACAGGAATTCCACCAATCGCTTTCAAGAACCAGCCCAATGGCCAAAAAAACAATTCTTTTTTAATCAAAAAAGTACCTTTGATATTGTATTGCATGAACGCGACTTTTCCAATGATAAAATCCCAATTGGAAGTGTGCGGACCCATCACAACGACCGCTTTTTTCACACCCTCAGGCGAATGCGGATCTATCCTCCAACCAAACATTTTCAAAATAAACATCAAAAACTTTCCCATGCCACAAAGATAACGCTATTCACAATATGAAAGCTAAATCCTAATTCCCAATCCCTAAATCCTATGTCCTAATGCCTAAATTTCCCTCCAAATCATTACCTTTATCCCATGCAATTAGAATTTAAATTAAAAAGAATTTTCCCAGTGCTCTTCGGACTGTTTTTTTTGTGGGGAACCTTTCTATTGTCAGAGTTTTTGTTTGCCAAAAAGACAAATGAAAATGCGTTTTATATTCCTGAATCAGCAGAAATAGTGGTCAAAATGGATGCAAAATCTTTTTTTCAATCTGCGATTTACGATGTTTTTTTGGATGATAAAGACAAGGAAGTTTTTTCACAAGTCGAAAAAATGGCTCAAAAGGATTTTGATAATTCTCCATGGAAAGATGCTGGAATTGATTTGCTATCAGATGTCATTTATTTTGAAAAATCAGTTTCGGGAGGTAAAATCACTGGCTTTCTATTCAATTTAACCGATGCAAAGATTTTCAAAGCAAACATTTCGAGTATGGTTTCTGAAAATCAATTTTTCAATGCGAACGAAAACGTGGGAATTTTGATTTCTACAACTTCAGGAATTTCTGACAAACAAGTGAAAGTATTTGCATCGAAGGCCTTGTCTAAGAAAAATGTCAATCCAAAAATTTTCACATCAGAAAACAAAGAAGGACAAATTTTGGCGGTTTCTACTTCTTCAAAATCTCCTTTTGGCAAGGGACAAATGAATGTACAACTCTTATCAAATCAGTTGATGTTAGAAGGGGAATTTGCAGCACAAAATAATATTTCAACATCCAATTGGACTTTGAAAAAAGATGGTTTTCATTTGCTTTTAGGAATTATTCCACAAAATTTGGCGGACACTTTGCAGTCTAAAATGAACGCAGATGGTTTTAATTTGCCGAAAATAAATCGTCTTACTGTCAATTACAGAGGAACAAATATTGGCGAAAATAACATTTTACCTGATGGAGATTTATTGCTTTCATTTGATTCTAAATTGGACAGAAAGGCATTGGTGGAAAATCAAATCCCTTGGCAAAAATTGGGATTTGTGGTTGAAGCATCTACACCAAATGGTTTACTTTTAATCAAAGAAGAGAAAGCCTACACTTTGCGAATTTTGGATGATTTCACTTTGTTTTTCGGTTCAAATACTTCTAATTTGCTACAAAAGAAAAACACAGATTTATTTCTAGTAGAAGGAGATTTGACGAATATTACAGAAATCAACGGAGGAGGATTGATGACTGTTGGATTGAATTTTTATCCACCCTACAAAGCGAGTAAAACACTTTTTCAATCACTTTCAGTGGCGGAAATTAAGTTCAAAGCAATGAATGGGAAAAATAAATTGACTGGGAAATTTGCATTCAAAAATGAAAAAACAGTGGTGACTGAAATGTTGCGTTTTTTGTTGACTTTGAATAGCTGATTTTACTTGAAAAGCGTTTTAAAATAAGTCACGCTTAATTTCAATCTGGAACCATACCAAGAAAATAACTCTCCATCAACCAATAAGATTTTAGCTTGGGGAAATTGATTCTTAAGTTCATCAAGGTCTTTTTGTTTGAAAGGAAATGGTTCTGAACTCAATAAAATATAATTTGGCGAGTCACTTTCTTTTGGATTCCATTCCGGATAACGCTCTATTTGAGTTAAATTTTCAAGTCCGCATCGTTGAAGCATATCGTCAATAAAGGTGTTTTTCCCAGCGATTAGATACGGATTTTTCCAAATTAGATAAATCACTTTTGGAATTGAATGACTTGATTTAAAAGGATTTTCAAACGTTTCGAATTGACTTTTTATTGATTGAACAATTTCATCGGCTTTTTGCGATTTTCCGCAGATTTCACCTACTTGTTGCATCATTTCAAACGCATCGCTTAAAGTGGAAATATCACTAATCCAGACAGGTGTAATTTTTTCCAAAGCTTCGATATCTGCTCGCGTGTTTTCTTCTTTATTGGCGATGATCAAATCTGGGTTCAGTGCTTTGATTTTCTCGATATTCACGGTTTTCGTTCCGCCAATGCGCGTTTTTGAGCGAAACCACTCTTCAGGATGAATGCAGAACTTAGTGATTCCAACGACTTCATTTTCTAGACCTAAATCAAATAAAAATTCCGTTTGGGATGGCACCAAAGAAACAATCCGCTTGGGAATTGCTTCCAAGCGGATTGTCCGATTCATTTGATCTTTGAAAATCATATGTTTATGACAACGAAGAAATAATATCTTGTCTTGAAACAATGTGAAATTTACCTGACATTAATTCAACCAAAACAGCGGCTGTTTCTTTGTTGATCAATTTGGAAACTTCTTCAATTGTCGTGTTTTCTTTTACGACAGGAAATGCTTTTTGCATGATTCCAGAAATTGGTGTGTCAATCAAACTTGGATTGTCAACCAAACTTTGGTAAGTGTGCACATCATCCAATGAACCAACAAAAGCGCCGTCTTTCATCACGGGAATTTGAGAAATATTGAATTTACGCATTTTGGCAACAGCGTGAGAAACTAGTTCTTCCGCGTAAACAAAAACCAACGGTTGATCTGTATGATTTGAAACCAAATCGCCTGCAGTTTTGTTTCCTTCGTCCAAGAATCCGCGCTCACGCATCCAATCGTCGTTGAAAATTTTACCAATATATCGACTTCCGTGGTCGTGGAATAAAACTACAACAACATCGTCTTCGGTCAATTCAGCTTGCATTTGCAACAAACCTTTGATGGCAGAACCAGCAGAGTTTCCAACGAAAATCCCTTCTTCTCTCGCCAAACGACGCGTGTAAACTGCAGCATCTTTATCAGTCACTTTTTCGAAATGATCGATTACCGAAAAATCAACATTCGCAGGCAAAATATCTTCACCGATTCCTTCCGTGATGTATGGATAAATTTCATTTTCATCAAAAATTCCAGTTTCGTGGTATTTTTTGAAAACAGAACCATACGTATCAATTCCCCAAATTTTGATGTTTGGATTTTTCTCTTTCAAGTATTTTCCGATTCCAGAAATTGTTCCACCTGTACCAACACCCACGACAAAATGCGTGATTTTTCCATCCGTTTGATCCCAGATTTCTGGTGCTGTTGATTCATAATGCGCAGTGCGGTTTGATAAATTATCGTACTGATTTACATACCAAGAATTTGGAATTTCAGTAGCCAATCTTCTCGAAACCGAATAGTAGGAGCGAGGATCTGTTGGTTCAACCGCGGTAGGACAAACCACCACTTCAGCGCCAACTGCACGCAAAATATCCATTTTTTCTTTGGATTGTTTGTCGTTCAAAACACAAACCAATTTGTAACCTTTGATAATTGCCGCCAACGCCAAGCCCATTCCAGTATTACCTGAAGTTCCTTCGATGATTGTACCACCTGGTTTCAAAAGTCCAGATTTTTCAGCGTCTTCAATCATTTTTACGGCCATTCTGTCTTTCACAGAGTTTCCAGGATTGGTCGTTTCAATTTTAGCTAAAACGGTTGCTTTGACGTCTTTTGTCAAGACATTTAATCGAACCATTGGCGTGTTACCAATCGTTTCTAGTATGTTGTTGTGAATTTTCATCGTTTTAATTTATTAATACAAATGTAAGCAAAGGATTGAATTTATTTGTTTTCGGATTGAAATGAGTTTTGCATCTTCCCCCTTTTGGAGGGGGACCGAGGGGGAGGACTGATTTTTTTTAATAAAACGTCTTCCCTTCACGAACCATTCTGCGCAACAATGCGCTAGGTCTGTAACGATCTTCACCGTATTCTTGGAACAGATTTTCTAATGAATTCAACACAAAATCCAATCCTAATTCATCTGCCCATTTTAGCAATCCTTTTGGGTAATTGACTCCATTTGTCATTGCTAAATCAATGTCTTCTCTTGAAGCAATATTTAAAAACAAAGCGTCTGTCGCTTCGTTGATCAACATCACGATAATGCGTTCAAAAATGGATTTTGCCAATACCAAATCTTCTATTGGAGCAGCAGGAGTTGCATCTGTACTGTAGTCAAAAAATCCTTTTCCTGATTTTCTACCAAAATATCCTGCTTCTTTGTGGCGTTTTTGAGTGAACGAAGGTTTGAACCTTGGATCGAAATAAAATGCTTCAAAAACGGTTTCAGTAACCGTGTAATTCACATCGTTTCCAATGTAATCCATCAACGTAAATGGTCCCATTCTAAATCCGCCGACTGTTGTCATCGCCCAATCAATCGTGGCGAAATCTGCAATTCCTTCTTCGTAAATGCGCAACGCTTCGCCGTAAAATGGTCGAGCAACGCGATTCACAATAAATCCTGGTGTGTCTTTCGTCACTACAGAAATCTTTTTCCAACTGTCGATGATTGATTTCGCTAAAGTCAATGTTTCGTTGGAAGTTTGCACAGCAGGAATAATTTCTACCAATGGCATCAAAGGCGCTGGATTGAAAAAGTGAATTCCGATGCAACGTGTTGGATTTTTCAACACCGAACCAATCGAAGCAATCGAAAGGGAAGAGGTGTTGGATGCAATGATGCAATTTTCTGAAACAACTGCTTCAATCGCACTAAAAACTTGGTGTTTTACTTCTAGTTTTTCGATAATCGCTTCGATAATCAATCCACTTTCTTTGAAATCTGAAAGTTGCGTCGAAAATTGAATGCGCGCAATAATTTCATCTGCTTTTTCTCGGGTGATTTTTTCCTTCTCAATGAGTTTGTCGTAAACTTTACGCAAACCGTTTTCCGCTTTTGTCAAAGCTTCGGGATTGGCGTCAACCAAAACAACTTGATGACCACTTTGAGCAGCAACTTGAGCAATTCCAGCGCCCATTGTTCCGGCGCCAACTACTCCAATATGAATTGAATTCATGAATTTTAATGTATTAAATATCGTTGAACGAGTTTACTATTTTCCTTTAAACTCAGGTTTTCTTTTTTCTAAAAACGCAGCGACTCCTTCGTTGAAATCATGCGTTTGACCAGCTTCCGTTTGCAATTTTTCTTCCAACGCCAATTGAGTCGTCAAGTCGTTGGTGAAACTTGCGTTTACTGCTTTTTTTGTCAATCCCAATCCACGCGTTGGCATTTTAGCTAAATTTTCAGCGAAAATAGTTACCGTTTCTTGGAAAGTTTCATCTGCAACTGCTTTGTAAATCATGTTCATGCGATCCGCTTCTTCGGCAGTGATTTTGTCTCCTGTCATCATTAAAGCCAATGCTTTTTGCGAACCGATAATTCGTGGTAAAAAGAATGTTCCTCCTGAATCTGGAATCAAACCGATTTTTGAAAAAGCTTGAATGAAACTCGCTGAATTTTTGGCAATTGTAATGTCACATGCCAATGCGATATTTGCTCCAGCGCCTGCTGCAACACCATTAACCGCTGCGATGATTGGTTTTTCGATTGTGCGAATCAATTCAATGATTGGGTTGTAATGATCTTTCACAATCGATTGCAATGCTGGTCCGTTTGGATCAGTCGCTTCCGCTAAATCTTGACCTGCGCAAAATGCTTTTCCTTCTCCAGTGATGACGATTGCGCGCACTTCTTCATTTGCAGCAGCATTTTTCAATGCATCTTGCAAAGCAAAAGCCATTTTTTGGTTGAAAGAATTGAATACTTCTGGACGATTCAATGTAATCGTACAAACGTTATTGTGGGTGTTTTGAATAATTTCCATTTTCCGATTTATTAGCGCCCAAAGTTAAGGAAGAATCTCCAATTTGGATTTCCTATCTCAACCAATAATTGCGCAATTTCAAAGTTTTTTCGTTGTTGTCGAACGTCATTTTGTACGTTGGTCGTTCGTAAGTTCCCATGATTGCTTTTATCTCCAACAAAACATCGTCTCGAGAAATCAAAAGATTGATTGATTCTCCTGGAGTTAGTCCTGCGAAAATTCCATCCAAATCTCCAGCTTCAACACGGTAACCATTGAAACCAATCACTTCATCATTGACACTCAAACCAGCATTTTCAGCTGCGGAATTAACGCGAATTGCTTTCACCATTGCTTTTCCATTTGATTGAGAAAAACTCGCCCCAAAAGATGGTTTTGCGTTACCAATGTATTCAACTTTCAATCCAACAGGTGCAAAAATTGATTTGTAATCAGGAACTTTGGTGTCGTTGACATAATCTCTAAAAAAAGCAGACATGTCTTCTTCCATAAAATCGCTCAGTGCTTTTTGAAATTCAGCTTCAGAAAAACCGCGATTGAGTTTTTTGTAGAAATCTTGATACAATTTTTGCATGAAATTATCTAAGCATTTTTTGCCATTGAATTTGGTTACAATTTTAGCATCCAAAATCCCTGCAAGCAAGCCGCCGCGAGAATAATAAGTCATCGTTGTATTGGCAGAATTTTCATTTGGGCGGTAACTTTTGATCCAAGCGTCAAAGCTTGCATGTGCCACAGGTTGAACGCGTGAACCTTCAGAACCTTCCACATAATTCAAACCGCTCAACACTTTTTGAATGTATTGTTCTTGCGTGTAATAGCCAGCGCGAAGCAACAACAATTCATCATAATAAGAAGTAAAACCTTCCATCACCCAAAGCAATGAAGTGTAATTTTCCTCATCATAATTGAAAGGTCCTAATTCTGCTGGTCGAATGCGTTTTACATTCCACAAGTGGAAATATTCATGTGCAACCAGTGATAAAAAACCGATATATTCGCTTCCCTGATAGGTCCAACGATTGACACTTAACGTTGTTGAATTGATATGTTCCAATCCTCCTTGTCCGTCAACAACATTGTGTACAATGAATAAATATTCTTTGTTTGGATTTTCGCCAATGACTTGCGTTGCTGTAGCAGTAATTTTCGCCATGTCTTTTTTGAGTTGTTCCACATCAAAATTTCCATCACCATACATCGCCACACGGTGATTTACACCTGCTGATTGGAATGAAAATTCAATGTGATTTCCAATTTCGATTGGGCAATCTACCAGTTGATCGTAATTTGCAAACTCGAAAGTTTCAGCGCCATCACTGGTCATTCCTTCTTTCGCTTTTGGAAGCGCAGTCGAAATCTTTTTGAAACCTGAATAAGGATAAACAATCAGTTTTCCTTTGTTTTCTTGCTGATTTTCCACGTACATAAAAACGCCAGTTCCACTCACATATCCGTGCGTTAAATCTAAAAAACTTGTTCTAACACTCAGTTCAAAGGAATAAACTTCATATTTTACTTTGACACTTTTGGCATTTCCTTTTTGGATTTTCCAAGTGTTTTTGTTTGTTTTCAAAACGGTTAAGGCATTTCCTTTTTCGTCAAAAGCTTTTACCAAGTTTACATTTTTCGCAAACTCTCTTACCAAATAAGAGCCTGGCGCCCAAACTGGCATTTTCACTTCTACTGTAGCTTCTTTGTAATCTTCAATCAGCATTTCTACTTCGAAATAATGATTTTGCGGTTTAGGCATCTTCAGCGAATACTGAATGTTCGTTGCGTTAACGGAGGAAAATCCAGATAAAACAAGTAGGATAAAAAGGGCGAAAATATTTTTGCGCATAATCAAATTTTAGTTTTCAAAGATAATAAAAGGGATGAAGAACGAATGAAGTTTAGCTTTTTGTTCATGCAATCATTTTCAAAAAAATAATAATACTCAATAACCAAGTGAAGCAAGTGAAATCACATTGATTCCATCATTTCGTTTGTAACTAATACCAGTACCTGTGATTACATTCAACGAAATCAATTTTGATCTGCTTGAGTCACTCAATACATTAGCAAATTTGAGTAGGTTTTTAGCAGCTTCTTCAATTTGACCAGTTCCTAGTTTAATTTCAAAAGCACAGCATTCACCAGTATATTTTTGAACGATTGCATCCACCTCTAATCCGCTGGAATCATAATAATGATAAACTTTTGCGTCATTCGCTTGTGCATATACCCTTAGGTCGTGCACGACCATCGATTCAAATAGAAAGCCTGTAAATTTTAAATCATTCAATAATGCCTCTTTTCCAAGTCCAAGGGCTGCAACAGCGAGCGAAACATCTGAAAAGTGACGTTTTGAAGACTTCCGTAAAGTTGCGGATGAACGAATGTGCGTACTCCAAACTGGTTGATCTTCAACAATCATCAAACGTCCCAAAACTTCTAAGTAATCGTATATGGTAGGACGTGAAACATCACTGTTTTCGTTTAATTTCATGTCTTTTTCTAATACGGTAATATCTGCTGTAGTTGCAGTATTTCTAGCAAGCGTGCGTAAAAGACTTCGAACTTTTGCTGGATTTCTTTTTATTTCAGATACACGACTCATATCCACTTCTGTCAGTAGATCTATGTAGGCCCGATTTATTTCGAGTGCCTGCGAAATACTCTTCTTTAGCAATGCAGGAAAACCACCTTTCATGATGCGCAGTACAATTGTTTCGATATCTGTGGGAGCATCATTGGTTGTTTGATCTTTGCCCTCAAGTAAACGACCTAAACTTATTTCTCCAGAAGAATATCCCAACTCCTGCCAGCTCATGGTGCGCATATCTAATACCGTAAATCTGCCAGCACCCGAGTGAATTTTTACATCTTCAGCGGGATTAGCAGAGCCCGTTAAAATAAATTGAGCGACGTCATTGCGCTCATCCACTTCATGGCGGACATAATTCCATATTTTAGGAAATTCTTGCCACTCGTCAATCAAGCGTGGAACAGCGCCGATTAGTATGCGTTGAGGTGCGGTTTCCATCAACAATTTTATTTGTTCATCTTGATCAAAAGAAACGACACTTGATGCAACTTGTTTTGCCGATTTCGTTTTACCACAAGCTTTCATTCCTCTTATCAATAATGCTCCAGAGGCGTCTAGTTTTTTGCGCATTTCAATATCTGAAATACGTTCTGTGTAGTCTGCTGCTTTTGCCATTTTGAATCAGTTTATTTTGATACAAATATAAGCTTATTTTACATATTAAAGCTAGTTTATTTTACATATTATATGGTTTTCATTTTACATATTGTAAATCAATTACTTTACATATTGTAAACTATTCGTTTTACATATTAAAGTGGTTTTATTTTACATATTATAAGTGTTTTACTTTACATATTGTAAGCTTTTTACTTTGCAAATTGTAAGCTTTTTACTTTACATATTGTAAGATTTTTACTTTACATATTATAAGCTTTTTACTTTGCGTATTGTAGGTGTTTTACTTTACATATTGTGAGGTTGCTCTGCATGTTTTGGTATTAAATCGAGCAAACTAGTTCTCAGGCTCAGTTCAAAAAAGTGATGGAGTTTTAAGAATTAAAAGTTGGATTGATATTCATTTATCAGGGCTAAAAATCGTCTCTGTTTCGCATTATAATCCGCCAAAACTCAATAAAAAACATAGTTTTGGCGGATTATAATTGATTTTTTTAATGTTGAATTGAATATTTTTTTTGAGTTAATAGTAATTTTCAAAAACTACTTTGAATTAATTTAGCTTATTCTAAAATGTTAAGTTTAAAATTGATTCTATCACGCCACAGAATATCAAAATAAATGGGGTGATCGATTTTACTTTCATTAGCAATACTTGCCAAATGGTTTTGAATGCTATCATATTGCTCCTTTTTCTTGACACTTAAAAAACCAGCATTTGTTGTTAATTCAAATTTTTTGCGCTCATTAAAAGTGAATAAACAGGAAGAATTTAAAATAAATGAATCTAGAGGAACACGCAATAAATGAATTAATTGCTGACGGTAATTACTCAATTCATTTGAAACAAGAACTACATGCTCAAGAATCAAATCAATTATTTTTCTCACTGCATTGTAATTGGAGAGTATTTCTGGTCTTACATTTTTGGAAAGTTCTTTTTTTAGCGTTTGCTCCAATTCATTACTCAACAAATCAAAATCTTTAGCACATGTACATTTTGTAAGCCCCTTGATAATTGAATCTTTCGAATTGATTAAAAAATAATTAATAATCTCTTTCGGGCCACTTTTGTTGACATCAATTCTGTGAAATGCCCGAAGCGTATTTCCCGAAATGATGCTTTTGGCTAACGTATCATAATCTATTGGTTTACTAGCGTTTAGCATGATGCACTCGCCAATTTCTTGAACTTCTTGTAGGGTGCATTTTCTGTTTTGACTAGAGCATTGAGTGATCATTTTGATTTTTTTGTTTTATTCATAAATATTTACTCTTCATAGAAGAATACCGCTTTTGATTCAACACTAAAGTACCGCCAGGATTGTATTTAGAATTTTGAAATTTTGATTTTTATTAAAAAGGACTTATAAATAAATTTTTATTGTTGATCAAGCCAAGCCACTGCATCAGCATATCCGCTCAGGGAGAAACGATAATATCTATCTCTCCCTATTTCTATTGCAACTTCAGTGCCTTTTAATAATGCCTTTTGAATTTCCGATGAAATAAAAGTAGGATTGTTATACATTGAATAAAATTGTTGATTAACACCGTCAATTTTTATGTACCACGATGCAGTATGATACCTGTCAGGATCGGTGCCGCTGTAAATATAACGATTACCATCACTAAGTATATTCATGGAATAAAGTCCATTACCTCCTCTAAATACAATGTTTGCCTCTGCTCCCTTAATTTTAGTATATATTTTTTTTGATTTCGTGTTTTTATAGTTGTCTACATCTGTTTCAATAAACCAGAGTGATTCATATATACTGCCATCCTCATTAAATCTTTTAGTCCTTTTATAGGTGACTCCATCTGCGTTAAATTTTCCTTCCTCTTTGAGTTGACCATTTTGAAAATATTCTTTTACTATGCCAACTCCTTTTCCGTTTATAAAGTGATAATCACTTTGGCTTTTACCATTATCATAATAAAACAACCAATTTCCATCTCGTCCATTCTTAGGTATACCCGTTGGTCCCTTATTTCCACCGTCACCTTTTATGAATTTTCCATTTGCTTTTAATTTTCCATTCTCATGATAGTACTTCCAATTCCCATCTTGCAAATCATTTATATAGTTGCCTTCTTCGATCATCTTACCTTCTTCAGAATACAGCTTGTAATAGCCATTCAATTTACCATTTTTATAATAGGCTTCCTCATGTATTTTACCGCCTTCAAAATATGTTTTTATCATGCCTTCAAGATTTCCTTTCAACCAATTAGATTCTCGCTGAATATTTCCATTTTTATAATAGTTAAACCATTTTCCTTCGCGACCATTTTTAGGTAGATTGTCTTCTGCTGCTTTATTATTTTCTTCACCATTTAAAAATGTACCTTCAGCTAATTTAGACCCATTCTCATAATAATAAGTCCATTTACCATTTTGTAAACCGCTTTTATATACTCCCTCTTTTGATTTTTTTCCCAGAATATCATAAAAAATAGCATTACCGTCTTTGACTAAATTAACTTGATTAAAATCAGCCGAAGGAGTTGGGATAAACAATGGTTTTTGTAATTCATTGGATTTTTCGTTATTAAGCTCCTTTATACTTTTAGATATATCCTTAAATTCACGTATGCTTGTATTTCTTAATTTTTCTAATTCTTCATATTTGTCAAATTCGACTCTATTTTTTTTGAGATTTCCTTGCTCATTTTTCAATTTCATTTTATTGTATTTTTTCTCTCCACCAATTTCACTAATAAGATAGGCCTTTGCAGCATTGGAGGCTACTAATGTATCTTTAATTTTATTTGTTAAACTTTTAGATAAATTTTGGAGCAATGTATTTAATCTACTTACTTCAGTGGTGTCCTGAAATTTAAAATGCTCATAGTTTTTATCTACCCAAAATTCAGTCATCTTACCTTTTATAATCCCTTCTCTTATTTCATAAATAGATTTTGGTTGTTTATTTTCAAAGTAAGTAACAACCATTCCTGAAAATAAATTTTGATCCAGCATGTATTTATTTTCTTTTAAAGTTAATTTTGACTCACTAGTTATCTTTTGAGAAAATAAATTAGTATTTATTAAGAAAGCAAGAAATAAAATTAGAGTTGATTTTTTCATATATTGAATATTAGTTAATTGAAAGTTGAAAAAGTTATTTTACTTTATTATTATAATTGCAACTATCCGTTACAGCTTGGTTTATAAAATTCTCTTAATTGTTTTGTAAGTATTTCTAGTTGTTTTTTAGATCTTGCCAAATTCTTCTCTTCAGGAAACCAATGAAAAGTAAAATCTTTCAAGAAATTATTTGCGCTAAATTCATTCCAGTTTAGGTCTGCAAATTCGATTCTTTTTTTTGAAGTTTGAAAGTCGCCTTTAGGTTTTCTTGCGATATTCCTTAGGTTAATACTATTGTCAAGTGCCTTGTTAGAAGTTGAATTCATTGTAGTTTGCCAACCTCTCATTGAGATCGTAGCCAATTCTTTTGTCCAGCGTTGGATTCTAACATCATTTTTATGTACACTTTTAAAAAATGAACCGATGTAAACTAATTCATTTTTGTAGTATAAAAAATAGATGCCTGGACCTTTAAAATTATTTGTATTTTGAGTTTTAATTTCAAATTCCAAATTAAGCGGAAAAGCTTGATTGTCTATTTCTTTAACCTCAAATAATTCGCTTGCAGTAAATAAGTTCATTAATTTTGTAATTTTGACTAGCAAAACTAATTGAACAGTTTCAAAAAAACCTCGCTCAAAAATACTGATATTGAACTTTTAATTCTATATTTGAACTATTAATTCTTAAAATACACAAAATGATACAGCAAGCAGAATTAAAATTGAAGCAACTACGTGAATTAAAAAACCTTACACAAGAGCACATTGCAACGCAATTGGGGTTGTCAACACGCGCTTATTCGAAGATTGAGAGTGGGGAAACTCAACTGACGATCAGTAGATTGAATGAAATATCCAAAATTTTAGAAATTGACCCCATGGAAGTGCTGGGTTTTGATCACCAACAAATTTTTAATAATTGCTCGCAGGAAGGAAATATTGGTATCAACCACATAAATATTCCTGAAAAACTCATTGAGCAATATGAAAAGCGCATTCAACAATTAGAAAGTGAAGTGGTGTTTTTGCGTACGTTGGTTAAATAGTTAGTTTTTAATAATTTGATAAACAATCTTTTATTAAATGTTTATTTGTCTTTTCGCCCGTTGAATAATCCAATAAATCAGGATATTCAAAACAAAAACCAGCAAACTAATTTTGTCAAAAGTGGTGGTGTCTTCCATAAAATATCTCCAACGGAGAAAAAACAAGATCATTCCTGCGTAAACAATCAATGGGATGAAAATGAAATAATTGAAAATTTTGTTTTTTCTCCAAATCAAAATTAAACCGATGAAAATTATTCCCCAACAAATGGCGCTGATAATATGATAGTTGAGCAACAAATTTAAAAATTCGTAAGGTTGAAAACCCAGCAATTTTCCTCTTTCAAAAATCAAAGCTTCCACGTCGATTTTCTTTTCTGTAAAAATCACTTCGCGCAATGAAATACTTGCATAGCTGATGAGGTGCCAAGACAAGAAAATGAGCCAAATTAGGGCGTTGAAATAGACCGTGATTCTAGTGTAAACATCTGGTTTAGTTTCTCCGAAAATTAAATCCCGCAGTTTTAAAATCAACGGCAAAGCGCTATTGAATTTTGTATGCTGTTCTATTTCTTCGTGCTCTTCCATTATAATTGCTGTAAAGTTACAAAAGCTCAAACAAAAATATTTAATCTTTTAATTTTAGTTTTCTCATGATTCTGAATTGTAAATTCTAGTTTTGATTTCTCATTCAACTCTTTTTCCTTAAATTCGGCAAACATTTCCATCGATAAAAACATTCTGTGAATAAAAAATATAAGTTTCCTATTTCCCATGCGCTGATAAGTATTTTGCGAGATATCGATATCCGCGGAATTCGAAAATTATCGGTTGTTTTACCGCGCGTTTTATTGCCAGATTCAACTAAAATTGGTCCGCACATTTTGCAAACCAATCACGGATTTTTGATGAAAATCGATCCTTCTAAAGATGCTGGCGTTGAATTGAGTTTATTCCAAACTGGAACGTATGAAAAAGGAACGCTTTATTTTATTACAACCTATTTAAACAGAGGAGATTGTTTTGTTGATGTTGGTGCGAATATTGGTTTGATGTCCATTTTTGCTTCGCAATGCGTTGGAAATCCAGGTCAAATCTTGTCTTTCGAAGCTCACCCAGAAACGCATGAATTGTTACTTGAAAACATTCAATTAAATAAAATTGAGAATATTAAAACATTCAATTTTGCTTTAGGAAACGAATCCGGAAAGGCAACCATTTATGACAATTGGAATGTCAATCGCGGAGGCGCTTCACTAGTGATTCATTCTGAAAATTCGACAGGTTTTGAAGTGGACGTGAAAACTTTAGATGAAGTTATCAATTCCGAATTTAAGCCTAAAATGATTAAAATTGATGTCGAAGGATTTGAATTTCAAGTGTTAAAAGGAGCCACAAACACCATCAAAAATTGCAAACCAATTTTAATTATTGAATTTTCCGTTTCGCGCGATAATCAGTACGATCCATTTGAAATGATTGATTTTATTGAAAGCTTTGGATTTTACGAAATCTTTAAATTGTCAGGTACTAAAGAACGAAAATCAAAATTGATTCAAATTAATTCACGGGAAGAATTTCCAAATCACGATAATATTTTTTGTATCCCAAAAGTTTGATTATGAGAAATCTATTGCTTTTATTTCTAGTCTTTTATGCTTCAATCAATTCAATGGCACAAAAGGTTGCGGTATCTGCTTACAATGAAGCTAGGGATACGCCAATCGATGAGATGCTTAACGATCGAAGTTTTGAGGTGAAATTTTTAAATCAGCAAAATCTAGATCCATTTTTGAGATTACAACGGATGGAAATTGGAGTTACACTTCCGCTTAATGTCAATGGAAAAGTGCGCAATTTTATCGATCGATATTTAAGTGATACAAATTATTTAATCAATCCCTATTTAGAATGGGAATTGAAAGTTGAAGCCAGATTCATTTTTGAAAATGACACATTAAATCCGATTTTGGTCGATGGGTTTTACATACAGAACTATCAATCTTTCATGAAAAATCCTTTACCTGAACCAAAAAATGGTGCTTATTATACGGATGAAGAATATTTTAAATTGGGTGGTTGGCGAAAGTTAGAAAATCAATTTCCTTTTCACATTCGTTTTGCCCCACCAAAAGCTGGAAGTTGGAGAATGCAAATTCGCATTCAAACTGCCGATGATTTATTTTGGTCACCAATTTTTGATTTTTATGTTGATGAAAGTGAAAATCACGGTTACGTTCAAGTTGGTGAAAATAAACGGTTTTTGGAGTTGGACGGCAGTCCTTTTTATCCAGTTGGGATGAATACACCTTGGCCAGAAACTGCACCTGAGTTTGATTCGACTTTGTTTTCCTACAATATTATTAAAGAGCAAGATAAGACTTGGTATCGTCCAGAAATGTATCGAGATAAAGGATTTTGTGTGCCTCGTGTTTACGACAAATACAAAGATGTTTGGTCTAAAATGGCCGAAAGTGGAGTCAATTATGTGCGAACAATCATGAATCCAATTTCAACAGAAATTGAGTGGGAAAAGTTGGGTGATTACACTAATCGACTCAATCAAGCACAAGAAATGGACGAATTGCTTGAATTTGCTGAAGCCAAAAATCTTTTCATTCACTGGGATTTAGCGATACATTATACTTTCAAATTTAATGTCTATTATCTCACGCAATGGGATTGGATTGACAATGATGGCACACCTTCTTATTGTTATAAAAAAGCTTTCAACTTGGAAAGACCAATCGAGTTTTTTTCAAATCAAGACGCTAAAAAATATTACAAACAGCGTTTGAGATATATCATGGCACGTTGGGGATATTCACCCAATATCGCCGCATTTGAAATCATGAGTGAAATCAGTAATATTGGATCAACAGCGGACGATAACAACGAGTTTTACAATAAAAATACCCAGGTTTTTCAAGATTGGCAAATTGAAATGGGTGACTATTTGAAATCATTGTATCACGGAAAAATTCACTTATTAACTGCTTCCTACAGCGGAGAAATGAGCCAAAAAGACAGTACTTTTTTTAAGTCAAAATCCTATGATTTTATGACAAGTAATGTGTATGATTTTGGAACACCAGATTTTGCGAAGTTTTTCACCAAAGTAGTTGCCAAAAGATTATTGAACGAAAGTGAAAAGGAGCTTTCAGAAAATGCATACAATGTCAGGTCTTCTGAAAAATCGGGTGAGAATGTTTTTTCTTACAATATCAAGCCGTTAATGTTTTCAGAGTCAGAACCGATTGACTGTGTCAGAAATTGCGAACGGTCAGGAATTGAAATCAATCGCAGTCAATGGCAAAGTTTGTTTTCAGGCTTAGCTGCGTCGCTTTCTTGGTCGAGTTGGTATAAAACTGACAATTACAAGGTCTACGGACAAATGCAAAAATGGATTTCGACGGTTGATTTTCTTTATGGAGATTGGCATCCTGGTGCGAGTGAGTTGTATGATGGCGATTCATTGAAACGTTGGAATTACAATGCAAATTATGCTGAAGCCATGGATGCTTCTTGGCGAAAAGCCGACTTGTCTTATATGCGTTCAGGTCAAAAATCCGAGGCAATCGGGGTGTTGACCAATAAGACATATAATTTTTACAATACGGATACTTGCGTGACAATTCCAGTTGAGATTCAACATTTGTTGAAACGAGAAGCGGTCAATTTGAAGAAACAAAAATTGCAAGTCAAAGGAATGAAAAAAGGAACCTATCAGATTGACTATTATTTGCCAGAAAATCAAGAGGAGCCTATTTTTACGTCAGTGCAAACAGGGCGAAATTTAGACATCGATTTGCCATCAATTGCTGCAACAAAAGAAGGATATATTGTACTTTTCAGGGTTGGTTGGCACTCAAAACGATAACATTTATCTAAATTTCAATCGTATTATTCCAGCTGACAATCATCTCATTACTCCTTGTTTCGCTGAAATCTTGTGTGTTCAACAAGTAATGTTTGAACTGAAGTGTTTTATCAAACGAATCAATGTAATGCAATGATTTGATATACTCACTTTTAACGGTTTGCGAAGCTTTCATTTCAATGCATTGAATTTTCAATCCTCTTTCGATAATCAAATCAATTTCATTTCCATTGCTGTCTCTCCAGAAATAATAATTTTTGATTTCGCCATTGTTTTTGTGGTTTTTGATAATATCTACCAGTGCATAATTTTCAAAAATTGCGCCTTTGTAATTGGAAATAATCAATTCTTTTTCATCTTCAATTCCAAGAAGATAGCAAACTAATCCTGTATCATAAAAATACAGTTTAGGAGATTTTACGATGCGTTTAGAAAAATTCTTATGCCAAGGTTTGAGTGTGAAAGCAATGTAACTCGTTTCTAAAATAGACAACCAGCGTTGCACCGTTTTGATGTCAATTCCCAAATCTTTTGAAATGGTATTCGCATTGAAAATCTGCCCAACGTGATGCGCGCAAATGTTGATGAATTTTCGGAAAGTCGATAAGTCATGCACATTAACCATGCTTCGAACATCTCTTTCGATGTAGGTCTGAATATAAGATGGATAAAAATCATTCGGCGCAATTTCTTTGTCGAACGTTCGCGGATATCCGCCTTGAATGATTGATTCAAAGATATTGAGTTGCTTGACAGTTTTTATTTCTGCATGGCTGAGAGGCAACAATTCAAGGATGTAAACCCTTCCCGCCAAACTTTGAGTTACTTTTTCTAACATCAAAAAGTTCTGTGACCCACTCAAAATATATTGTCCAGTTTTTCCTGATTCATCAACGATTTGTTGGATATATGAAAATAATTCAGGCGCATTTTGTGCTTCATCGATAATTACTTTGTCATCATAAGTTTCTAAAAATCCTTTCGGATCTGTTTGCGCAAAATAAAGCATATCAGGATTTTCCATGGAAACATACCGATAGTCTGAAAATACCAACTTACTCAAAGTTGTTTTCCCAGATTGTCTCGGTCCTGTGAAGACCAAAACTGGAAATTTTTGAGCCATTTTCAATATTTTCTGATATGCCAATCGTTGAATCATAAACCAAAAATAATACATTTTATGTAATTATGGAATATTTTTTATGTAAATATGGAATTTTGTTTATGTAATATTGGAATTTAATCTATGTAAATATGGAATTTTTTAACAAAATGACATTTTAATACCTATCAAACTTGAATTGAAAATCAAATTACGACATTTTGTCATTCTCATTCCCTTGGCATAGTGATTGACGAAAAGATGTGTCCACAAATGGATCAAATTGTAATAAATTTAAAATTATGAAAACAGGTCAAATTAATGTTCAAACGGAAAATATTTTTCCAATCATTAAAAAATTCTTGTATTCAGACCACGAGATATTTTTAAGAGAGTTGGTTTCGAATGCAGTAGATGCTTCTCAAAAAGTGAAAGTGTTGGCTTCGACAGGCGAATTCAAAGGTGAAGTTGGCGATTTGAAAGTGGAAGTTGTATTAGACAAAGAGGCTAAAACACTGACGATTTCAGATCATGGAATTGGAATGACAAGCGATGAAATTGATAAATACATCAATCAAATTGCTTTTTCAGGTGCAGAAGAATTTGTAAAACAATACGAAGGAAAAGAAGGTGCTGAAAGTATCATCGGTCACTTTGGATTGGGATTTTATTCAGCTTTCATGGTTTCTGAAAAAGTCCAAATCAGAACTTTGTCACGCCACGAAGGTTCTCAAGCGGTGCAATGGGAAAGTAATGGTTCACCTGAATATACGATCACAGACATTGAAAAAACAGACAGAGGAACAGATATTATTTTGTATATCAATGAAGAATCTATTGAGTTTTTAGAAAAAGCGCGTATTCAAGGGATTCTGGATAAATACTGTAAGTTTTTACCAATTCCAGTAATTTTTGGAAACAAAACAGAATACATCGATTCTCCTGAAGGCGAAAAAGACGACAAAGGAAACGTAAAACGTGTGGCGATTGATGTTCCAAATCAAGTGAACAATCCTTCTCCAGCTTGGACAAAAGCACCTATCGATTTGAAACAAGAAGATTACAATGCTTTTTACAGAGAATTGTATCCAATGACATTCGAAGATCCATTGTTTCACATTCATTTGAATGTAGATTATCCCTTTAATTTGACAGGAATTTTATATTTCCCAAAAATCAAGGAAAATGTAGAAGTTCAACGAAATAAAATCAATTTGTACAGCAATCAAGTGTTTATTACTGATAGCGTTGCAGAAATTGTTCCTGAATTCCTGACTTTGTTGCACGGAGTAATTGATTCTCCAGATATTCCATTGAATGTTTCACGTTCTTATTTACAAAGCGATAGCAATGTAAAAAAGATCTCAAGTCACATCACTAAAAAAGTGGCAGATAAATTGGCTGAAATGTTCAAAAAAGACCGACCAGATTTTGAATCTAAGTGGGAAGATTTGAAAATCTTTGTTGAATATGGGACACTTTCAGACGATAAATTTGCTGAAAAATCAAAAGGTTTTTCTTTGGTTAAAAATACTGAAGGTAAATATTTTACAGTTGAGGAATACAAAGAGAAAATCACGGCTTTACAAACTGATAAAGATGGTAAAATTATTGTTCTTTACACCAATGATGCAGAAGCACAATTTGGTTTTGTGAAAGCTGCAAAAGACCGCGGTTATGATGTTTTGTCTTTGGACGGACCATTGGTTCCTCATTGGATTTCCAAAATGGAGCAGGAAGGTTTGAACCTAACTTTTGCAAGAGTTGATGCGGATACTTTGGATAAATTGATTAAAAAATCTGAAGAAATTCCATCTAAACTTTCGAAAGAGGAAGAAGAACAATTGCAAATTGTCTTTGAAGGTTCTGTCAACAAAGAGAAATTCAAAGTTGAATTTTCAAGTATGAGTGAAACGGAAGCGCCAATCATTGTGACGCAGCCTGAGTTTATCCGCAGAATGATGGAACAACAAAAAATGGGTGGCGGTGGCTTTTTCGGTGCTTTCCCTGAAACATATCAATTGGTTGTCAATAGCAATCACCCGAAAGTAGGTGAATTATTGAAAACGGATGATGCTCAACGCGCTGATAAAGCAAAACAATTGACTGATTTAGCCTTGCTTTCTCAAGGAATGTTGAAAGGCGAAGCATTGAATCAATTTATTGAAAGAAGTATAGAATTGGTATAAAAAAAGCATAGATTTGCCATGTGTTTCGATGCATGGCATTTTTTTATGTTCAAAAGTTAGAATAGATAATCGGCGGTTTGAAAAAATTGCCTAAAATGTACAGATTTGTTTAAATTGATAGGAGCTATCGGAGGATTTCTTCTTCTTGGTAGAAGTTTTTTTGGAGGATTTGTTGGATTCGTCGTTGGTGGATTTATTGATAATTTACTAACATCAAATGTATCTCAACGACAAGGCGCAACTGGCGGAAGCGGCAGTGGTTTTTCAGCAGATGATTTATTCTCGTATTACCAACAAAGAACGACAAATACAGATTTTGCGACGATGTTGATTGCACTTTCTGCTGCAGTGATGCGCGCGGATGGAAAAGTGTTGAAAGCGGAGTTAGATTTTGTAAAATCTTTTTTTCGTCAACAATTTGGTCCTCAATTTTCAACAGCGCATTTGCAAACATTGAAGCGTTTCTTGGATTCTGACGATATTCCATTGGAACAAATTTGTCAAGATATCAGAATGCGAACTCAAGAAGAAGTGCGCGTTCAATTGTTGCACTATCTTTTTGGTATTGCCAAATCTGACGGGCATGTTCAGGAATCAGAAATGTTGATTTTGAAAAGAATTGCACAGTTGATGGGCGTTCCAAACATGGATTTCGAAAGTGTCAAAAACATGTTCTACCGCGATGTGAATTCGGATTTCAAAGTATTGGGATTAGAAGCAACTGCAACAGATGAAGAAATTAAGAAGGCTTATCGACAAATGGCAATTCGATATCATCCTGACAAAGTAGCGCAGATGGGCGATGAATACCAAAAAGGCGCCAAAGAGAAGTTTCAGAAAATTCAAGAAGCTTACGATAATATCAAGAAAACAAGAGGTTTGAAATAAAAAAAACTCGATGAGCAATCATCAAGTTTTTCATTTGGTATTGTTTTTTACAATTAATCAATAATTGTAATAGATTCAATTTTATCACCTTCGCGAATTGCGTCGATCACTTCCAACCCTTCATAAACTTTTCCAAAACAAGTATGGTTTCTGTCTAAGTGAGAAGTTTGTCTTCTACTGTGGCAAACAAAAAATTGTGAACCTCCAGTGTTTCTTCCTGCGTGAGCCATGGATAAAACGCCACGGTCGTGGTATTGATTTTCTCCTGTCAATTCGCAATCGATTTTGTATCCTGGTCCTCCAGCGCCAGTTCCTTTTGGACATCCGCCTTGAATAACGAAATCAGGAATCACACGATGCCAAGACAATCCGTTATAAAAACCGTCTTTTGATAATTTCACGAAATTTGCCACTGTATTAGGTGCATCATTTTCATAAAATGCAACCTTCATTTCGCCTTTATTTGTCTTAATAATTGCTTCCATTGATATAATTTTTTAGCAAAAATAATCAATTGAATCTGATTTTAAACTTAATCGAATTATTGTATCTTTATTTCCAAAGATTTTGGTTAATTTCGAAACTGAAAACAAAAGTTCGAATTGATTTTTTGATATTTTGACTCTTTTTGAATCAGAGATAAAAGTTGTTTCAAAACCATAATTTATGAGTTATTTGTTAATTAAAGTTGGTAGGGGAGAAGACAATGATGTTGTTTTAAATGATCCTACAATTTCTAAACATCATCTGGAAATATTTGTAGACGTTGAAGGAAATGTTTTTTTGACAGATTTACAATCTAAATTCGGTACCAAAGTAAATGGTAATCTCATCAATGATTCCGTTGAGTTAAATCCATTTGACAAAGTCACAATTGGTGATGAAATTCCTTTCAATTGGAAAAAATACGTTGAACAAGATCAAAAAAACACGATTACAGTTGGACGTTCGCACAAAAACGACGTGATTTTGAATCTTCCCTATGTTTCGGAACATCATTTGCAACTGTTTAGAGACAAAGACGGAAATATCTTTATCACTGATTTAGATTCATCAGAAGGAACATTTATCAATGGAGTTAGATTAAACGGAATTGCACTTTTGAATCCAAAAGATAAAGTGAAATTAGGAACAGAGTTATTTCATTGGAAAACATTGTATCCAGATTTACAAGTAATTGAACCAATCACTGAAATCAAAGAAGAAGTAAAACCTGAAATCAAAGAACCTGAAAAAGAAGCGGAAAAAATCAAACAACCTTGGTACATTGAGCACAAAGATTTGATCATTATTTATGGGATCGATTTGTTGTTGATTTTATTGATTTCTTGGAGCATGAAATAAAAAAAACTGCTTCCTTTTGAGAAACAGTTTTTGATTATCTTAAAATCCTTGGTTTAATACTGAAACAAAGGATATTCTTTCATTTTTGCATTGATTTCAGCTCTTACTCTGTTAATTACGTTTTCATCATTTACATTCGAAAGAACGTCATCAATCCATTTCACAATTTGAACGATGTCGTTTTCTTTCAAACCACGTGTAGTAATTGCGGCAGTTCCAACTCTAATTCCAGAAGTAACGAATGGTGATTCAGTATCAAATGGAACCATGTTTTTGTTCACCGTAATATCTGCCTTCACTAAAACAATTTCAGCATCTTTTCCAGTTACATTTTTAGAACGCAAATCAATCAACATGCTGTGATTTTCTGTACCTCCAGAAATAACTTTATAGCCTAATTGTACAAATTCTTTCGCCATGACAGCTGCATTTTTTTGAACTTGTTGCATGTACGTTTTATACTCTGGAGATAAAGCCTCTTGAAAAGCAACCGCTTTGGCAGCAATCACGTGTTCCAACGGTCCACCTTGAATTCCTGGGAAAACAGCTGCGTCTAACAAAGCCGCCATCGATTTCAAGTTTCCATTGTTCCATTTCAAACCAAACGGGTTGTCAAAATTGTGGCGCATCATGATGATTCCACCTCGTGGTCCACGCAACGTTTTGTGTGTTGTTGAAGTAACTATATGGCAATGATCTAAAGGATCTGATAATAATCCCGCAGCGATTAAACCTGCTGGATGTGAAATATCAGCCAAAATAATAGCGCCAATTTCGTCTGCTACTTTTCTAATTCGAGCGTAATCCCAATCACGACTGTAAGCGGAAGCACCACAAATAATCATTTTTGGTTTTTCTTTGTGGGCAACTTCTTCCAGCGCATTGTAATCAACCAATCCAGTTTCTTGATCTACACCATAGAAAAAAGGTTGGTATAATTTTCCAGAAAAATTGACAGGCGAACCATGCGTTAAATGTCCTCCATGAGACAAATTAAATCCTAAAATTTTATCGCCAGGATTTAAACAAGCTAAGAAAACGGCAGCGTTTGCTTGCGCACCTGAGTGTGGTTGAACATTGGCCCATGTGGCACCAAAAAGTTCGCACAAACGGTCAATGGCTAATTGTTCAACTTGATCAACAACTTCACAACCACCATAGTATCTTTTTCCTGGAAGTCCTTCAGCATATTTATTCGTCAAAACCGAACCCATCGCTTCCATAACTTCATTGCTTACAAAATTCTCTGAAGCAATAAGTTCAACGCCATGTAATTGACGATTTTTCTCAAGATTGATTAAATCAAAAATCTGTTGGTCTCTTTTCATATTTTCAAAAAAAGCGATTGTGAAAAATTATTTTTTGTAATTGATTTCTTGAATCAATCTTAAACCTTCATCTAAAGTAGTTAAAGGTTTATATCCAGTTAATTTCAATAATTTGTTAGAACTACCAACTCTTCTTTCAACTTCATAGTCGTAGCGTTTTTTAGGTGCATCGATATAAATAATTTCAGAATCTGAATTTGCAATATCTTTGATTTTAACAGCCAATTCACTGATACACCATTCTGCTTCGTTTGCAATATTCACGATGTGGCATCCTTCTAATTCCATCAATCTAACACAAGCTTCAACTGTATCGTCGATATACGTGAAATCTCTGGTTTGTTTACCGCTACCAAAAACCGTAATTGGTTCATTTTTCAAAGCTTGTTCAAAAAACAAAGGAACCACCATGCGATTGTCTTGATTGTGACCATAAACGTTAAAGAAACGAAGAGAAATAACATTCAATCCTTTTTCTTCATGGTGCGAAGCTAAATAGATTTCATTGTATCTTTTTGCCATAGCATAAGACGTTCTTGGATCAACCAATACTTCTTCAGTTAAAGCGTTTTCAATTGCTGAATGACCATATATTCCGCTTGTTGAAGCATACATGATTTTTTTGATGTTATTGATTTCAGCAGCCATAATCGCATTTCTGGTCCCGATAACTTCAACATCCATTGTTTCAACAGGATTATCAGCAACGATATCTACTCCCAAAACTGCTGCAAAATGAATGATTAAATCACATCCTTTTGAAGCCTCAATCATCAATTGTGCGTCTCTTACGTCTCCTTTGATAAAATTGATTTTTGAGTAAGTGTCTTTATCCAACTTATTCCCTCTTAATAGAGAATCTAAAACTGTAATTTCATGTCCTTCATTTACAAGTCTTTTGGTTAAATTACTTCCGATAAATCCTGCTCCTCCTGTGATTAAAATACGCATACTAAAAATTTTAACACAAATATAGTAGTTTATACTCTTTTAATAGCATAAAGTGTATGTGTAATCTCTTTTTTAGATTCATTTAAAATACCAGATTCTATGAATGTATCAATTCTGACTTGTCCTGAAGCATGGATAATTTGACTATTTTCCAATATGATACCAACATGAATAACCTTTCCTGCTTGGTTAGTGAAAAAAGCCAAATCTCCCGGTAATTTTTGTGAAAATTCAATCGATAAACCTAATTCTGCTTGTTGATATGCATCTCTGGGTAAATTGATGTCAAAGAATCGATAAACAATCTGAGTAAAGCCTGAACAATCGATTCCAAAAGGACTTTTTCCACCCCAAAGGTATGGAGTGTTTAGATATTCTAATGCTAATTCAGTATTTGTAGTGAAAACTATATTTGGAAGTTGATCGACAAAGGAAAAAGGATGTTGACCAATTTTAAAATCTTGATTCGAATCTCCAACAAAGGAGCCTCTTGAAATCCATTGAATTCCCCAAGGTGTTTGTAATTTTCGTAATAGATTTGTTTCTAAAGTTTGATTGTCTAGCCAGCGTGTGGATTCCTTTGGGGTAAGAAGTTCCAAGTGTTTTACATCAATCCAACCTTCATAATTGTCTTTGTAAATGACTATTTTACACCAAGATTTCTCAAATTCATGTACTTCGAAAACTTCTCCAAAAAGCAGTTGAGTGACCATTTCTGAGGCGTCGCTGTTTGAGATACGAACAGGTGAAATATTCACCCTACAAAATGCCAATTGCACACTCATTATTTTTTAGGGAAATTTTGATGTGCCAGTACATTTAAAGCTTGTTGAACGTGTCTTTCGTTGTGATATACGACAAAAAGTAAAGCATCACCAAGTCTGAGTTTGATTATTTTACTCATAGAAATTGGAACTTTTACTTTTCTGATGTTTACAGTGGCAGCTTTTTCAATAATTTCGAGTAAGTCTTTTTGTCCGTTTTCAAATAATTGAATATCATTTTCATGTAACAAAGAAGTTTCAAAAGTCGGGTTGTAATTTCTCGCGGATTTGAATTTCCTTTTCACATTTTTAGCGTTCCCTAGTTTCATGGATTTCCAAGCAGAACGTCCTAATGGAGAAGATTGATATAATTCTTTTGGTTCTCTAAATCTTGTTTTATTGATGCGATTTAAAAATGCAACATGGTAAAAATGGGCATATTGATTTAGGTGAGCGAATATTTCTTGAACATTCCAAGCGTGTTCAGATGGTTTCCAATTTTTTTGTTCTTTAGAAAGATGAGAGAATTTTTTCTTCAAAACTTCTAAGTTGTTCTGAGTAATTGTTCGAACTTCCTTCAATAAATCTGTAGATGTCATGTTATTTTTTTTCGCTGTTCAAAGTTAATTGGAATAGTTAACACAAACAAGAAATACCTATTGATTTTGAATTTATGAATCCAAATTCGGAAATTCGAATACATACTTCGTTACTGGCGTGTCAGAAAAAGACATCGTTCCTTCAAGTTGTTCGGTTAAAGCATCAATTAATTCCATGCCAAAGGAATCTTTTCTGGTTGGAGTTTTCCATGTTCCATTGTCTTCATATGTCAAAACAAAGTTGTCCTGATCCATTTTTTGAAGTTTGATGTCAATTTTTGCTTTATTATTTCCACAAAAAGCATATTTCAAAGAGTTGGAGAGTAATTCATTGAAAATCAAAGCTAAAGGTACGATGGGTCTCATACCCAAAGTTTCAATGCTACAGTAAATGTTGATATCAATAGGAAATGCAACTTGGTACGAGCTCAATAAATCAGTTGAAAGACTTTTAAAATATTCTTCAATGTTAATTTTCGAAAGCTCTTCAGATTGATACATTTTTTCATGAATCATCGACATTGCAATCACTCTGTTTGTTGTTTCTTGAAATTTCGAAATTGCTTCTTCATGCTCTAGTTCGCGAGATTGAAGGCGTAAAAGACTTGTAATTACTTGAAGGTTATTTTTCACTCTATGATGAATTTCCTTCAGCATCATCGTTTTTTCTTCATTTTGCTTATTGATTGTATCAAATTGAATTTGAAGTTTTTCTCTCGCTTCCTTCAGATTATTTTGCGCGTATTGGTTCGTTTTGATGTTTTGATAACTCAAATAAAAGATAATCATAAAACAGAAAAACACATTGATTGAAACACCAAAAAGTTGGTCACTTGTCAAATCATGAATCATAGGGATTTGACTGTTAAAGCGAAAAAAGTAAAAAGATGAAAGCGAAATCCCATGCACTAATGCTAGAAATACGCCCCAATTTTTCCCAACAGACATGAAAGTAAACAGGATATTGATAATCATCCATAATCCATCTATAAGATGAGGTTGACCTTGGATTACAAAGAGCGTAATTAAACACATTACAGCGCCAAATAGATTAAAATAAAGCGTGAAAGCTTTATATTTCCCAGTTTTTCTAATGTATAATAATGAAAGTAGAACGACAAAAAATCCAATGAAACTAAGAATACTGTATTTTACGCCGTAATCAACGATAAGAACAACTCCAAGTGTTCCCAAAACCGCCGTTAAAAAAAGCGCCATTCGGTACGCAAGTATGTATCCAGCTTCATCGAAAAAGTCGTCAAATTCACGTTTCGGGGCTTGCAAAATATTTAAAAACGTAGCGTAAATTTTTGAAATCATGTTGGAAATAACTTTTATAGGGGATAAATTTAAATTTTAAATTTGAAAGTACGGATATATGTACTTCTGATTCTAATCAAACATCATAAATTATTCTTTTTTGTTAAAGATTGATTACTTTCGAAAAAAAGTTTCGTCTTTGATGTAAAATCTTACAAAATTGAAATACATATTACTAATATTATTGATTGTATCCTGTTCAATGGGACATTCGCAGACTGAGAGTAAAAATCAAACTGAACTTGATGTCTTAAAAAAAAGAATCAGACAAAGTACTTATTATGATTCGATTGCGGTTTTTCAAAATGGGGCAAAAGCAATCAAGTTAGCGCGAAAAATTAATTCATTGAGCGAAGAAGGATTGATTTATCAATACTATGGTAATTTCTATTTTTTCTCGCGAAATATTCAGAAAGCCAAAGAATATTATCAAAAAACCATTGAAATAGCAAAAAGAGCCAACGACAAAAAACTACAGAATTCAACGGAAATTCGCTTGGCATTTATGTTGAGTGATGTAGATAAACTTGCAGCTGAAAAGAAATTTAATTATTTGCTGGAAGAAGCGATTAAATACAAGTTTCCAGAAAATACCGTTGAAGCCTATAATGGAATAGGTATCATATATGAAGACAGGAAAATTCATGATGAGGCATTAGAATATTATTTTAAAGCGTTAAGAGTAGCCGAAAAAAACAATCTGCAATATCAACAAGCGATTATTTTGAATAATATAGGACTTGTTAAATTTTACAACAAACAATCAAAAGAAGCGAAGATCGATTTTGAAAGAGCGCTGGTTTTGGCAATTAAATCTGAAGAATCAAGACTTGCAATTAATTTGCATAGTAACTTGGGATTGGTCAACGATGAATTAAAAAATTACAACGAATCAATAAAACACTACAAGGAGACATTAAAAAATGCAAGAAAATTAGGTTTTCCGACGGCTACAGCCGTGGCAATGATTAATTTAGCCAACTGTTATTTTGAAAATAAACAGTTGGACTTTGCCATGAAGGATTGTGATTCCGCAATCGTGATACTAAAAAAATACAATGAGAAAGAATTTTTAGGTCAATCGTATCTGCTAAGAGCTTCCATAAATATTGAACTTGGTAAATTGAAATTAGCTCGAGCTGATGTTGATTCAGTTTTGGTGATGAATAAAAGATACCCAAATCCAAACGACTATGCAATGTCTTTTCAAGTTTTGTCAACGATATTTGAAAAGGAAGGAAATTTTAAAAAAGCACTTGAATTAACGAAAAAATTTAATCAACTTGATGATAGTTTGTCCGATATTTCGAATCAGGATAAGATGGCTGAGATGCAGGTGGTGTATGGAAAAGAGAGAATAGAATCAGAATTAGAAAATGAAAAAAGCAAAAATTCCTTGCTCCAAAAAGAGAATGAACTCAAGCGGATTAGATTGAAATTTGTATTGATTTTAGGGCTTTCAATATTAGTACTTGGCATAGGAATTATTTTTATTCGCTCTGTTATTATTACTAGGCGTCAACAAGTTATCTTTTCTCAGAAGTTGATTGAAAACATCGATGAAGAACGTGGAAGAATTTCAAAAGATTTACATGACAATATTGGTCAGTCATTGTCTGTAATTAAGTCAAAAATCAATATGTTCAATACGGGTAGAATCCAAACAATTGATGGGCTTGATTCTGATTTAGGAGACGTTATAAATCAAACACGAAGTATTTCTCACCATTTACATCCATCTTTTTTAGAAAAAATTGGCTTGTCGAGATCGTTAGCGTCTTTGATGGAGAAAATTCAGGAAAGTACAGGTATAGTTTGTAGTTTGGAACTTTTTAAGGAAATCGAATCTTTGCCAGTTGAAACCAAAACTCAAATTTATAGAATCATCCAAGAATGTGTAAATAATACAATAAAACATGCACAAGCAACTGCTTTAAAAATAACTGTTTATAAACAAGACGAAAGTTATTTTCTCGATTACAAGGACAATGGAATTGGTATGAAAGATGTTTCTGCCACTGGTACAGGAATTGGAATTTTGACAATTAAAGAGAGAGGTAATAAATTGAATGGGAAAGTTAATTTTATTACAAATTCAAACGGATTTAGATTAATTTTGAAGTTTTAAAGGATATTTAAAAAGAAAACGAAGCCATGCATGTAGTTATAGCAGATGATCATCCAATATTTAGAAGCGGACTGAAGTTTTTGCTTGAAACTTCGTTTCAGAATATTGTAATCGATCAGTTTGAAAATGGTGGAGATTTAATTGAATTTGTTAAAACTACCCTGCCAGATATAATTATCGTCGATATTGACATGCCTGTAAAAAATGGGTTAGAAGTCTGTGAGGTAATTACAGAAATGGAAATTGATTCAAAAGTCATTGTATTGACAATGTACAAAGATGTTGAAATGTTGAAACTCGCTTTCTACAATGGCGCAAAAGGTTATTTGGTGAAAGATAACACTTCTGAAGAATTAGTCGATTGCATTCAGACAGTCATGGATGGAAAAACTTTCATGGCGAAGGATGTTAGAGAACTAGGGCAAACATTATTTACCACTGACAAAGCAAAACTTCAAATTTCTGAATTAATTGGCAGTCTTACTCAAACAGAGTTAAAAACTTTAAAGTTAGTTAGCCAAAAATTGTCAAGCAAAGAGATAGCAAATTTACTTTTTGTTTCAGTGAAATCTGTAGAGAATTACAGATCAAGAATTTGTAAAAAGTTAAATTTAGATGCCAGAAATAATAGTCTTTTACTTTGGATCATGGACAATAAGGCTATTTTAGATAATATCAAAGAATTTGATTAAAAATTGAAAATCTATTGAGGGGGCAGCCCCACTGTAAAACCTTTTTAACTTTCATATTTTTACGACTTCAAGAAGTTAAGTTTTTAATTAACTTTTTTATTGCAATTAATGTATTGCTGAATCAAATAATAATGCGACTTATTGCTAATTAACTTTTCAAAGTATGTCAAAAATTAATTTGTTATTTCTCCTGTTTTTTATAAATATTGGAGTTTTATCGTCTCAAAACTTAGTGATAAATCCTAGTTTTGAAAATACTGCTAATGGATGCGCTGGTTTTCCTTTTCCAGTAGAAGGATTTTCTGATTTAAATGATTGGGACAATGCTAATTCAAATTCTCCTGGTGATTCTTGTTCATCTCCTGATTTATTCTCAACTTGTAATACTGGCATAACAAACATTTTAGGAGTTCCAGGAAATGCTTTAGGCTATCAAAATGCTAGAACAGGAAATAAATATGCAGGAATTATTAGTTATTCTGCTCCATTTGGTCTGAATGATCAATATAGAGAGTACATTCAAGGACATACTACTTCTGCTTTAGTTGCTGGACAAACATATTGTGTTTCTATGTTTGTTAGTTTAGCAGATGATTCACCGTGGGCATGTAATAACATGGGGATTTACTTTTCAAATACACAATATTTAAGAGATGCTTGTGCAGGATCAAGTCCAAGAATCAATGTTACGCCTCAGTTAAATTACTCATGTGCGATTATCAATGATACGACTCCACAATGGTTTAGAATTCAATGGAATTATGTCGCAGCAGGCGGAGAGCAGTATTTTGTGATTGGAAATTTTTTCAATGATGCAGGAACAAATTCTGTAAGTACAGGGGCAACGAGTTTGCAAAACCAGTATGCATATTATTATATTGATGATGTAAGTATCGTCCCAAATACTTGTTGTTTTGCAGATATTACACCTGTTGGTTCTGTTTGTGTGACAGATTCACCTTTCTTGTTGACCGCCGCCGCGCCCAATTCTGGAGTAAGCTGTACAGCCGCATCAGTAACTGGTACTTGGAGCGGTCCAGGAATGGCTGCAAATGGTACTTTCACTCCTGCGAATGCTGGTGCAGGCACACATACAGTTACTTTTACGTTAAGTTGCGGAACAGCAGTTACAACAAGCATAACAGTAAGCCCATGTGTATCGCTGTCGGTTTGTGTTGAAACAAATGGTGATCTCACTGCTTCAAATGGGGTTTCACCTTACGCTTGGCAAAATCAAACAACTTCACAAGATTGTAGTGCATGCCTTTTCGGATGTGCGATTCCTCCTGGATGTGCTGTGAACGTAACTAATTGGACAACATTTACCACAGGAACCACAATACCCGCCCCAACTACTTTTCCAGTTCAATTAGTAGATAATGCCGGAACAACTTTGCTTATTACAAGTTTAGCTTCGATTCCTGCATGTTCTTCGAATCCTTGTCCAACAATAAATGTTGCAATTTCTTCACAAGTTGATGTCGGATGTGGTTCAACTAACAATGGTTCCGCAACTGTTGCTGCATCTGGAGGAACTGCTCCATATCAATATACTTGGAATCCTGGAAATTTAACTGGTGCTTCGCAAAATAGTTTGTCAGTTGGAACATACACAGTATCTGTTGTCGATGCAGCAAGTTGCACTGGTTCTACAACTGTTACCATTGGACAAGCTTCAACTTTGAACTTAACGATGAGCGCAGTATCGTCAACATGTGGTTTGTCAAATGGAACGGCTTCTGTTAATGTTACTGGTGGTTCTGGAGCATATAGTTACGTTTGGTCTCCAGCTGGAGGAACAGCTTCAACTACAACACCTGTTGCTGGCGGCGTTACCTATACGGTGAACGTCACTAATGGAACTTGTACAGGTTCAAACTCTATTTTAGTAGGTGCATCAACCGCAGTTACAGGAACATCTAGTACTGTAGGATCAAATTGCGGTTCAAGCAATGGAAGTGCAACGGTAACCCCGTCAGGTGGAACACTTCCATACACTTATGTTTGGTCACCATCAGGAGGCAATGGAGCAACTGCAAATAATTTAAGCAGTGGACCTTACTCAGTTTTAATTACTGATGGATCTGGTTGTTCTTTAACATTACCAGTAAATGTTCCTGCGATTGGCGGACCGACTGTTACGATTTCAAATATTATTGGAGCGAGCTGTGGACAAAGTATCGGATCTGCGACTGCAAATGTCACAGGTGGAACTTCTCCTTATATTTATTCTTGGTCACCATCAGGAGGAAGCGGCGCAACCTCATCTGGTCTTACAACTGGTACATACACAGTATCTGTTACTGACGCAACTGGATGTTTAGTTTCTGAAAATGCTGTAATTCCAGGAAGTGCTCAAATTGTAATCGTTGGAAATGTAACGGATGAAAATTGCGGGCAATCCAATGGTCAAATTTCATTAAATGTTACTGGTGGTACCTCTCCGTTCACCTACAATTGGACCCCAGTCAGTGCTAATTCACCATTATTGACAAATCTTACTGGAGGTCAATATGCAGTAAATGTAACAGATGCAGGTGGTTGCACCGCAAATGCTTCATTTACTGTGGGTGTAATTGGAACTTTACCAGTTTCAGTTAATCCAATATCTATTTCAATTACGGAGGGCGAAACAGTGGAATTAACAGCTTCTGGAGGAGTCTCTTATAGTTGGACTCCCTCAAATGGAATAAATTGTTTAACAACTTCATGTGACACAGTTAGTGCAAGTCCTCTGGTAACGACAACGTATGAGGTAGTAGTAACAAGTGCGACAGGTTGTCAAGGTACAGAATATGTTACAGTATATGTGAATCCAATTTGCAGTAAAGAAATTTTTGTACCAACGATTTTCTCTCCAAATAATGATGGTAAAAATGACCAACAATGTGTATTAGGAAATTGTATTGCTTCAATGGAGTTTTCAATCTACAATAGATGGGGTGAAAAAGTTTTTTCTACCACAGATCAAAATCAATGTTGGGATGGACTTTTTAAAGGTAAAAAGGTAAATTCTGGTGTTTTTGTATATCGACTAAATGTAAAGTTGATAAATGGAGGTGAAGTGAATCAATCAGGAAATATTACTGTAACTCAATAAAATTAATATTATGAAAATAAAAATCATACAGCTTTTTGTAGTATCAGTTTTAGTATCCTTTTACACAAAAGTGAGTTTTGCGCAAGATGTACATTTTTCTCAGGCCTCAAACTCCCCATTAACCTTAAATCCAGCATTAGCAGGAGCTAATAACGCTACACAAGTAATTGTTAATTACAGAACACAATGGAAAAGTGTTGCAACGCCTTATAATACTTTTGCAGCATCCTTCGATATGAGATTGAATGAAAATGCAAGACAGAAAAAAGGAATTTTTGCTATTGGGTTAAATTTATACAAAGATCAGGCAGGAGATTTAAAATTAGCAACAACTAACGCGAATTTGAATTTAGCTTATCACTTAATCATTGACAGAAAAAGTACAATAGGAGGGGGGATATACGCTGGTTTTGGGCAAAGATCAATTTCTACTACAAACGGAAAATGGGCAAGTCAATACAATGGTGATTATTATGATGCAAATATTCAAAGTGGAGAATCTGTTTTCGCAAACAAAATCAATTATTTTGATGTTGGAACTGGATTTGTCTACACTTATAGAGGGACAGAGAACTATATGACTAGTAACAATCAGAAAGATTTCAATGTTGGTTTTGCAATTTATCATTTAAACAAACCTGATTATTCTTTTATGTCAGCAAATAATGAACAACTTTACATGAGATTTTCAGGTTTCGCTAATGCTGTTATTGGAATTAGTAATTCGCGAAATTCATTGATGCCTGCAATTTATTTTCAAAGACAAAAAACAGCAACGGAATTTTTATTTGGTACATATTGGAGATATCAAATACAAGAAGCTTCTAGAGTAACTGGTTTTAATAAAGGATCTTATCTGTCCATTGGTGCATTTTATAGAACAAATGATGCGTTTGTTGCAAAAGCAATGTTTGAAATGTTTGATTATTCCGTAGGTTTTGCTTATGATATAAATGTATCTAGTTTAACTGGTGCTTCCAATGCCCGAGGTGGATTTGAATTGTTTTTAAAATACGGTTTGGCCAAAAAGAATGGAGCGACTCGTTCTCGAATCTAATTTAATAGAATTAGATTTTTTCAATTCATTGATAAGCAAAAAAGGTTGAGCATAATGCTCAACCTTTTTTGCTTATCTTAAAGTATTATTACATACCTCTTTTTAATTGCATTAAAACTTTAAAAGCCTTGTCAACATCGTCTTGATTAAAGATTACGGTAAACTCATTTGCTGTTGAAACAATTTCTACAATGTTTAATCCTTCCCAAGCTAAATGCTTTAGAATGTAATAATACACTCCATAAATCTCAGTATTTACACTAGGAAGTTTAACAGTTATGGATGCCAAATTCTTGGTATGAGATTTTAGTTTTTCATTTTTCAACAATGAAAGTAATCGTTCAGTATTGATTGAATTTGTGACAATAGAAGTTTCAGTAACACCTCTACTTATCGTGTAAAAACTATCGTTTTCTGATTCTAAAAGCTGAATCAAATCAGTTTGTTTTCTTTTAAGAGATTCTGAATTTTCAAAAGTAAAATCTTCAAGGTTACTTCGTACTAGAAAATCACCTAAATCACCCATTATATTAACGATTTTAAGATTTAATCGATGATATAATCCAGGGGTCATTCTTTTGATAGCCATTACAATTGCACCTTCCTTTACTTCCGAACCATAAAGTTCTTCAATTTCAGGTTTAATTTTTCTAGCTAAAGCAGAGATATTGACTAAGTTTTCAGTCATCGCTTCTCGTAAAAAGGGACTTCTGTTAATAATATCTTCGGTAATTTTTCCTATTGATAGCATGGAGTTTGAAATAAGGGGTAATTGATTATTTGTTTTATTTTAAATTATTGTATAAAATTAAAAAATAATAATAAAAAACATTACATCTTAGTTTAAAAATAGACCAATTTGGAGGATTGGAGTATCTAAATGCGAATTTAATAAATAAAAGTTTATTTATTTGATAAAATATTTAAAATTTTGTTATTTTTTTTAATTTTTTATAAACGTATTTTAATGCTAGTTCAAGTTGCTCATTTATAGTTATTAAACTGTTATCAATTAAAATTGAATCAACTGTTTGAATTAAGGGACTCTCAGTTCTTGTACTATCTAAAAAATCTCTTTCAATTAAATTTTTTTCTATTTCCTCTAATGTTATATCTGAATTTGAGGCTAGCAATTCTTTATATCTTCTTTCAGCTCTAATTTTGGGTGCTGCCGTTATAAAAAATTTAATCTCAGCATTAGGGAAGACTACAGAACCTATATCTCGTCCGTCCATAACTACTCCACCTTTTCCCCCCATTTTTTGTTGTTCAGAAACAAGTTTTATTCTCACTTCCTTGATAGATGCTACTCTACTTACTAAATTACTAATCTCTAAAGTTCGTATTTGAGATTCAACATTTTCTCCATTCAAATAGATTTCAGGTTTTCGAGTAACCTCATTCTTTTCAAAATGAAGGTTGATATTATCCAAATTAGCTATAAGATTCTGGCTATTAAATTCTAATTCATTGATCCATTTATTTTTAAATGCAAAAAGAGCTACCGCCCTATACATTGCTCCAGTATCAATAAAAATATAGTTAAGCGTTTGTGCTAAAGATTTTGCAAGTGTGCTTTTGCCGCAAGAAGAGTAGCCATCAATTGCAATTGTTATTTGTTTTGAATCAGTCATTTAATGAGTTTTTCGAAAAATTGGCCATAAAAAAAGCCGTTCAATAAGAACGACTTTTTAATATTTTTTGATAAAGATTAAAATTAAAATCTAAATCCTAAACGTACTGTTGCGATTAGATCACTTGCTGTACCTCTTTTAATTTCATTTGAAAGAGCATCTGTAGTAACACCATTCATGACAGTTGTAGTCTTGCCTTCACCAACAGTGTAATTTGTAATTTGAATACCAATTTCTCCACCTAAGTAAAAAATGTTAGAAAAATTGTAATCTAAACCACCCATTAAAGCAACACCCATTCTTTTAGCCGGAGTTTCAGAATTTCTAGTGTAATTAGCCATGTAACCAGCTGTAGTTGCATTTTTTGCATCGATAATGCTTTTTTGGTTACCGTAAACTAAATCAACAGCTGCGTATGGAGAAATTTTATCTGTTCCTTCAACGTGGTACTCAGCACCAATTGCTAAATTCCAAATTGTAGATTTGTCAGTGTAAGTTCCTTTATCTCCTGTATTGTTAACTTCATTACTGAAGTAATTGCTTGTAGTTGTATTGTTTGCCAAAGCAAAAGTACCTCTAAGAGCTAATTTTTCAGTTGCAAAATAACGAACTCTAGCTCCTGGTGCAAATTTCTTACCGATAACAGTTCCTGAAGTTGTTGTTTGTCCTTCAAAAGAAATTCTTCCTTTTTGCTCTCCTGTTTGAGCCATCATAAGACCACTAAAAAGTAATCCTCCTATAAGTAAACTTAATTTTTTCATATAAATATAAATTTGTTGGTTTTACAAATGTACTCATAATATCTAATTGACAAAGCATTTCAATATATTTTTATAAAAAAAAACATATATTTAATAATGATTTATAACATATTAGGGATTTGTTTGTCCTTTTTTAGAATTTTTGGAAAAGATTTTTATTGAACTATTTTCTCCATTTATCTAAATTAGTTGTCAATGTAATCATGTTATTATATCCAGCGCTTGAATATATTACAAATCCATAGTCTAAACTAAATCTTTTAAAGTAAAATCCAATCCCTGTTGAAAAACCTGCTAAGCCTTGTTTTGAACTAACACTCATTTCTTGTCTTCGATGATAGTCAAACGCTGTTCTGAAATGTATATTTTTAGAAATTAAAATTTCAATTTGATAGGTAAAATGATTCGCTAATTTTTTTCCAAATCCTGCAACTTTTACTTGAACGGTATCTCCAGTAAGTGGATCTAAAGTTGGTTTCGCATTTGGGTCATTGTATGTTAAATCCCAATTATTTAAATGATGAGCGAGAATCGAAAATCTAAAAGGTGCATGTTTTAATTTGTGAGAAATTCCCAATTGAAATTCCGTAGGAAGATTTGAACGATTATTTTTTGTATAGCTTTTAAATTGATAACCTGCATTTTTAACCAATGCGGTGACTAATAAATTTGCTTTCTCTAATTCATAAGTTCCTGCTAAATCAATCGATGCGCCAAAAGAATTGTAGCCAGCTAATTGAGAATAGATCAAATTCACATTTGCGCCAATCGTTATTTGAGGATTCAACTGCTTAGCTGCTCCAGCACCTAAAATAAATTCACCAGGTGTAAATGTTCCTATCGATGTGCCAGCTTCATTGCGCATTTCTTGTTTGCCGTAATTGACATATCGCAAAGAAGCTCCGCCTGTAATTGCATTTTTAAATGATCTCGCATAATTCACCATTCCATAATTAATTCCTCCCGCCAGTAATGCTTGATTGAAACCAACATGATTATGCATTTTTGAATTGTACAATGATGGATTCGCAACAGTTAAGTTTAAATCTTCATCTTTAGCCGTAATGAAATCACCTCCCAAACCTGCAGCTCGCGCGCTGTAAGTCAAATCCAATAAAGCAAATGTTGTATTCCCTCCAATTTGAGTAAATGTCAAAAATGGAATGAAAAAAGTTAAAATGAATCCGATTTTTTTCATGCTGTGTTTCCTAACGCAAATAAAAGCATAATATTTCAGCCAAAATTCTTTTTCTTGATTGTTTTTAAACTCTTTTCCCCAACTCAATGGCTTCCAAATCTTGAATTTTATCACCATCAATTGTGAATCGTAAAATCGTTTTGACCTGATGAAATCCTTTGTAACCGCACGCTCCTGGATTCATCCAAAGCATATTGAATTTTGGATCCATTTTGACCAATAATATATGTGAATGACCACAAACAAACAATTTTGGACTTTTTTCAATCAATGCATCAATGGCCGGTTTGGAATATTTTCCTGGTTTTCCTGCAATGTGTGTGATCAAAACATCTACGTTTTCGCAGGTAAATCGATTAAATTCGGGTAATTCTTTTCGGATTTCATAATCGTCGATGTTGCCGTAAACTCCTCTCAACGGTTTAAACGCGCGCAATTTATCGATTACTTCCATCGACCCAACATCTCCAGCGTGCCAAATTTCATCCACATCCTTGAAATATTCGTAGATTTTTGGATCGAGATATCCATGTGTATCTGAAAGCAAGCCGATTTTTGTCATTTTGAATTGAACTGATTTTAATACAAAGTAACTTCAAATTACTTTTGTTTACTATTTCTTTCCTTTTTTTCTGCATTAACTTGTCTTAAAACCTTTACTTTTGTTTCAACGAGGTTGCTTTATGGATAATAAATACATTGATTCTTGGTTGGAAAGTCGCAAAAATCGTAAAAAAACGGTTTTGCCTGAAGTATTATTCGAAGGAATCAAGTCTGGTGATGTTGCTGCGCTATCTTCTGCGATTACTTTGTTAGAAAGCACAAGACCTGAAGACAAACAAGCTTCAAATTTATTGATTCAAATGTGCTTGCCATTTGCAGGGAAATCAATTCGTGTTGGTGTAACAGGTGTTCCTGGTGTTGGAAAAAGTACTTTTATCGAAGCTTTCGGTATGAACTTGATTCAACAAGGAAAAAAGTTGGCCGTTCTGGCAATCGATCCTTCAAGTGGAAAAAGTGGTGGTTCTATTTTGGGTGATAAAACCAGGATGAATGAACTTTCGATGGCAAAAAACGCTTTTATCAGACCTTCACCTGCTGGAAATTCGCTCGGCGGTGTTGCTAGAAAAACCAGAGAAAGTATTTTACTATGCGAAGTAGCTGGTTTTGATTATATTTTGGTTGAAACGGTTGGAGTAGGTCAGTCTGAAACTGCTGTGCATTCAATGGTTGATTTTTTTCTGCTCTTGATGTTGGCTGGTGCTGGCGACGAATTGCAGGGAATTAAACGTGGAATCATGGAAATGGCAGATGCGCTTGTGATTACGAAAGCCGACGGAGACAATGTCAAAAAGTCGAATTTAGCCAGACAAGAATATCAAAATGCGATGCACCTTTTTCCTCCAAATAAAAACGGATGGATTCCAAAAGCGTTAACTTGTAGTTCATTAGAAGGTCATAGCATCGGAAAAATAAGTGATTTGATTTTAGAGTTTGTTTCAAAAACGAAAGACAATCAATTTTTTGATCTCAGAAGACACGAACAAGATCAATTTTGGATGCACGAAACGTTGAAAGAATTGATTTTAGCTGATTTCTTTGAAGACGAAACTCACCAAGAAGCAATTTTAAACTTGGAAAAGCAAGTAGTAAAAGGCGAGATATCTTCTTTTGCCGCGGCAGAAAAATTATACAGACAATTTAAAAATAAATCATAGTGGAAATTACCAAATTCAAAATCGAAGGAGAATACATCGAACTTATTCAATTGCTTAAAGCAATCGGAATTGCATCCACTGGCGGTCACGCCAAAATGATTGTTGACGAAGAAATGATTATGAGAAACGGAGAACTTGAAACTAGAAAACGCGCCAAATTAATTGCGGGTGACGTAATCGAAATTCAAGTTGAACAAATCAGAATTGAATTGGAATAAACCAATTATTTTTTCTTTTTCGGTTTTTGACCTCTCGTTTTCGGTTTCCCGTATTTGGCATGCATTTTTTCCTTCAAGCGAATTTTGTTGTTCACTTTTTTGTTTTTGTCCTTTTTCTCATGAAATGCAGCGCCAACATTTTCTCTTTTTGGGAGTTTGATTTGCACATTTGGCATCGTGATTCTAGGCAATTCATCATCCGTCAAGATTTCTGAAACTTCCAAATCTGCAGGCAATGCTTCCATCGGAATTTTTTGCTGCATCAAATCCTCAATACTTTCTTGAAATTTCTCTTCGAAAGGACTAATCAAGGTAATTGAAATTCCTTTTTGATCATAACGACCCGTTCTACCTATTCTATGAATATAATTTTCAGGAACATCAGGTGTGTCGAAATTAATTACATGCGTTACTTCAGAAATATCCAAACCTCTAGAAATGATATCTGTAGCAATTAATATACGATAAGTTCCGTCCTGAAATAATTTTACTGTATTAAATCGATTGTTTTGTGCTTTGTTTGAGTGAATAACACCAACTTCTTCAGGGAATTTTTGTTCAATTTCTTCAAACATTTTATCTGCTAATTTCTTACTTCCTGTAAAAATCAACACTTTATTCAATCCTTCTTCCGTTTCTAGAAGGTAATTTAACAAATTGATTTTCGTATTGAAATTTGGAACATGGTAAGCCTTTTGAATGATGTTTTCAAGCGGAGTTCCCGTTGGAGCAGCTTCAATTTTTATTGGTGAAATAAAATATTCTTCAATCAAAGCCTCTACTTCATCAGTAATTGTCGCTGAAAAGAGTAAACTTTGTTTCTTTGTCGGTAGAATATCTAAAATAGTTGTCAATTGCTTTCTAAAACCCAAATTCAAGGTCTCATCAACTTCATCAATCACCAATCTTTTGATGTGTTTTAAGGCTAAATCGCCTTTTAACGCTAAATCCATTAAACGTCCTGGCGTAGCAACCAATACATCTAAACCTTCAGCAATTTGAATCGCTTGAGTTTTGATATTTGCACCACCATAAACGCCAACAGTTGTTACATTCATGTAACGCGTTAGTTTTTCAACTTCTTCAACCACTTGTGCCACCAATTCTCTTGTAGGAACAATGATTAAAATTTGAGGAAATCTTTCCTTGGAGAAATTCCATTGTCTTAAGCAAGGTAGGAGATAAGCTAGTGTTTTACCAGTACCAGTTTGGGCAATTCCAAGCACGTCTTTTCCAGACATCATGACAGAAAAACCTTTTTGTTGAATCGTTGTAGGTTTTTCATAACCTAAATCTTTCAGGGCGTTTAATAAAGGTTTGGTGAGATTTAAATCCTCGAATGTCATGATATTTTTGCTTAAATTGAGTGCAAAGGTAAGCTTATTCTGTGAAAGATTAAATTTTCCTTTTTTGAATGATAATATGTTTCTAGATTTTAAACCAAACCAATTTATTTATGCAACTTTGTTTTATTAAACGAAAAACATGGAAATGATGTTAGTTGCTGCATACTTATGTGCAGTTTTAATTGGAATCACATTAGGTTTGATTGGAGGTGGTGGTTCAATATTGACCGTTCCAGTTTTTGTTTACCTTTTGAAATTTGAACCACATTTAGCAACATCTTATTCTCTTTTTGTTGTTGGTGTTTCATCCTTGTTTGCCTCGTTTCAAAATGCTAGAAAAAATTTAATCAATTATAAAACAGGTTTGATTTTCGCTGCGCCTGCTTTGACAGTTGTTTATTTGATTAGAAAAATATTGTTGCCAATGATTCCTGAAGAAATGTTTCAAATAGGGGATTATACCGTTTTGAAATCGGTTGCGATCATGTTCTTTTTTGCTGTCGTAATGTTGCTGGCAAGTTATTCAATGATAAAGGGAAGAAAAGAAGAAGTTGAAAAGAAAGATGAAAAAATTAATTATCCATTGGTGTTGTTGCAAGGATTGTTGGTGGGAATTGTTACGGGACTTGTTGGCGCAGGTGGCGGATTTTTGATTATTCCTGCTTTGGTGTTTTTTGCCAAATTACCAATGAAAGAAGCGGTTGCTACTTCTTTAATGGTGATTTCTATCAATTCTTTAATCGGTTTTACAGGTGATTTACAACATCTAAAAATAGATTGGAATTTCTTATTGATTTTCTCTGGCTTATCTATTTTGGGAATCTTTATCGGCATATTCCTAAATTCCAAAATCAACGGTGCAAGTCTCCGTAAGGGATTTGGTTGGTTTGTGTTAGCGATGGGGATTTTTATTATTCTGCAAGAAATTTACAAATAAATGAGCATAAAAAAAGCCAGTCGTTTCGACTAGCTTTCTTTGCAATTTATTTTACTTCAAATACTTATTTTGAAGCAATTTCTACGAATTCATCGTATGTAACAAATTTATCAGTCAATTTCACTGTACTTTTAAAGTACTCAGTTAATCTTGATTCTGCCAACATATCGTAAACTCTTGCTGATTCCTCTTTGTTTGTCAAAACTTGAACCGCTGATTGAGTTAATTCTTTATCGTCTGGCGCTGGAATACCATATTGAGCATATTGATTCACTAATAAGTTTTTAGTGTACTCTAATGCCTCAGTTTGGTCAACTTTCAAGTTATTTGCCTTGAAAATATGTCCTTGAATCAATTGCCATTTCATGCTTTTTTCGTAATTCTCAAATTGAGATTCGATTTCCTCCATGGTAATTGGCTTTTCGTTTGACAACAAAATCCATCTTTTCAAAAATTCAGTTGGCAAATCCACTTTCGTGTTCGCAATCAAGCTGTCGTAAATTGAACGAGTCAATAAACGGTCTGAATCATTTGCAAACATTGCTTCTAAATCTTTCGCGATGCGTTCTTTCAATTCTTTTTCTGAAGAGATAGCGCCTTCACCAAATAATTTGTCAAACAATTCTTGGTTCAATTCAGCCAATTCCATTTGACGAATTTCATTGATTGTCATTTGAAATTTGTCAGAAACATTAGCTAATTCCTCTTCAGTAATTCCCAACATCGCTGCAGTATCCTTTCCGCCTCTAGAAACATGCGTAGGATTAACAACAACTTTATCTCCAATTTTTGCACCTTTCAATGCTTTTTTAGCGTCTTTGTTCTCAACAAATTCCATAGAAATAGTTGAAGAATGCAAAATTCCACCTTCTTTGATAGAATCATCTTCATTTAATTCAACAAATTGTGCCAAGATCATGTCTTTGTCAGCTACTTTTTCAGAAGCAACCAATTTTCCATAACGGCGACGTAAATCATCAATTTGTTTGTTGATTAATTCATCATCGATTTTCACTTTTGTGTAATCAAATTTGTCTTTAGAACTTAAAGTAACTTTAACCTCTGGAGCCAAACCAATTTCATAAGTAAATTCAAAATCGCCAGGGTTATTGAAATCACCTTTCACTTCGATGTCATCTTTTGGAATTGGATTTCCTAAAATTTCAATTTTGTTGTCATTTACATAACCAAAAAGTGAATCGCTAACCATTTTATTTAATTCTTCAGCCAATAATGCTCTACCATATTGCTTTTGAATCATTCCCATTGGAACTTTTCCAGGACGAAATCCAGGAACTTTTACTTGTTTTCTATATTTTTCTAAAGCAGAACTAACTTTAGATTGATAATCAGCTGGTGCTATTTGAACTCTCAACAAAGCACTCATCGCATTTACGTCTTCACGAATTACGTTCATTTCAATTTGTTTTAATTACTATAAACAAAAAATGGCATAAGTTGTCTTACACCATTTAATCGAGTACAGATGGAGAGACTCGAACTCTCACACCTCGCGGCACTAGATCCTAAGTCTAGCGTGTCTACCAATTCCACCACATCTGCAAGTCAAATTTAAATTACAAGTACGTTAACTTTTCTTTAAATTTATTTCAAAACCCATCCTAAAATGGTGCGCAAAGATAATGATTATTTTATTCACACCAAGAAAATCAGTTTTTTTTTGAATATTTTTAATTTTTCAGTTCGGTTGTATTTATATGGTTCAAAACTTTTTGATTGATTCGTTCTTGCTTATTAAAATAAGAGCACAATAAATCAGTTCTTTAGTTGAATCATTAATTCTTTTTTTAGTAAAACAAGTTGGATTTAATTTTGTGGAAAAAAACAATTTTAAATTTTAAAATAACGTCTAAAATCGCTGTAACTTTGTACAAATTAAAATTTCATGATTGATTTAGATCCAAAAGAATTGCCAATTCAGCGCTTGCATCAACTTTTACTTGGTGCGATTGGTCCAAGGCCTATCGCTTTTGCATCGACTATTGATTCAGATGGAAATCACAACCTTTCTCCATTTAGTTTTTTCAATGTTTTCAGTGCGAATCCACCAATTTTGATTTTTTCGCCTGCAAGAAATGGAAGAACGAATACAACCAAAGATACCTATAACAATGTAAAAGTTGTTCCTGAAGTTGTGATCAATATTGTGAATTACGATATCGTTCAGCAAATGAGTTTGAGCAGTTCTCCTTACGCACCAAATGAAGATGAATTTATAAAAGCTGGTTTTACTGCGCTTGATTCTGATTTGATTAAACCGAAGAGAGTAGGGGAATCGCCTGTTCAATTTGAGTGCAAAGTGATTGAAGTGAAAGAATTGGGAACTGAAGGCGGCGCAGGAAATTTAGTGATTTGCGAAGTGGTGAAAATTCACGTCGCAGAGGAAATAATGGATGATAAAGGTTTGATTGACCAACATAAAATCAATTTGGTCGCTAGAATGGGCGGTAATTGGTATTGCCATGCAAATGAAGATTCCATGTTCGAAATCGCGAAACCGATCACCACAATCGGTATTGGGTTTGATAATTTACCGCAAGATGTCAAATCATCGGTTGTATTTTCTGGAAATGAATTGGGATTACTTGCTGGAGTTGAATCTTTGCCAGACGAAACCAAAGTAAATGAATACAAATTGTTGGAATTAAGTGAAATCTTCTTATCTTTAGATGGCAAAGCGGAAGAATTGGAATTGGCTTTACACCAGCACGCCAAGATTTTATTGGCTGAAAACAAAATAGATGAAGCTTGGTTGACATTGCTTTCATTCAATGATTAAATAGAAAAACAAACAACAAAATAATAACTTTAAAAAAATAAATTATGTTTAAACTGACTGGAACTTTAAAAGTGTTGAATCCAACGGTACAAGTATCTGAAAAATTCTCAAAACGCGAATTTGTAGTTACTGAATCTTCTAGCATGTATCCTCAAGATATTCAATTTCAACTGACACAAGATAAATGTTCTATGTTAGATGGATTTAATATCAACGACCAAATTGATGTTTCTTTCAATTTGCGTGGTCGCGAATGGACAAGTCCTCAAGGTGAAGTAAAATATTTCAATTCATTAGATGCGTGGAGAATTGACAGAGCAGGAGCAAATGCTGGTTCTGGAATGCCTGCTTCTGGTCCTTCAGCAATGAATTTAGCACCAGTTGCTGCTGCTACAGCTGAAATGACAATGGAAAAAGCAGACGATGATTTGCCGTTCTAATTTCGAGATAAATACGCTTAAAGCCACGTTTTTCGTGGCTTTTTTTGTTTCCAATACTTTAGATTTTACGACAAAACAGTCAATCTTATTTGGAAATCAAATGTCACTTAAAGATTCGTTTCGCTACAAAATATTAAGATTTTAAAAGCCGTAGCTATGTAACTTTAAAACTAGATTATCACGCTTGCTGGGCAGCTTCAGGACAAATGAAAATCCTTAAGAAAATCAGAAGTCTTAAAATCCTAATATCTTAGTATCTTGGAATCTATCAAGTTTATTGCCTCAAGTCTTCTGTCTAATGTCTTAAGTCTATTGTCTCAAGTCTTTCGTCTAGAGTCTTCTACGACTTCATCTGCAACTCCACCAAATTGGCATAAATTCCACCAGGAATATTCAATAATTCGTCGTGTTTTCCTTGCTCAGCCACTTGACCGTTTTCTATCACGTAGATTTTATCTGCATTGCGAATCGTAGATAAACGGTGAGCAATCACAAAAGAAGTTCGTCCTTTCATCAACGTTTCCAAAGCTTCTTGCACCAATTTTTCTGATTCAGAATCTAGTGCGGAAGTCGCTTCATCTAAAATCAAAATGGTTGGATTTTTTAATAATGCTCTTGCAATAGCGATTCTTTGTTTTTGTCCTCCAGACAATTGAATTCCTCGATCTCCAACCTCGGTATTGAAACCTTCCGGAAATGAATTGATAAATTCCAATGCGTTCGCTTGTTGCGCTGCTTTTTTGACTTCTTCTTCTGAGGCTTCTGGATTGCCGTATGCAATGTTATCGTAAATCTTACCAGCAAACAAAATTACTTCTTGTGGCACCAAAGCCATATTTGATCGAAGGTGCTCGATGTCAATATTTTTGTTGTCGATATCATCAAAACAAAGCTCTCCTTCTGATGTTTCAAAAAATCTCAAAAGCAAGGATGCAATGGTAGATTTTCCAGCGCCTGATGAACCAACTAAAGCAATTGTTTCATTTGGTTCTGCTGTTAAATTGATGGATTTTAACACTTCGACATCAGGTCTTTGAGGATAGTGAAATCTAACATTTTTAAATTCAACTTTCCCTGTAATTGTTGGTTTTTCGACTCCAATAAGTATTTCTTTTTCACCAGGAGTTTGAATAATGCTGATTAATCGTTCAGTTGAACCAATGGATTTTTGAATGTTGGCGTATAGCTCAGGTAATGATCCAATCGACGCTCCCATCATGACAGTTAGCATGATAAACGAGTAGAAATTTTGATGACTTAAACTAGGATTTGGTCCTTGTGTCATCAATAAGCCTTGCCAAATGATGAATACAATCGCACCGAACAAGCAGAAAACAATAAACGAAACAAAAAGTCCGCGCCAAAGTCCACTTTTGATATTTAACTTTCTGATTTCATCAATGCTCACTTTGTATTTAAAAAGCGCCAAAGCTTCGTTTGTAAATGATTTTACATTTGAAATTCCAGTTAAATTTTCTTCGATCACCACATTTGAAGTAGCGGTTTCATCTTGGGCTTTTACAGAAAGTTTTTTGATGAATCTTCCAAAGAAAACAGCGATGATTGCCATTACAGGAACAGTTGCAAGCATGATCAATGCCAATTTCATAGAAATAATTCCAAGGAAAATAATACCTCCAACGACAATAACAATTTGTCTAAAAAACTCAGCAATGGTTGTTCTTAAGGTTTCTTGCAATTGCGCAATGTCAGATGAAATGCGAGAGGTTAATTCTCCAACTTTGTTTTGGTTGAAGAAATCCATAGGCATGTAAATCAATCTTGAAAAAGCATCATATCGCACATCACGAAGCGTGTTTTCAGTCACATTTGTGAAAATGACCACTCTAAAATAAGATGCTAACGATTGAATTCCAAATAATATAAATAATGCCATGGCAACAGTATTAATGTTACTTAAATCAATTAATTTTATCGCATCAGCAGTGTTCGTAGGAGCATTTTGACCTGCGCCACCTAATAGTTGTCCTAATAATAAAGGAAAAATCAGTCCTGTTGTAGTCGAAACAACCAAAAAGAACCAACCTATTGAGAATGAAAGTCTATATGGTTTTAAATATTTAAAAATCCCTTTTGCCTTTTGTATGTCCTCTTTGGATAATTTTATTTTTTCCTTTTTCTCTTTCTTTGGTCGAAGCATTTCCTATCTTTGTATTATGTACGCAAAAGTAACGTATGATTGGCAATATTGTGCGTTTTTTAATCTTTTTAATAAATTAACTTGTATAAAAAGAATTATTGTGTATCTTTGCAGTCCGAAATTTAGAGAAATAAAGATATAAATAAATATTTGTCATGAAAAGAACGTTTCAACCGTCAGTTAGAAAAAGAAAAAATAAGCACGGATTCCGTAGTCGTATGGCGACTAAAAACGGTCGTAAAGTTTTAGCTGCACGTCGTGCTAAAGGAAGAAAAAAATTAACTGTTTCTAGCGAATCTAGCCACAAACGTTAAGATTCTGACAATCAGATTTTGAAAGCCGTTTCTATTGAAGCGGCTTTTTTAGTTTAATCGATTTTAGAAGTGGAAAAATTTGATTTCAATGGATTCATTTTTCAATTTATACTCCATTTTTGAATGATATCAAAAATTGAAAACCTGACCATCTTGTCGAATGTGCGCATTTTTCGCTAAATACATTTCCTCAATTAACCAATTAATTTCATTCGACTTACTTTGTGCTACAATACCTTCTTCAGGTAGAATTTCAACTTTCAATTGATTTGATCCAAAAAGTTAATTTTTTGAATGTTTCTGACGATTCATTTTTGTCGAGCCATTTCATTACGCAAGATAATTCTGTTCTTTTGATATACTTTCTTTTTGTCCAAAATATATCATTTGGTCTGAAATTTTCAGGTGTCAAAGGATGATTTTTTGGTCGTTCAACTGCACAAAAAGTGGTGAATTTGATTTCAGTAAACTGCTTAGCATATCGCTCTCGTTCATCAAAAAACAGATTTCCAAATCCTTGACCTCTGTATTTTTGCAAAATAACACTTTCACCAAAGTAGAAAACTTGATTTACATCGATTTTGGCATCTTCAAATGGTTTTTTGATCTCATCAGTTTCATCAATCAAAGGCAAACAAGTTGTGGCTCCAATCAATTCATTTTGAAGATAAATTCCGAAGAAAAATGATCTTTCAGACTGACAATAAGTTTGAATATATTCCTTTTCGTATGCTAGATTTCCTTCATACAAATAGGGGAATTCAGCAAAAACAGTAATTCTTAATTGTGCAAAATCGTCAAGAATAGTTTCTATTTCTTTGCCAATTTTTTGAACGAATTTAAATTCACTCATCTCAAGAAACTAATTCAATCCATTTTTCTAAATTGTAGTTGGTCGTAACCCTGCAAATTTTTCCATTTTCAACAGTCAAAAATGCCGATGCTGGCAAAATGTATGTTTGTCCGTGTGCTTCAGGTAAACCTTCTTCGCCTTTTTTGTATTTTCCATTTACAATAAATTCACAAGCAAATTTTTGTCCAGTTGATTCCGAGTAAAAAATCATATCAGTTAATTTTTCCTCATAACATTCATCCATTTTCTCTAAAAATTCTTTGAATTTATCGATTCCTATTCTAGGTTCACCTTGATTTGGTTCGTGAGCAATGCTATCTGCGACCAACGATAGCATTCCATCCCAATTTTGAGAATTGAAGTGTTTGTAATATAGTTGAATAAGTTCTTGATTTGTCATTTTCAAAAAGGATTATTTATGGTAAAATTTCTCTGAATTTGATATAAACTGTAAAAATACAAATTCAGTTTTAAAGTTTTTAAGAATATTAACATAATGGATTTGAAACGCCTAGAATACTTCTTTTAAAGACATTAGCTTTTGTTGATAGGTCTCTTTTTTTATTTATAAAGTAACGATTTTAAATGGATTAATTTGAAAATATTTTTCTTCATTAAAATGTACATTGCGATTCATTCTATTTATTTGATTATGAAAAAGTTATATTTTATTTTTCTTGCATTTATTACTTTTCAAAACTTGTTTTTTGCACAGGTTCTCAATCTCGGCACCTTGGTAGATTTTGTAATGTTTACAAGTAATGGGGCAGTTAGTAATGTTGGAATATCCAATTTAACAGGGAATGTTGGTGCTGATATTGGTGCAATAAGTGGTTTTGAATCTGCAACAGTTTCAGGTACTTTTTATAATATCGATGAGGTTACCGAAGAAGCAAAAAACGATTTAGATTTGTTTTACAATCAACTTGCGTCATTTCCAACAACAAATTATAATCACTCTTCAGAATTGGGCAGCAATGAAGTATTGACAGCAGGCGTTTTCTTGATTTCGAGTGCCGGATCCTTAGCAGGTAACCTAACGCTCGATGGTCAAGGGGATTCAAATGCGATTTTTATTTTCAAAATTGTTGGAGCCTTTACTACTGGGATTTCATCCAATGTTATATTAATAAATAGCGCATTCGCCTGCAATATATATTGGTTAGTAGATGGTGCAATTTCAATAGGTGCAACTTCAACGATGAAAGGAACTTTTGTTTCAAATAATGGCGCAATTTCAATGGCATCAGGAGGTGATTTAGAAGGCAGATTATTGTCAACGACAGGGGCGATTGCTGTAAATCAAATTGAAGCAAATAAGATTGTATGTTGTTTTTGTCCAATACCCGTTCCATTACCAGTTAATTTACTCTCATTTTCTGGGAGTTGCCATGAAAATTATGTTCATCTGGATTGGATCACTTCTTCTGAAAATAACAATGACTATTTTTCCGTAGAACGAAGTAATAATGGTATTGACTGGAAAGTTATTGGAAAATTAAAGGGTGCTGGAAATTCATCTTCTATCAATCAGTACATGTTAGATGATTTTACACAAAACTTTGAAGTTTCTTATTATCAATTAAAGCAAACTGATTTTGATGGAGGAACTAGGGTTTTTAGTCCAGTTTCTGTGGAAAAATGCAACTACTACGAAGTAAATTTATCTGTTTTTCCTAATCCCTCAAAAAGTTCTTTAGAGATTGATTTTAAAGGAAATAAAGATGATATTTTATCAGTTTTGATTTGTGATAATCTGGGAAATGATGTGTATTCATCAAGTGTTCTTAGTTCTCCAATTTCATTGGAAAATTTAAAAGATGGGTTCTATTTTCTTCATTTGGACTTAAAAAAAGAAAGAGTTACAAGAAAATTCATTGTTTTAAACTAATTATTCTTACAATACAGAACTGTCATGTTAAATTAATTTTATGTTTCTTTTTGTAATGTAAAGTCTACAAAGTAATTAAATTTACTGTCAAATTAGCCGTGAAAATGCAAGCAGAAATATTTTACAAAGAACAACTTCAAATCTCAGAAAATTTAATTCAAGTTGGCGTCAGAAAATTGAGATTGTTTACTTTTTTACGTTTGATGGTTTTTGCAGTTTTTGGAAGTGTTCTTTACCTCGTTTGGGGAAATACAATTGTTTTTAGTATTCTGTTACTCTCAGGAATTGCAACTTTTTTAGTGATGGTTTCTAAATCTGTTGATGCTAAATTAGCGCTTGAAAAAGCGAAGGAATTAAAGCGAATCAATGAATCTGAAATTCTAGCATTACGCGGAGACTGGAGTAGTTTTGAAAGTGGAAAAGAGTTTTTAAGCGGAATTCATCCATTTTCGAATGATTTAGATTTGTTTGCCCCCAAAGGTGTTTTTGGATTTTTAAATCGAACAGTTTCTGCTCAAGGTAAAAGCGCATTGGCAAATTTGTTATTGGATGGTGCTGCAAATCCCAAACAAAACAACGAAATTATAGAAGCGCTATCTCATGAAATTGCTTGGACGCAGAAATTTCGGGTATCAGGTTCAATAAATAGCAGGGAAAAAGGGGTGAATCAAAGCTTTAAAAATTGGTTTGATCAAAAAATAGTCAATCCAAAATGGTTGAAATGGATGATTTATATTATTCCCTCAATTTCAGTTCCAGCATTAATTTTATACAATGTTGATTTGATTTCTTCGATGGTTTTTGGAGTTGTCATTTCTATTTCAATGTCGATTACCGGACGATTGGTGAAATCTACTAATTTAATTGCTGAATCAGTAAGTAAATATGCTGCAAAAGCTGCAGTTATGCTAGATCAAATTCAAGCATTGAACGAATTGAAAATTGAAAATGAATCTTTGCAAGCAATCAAAAAAGAATTTAATAAATCTGAATTAAATGCGGTTGTTGGTTTGAAGCAGTTTTTGAACATAAACAAACAGTTAGATTTAAGAATGAATATTTTGATTTCAATACCATTAAATATCTTTTTTGCTTGGGATTTAATTCAAAGAAATGCCGTTGAAAAATGGAAAATGAAGTATGAAAATGCATTTTTAGCATGGGAAGAAACATTGGTAGAATTGGAAGTTTACGTTTCAGGTGCAACAGTTAAATTTAATGCTCCAAATGCTATTTTTGCTGATTTTTCAGATGATATGTCGATTCAAATCAGCGGTTTGATTCATCCTTTGTTGAATAGCTCGAAAGCCATTTCGAATGAAGTTGAAATGAATCAAAATAATCAATTTGTTATTTTAACAGGACCCAATATGGCTGGCAAAAGTACTTTTTTGCGTTCCTTGGGATTGATTTTTGTTTTCGCAAATGCTGGATTTCCTGTTTTTGCTGAATCTGCAAAAATTCCAAAAGTAAAGTTGTATTCAAGTATGAGAACTTCTGATGATTTGTCGAATGAAAGTTCATATTTTCATGCAGAATTAATGAGATTGAAGTTTATTATGGATGCTTTGAATCAAAATCAATCTATTTTTATTTTACTTGATGAGATATTAAAAGGTACGAATAGCAAAGACAAAGAAGAAGGATCGAAAAAGTTTTTGAAAAAATTGCAATCCAAAGGTGCAAAAGGAATAATAGCTACGCACGATTTATCTTTGTGTGAATTGTCAAATGATAATCATGTGTTTACAAATGCTTGCTTTGATTCAACGATTGACGGAGAAAATTTATTCTTTGATTACACTTTGAAACCAGGCATCTGTAAGAATATGAATGCGTCTTTTTTATTGAAGAAAATGCAATTAGTTGATTAATTGAATAAGAATTCAAAGAAAAAAGGATAATTTCGAATAAAACTTGAGTTTTCGACGTTTTGTAAATTGAAATAAAAATAAAATCATGAAAAATATTTGGTTATTAGTTACTTGTATTGGTTTGTCATTGAGTGCTTTTTCGCAAAATGATGATTATGATATTGATGAAAATATTTACGATGACATCGTTCCTAAACATTCTTTCACGATAGAACTTGGATTGCCCGTTGGAACATCTAACAAGCCATTTAAATCCATGATGCAAGGTTTGGTAAGATTTTCTCCTTATTACCAATTTACATTAAAAAATCATTTAGCATTTGGTGTTGGAGCTAATTATAATTATTTTAAAATCAATCAATTTACAGTTCCTGAGAAAGTTTCAGGTGGTTTTCATTCTGCTGGAGGATTTGTAAAAGTGGGTTATGAAAAATTTCATTCCATGCGCTTTGGGACGGATTTCGGCGTGAAAATAGGATACAATACAAATCAATTTGCAACGGATTCAAATTCAACCAATTTAGGAGGGCCATTTGTTGTAAATACTTATTTTATTGAACCTACTGTTGGATTCATTTTGACATCTGGGGAGTTTACATCTTATCGTTTTGTAGTAGGGTACACTTATTCAGGAAATGATTTCAATACTACCAATTTGGGAATTAAATCTTCTGGTGGATATTCTGCAAGTGATTTTAGTAAAAACACACAATTCATGACATTTGGCTTCGGATTCACTTATTACTTCAAACAGTATTAGTATTTGGTAAGTTAAATAATAGTCGAAATCAAGTTTTTAATCTTTCTAAATTGACATAAAAATTGTTGTGCAACTTTTTTTGTGTTAATTTCGTCTTGAAACCAACTATTACTTTTTGAGAATTCATAAGTAATATTGGAACTACTAATATTTGAAAATGAATTTGATGTTCAGTTATTTAAATCAATTTTAAGATGATAAAATTTATCGTAATCATTTGTACGGTCGTATTGCCGATTTGTGCATTTAGTCAAAATTCAAAGGCAAATCAGCCTTCAAAAACAGAATCAAAACAACCCAATTCTGAAAGTTTTGAAAAATATTGTTTAAAAAATGCGACAAGTTTGATGCAAAATAGCGCTGACAAATCAATCAAATTTGCTGGAACAATTCAAAAATTGAAAGGAAATAAAGTACCTACTTATAAAGAGTGTGGAATTACTTTAAAAGAAAATGAAACTCAATACTTCAAAATAGAAGGTTCAGATCAGATTTTAGCTGTAAAATCACTTTTCGTTTTGAGACTAAACCATAAAAATTCTAAAAAATAAAAAGATGAAAAAATTAAAACTATTTTTTGGAGCTTTCATTGCACTTGTTTCAGTAAACGTAAATGCTCAACTTGTTATTACTGGTCCAGACTTTGATCAAGCAAATCCTTTAGATTGTGGATCAATCAATGCAGTTACCTTGAATTTTACTGATGGCGCAGGAAATTATGCACCAAATATGAACGAGACTTATGTGCTTTGTCCAGATTTAACACAAGGATCTAAAGTTTCAATCGCATTTGCTGTAAATATTGGTTATACATTTGATATTCATCCAAGTGACACTTTGTATGTTTACGATGGACCAAATACTTCTTCTCCCCTTATTGGAGCATTTAATTCAGGTACAAATCCTACAGGTGTATTTGTACAAGCATCTTTTGCAAATAATCCTACTGGATGTTTGACATTGGTTTTTCATTCTGATGGAGCAAATGAAGGCACAGGTTGGGATGCTCACGCAGCATGTGATAATCCACCACAACCATTTTTTCCTCACATTGAAGCGTATAAAAATGGAGTAGGAGCAAATGTTTTGAATCCATTGGATACAGGATATGTAGATATTTGTTTAGGAGATTCAATTCTTTTTATCGCGAAACCACTTTTCCCTTATTCAGTTGAATCAGTTGGATTTGGATATTCTCAAAACGTAGGTAATTGTACTTATGAATGGACAATTAGTGGTGGTGTAGGACAATTTCCAAATGATTCGATTTGGTTTACACCAACCACAAGATCTGGATTTTTTGTTGATTTAAGAATGACAGATATTTTCCCGCAGATTGAAAGGATTACTTGTAAAGTAAGAGTATCACAACAACCAAATTTCAATGGTACGGGTCCCGTTGATGATGTAATTTGTATTAATGAACTTGGTTACTTAATTGGAGGTGTTACCCCAACTGATACTGTGGGGATTCATATTCCAGAAGGAAATTTCTTGTTTGGTGGTGTATTTGCAGGATTAACTTTCCTACCTGATGGTTCAGGGTCTCAATATTCCACATCAATTGCAATTTCTGATTTTGATGCTACAACAACATTTACCAATCCTTCAGATTTACAACAAATTTGTTTAGACATTGAGCACTCGTACATTGGGGATTTAGAAATTGTTTTGACTTGTCCAAATGGGCAAACTGTTTCTTTAATGAACGCCTATAACCAAACTCCTGCTGGATGGAATCAGCTTGTGCCAGGGGGCTGCGGAAATAGCATTGGAACATTTTTAGGTAATGATACAAATATTGATGGAGGAGCTCCTGGAAGTCCAGTTTGGACCTATTGTTTTTCTGAAACAAATGCCACACTTGGAACAATTTGTTCTGAAAATGCTGCTGGTAATACAATTATCAATAGTTATGGTTTTTCTTCGATGAATCCAAATGGAGTTTATCTTCCAGATGGGGCATTGAGTGGATTTATTGGTTGTCCTTTAAATGGTAACTGGACCGTTACAGTGCAAGATAATCAGGGTATTGATGATGGATATATTTTCCAATGGGGAATTTATTTTAATTCTGACCTATATCCAAACAATGAAAGTTACAACAATGTTGTTGTTGACGAATATTGGATGAGTGATCCTACGATTATTTCAGGAATGAATGATACTTTAATTACTGTTCAACCTCCTGGACCAGGTCTTTACAATTATACTTATGTTGTTGAAGACAATTTTGGATGCTTTTATGATACAACGGTTGCTATCACAGTGAAACAACCAATTGTATTAAACATTCCTTCTGCAATTTGTCAGTATACATATACCTCTACTTTAAGTACAGGAACAAATGATGGACAATGGTCATTTTACGCAAGCGCTGGAACACCAACTTTTCAAGCAGATAATGTGAATACCACTTTTACTTTCCCAACAACAGGTGTTTATCATTTAGTCTACTCCGACACTTCTTGTACCGATAAAGATACTGCAACGATAACCATTGTGGAATTGCCAATGTTTAATTTTGATTCCGACTTTTTTAATTGTCCTTTTGAAACCGAACATATGGTATTTAAAGATTCAGCACAAGTATCAGAATTTCATTGGGGATTGGTATTTCCAAATTTAGATACTTTGTTTACTGCTGATTTGTTTCAAGGTACTTACACTGCAAGTTATACAACATTATTAGGTTGTACAAAAGATACAACATTTACAATTGCAACTCAGCCTGAAACAAACCTTTTTAATTATCCTGATGTTTGTGGAGATTCTATAGGATTAGTGCTAAATGTTGGTTTTCCTAATGGAAATTGGGCTGTACTAAGTGGGCCTTCAACCACGACACCTCCTTTTTTCTCAAATCAGGATTCATTGCAAACGAGTGTGACAATTACAACTTATGGTACTTACACCTTTATTTTTACAGAATCTGGATGTAATGATACTGACACCGTTGATATTAAATTTACGCCTTATCCGTGGTTAAGTGTGGAAGATCGAGTTACTTGTATTGGTGAACCCGTAGACATGAATGCATTTGACTTAGGATTTATTGATAGCTACGTTTGGAGTAACGGAACCACAGGACCTATAACAACGGTTGTAGATCAAGGGTATTATTCTGTGATTGGAACAAACGAGTGTGGAACTTACATTGACAGTGCATTCTTGACAGTTGATGTTTGTGTGATTGACTTTCCAAATGTATTTACACCAGATGGGAATAATGAAAACCCAGTTTGGACATCAATTGAAAAACCAAATGGATTTAAAACATTCAAATGTCAGATTTTCAATAGATGGGGAGATTTGATGTATGAGTACGATAATGTTTTTGGTGCTTGGGACGGGAAAGTGAATGGAAATGAAGCTAGTGAGGGAGTATACTTTTATTCAGTATTAGCTGAAACTAAAAACGGAAAAGAGATTACCAAACAAGGTTTTTTCCATCTTATAAGAAAATAAAATTACAAATATTTTTAAAAGAAAGTCGGTTCATTTGGGCCGACTTTCTTGTTTTATGCTAGATTATTTTTTCTAGAATTTTGTTGCAACCTAATTATTGTTAATTTCGTCTATTAAACAAATTGAACTTATGAAAAAACTTCTTTTAGCATTCTCGTTATTTTTTACGATTGGTTCCAGTCTAGTTGCACAAGAAATAGACAATAGATTACTAGTAAAATATAAAAAGTCGGAATTAAAAAAAATGATGATAGAAAACCCTTCTGAATATCAGTTCCAGATTAATGCCTTAAATCGTGGTATGTTTATCTCTGATATTCCAACAGAAAAAGGTAAAGACATTGTTTTTGATGGAGAAATTAAGTTGAATTTGGAAAAAGAACATACTTATTTGTCATTAGGAAAAGAGATAATTGACAGATATCAATATTTTAAGATAAAAGGAACAAATAAAATGGTTGTAATTCAGCCAAGAATATTTCTTGATCCAACAGTTCTAAATAAGTAATCAAAGAATCATTTCTGAGAAATTATTTTATAAATATCCAGAATTCAGTTCTTTAATCAAATTTTTAATTCATGAAAAAGATATTACTATCCATTTTTGCAGGAATACTTTTAAGTAGTTCAGCATTTGGTCAAACAATAAATATTACTGATCCAGATTTTGGACCTTCGAATCCAATTAACTGCTCAAGTTATCAGGATGGAGGTGCAATTAACTTTTTTGATAATGGTGCTACCGGCAATTATACTTCAAATGCTGCCGATACTATTACCATATGTCCAGACATTACAAACCAAACTACTTGGCCAAAAGTATCAGTCACTTTTGCAACCAATATCGGTTTTACTTTTGATATTAATCCAACGGATACACTTTATATTTTTGATGGTCCAAACACATCTGCACCATTGTTGACAGCTTTAAACACAGGTGTAAATGCTACTGGTGGGTCATATGGGGCTTCATTTGAAAACAATCCTTCTGGTTGTTTGACATTTGTTTTTCATTCTGATGGAGCAAATGAAGGAACTGGTTGGGGAGCAGGTATCACATGTGGAAATCCCGCACAACCTTTTTATCCGCACATGGAAGCTTTTGTGAATGGAAGTGCAATAAACGCGATGACTCCAATTGATACTGGTTATGTGGATGTTTGCTTGTATGATACTATTATGTTGGTTGCAAAACCTATTTTTCCTTATTCTTCAGCAGCAACTGGAATTGGATATCCTCAAACCTTGACAAATATCACTTACAACTGGACTGTAACAGGTACAGGTCCATTGAATGTAAATAATGATACTGTTTATTTTGTTCCACAAACTAGAAATGGTTTTTACGTTACATTAAAAATGACGGATGTTTTTCCTCAATTAGTTCAAACTTTTTGTAAAATACGTGTTAGTCAATTGCCTTCTTTTGCTGGTACAGGACCAGTAGATCCTGTTATTTGTATAAATGAAACAACCCAGTTAATAGGAGGAACAACAGCAACTGACACAGTAGGAGTTGCCTTTCCTGATGGATCCTTTATTTTGGGAGGTGTTGTAGCTGGATTGACTTATTTGCCAGATGGAAATGGTCAACAATATACGACAACAATTAATATGACAGATTTCCCTCAAGGTTCTACTTTTTCAAATGCTGGAGATTTGCAGGAGATTTGCATTACAATGGAGCATTCGTATTTAGGAGATTTAGAAATTTGGTTAACTTGCCCTAACGGAACGCAAGTATGGTTAGTCAATGCTTATACAGGTTCGGGACCACTCGCTGGAGGTTTTGGAGGTGGAGGAACCTATTTAGGTTCAGCAAATGACAATGGAAACGGAACACCGGGAGTTGGTTGGGAATATTGTTTTTCATCCGTAAATAATACCTGGGGAACAATGGCTACTGAGTATGCTGCAGGTAATACTGTCGCAACAACGGTTACACCAACTACAACAGCGGGTAATTCAATGAATCCAAATGGTGTTTATTTGCCAAATACAACTTTTGCAGGTTTTAATGGTTGCCCACTAAATGGAGCATGGACAGTGCACGTTCAAGATAATCAAGGAATTGACGATGGATATATTTTTGAATGGGGTTTAAATTTTAATTCAAGTTTATTTCCTAACAATGAAGTTTATCATAATACAATTACTGACGAATATTGGATGAACGATCCGTCTATTATTTCAGGTATGAATGATACTTTAATTGTTGTTCAGCCTCCTGGACCAGGAACTTATAATTACACTTATGTAGTTGAAGATAATTTTGGGTGTTTTTATGATACTACAGTTGCAGTAACAGTTAAGCAACCAATTATTCTGAATTTACCAAGTGAAATATGTCAGTATTTTTATACTTCAACTTTAAGTACTGGAACAAATGATGGTCAATGGAGTTTTTACAATAGTCCTGGAACACCTACATTTCAAGCAGATAATGTAAATACCACTTTTAATTTTCCAGTACCAGGATTGTATCACCTTGTGTACTCAGATACTTCTTGTACAAATAAAGATACGGCGGTGATAAATATTGTTGATTCACCCAATTTTAATTTTGTATCAGACTTTTTCAATTGTCCAAATGAAACTGAATATTTGTACTTTGCTGACTCTTCTGTTGTAGCAGAGTACCATTGGGGCTTGACTAATCCAGCATTAGATACTTTGTTTGAGGCTAATTTAATTGAAGGAACATATACAGCAAGTTATACAACTATCCTAGGGTGTCTGCGAGATACTACTTTTACAATTGTTACACAACCTGCAACCAACCTATTTAATTATCCTGATGTGTGCGGTGATTCTTTAGGAATGGTTTTGAATACTGGGTATCCAAATGGAACTTGGGCTGTACTTTCTGCTCCAGGAAATAATCCAGCAGTATTTTCAAATCCAACAGGCCTGCAAACAAGTGTAAATATCGCTAATTATGGAAATTATGTATTCACATTTACTGAATCAGGATGTAATGATACGGATACTGTCGATATTTTATTTACACCTCAGCCTTGGTTTAGTATTGCAGATGCTTCAACTTGTTTTGATGTTCCACATACTTTTACGGCTATTGATACCGGGTTTGTTGATACATATACATGGAATACTGGACAAAATGGAAATTCCATCGTTGCTACAACTCAGGGTCAATACATTTTGACTGGAACAAATGTTTGTGGTACTTTTGTTGACACTGCAAATTTGACAATTATTCCAGGTGTTACTTTATTTGATTATCCAGATGTTTGTGGAGATTCGATAGGTTTAGTTATTAACTCTGGTTATCCAAATGGAATTTGGTCAACAATTGCAGGTCCAAGTACAACTTCGCCTCCTGTATTCTCAAATGTAGACTCATTGCAAACAAGTGTAACGATTACTGATTATGGAACTTACACGTTCATTTTTGATCAAAATGTTTGTTCAGATGTTGATACGGTTCAAATCAAGTTTACTCCTTATCCATGGTTGAGTATCGCAGATGGTGAAACGTGTATTGGAGATCCTATTAATTTGACATCTTTTGATATTGGATTTATCGATAGTTATGTTTGGAGTACAGGTCAAACTGGTCCTCAAATTGCTACTTCTGTTCAAGGTTACTATTATTTAACTGGAACAAATGAATGTGGATCTTATACAGATTCAGCTTTTGTTTTAACAGATGTTTGTGTGATAGATTTTCCAAATGTATTTACACCAGATGGAAATGGAGACAATCCAGTGTTTACATCATTACAACAACCTGACGGATTCAAAACATTTAAATGTCAAATTTTCAATCGTTGGGGTGACTTAATGTATGAATATGATACAGTGTTTGGTTCTTGGGATGGTAAAGTAAATGGAAACGAAGCATCAGAAGGAGTTTATTTTTATACTGTCACTGCAGTAACAGTAAACAACAAGGATTTGACTAGACAAGGTTTCTTCCATTTGATTAGAAAATAATAATTCTCAAATTTATTGAAGCCGATTCATTTGAATCGGCTTTTTTTATGGACTTTTGTATCAAAAAAACAAGCATGTTTGTTCAATCAAATACTGTGAAGGCAGTAAAAATGTATTTTTCTGAACGACTAGAAACATTATTCTCGCCAAACGAGATTAAGTTGATTGTCAATCAAGCGATTTCTTCAAGACTAAATTTGAGCAAAACTGAAATTATTTTTGCGGATGAAGCGAGATTATCTGAATCAGATTTATTGTACTTTAGAAGTATCGTTAAACGGCTGCAACAAAATGAGCCTATGCAATATGTTTTTGGCGATACAATTTTTTATGACTTAACGATTAAGTGTGACAAACGTGCTTTGATTCCACGTCCTGAAACAGAGGAATTAGTTGATTTGATTTTTTCAGATTTTACAGGAAAAAAAGTTGAAAAGATGTTAGATCTTTGTACAGGAACGGGTTGCATTGCCCTCGCACTAAAGAGCAGATTTTCAGAATCGAGTATCGAAGCAGTAGATTTTAGTTTAGATGCTTTAGAATTAGCAAAGGAAAATGCAGAAATGCTTCAACTTGATCTTAATTTGAATAAAATTGATGTTTTAAACGAACTAATCGATTTAAATTTTGAACCAAATTCATACGATATTTGGATTTCTAATCCGCCGTATATTCCAATGAAAGAAAAATCATTGATGCATGCAAATGTACTTGATTTTGAGCCAGAAATGGCTTTGTTTGTTGAAGACCATCATGCGCTGATTTTTTACAATGTCATTGCAGAAAAAGCAAAGAGATATTTGAAATCAGGAGGTCATTTATACTTTGAATTAAATGAAAATTACGCAGATGAGACTTTTGAATTAATTACTGATTTAGGTTTTGAAGCTGTCGAAATAAAATTAGATTTACAAGGAAAAAAAAGGATGTTAAAAGCAATTAAAAAAGGAAATTGAGATGAACATTGGAGCAGAAATTCAGCGATTGACTGATGAGTTAAATCGTCACAATCATTTATACTATGTCGAAAGTAATCCTGAAATTTCAGATTATGATTTTGATCAATTGCTTCAAAAATTGCAGCAACTTGAAAAAGAACACCCAGAATTTGCATCTGATTTAAGTCCCACAAAGAGAGTTGGAGGTGATATCACGAAGAAATTTGAGACGGTAAAACACCGTTTTCCAATGTTATCACTTAGCAATTCATATTCAGAAGAAGAGATCATTGAATGGGGTAATAGAATCAAAAAGTCGATTGAAACTCCTGTAGAATATGTTTGTGAGTTAAAGTACGATGGAGTAGCAATTGGTATTTCATACTTGAATGGGAAATTAATGAGAGCAGTGACTAGAGGTGATGGTGTTCAAGGAGAAGATGTGACCAACAACGTAAAAACCATTAAGACAATTCCCCTTCAGCTGAAAGGAGATTTTCCAGACGATTTTGAAATCAGAGGAGAAATTTTCTTTCCCATCAAATCATTTGAAAAAACAAACGAGGAGCGAAGATTGAACGGTGAACCTGAATTCGCAAATCCTAGAAATTCTGCATCTGGAACTTTAAAGTCTCAAGACTCAAAGGTTGTAGCTTCTAGAGGTCTAGATTGTTTGCTTTATGGTATTTATGGCGATGATTTACCTTTTGATAACCATTTGGAAAGTGTTCAAAAAGCCAAAGATTGGGGATTTAAGGTTCCTACTATTACTGAGAAATATATTTTCAAGACTGATTCTATTGTAGGAATCATGGATTTTATTCATTATTGGGATATTAAGCGTAATGAATTGCCTTTTGAAATTGACGGAATTGTTATAAAAGTAAATAGTTATGAAATTCAGTCAGAACTTGGTTTTACTGCAAAATCTCCTCGTTGGGCAATCGCTTATAAATTTAAAGCAGAGCGCGTTGAAACTATTTTAGAAGAGGTGACTTTTCAAGTCGGTAGAACAGGTGCAATTACTCCTGTAGCTAATTTGAAGGCTGTTCATTTGGGTGGTACTACGGTCAAAAGGGCATCACTTCACAATGCTGACCAAATTGAAAAATTGGATTTACACATTGGTGATTCTGTATATGTCGAAAAAGGAGGTGAAATAATACCTAAAATTGTTGGTGTCAATGAAGGACTTCGACGTTCAGCTGCCGTCAAAGTGGAATTTATCGATGTTTGCCCAGAATGTCAAACGGAGCTAATTCGCCGAGAAGGAGAAGTACAACATTTTTGTCCAAATGAAAAAACTTGTCCTCCGCAAGTGAAAGGAAAAATAGAACATTTTATTGCTCGAAAAGCAATGAATATTGATGGTTTGGGTGCAGAAACCGTTGATTTGCTTTTTTCTAAAGGTCTTGTAAAAAATGTCGCAGATTTATATGATTTGACTTTTGATCAAGTTATCGACTTAGAACGAATGGCTGAAAAATCGGCAAATAATTTATTAAAAGGTATTGTAGATTCAAAGCAAATTTCATTCGAGCGCGTCCTTTTTGCAGTTGGGATTCGATTTGTAGGAGAAACGGTTGCCAAACAGTTGGCGAAGGGATTTAAGAATATTGAAGCTTTGGCATTGGCAAAATTCGATGAGTTGGTTGCCGTGGATGAGATTGGTGAAAAGATTGCTTTTTCAGTGCAGAATTACTTTTTAGATGAGGAAAATGTCAACTTGATCGAAAGATTACAAAAAGCAGGGCTTCAATTTGAAGTTGAAGAAAAAGTGCTTTCATCAGAGAATTTAAAAGGTAAAAACTTTGTAGTTTCTGGTGTGTTTTCATTGTTCTCTAGAGATGAACTTAAAGTATTAATAGAACAAAATGGTGGGAAGAATGTAGGTTCAATTTCCTCAAAGACTGATTATGTGATTGCTGGAGCTAATATGGGGCCTGCTAAACTTGAGAAGGCTACGCAATTGGGTGTTGAGATTATTTCGGAGGATGATTTTGTTAGGATGATTGGTCAGTAGATTTGTTTTTATATGATGATTTGAATATCGGAATATCCCGATATTCAGTTATTGCAAGATAAATCAATTTGGTTTGTTAAATGTCATCACGATTCTTTACATTTTTATCGATTTGCGTTCCTATTTTTGATTAATTTTGTACAACTTAAATTACAAGTCATGAATATTTTTAAAGGTACTGGAGTTGCGTTAGTTACTCCATTTAATTCTGATTTTTCAATTAATTTTGAAGGATTAAAGAAATTAGTTCAATTGCAAATAGATGGTGGTACAGATTTTTTAGTTGTTCAAGGAACTACTGGCGAATCACCAACTCTAAGTGCTGACGAAAAGCGTAAAATTCTTGATACTGTTTTAGAAGTAAATAATGGGAAATTGCGAGTGGTTTTCGGTGCGGGTGGAAATGATACATTGAAAGTTGCAGAAACAATTTCACAAATTCCTACAGGAGTAGATGGTATCTTATCTGTTTCACCTTACTACAATAAACCTACACAAGAAGGAATATTTCAACACTATAAATTATTATCAGAATCAACAGATTTACCGATTATATTATATAATGTTCCAGGCAGAACTGGGTCAAATGTTTTAGCAGAGACGACATTGAGATTGGCTGAAATCCCATCAATTGTTGCCATGAAAGAAGCTTCAGGGAGTTTTGATCAAATAATGGAAATTATTAGATGTAGACCAGAAGGATTTGGCGTTTTGTCTGGTGATGACGCGATTACTATGCCATTAATTGCTGCTGGTGCTGATGGTGTAATTTCAGTAGTTGCAAATGCTTTTCCTGAAAAATTCTCAGCTATGGTTAGTGCATCATTGAGAGGAGATTTGGTCTATGCAAGAGAATTACATTATGAATTATTGCCAATCACTCGAATGTTTTTCGAAGAAGGAAATCCTGGCGGTGTAAAAGTTTCCTTGGAATACAGAAAATTGATGAATCAGACAATGCGTCGACCATTAGTTCCTGTATCTTCATCGTTAGCGACTAGAATTACTCAAGAGACAAAGCTGATTTTAGGATAATCGTCTGATTATATTTACAAGCTACTTCTTCTTTGGAGTAGCTTTTTTTGTTTTCTTTAATTTTTAACTTTCTATGGATAAAATAGTCGAATATTATAATGAATTGGCATCAACTTATGATGAAGACAGATTTGAAAATGAATATGGTAAGTTTATCGATGCGCAGGAACGGCTGCTCTTAAATAAACTCTTGACTGATAAAAATGACGTGGTATTAGATTTGGCATGCGGGAGCGGACGATTACTTGATTTTGCATCATTTGGCACTGATGCGAGTGAAAAAATGCTCGAAATTGCGCAGAAAAAGCACAAAAATAAAAAGTTAGTTTTGAGCGATGCAGAGCAACTGCAATTTGAGACAGATACTTTTGATAAAATAATTTCTTTTCACTTTTTTATGCACTTGAATGATGAAAAAATCGAAGGGATTTTGAATGAGTGTCATAGGATTTTGAAAAAAGACGGAAAATTAATTTTTGATATTCCGTCATTAAAAAGGAGAAATTTATTCAATTTTAAAAGCAATGGGTGGCACGGAGCACATAGCTCAACCATAGAAAAACTAAGGCAACATCCAAATTTTAGAATTTCTAATATTCATGGATTGTTATTCCTTCCGATTCATCGCTTCCCAAAATTTTCAAGAAGATTTTTTATAAAGCTAGATTTGATTTTGTCGAACTCATTTTTGAAAGAATATAGTTCTTATCTTGTTGTTGAATTTGTAAAACAGTAAGAGGTTGAAAAAGATTAAATTGAAGATAAGAATATTGATTCGCTTATTCAAAGATCTAATAAGTGGAAATTATTTCAGGTTTTCCAAAAAGGACAAATCAAATTCTGTTTTTAATTTTATTTATACAATTTCTCAGGAAGTAAAGCCGAGTGAAACTTTTGAAAACAAACTGTACAATATTCAAACCGCATCAATAAAGATAAACGACTGTATTCTATTCCCAGGACAGGTTTTCTCATTCTGGAAAATTGTAGGAAATCCAAATGGAGATTTTAAATTCAGTAGAAGTATAATAGATGGAAAGCTATCGGAAGAAAAGGGTGGTGGACTTTGTCAAGTTTCAGGGATAATTTATCATCTAAGCATACTTTTCGGATTAGATATTATCGAACGTTTTAATCATTCCATCGATATTTATACAGATGATTCTAGATTCACTCCTTTAGGAACTGATGCAACAGTGGTTTATGGCTACAAAGATTTGAGACTAAGAAATAATTTTGCCTTTTCAATCAAATTTAAAATTGAAATAGAGGATAGTATTTTGACAATTAAACTATTAAGTAAGCAAGCTTTAATTCAAAAGAAACTAAAATTTGAAATCAATGAGACCGACAAACTCAAGGTGGTGTCTGTTGTTGATGAGAATTTGAGAAAAGTGAATGAATCTATTTATAAAATTGGATAAGAATCGCATTTTGATTTTTAGTTAACTTATTGATTGTTAGGTTTTTTATAGTTGAATCATTTGTTTTAGTTGATTGACTTTAGGATGTCGTATTTTTCTCGAATTAAAAATACTTTTGATATTTAAGATATTTGAATATCGGAATATTCCGATTTTACATTTTTTTAGGAAAATTGTAAAAGAAACTTTTTTTTACCAAACTTTTACGCTAACTTAGGTATACTAAAATTTTATACCTTTTACATTATGGGAGCAACCAAAAAACAAATTCATTCTCCTGAATACATTGAAGCAGCGAGAATTTTTAAAGCACTTTGTCATCCGGCAAGAATTGCTATTATTGACAATATTTTGAAAAATGAATGTTTTACATGTAAAGAGCTTTGTTCGAAAATTGATTTAGCGCAATCTACCATTTCGGGACATCTAAAGGTACTTTTGGATACTGGTTTACTAAGTGTTTTTCATGCTGGTAATGTTGCTATTTACCAAATCGAAGAGCAAACTTTGGATAATATGATTCGCTACATTAAAAGTGTGCATCCAAAGTTTACGTTGTTTGATCGGCACATTAAAAATCCTTATTTAACTCCTCAGCCGCCGATTTACTATCAATGTTTCCTGAACAACTCGTGATTTTTTATTGCAAACCATATGTATGTTGTAGTACATTTTAGGTCGTAGTTTACAAGAAATCGCTTAAATCAAAATTTAGGTCAAAAAAAAGCTGAATAATTCATTTCAAAAAATTATTCAGCTAGTATGATTATTATTTTGACTAATACATTTTTGCCATTTTAGCATTGTTTCTCCAGCCAGCATCATACTTGCTGTCTGCAAAGAAAATAATGATGTCAGCGTCATATTTGCTGTCTACAAAGAATATTTTCTTTTTAGCGTCGTATTTACTTTCTGTAAAAAACCAAAGACCTTTGTTTTCAACAGCATCATATTTAGAAGTACACTTATATACCACTAGATCGGCGTCATATTTTGAACTTGCGACATATACTTTTACATCAGCGTCATACTTTGAACTACAAGAAAATACTTGCTGTGCTTCGGAAATAAATGAAATTCCGAGTGATAAAAGTCCTAATAAAAATAGTTTTTTCATTTTTTAATGGATTGATTATACTGTAAATGTACAATTTTAGATTATTCGAACCAAAACCTTTGTAACTTTGCAGCTAATATAGGTTATTTCGGAGATAAAATAGAGAGAGCAGATTAATGAACGTTTATAAACAGATAGTATCAGCAATACAAGAATCAAATAAAATAGTGATAACATCGCATAAATCTCCTGACGGTGATTCTATAGGAAGCAGTATTGCGATGCAGGAATTTTGTAAGGAATTAGGCAAAACAGCGATAATTTGCCATCCAGATCCTGCTCCTGATTTTTTAATGTGGTTAAATGGATCAAATGAAATTTTGAGTTTTGAAAAAAATGAAAAATTAGTACAAGAGAAAATTCAAACTGCTGATTTAATTTTTTGTCTAGATTACAATGAAACAGGTCGAGTAGGAAAAGAGATGCAACCAGTGTTGGATGCTGCTTCGGCTAAAAAAATCATGATTGATCACCACCTAAATCCATCTGGATTTGCTGATATAACTTTATCAGATCCAACTATTTGTTCAACTTGTCAAATTATCTTTGATGTCATTGAATTTTCCGAAAATTTAGAATTATTAAATGCATCAATTGGGACAGCTCTTTATCTCGGAATAATGACAGACACGGGATCTTTTCGTTTTCCTTCGATTCAAGTTAGAACACATCATATTTTAGCATCTTTGATAGAAAATGGTGTAAAACATTATGAAGTTCACGAAAATGTTTTTGATACGAACACACTTGATAGATTACGTTTAAGAGGTTATGCTTGTTCAGAGAAAATGGAGATTTTACCTGAAAATCAAGTAGCAATTATTTCATTGACTAAAGAAGAATTAAAGCGATTCAATCATCAAAAAGGAGATACTGAAGGCTTAGTAAATGTTGCTTTGTCGATCCACGGAATGCGGGCAGCTGTTTTGTTTACAGAAGCTGATGAATACGTAAAAATAAGTTTTCGCTCCAAAGGAAAAGAGAACCCAATCAACGAGTTGGCGTCAAATTATTTTTCAGGTGGTGGACATGCAAATGCATCCGGCGGAAGATTTGATGGTACAATTGAAGATGCAATAAAATTATTTAAGCAGGTTGTTTCTAACTATATTAAACCAATTTAAAATGAAACTTAAGTTTTTGTCTTTATTTATTTTGTTAACGCTTTTTGTTGCATGCAAAGAGGAACCTAAAAAGGAGATTAAAGTTGATTGGACAACTCAAAAATCGTCAGATTTCAGCAAGGATTTAGCAATTGAGGAAGATATTGATATCAAAATATTTCTTCAAAGAAAAAAGGATTGGAAAGTTACCGAAACTGGTTCTGGATTGAGATATTTTATCTACAAAAATGGAAAAGGTCCACTTGCGGAAAGTGGAATGACAGCAGAAGTGAAATTTGAAATCACTAAATTAGATGGCTCAATTTGTTATAAAACAGAAGGTTTAGAAACAGAAACTTTTAAAATCGACAAAAGTGAAATCGAAACAGGAGTTCAAGAAGGTATCAAATACATGCACATTGGTGACAAAATAAAATTGATAATTCCAAGTCATTTAGGTCATGGTCTTGTGGGTGATTTTGATAAAATACCACCTTTGACTACATTAGTGGTAGATTTAGAATTAGTTTCATTGAGAAAAAGTTAAATATGTTTACAAAAATTACGTTCATTTTAAGTATTAGCTTAATTGTTATTTCATGTGATACTGAAGGAATTAAAAAAGATCCTGTTGCTAAAAATGAAATTAAGAAAAAACACACCACTGTCCAAATAGTTTCAGATGCAAAAGAAAGTCTGAAACCGACCAAAACATTAACTTCGGAAGAAGATAAAACTGGAATAGAAATAAAGTGGTTTGAGCAAGGAAAAGGATCAAAACTGATAGACGGTCAAGTTGTCAAAATCAATTATGACGTTCGATTAGTAGATGGAACTTTGGTAGATGGCAATGAATTATTGAAACGTGATTGGTTACCATTCCTTGTAGGATATGGAATGCAAACAAAAGGTTGGGATATTGCTTTCAAAAAATTAAAAGTTGGGGATTTTGTAGAGATTGTTTTGCCGAGCAATATGGCAAGAGGTAAAGATGGAGTAAAAGGTTTAATTCCTCCCAATGCAGTTAATGTCATTCATGTTAGGGTTTTAGGAGTAATTTCGCCAACTAGAATTATTGATGGAACGAAAGTTTGGTTGCTTGAGGAAAATCAGTCCAATAAATTGCGCGCTACAGTTGAAAATACAGTTGAGTTTCACTACATGGTTGGTACTCAATCTAATCCAAAATATGATATAAGTTATCGACGAAATCAGCCTTATGCACTCAAATTTTCTGATTTTGGAATTGTTAAAGGTTTAAAAAAAGCGTTAATTTCTGCTAAAAGAGCTGATAAAATTTGGGTACTTGTTCCTCCTTCTGAAGCTTATGGAGACAAAGGTTTGGTGGATATTGTTAAGCCAGGCGAGAGTCTGTTTTACGATATTTTTGTTACTGATGTTCGATGAAAAGTGCGAAATTTTCATTACATTCGCACAATTAAATAATTTCGGGATGTAGCTTAGTCCGGTTAAAGTGCGCGTCTGGGGGGCGCGAGATCGGAGGTTCGAATCCTCTTATCCCGACTTGAGTTAATTGAAAAATTAAAAATATTTTATGAGAAAAATAGCATTGTTTTTATTTCTGAGTATCGGATTTACTTCTTTCAGTCAACTAGCTATTGATACTGTTGAAACCGTAAAGGGGAAAATGGTACTTTATTCAAATCGTACATGGAAGATGCTTGAAGACACAAAGTTTGATGGTGTTTTAAATAAAGATATTCACGATTATATTACGACTGAGGCTGCGTTGAATTTTGTTCAAACATGGGACAATGATGTTTGTTTCACTTCGGATAGAAAAAATGATTTGTCGAAACTACAAGATACTTTGTGGCTGTGTTTATCTGACAGTATTTCAAATGCTTTTGTAATTCCAAATCCCGGATATATTACTTCGAGATACGGATACAGAAAAGGTCGTTATCACAACGGGATTGATATTGGACTAAACATAGGTGATACAGTAAGAGCTGCTTGGTCTGGAAAAATTAGATATGCGAAATACAATGATGGTGGTTTCGGTAATCTTGTGATAATTCGTCATGAAAATGGATTGGAGACTTTTTATGCTCACTTGAGTAAACATCTTGTTTTTCCAAATGATGAGATTAAAGCTGGTGATCCAATCGGACTAGGTGGAAATACTGGAAGATCATTTGGACCTCATTTACATTTTGAGGTTAGATTTTATGACGCTCCAATAAATCCAGAAGAAATGATTGATTTTGCTGCGAAGGGTGTAAAGGATGAGAATTTATTCGTTCACAAAGGATTATTTAGACCAGGTGCAAAACCAACAGACTATTATGAAGATCATGATCATGTAACAGAAAGAGTAGCTTCAGTAGTTAAGCCAGTCGCAACAAAAAAATACTATAAAGTAAGACCGGGAGATACATTGTCAGAAATTGCTTCTAAAAATAAAACTACGATTTCTTCTATTTGTAAGTTAAATGGTATAAGAGAAACTACAACACTTCAAATTGGAAGGTCATTAAGGGTGAAATAAAAAAACATTATTTTTTGGAAAGGACTTGTAGTTAAATTACAAGTCCTTTTTTATTTCATCTCAATTTACTTCGAATATCGCTATATCGGCATATTCCGATATAGCGATATTTTTATTTGGAGCGAATAGAGCGATTATTGACTTTTATGAACTTCGTATGTTTAAGGATTGCCTGCTAAAAACATTACTTCCATATTGACCACTTTTGATTACAAAATCTTACAAGCTTCTACAATTATCATCAAAATAAATATACCTGGTTTTTTGGTGATTCAAAATTAATTTCCTAACTTACAGCATGGTCTGTAAATATCGTGTGGTTTTATCAATAGATGGAGGAGGAATTCGTGGTTTGATTCCATTGCGAATTATTGCCCATTTGGAGCGTATTTTTAAAGAAATTGATCCAGATTTAGATATCCCGACTTCAGTCGATGTCTTCTCAAGCACTAGCGCAAGTACCATTTTTACCGGTGCAATGATGTTGAAGGATTCAAAAGGAAAATCGAAACATAAGTCTCAAGAAATTCTAGATTTGTATGTCAAGCGAGGCAAGCAAATTTTTTCAAAAAATACGGGTGTTGATGCTTCTCATTCAATTTATCCGTTAACTTTTGTACTAGATCATTATTTTGGAGATATAACTATGGAAGATTTGAAAAACCACTTTCTGTTCTTTAGCTATAATAGTATCTCTGAAAGTTCATTTGCTTTTTCTGACACTATGGATCGATATAGGAATTTAGCCTTATCAAAAGTAATGACAGCATGTTCTGCCTATCCTGGAGTCTTTCCACCAATACAATTAGGCAAAATGGAATTGGTTGATGGGATGTTAACCACGCAAAATCCTGCGCAAATGGCGTATGATTATGCAAGATTATTTTATCCAACAGATCCAATAGTTTTAATAAGTGTAGGCACTGGAACACACGAAAATATGTTGAAAGATCATTTTGAGATTGAAGCAGAAAGAGTTCACCAAGAAATGAAGGAAAAAAGTTTTTCTGATAAAAAGTTACTTTATTTCAGGTTTCAGCCACATTTGCAATCACTTACAAATTACTCCTTTGAAGATGAATTACACAGTATTACAGATTTGTTAAATGAAACCAATGATTACATCGAAAGCAATAAAAATGATTTTGACCGTTTAATACATCTAATGGAAATCAGAGCAAATTCATAATAATTTGTAATTATTCGTTTAAGAATTTGATTTTGAAAACTACTTTTTAATTCTTAAAAGGATTTATATTAACTTTGCTTCGATGAAACAAGTATTTTTCTTTATTTTATTGGCTGTAGGTTTACTTCAAGGTTGCTCCAATTACAATAGTGTTGTTAGGTCTGACGATTTTGATAGAAAATTCGAATTGGCGAATGAATTATATGACCGCAAACAGTATGCGAGATGTATTTCACTTTATGAGCAAGTTTATCAACGCATGCCTAAAACAGGTCAAGGTGAAATTTCCTATTACAGAATTGGTAAATCATATTTTGCATTAGAAGATTATTTGATGGGGGGATATTATTTTAGTTCCATGCCTGAAAAGTTTCCGATGAGTAACAAAAATGAAGAAACCATGTTCTTGGGTGCGCTTTGTGCCGTTAAAAATTCACCGGATTACACACTTGATCAGAATGATACTGAGTTAGCATTGAATGATTTACAAATGTTCATTAATCGATATCCTGGTTCAGTTTTGATTGATACTTGTAACATTATCATGGATCAATTGAGGTTAAAACTAGAAAAAAAGGAATTTGAAAGTGTAAAATTATACGCCAAAATGGATAATTTTAAGTCAGCGACAACGTCAGCTGAAAACTTCTTAGCAAAATTTCCTAAGTCTATTTTTAGAGAAGAAGCTTATTATATTTTGGTTAAAAATTCTTATTTATTAGCTATAAATAGTATCGAAACTAAAAAAGTAGAAAGAATTGAAAAATCTATCGAAAGATATCTTACCTTTGTAACCGAATTTCCAAATACTTCTTATCGTAAAGAAATTGATTCTTATAATGAGAAGTTGAATGAAGATTTATTTTTAATAACAAATACACAAAAATAGAATTCGATGAGCATGAATTTTAAAAACAGTAATTCTGAGCGATCTACAATTACACGTGATACGATCAATTTTGAAGAAAAAACAGGGAATATCTACGAATCAATTGTGGCTATGTCAAAACGTTCAAATCAGATTTCTTCTGAATTGAAAGAAGAATTGACAGGTAAATTGCAAGAATTCGCTTCTTCAACAGATAATTTAGAAGAAATTTTTGAAAACCGTGAGCAAATCGAGATTTCAAAATTCTATGAAAAATTACCTAAGCCAGTTGCTATGGCAATGACTGAAATGTTGGAAGACAAGCTTTACTTGAGAAGAGTAGAAGAAGATAAAAAATAATGATGAAAGGGAAACGCATTCTTCTTGGAATTACAGGAGGTATTGCAGCATACAAAATTGCTTTCCTCATTCGATTATTAAAGAAAAAAGAGGCAGATGTCAGATGTATAATGACACCTGCCTCTTGTGATTTTATTAGCCCGCTAACCATTGCTACACTATCGGAAAATCCAGTTTGCATCGATTTTTGGAATCAAAAAGATGGTACTTGGACCAATCACGTTGATCTTGGAATGTGGCCAGATGTATTTCTCATCGCACCTTTAACAGCCAATACTTTAGCCAAATTGATTCATGGTCAAAGTGATAATTTGTTGACCGCAACTTTTTTATCCGCAAAATCACCTGTTATTGTGGCTCCTGCGATGGATTTAGATATGTACATTCATCCCGCAACCAAAAGAAATTTGGCGCAACTCGAATTAGACGGTGTACAAATTATTCCCGCAGAATCTGGTGAATTGGCAAGCGGATTGGTCGGTCAAGGTAGATTAGCAGAACCAGAAAATATTGTTGCTGTTTTAGAAGAATTTTTCGCGAAATCTAATGCGTTTCAAGGTCAAAAAGTATTGATAACAGCTGGACCAACCTATGAAAAAATTGATCCAGTGCGTTTTATCGGAAATCATTCTTCAGGGAAAATGGGATTTGAAATTGCGAAAGTGTTTTTGAATCAAGGTGCTGAAGTTACTTTGATTTCTGGTCCAACTAAAGAAAAATTGACCCACAAAAATTTGATTTTACATTCCATTCAAACGGCTGAAGAGATGCTTGCAAAGGTTCAATCTTGCTGGAAAACCATGAATGTAGGCGTTTTTGCCGCTGCGGTCGCAGATTATCGACCTGAAAATCCTGAAGTGCAAAAAATCAAGAAAAATGAGGAAAGAATGACCATTAATTTGGTTAAAAACCCCGATATTTTGGCTTGGGCAGGCGCAAATAAAACTGAAAATCAAAAATTAGTTGGTTTTGCCCTTGAAACAAATGATGCTGAAAAACATGGTTTCGATAAATTGAAACGCAAAAATTTGGACTTTATCGTCGTCAATACGCTTGAAGATAAAGGTGCTGGTTTTGGTGTTGATACAAATCGAATCAAAATCATTGATAAAAGCAATAAATTGATTAGTTTTGAGTTAAAACCCAAGCACCAAGTTGCGTTAGATATTGTTAACTATTTGAAAGAGAATATAGAATCATGAAGTTATTTTTTACATTTTTAGTTTGCCTTTTTTGGACTTTTTCTCAAGCCCAAGAATTGAATTGCCAAGTAACATTGATTACGGATGCAAAACTGGAAGTTACCACAGTGGATAAAGAGGTGTTGGAACAATTGAAACAAGTTGTGAATGATTTCATGAATAACACACAATGGACAAAAGATAAATTCAAAACAGAAGAAAGAATCAACTGCAATATCCAATTGCAAATTTCAAAAATTCCATCTCAAGGTGTGTACGAAGGAGCAATGCAAATCCAATCTTCACGCACAGCTTTCAACAGTTCATACAATACGACGGTTTTCAATTTTCAAGACGAAAACATCAGTTTTGCTTATTCTAGAAATTCTATTATCTCTTATGCACCAAATCAATACAGAGATAATTTGACGTCTGTTTTGGCTTTTTACGCCTATTTTATCATTGGGATGGATTATGATTCTTTCGGTTTGAAAGGTGGAACGCCTTATTTCAATGAAGCACAACAAATTGTATCATTGGCGCAAAGTTCTGGCGCATCTGGTTGGAAGTCAAACGAACAAGGAAAAAGAAATCGCTATTGGTTGGTTGATAATGTGTTACATCAATTATTTGAACCCTTAAGAGAATGTAATTACGAATATCACCGCAAAGGATTAGACAAATTATACGAAAACAAAGACGCCGCGAGAAAAGCAATGTATGATGCTTTGAACAAATTGAATAAAGTGATTACTACACGACCAAATTCAATCAATGTGCTCAACTTCGTGCAAGCTAAATTGGTCGAATTGAAAAACTTATATGCCGACGCGGAAGTCAAAGATAAAAACGACATTGTCAATTTGTTAAAGAAAATTGACCCTGCAAATTCATCCAAATACATGGAAATTCTTAACTGATGTTAGTAACCCTCAATATTCAAAATTTTGCATTAATAGAAGAAGCCCAATTGAATTTTCAGTCGGGTTTTACTGTTATTACAGGGGAAACAGGCTCTGGAAAATCTATATTACTAGGCGCTTTGAATTTGATTTTGGGAGAAAGAGCTGATTACGGCGTCATTCGAGACAAAGAAGCCAAGACTTTTGTGGAAGCAAGTTTCTTAATCAAAGGATTTGGATTGGAAGATTTTTTCAATCAGTACGATTTAGATTTTGCTGATGAAACTGTTATTCGACGAGAAATTACCGCGCAAGGAAAATCCAGGGCATTTGTAAACGATACGCCGGTGCAACTGACTGTATTGAAAGAACTTTCTGAAAAATTGGTGCACATTCATTCGCAACACCATACCTTGGAACTCAAAAATCCGCAGTTTCAATTGGATTTGTTAGATGTTTTGGCAGATAATACTGTACTGAGACAAACATTTAAAAAGACTTTTTTAGATTGGAAAAAAATCAATCAAACATTGGTTCAGAAACGAGCAGTTTTCGCTAAATTATTGCAAGATGCTGATTACAATCGTTTTCAATGGGAAGAATTAAATCAGTTGAATTTAGATGCTGAGAATTATGAATCATTAGAGAATGAATTGGCTTCTTTTGAAAAAATGGAAGATTTAAAAGCCGCATTTGCGTCAACTAATTTCCTGATTTCTGAAGAAAATGGAATTTCGGACCGATTGTCTGTTTTGAAATCAAATTTAGAAAAAGTTCAACATTTGAATCCCGCGCTAAATAGCTTGTCTGAGCGCGTTGTGGCTTCTTTAATTGAATTGAATGATATTGCTGAAGAAGCAGAAGTGCAATTAGAAAATTTAGAATCTAATCCGAAACGACAGTTGGAGTTAACAGAGAAAATTGACGTTTTTAATCGCGCATTGAGAAAACATCAAGTCAATAATCAAAGTGAATTATTGGAAATTTTCCAAACACTTTCTGAAGCACAATCTAGCACAGATGAACTTGAAAATGAGATTGAAAAATTAGCGAAACAAGTTGAAAAATTAGATGCTGAAGTTGAAAAAATAGCATCGGAATTACATAAAAATAGGGTTGAAAACGCACCCAAAGTTTCCAAACAGTTAGTTACAGTGTTGGATGAATTAAAGTTAGTTGATACCAAAATTATTTTTGATCTTTCTATGTCTACCAAAATGGATGAAAATGGAAATTCAAGTTTGAGTTTGTTATTTTCACCCAATCCAGGAATTGCTCCAAAACCAATTGAAAAAGCAGCGAGTGGGGGAGAATTGTCCCGTTTCATGTTGGCACTTCAATTGTTGCTTTCAGCTAAAAAACAACTTCCAACCTTGCTATTTGATGAAATTGACACTGGAGTTTCTGGTGAAGTGGCACAAAAAATAGGTGTTGTATTACAAAAAATGGGTGCACAAATGCAAGTCATGGCAATTACTCATTTACCACAAGTAGCAGGAAAAGGAATGAATCATTGGAAAGTTCAAAAAGTGAATGCAAAAGGTTCAACTTTAACGGAAGTTATTGAATTAAATCAAAACCAAAGAATAGAAGAAATCGCCCGTTTGATGAGTGGCGAAAATATAAATGAAGCAGCTTTACAAAACGCCAAAGCTTTAATGAATTAATTTTTGGCACGTTTTTTATTTAAAGCGATAAAAACAAATTACTATGAGAAAATTTTTTACTTTTTTAGCACTAATGTTTTCATTGAGTGCATTTTCACAAAACTCTAATTTGATTATTTTCAATAACAGCGGACAACAATTTTTCGTTGTATTGAACGGAATCAAACAAAATTCTATACCAAAAACCAACGTAAAAGTGGAAGGTTTGACACCAACGGCTTATAAAGTGAAAATCATTTTTGCTGATGGGAGAACTGGCGATATCGACAAGAATATTTACCTTGAACCAAACATGGAATATTCAGCCCAAGTAGTGATTAAAAGCCCTAAAAAGAGAAGTTTACGCTTGTTTAACATGGTTGAATTAAATACTTCTCCATACGGAAATGGTGCGGAAACGGTAACGTATAGACCAAATGAAAATGCGGTGTACACAGACCAAAGTACTTATCAAACTACAAATACGCAAACTACTCAAGGTACGATGAACACCAATGTTTCAGGACAAACGTCTGGAAACATGTATGGAAATACGCAAAATGGTACGATTCAAACAACTGTGAATGGAGTTCCACAAGGAAATGTGAATGTTACAGGAACAACAACAACCAATCAAACTGGAAATGTAAATGCGGACGGCACTTACCAAGTGGGATCGGTTCAAACAACAGTAAACGGTGTGCCACAAGGAAATGTAAATGTTACAGGAACGACAACCAATCAAACTGGCAATATGAATGCAGACGGAACCTACCAAGTTGGTTCCGTGCAAACAACTGTAAACGGTGTTCCACAAGGAAATGTGACAATGACTACCAACGGAACACAAACCCAAACAACCACGCAAGGTGGAAATATCCAAATGAATGTGGGAATGAATGGAAATATTGGTTTCAATACGAATGTGAACGTTACAGAAAATGGTCAAAATGTTTCGATTGATATGAACGGAATGGGAATTCCTACGAATGTAAATCAGACTTCTTCGACCACAACTACAACTTCTAATGGAACTCAAACTACTACAACAACGGTTAATGGTCAAACAACACAAGTGACAACCAATGTTTCTGGAAACGGTCAAACTCAAACTTACGGAACAAACGGGCAAGTTCAAGCGACTGGAAACGGAATGAACGGTCAAACTCAAACTTATGGCACAAATGGTCAAGTTCAAGTGACTGGAAACGGAATGAACGGTCAGACACAAACATACGGAACCAACGGACAAACACAAGGTACAACGCATTCGCATGCAGATGGAACAGTGCACGACCACAATCACCAAGTGGTTCACACTTCAAATACATCTAACACGCAAGTAAATAATACCAACGGACAAATGGTTCAAAATCCTGACGGAACAATGGGTTGTTATGGTGCAATTACGGATGTAGATTACATCATTGCTGGAATTGATGAAGCGAATTTCTCTGAGGATCAAATGAAATATGTGAAAGAAGAATTGAAAACAAAATGCATCAATTCAGATCAAGCATACAGAATTGTCAATGCTTTCACTTTCGACGGTGACAAAATCAAAATGGCAAAATTTTGCTATGATCATATGGTTGACAAACAAAACGCAAAGAAATTGTTGGATTTATTCTCATTTTCTTCATCAAAAGAAGAGTTGAAAAAATACTTCAATATCAAATAAGTAGAACATAAAATTTTGAAGGACGGCTAGTAGATTTCTATTAGCCGTTTTTTTTGTATTAGATTTGATATAAATGAATTACTTTTGAAATGCGAATTAATCTTATAAATTGATAACCTTGGAAAAGCAAACAAAACACACACTCATCATCGCATTAATCCTGCTCATTTTTGGAATTGTTTTAGGCGCATTCGGTGCTCATGGACTGAAAGATTTAGTCAGTTCAGAAAAAATAAATTCGTTCGAAGTAGGCGTCAGATATCAAATGCTCAACGCGCTAGGACTTTTGGCTTTAGCGGCTTTGAAACCACAATTGAACTTTTCAATCAAAAATGCGGTAGTTTTTATTTTACTAGGAGTCATTTGTTTTTCTTGTTCCATTTATGGCTTGACCTTTTTGCTCAAAGGCGATTCTTTAGGTAAAGTTTTGGGACCAATTACTCCAATTGGAGGTCTCTTAATGATTGTTGGTTGGTCTTTGATTTTGATCAAGATCTTGAAAATTCAGGTTAAAAATTAATTCAACGAAAGTGAAAATTACAATTCTCGGTTCCGGTACGTCTCAAGGCGTTCCTGTGATTGCATGTGATTGTTATGTTTGTAAATCAACTGAAGCAAAAGACAATCGACTGCGATGTTCCATCTTGATTGAAGTTGGAGGAGAAAATTTTGTAATTGACGCTGGACCAGATTTTCGACAACAAATGTTGCGCGCGGATGTAAAATCTTTGCGTGCAGTTTTTTTCACCCACGAACACAAAGACCACATTGCTGGTTTAGACGATGTGCGTGCTTTCAATTATAGAGAATCTCGCGACATGGAAATTTTCTGCAGCAACGCGGTTGAAATTGCGCTAAAACGAGAGTTTCATTACGTTTTTTCTGGCGATAAATATCCAGGAATTCCTAGTTTGAATTTGAATATCATTCAGAATGAGGAATTTCAATTGAACAATGGAGTCAAAGTTCTGCCCATTCAAGTCATGCATTACAAAATGCCAGTTTTTGGGTTTAGAATAGGTGATTTTACCTATATTACTGATGCCAAAACTATTTCAATAGAAGAACGCGACAAAGCACGTGGTTCAAAAATTTTGATCGTTAACGCGCTACATCAATCATCACATATTTCGCACTTCAACCTGGAAGAAGCATTGGAATTTATTGCCGACGTGCAACCAGAAAAAGCCTATTTGACACACATTTCACATTTGTTCGGAACGCATGATGAAATCGAAAAAATGCTACCAACCAATGTTTTTCCCGCATTTGATGGATTAACTTTCTCTTTGGATTGATTAGTTCAAAGCTTTTTACAAGTTAAAATCATATAATTTCCTTTTTTATTTACCTTTGTCGAAAGCTAAAGATTATGGCAAACGATTTATTAAAAGGAAAAAGAGGAATTATTACTGGTGCGTTGGATGCAAATTCAATTGCTTGGAAAGTAGCTGAAAAAGCACACGAACAAGGTGCAGTATTTGTTTTGACGAACGCTCCAATCGCAATGCGTATGGGAGAAATCAATGCGTTGGCCGAAAAAACAAATTCAAAAATCATTCCTGCAGATGCAACAAGTATCGAAGATTTAACAAAACTTTTTACTGAAGCGCAAGAGGTTTTGGGTGGTAAAATTGATTTTGTTTTGCATTCAATCGGAATGAGTGTCAATATTAGAAAAAACATCCCATATACTGAATCTAACTATGATTACTTCGCAAAAGGAATCGATGTTTCTGCAATGTCTTTGCATAAAATGTTGGCTGTTGCCAAAAAAATGGACGCAATCAGCGAGTGGGGAAGTGTTGTTGCTTTAACATACATGGCAGCGCAAAGAACGTATCCTTTTTACACAGATATGGCTGACATCAAAGCGATGTTGGAGTCTATTGCAAGAAGTTTTGGATACCATTATGGTGTGGAGAAAAAAGTACGTATCAATACGGTTTCTCAATCTCCAACTAAAACAACTGCTGGAACAGGAATCAAAGGTTTCGGTGATTTCTATGATTTCGCAGATTCAATCGCGCCACTTGGAAACGCTTCAGCAGAAGATTGTGCAAACTACTGCGTAACACTTTTCTCTGATTTGACGAGAATGGTAACAATGCAAAATCTTTTCCACGACGGAGGTTACTCATCAACAGGAGTAAGCAGTGAAATTCTATCTAAAATGGGCGAAGAATAAGCACTTTTAAATACTTTTTAAAAGGATGGACTTAGTTTAGTTCATCCTTTTTTTGTGTGTTTATTTTTGCAGATTGGGGTTTCTTGTGCAATATCGCTTTATCGGAATATTCCGATATTCAAATCAGAAGTAGTTTTTGAAATTCACTGTAAAATTTCAATTTTCCAAACTGAAGATTATCTTAATGTTCAATGTTCATCTCCGCATCGTCATATCGGAATATTCCGATATTCCATCAAGAAGTAAAATTTGAGTTCGAGCGTGAATCTTAGAAATTAGGAAATGTAATTTGGAGCTATTTCCCGCTATCCGCTATCCCGATAGCTATCGGGATAGCGGATAGGGGATTACCACAACTGTTTTCATTCCTCATGATTTCCAACTTTTTAACCTTCCATCAATCAAAACCACTTTCACAAACTTTCATTCCTTGATTTCTGAAAAACTAGCCCAATTTGTATTATATTTGAAATCTACTTAATTCAATATTCATAAATGGCACTATTTCAACAATCTGTTATCACAAAACACCTCAATGCGATAGATAAAAAACAACTTGAATCGAAGTGGATTGAATATTCAGCGCATTTTTTGAATTCAAGTATTCAGGCTCAAATTAGAAACCTAAAAGAAGAACAATACCAAGGCGAATTTTTGGAAGATTTGTTTGTCAAAATATTGGGTTACACCAAAGCGCCGCAACCAAATCACAATTTAATTACCGAACAAAAAAACCAAACCAATTCCAAAAAAGCGGATGGAGCAATATTAATAACAGATAGTAAAGGTTTTCAAACCGTTAGGGCCGTCATTGAATTAAAAGGAACTGATACAACAGATTTAAGCAAAATTGAGACGCAAGCATTTGGTTATAAAAACAATCAACCAGAATGCGTGTATGTCATTACCTCAAACTTTGAGAAAATTCGTTTTTACATCGAGAATGCAGTTGATTTTATAGAGTTTAATTTATTTACGCTTTCAAGAAAAGACTTCGATTTGCTGTATTGTTGTTTGGCTTATGAAAACATCAAAGCCAATTCTCCAAAGCATTTAAAAGACGAATCTGTTTCCAAAGAAAGTCAGATTACGAAGCAACTTTACAAAGACTATTCAGATTTTAAACGCGCTTTGTACAACAATTTAGTGGAGAAAAATCCGCAAATTGACAAGCTGCTTTTATTCAAGAAAACACAGAAATTATTAGACCGTTTTTTGTTTGTTTTCTTTGCAGAAGACAGACAATTGGTGCCAACAAATCTCATTCGAAGAATCAATCTGGAATGGGAGAATTTGAAAAAAGCACGCATACCGGTTTCATTGTATGACCGTTACAAAGTCTATTTTGAAGATTTAAACACAGGCGCAAAAGTGACTTTGCCCGCTTTTGGGAAAAAGACAGGCGATGCCATTACCGCTGAATTTGAAATTTTTGCCTACAACGGCGGCTTGTTTTTGCCAGATGAGATTCTCGACAATGTGCAAATTGACGATGATATTCTACACAAGCATTCCATTATCTTAAGTGATTATGACTTCGACAGCGATGTGGACGTCAATATTTTAGGACATATTTTTGAAAATTCCTTGAATGAAATTGACGAAATCAAATCTGAAATTGAGGGAAATGTCATTGACAAAACCAAAACCAAACGCAAAAAAGACGGCGTTTTTTACACGCCAAAATACATCACCAAATACATTGTAGAAAATACAGTGGGCAAACTCTGCGAAGAGAAAAAAGCAGAATTCGCCATCATTGACGAAGAATTTGCCAAAGGGCGCAAAAACCGCAACAAAACAACCATTCAAAAGTTGGACAGTTCCTTGCAAAGTTACCGCGATTGGTTGCTCCAAATTACCATTTGCGACCCAGCTTGTGGCTCGGGTGCTTTTCTCAACCAAGCGTTGGAGTTTTTGATACAAGAACACAAATACATTGATGAGTTGCAAGCCCAATTATTTGGTTCTTCGATTGGTTTTCCTGGCGCGGAATTGCATATCTTGGAAAACAACATTTATGGCGTTGACTTGAACGATGAATCGGTTGAAATTGCCAAACTTTCTTTGTGGTTGCGCACCGCCCAAAAAGGCAGAAAACTGAATTCACTCAACAACAACATCAAAGCAGGAAATTCTTTGATTGATGACCCAGCAGTGGCAGGTGACAAAGCGTTTTCTTGGGAGAAAGAATTTTCCGAGGTTTTTGTAAGTGGCGGTTTTGATGTGATTATTGGGAATCCGCCTTATGGAGCATCTTTCAATGAAAATGAAAAGAGATATATTGTGGATAGCTTTAAAAGCTATCAATATAAATTTGAATCATATTTGTATTTCTATGAAATTGGCTTAAGGATTTTAAAGGTTAAAGGTCAATTAGGTTTTATTACACCAGAGTTATTTTTGAGATTAGAGAAGTCGGAAAATGTAAGAAAAATGCTTTTTGATAAGTCTAAAATTCGAATATTAAAATTATGTGGAGAAGATGTTTTCCAGGATGTGAAGGTAAATAGTGTAGTTCTTGTTTTATCAAGTGAAGATGATTTTGACAAGAAAAAGACAACTTTTATAATTGAAAATGAGCAAGAAAAAAAAATCGATTACAGTTATGGCGAATGGAGCAAATCTGTGAACTTGAAAATTGAATTTGAATTTGATAATGATTCCAAAAAAATTATTCAGAAAATTACAAAATTATCAATTAAACTTGGGGATGTTGGTTCTTCAATACAAGGATTGACCCCATACGATAGTTATAGAGGTCACTCAAAAGAATTAATAAAAAATCGAGGATTTCATTTCAAAGAAAAAATTGATGAAACTTGTGGAATTTGGTTAGAAGGCAAACATTTAAATAGGTATTTTTTATCTGAAGGAAATGAATGGTTAAGATACGGTGATTGGTTGGCAGCACCTAGAGCACCAAACTTTTTCACTGGTAATAGAATACTATTTAGAGAAATTCCGGGAGCTAAAAAAAGAATACAGGCGTGCTATACAGACAAAACCTATTATTACGGTCATAGTATTACACCCTTTATTTTAAACGATAGAAATAACACCAAATATTTATTTTCAATTTTGGCAGTAATAAATAGTACTTTGATAAGTTATTATGCTTCTAATGTAATATCTAATTTTTCTAAAAATACATTTCCTAAGCTGAATCCAAAAGATATCAAAGAACTTCCTTTACCAAAAGGACTAGATAAAGATGAAAAAATTTCAAAACTTACAAGTTTGATTCTTAAATTTCAAATTGAAATTAATATACTTTCACAAAAATTCTCCACCTATTTCTCCAAACAATACAAAATCGAAAAACTTTCTGGCAAACTAGAAAAATGGCATGAACTAGAATTTACAGATTTCATCAAAGAACTCAACAAAGCAATCAAAGCTGTTGGCGGTGTTCAACTTACCAAAAAAGACGAGTTTGAATGGATGGATTTATTCGAAGAAAACAAGAAAAAAGCGCTAGAACTGAAAGCAGAAATTGATAAAACCGACAAAGAAATAGACCAAATGGTGTATGCATTGTATGGATTGACGGAGGAAGAGATTAAAATTGTGGAAGGAAATTGATATGAGTAGTATAAATGATATTACAAAAATTCCAATTGTTGTTTTAGAAGCTTTGAAACAGTATATGGACGTGAAAGATAAAAAATTTATTCGTGTTGAACATGAAGAATACTATCTTTATTTAAAAGGAACAAACATAAATGAGTCGAGTTTTTTTGGAATAAAAATGCATGAGATAAAAAATAATTCTATCGCATTTCTTGTTTCAAATCAGCCAACATCTAAAATTCATCCTGATAAATCACAACAATGGTTGAATGAAGCAAGTTTGAAAGCTAATTTTTTAAATTGGACAAAATTACTTCAGACCTACGAGGAAATGAGTGAAATATATCAAACTACTGACAGGGAAAAACAGTTTACTGAAGAATTTTTTGCTGAATTTGAATTTGTAGATGAGCAAGAGGCCGAGAAAGGTTTCACTTCATTCCAAATAATAGAACTTGATAATCGTTTAGAGCAATTTAAATTAAAAATTCATGAAATAGGTGACAGATTTTCCCCTGAGATTTTGATTGAAATTCAAAATGAAATTGAAGTTACTCAAAACGGCTTAGTCCAAAATTCTAAAAAATGGTTTGCAAAGCAACTAGCTAGAATACAGGCTAAAATTATGAAGCAAGGTCCCAAATTATTAAAAGATACTAGTATTGAACTTCTAAAATCTGTTGCAGTAGATTACATAAAAGGAAGGCTTTTAGGGATGTGAAATAAAATCGGATAAAATTAGATTTTTCAAAATACAAAACGAAATCACTGATTAAAAACAAGACTCAATTGCAACTTTTTCAACAAATTTTGTTATTAAATAAATCCCAAATCAAAAAATCATTTCGCAGAATCCGTTTATCTTTGCAAGATGCAAGAAATGATATTGATACTGGATTTTGGATCGCAATACACACAGCTGATTGCGAGACGAGTAAGAGAACTAAATGTGTATTGTGAAATTCATCCTTGGAACAAAATTCCAGCCTTGAATCAAAACATCAAAGGAGTAATCCTTTCAGGAAGTCCTTTTTCAACCAGAGATCCTCAGGCGCCAACACCAGATTTATCTGAAATCAAAGGCAAATTGCCGCTGTTGGGAGTTTGTTTCGGTGCGCAATATTTGGCGAATAATTACGGTGGTGAAGTCTTGCCTTCAACCATTAGAGAATACGGAAGAGCCAATCTTTCAAGCGTTGATTCTACACACGAATTAACCAAAGGAATGACCGTAGGTTCTCAAGTTTGGATGTCGCATGGCGACACTATCAAAAAAATCCCAGCAAACTATGAAATCATCGCAAGTACAAGCGATGTAGCGATTGCAGGTTACCACATTCAAGGCGAACAATCGTATGGAATTCAATTCCATCCAGAAGTTTATCACTCGCTAGAAGGCGGTATTTTATTGAAAAATTTCATTGTAGATATTTGTAAATGCGACCAAAGTTGGACGCCAGATTCATTCGTTGATTCGACAGTCGCTGACTTGAAAGCACAAATCGGAAACGACAAAGTGATTTTAGGTTTGTCGGGTGGCGTAGATTCTTCCGTTGCTGCGGTTTTGGTACACAAAGCGATTGGTGCCAATTTACATTGCATTTTTGTGGACAACGGATTGTTGCGCAAAGATGAATTCGCTTCGGTGTTGGCTTCTTACCAAGGAATGGGCTTGAACGTGAAAGGAGTAGATGCTTCACAAAAGTTCTATGCTGCCTTGGAAGGTTTGACTGATCCAGAACTGAAGAGAAAAGCCATCGGAAAAGTGTTTATCGATGTTTTTGACGAAGAATCAAAATTGGTAGAAGATGCCAAATGGTTGGGACAAGGAACGATTTATCCAGATGTGATTGAATCCGTTTCTGTCAACGGTGGACCTTCGCAAACCATCAAATCTCACCACAATGTGGGCGGTTTGCCAGATTACATGAAGCTGAAAGTGGTTGAACCTTTGCGTTTGTTGTTCAAAGATGAGGTTCGCCGCGTAGGAAAATCTTTGCATATTTCACCGAATATTTTGGAAAGACATCCTTTCCCTGGACCAGGATTGGGAATCAGAATTTTGGGCGAAGTGACGGCTGAAAAAGTGCGCATTTTGCAAGAAGTGGACAGCATTTTTATCAACGGTTTGAAAGAAGATGGTTTATACAACGATGTTTGGCAAGCGGGCGCGATTTTCCTTCCTGTGCAATCTGTTGGTGTGATGGGTGACGAGCGCACGTATGAAAATGCAGTAGCTTTGAGAGCAGTTTCTTCCACTGACGGAATGACTGCTGATTGGTGTCATTTGCCTTATGAATTCTTGGCTAAAATTTCAAATAAAATCATCAATCAGGTGAAAGGAATCAATCGTGTAACTTACGATATCAGCTCTAAACCGCCTGCAACAATCGAGTGGGAATAACATTGGCAGATTTTTTGAAGAACAAAATTCACGTTTTTCAAAATGGATGCGTTATTCATTGAATTAAATTATCGCTTAATTTCAAATTATGAAGAATATTTTAGGTTTATTGTTTGTATTGCTTGCATTTCAATTGTTTGCGCAGCCAGAAGGTGCAGAAGTGGAGTGGAAGGATGGAAAAAAATATTACGTTCACTTCGTGCAAGCTGGAAATACCTTGTACGGTTTAACCAAATTATATAAAATTACTGCGGAAGAAATTGTGGCGACCAATCCAGAACTTTCTGCCGGTTTGCAAGAAGGACAAAAATTATTGATTCCTGCAGTTGCTTCTGCTGAAACCCCAGTAAATATAAAGCCAGTATCATCCAACGATAAAACGCATGTCGTTGAAAAGTCTGAAACTTTATACGGGATTTCTAGAAAGTATAACGTTTCGATGGAAGAAATGGTCGAAGCAAATCCAGGAATTGAAAATGGAATTTCTATCGGACAAACATTGATTATTCCTGAAGGAAAAGCAGGAAACAAACCTCCGAAAGCGCCAAAAGCCGAATCAAAAATTGTTTTTTACGATACAACGATTGTTCATACCGTCTTAGATCATGAAACAATGTCCAGCATTTCAAAACGTTTTATGGTTTCAATTGAAGAAATTCAAAAGGTGAATGGATTGAAAAGCACCAAAATTAAGGCGGGAGAAACCTTGAGAATTCCAATCAAAAAAGAGAAAATTTCGAAAGTTGAAATTCGCCAAGTTGAAAAAGTAATCGACAAGAAAGTAGACGAAGAATTGATTTTCAAAACAAAAAACGAATACAATATTCTGATTTTGTTGCCTTTTAGCTTGGATAAAAACCCTGATGGAATTACAAGTATTGCGACCGAATTTTTGATGGGCGCGCAAGTTGCCTTGGATTCTTTGGAAAGATTGGGACTGAATGCAAATGTTCAAATTCTGGATGTCGGCGTTGACACAGCAAAAATGAAATCGATGTTGAATCAAAAAGAGTTCAAAGATGTCGATTTAATCATTGGACCTTTAATGGGCAAAAATTTGGACATCGTTGCAAGATGGTGTAATGTCAACAAAGTGCGCATGATTTCACCCGTTACTGCGCAAACAGAGATTTTGAAAAACAATCAATATGCGATTGATGCGGTAACTTCTGATATTACTTTGATGCAAGGAATTGCCAAATACATTGTGGAAAATAATTCAAGAGATCAGATTGTGTTGGTGAAGACTGGCGCAAAAGACGATGAACTTTACCAAGCTTTCAGAAAGAAATTCATGACTTTGAGCGCAGCAAGTTCTAAACAGAAATTGATTGAAATCGACATGTTGGATTTGGGCACGCACATCAGAAAAGGAGGAAATACGATTTTTATCGTTCCTTCCAGAGATAAAATTGTGGCAACTAAATTCATCAATGCTTTGAATAAAGTTGCGTCTAAAGCTGGCACTGGAACGATCGCTTTTTATGGTATGAAAGAATGGGTCAATTTTGATGATATCAAAGGATTTTACAAAAATAAATACCAATTTCATTTCGCATCCTCAAACGATTTTAATTACACATACGAGGAGACGAAAAATCTGATGAGATCATTTAGAAGAGAATACAATTCTGATTTATCTAAATGGGGCGCACAAGGATTTGACATCACTTTTTATTTTATCCAATCTTTGTTGATGGAAGGAAAACCAAAAGCGGGTGTGATGAATGATATAAAATTGACATCAACTGGTTCTGGAAATGGTCAAGAAAACAAAGCTTGTTTTATATTGAAACAAGTCGATTATGAAATCATCAAATTGGCAAGTTTCAATGACTAAGGAAGAAATAGCATCACAATTCAAGACTTTACAAGATACTATTTGCAAAGGATTAGAAGATTTGGATGGAAAAGCCAAATTTACTGAAGATTTGTGGGATAGAGCAGAAGGTGGAGGCGGAAGAACGCGAATCATAACCAAAGGCGATTTACTCGAAAAAGGTGGTGTTGCTTTCTCCGCAGTTCATGGTGATGTGACTCCAGAAATGAGTAAACAATTGGGCTTGGAAGGGAAAACTTTTTTCGCAACCGGCGTTTCGATTGTTTTGCATCCAAATAATCCACACGTTCCGATTATTCACATGAATGTGCGCTATTTCCAAATGGACGAAGGTGTTTATTGGTTTGGCGGTGGAATTGATTTGACACCACATTATGTAATCGAAAGTCAGGCTGAAATGTTTCACAACGATTTGAAGCAAATTTGCGCTGATTTTGATGCAGATTTTTATAATAAATTCAAAAAATGGGCAGATGAATATTTCTACATTCCTCACAGAAATGAAACACGAGGAATTGGCGGTATTTTTTATGACCATTTGTCAGAAAATAACAGCAATTTATCGAAAGAACAATTGTTGGATTTTGCGATTGAACTAGGAACTAATTTCCCTATAATTTATGGAAAACAAGCTGCTTTAGGTCGCGATTTACCATTCACTGAAGAAGAAATTCGCTGGAGAAATTTGCGTAGAGGTAGATATGTTGAATTCAACTTGGTGAATGACCGAGGAACCAAATTTGGTTTGCATTCTGGCGGAAGAACTGAATCGATTTTGATGAGTTTGCCTGCAAATGCGAATTGGGAATATAATTTTCAGCCAGAAAAAGGCTCACGAGAAGAAAAAACCTTACAATATTTGCAAGGAAAAAAATGATTTAAATTTGGAAGTATGAATCAACCGTCAAAAATGAAAATCTGGATTTTGGGAACAATTGTTTTTCCAATTATTTCAGGACTTTTGATGACTTTCGGTTGGCCTACTTATGGAATTTTTCCTTTAATTTTTATCGGTTTGATTCCGCTGTTTTTGGCATTTGACGAAATCGAAAAAATTACTGGTAAATCAAAATATTTCGCTGTTTTTTTTACCAATTTTATCGCCCATTTCATTTGGATTGTAATCAGTTTGAAGTGGCTTGGAACGACTTCTCCACAATCTTTTTTAACAGGAGTTACCTTTGAATCGCTTTCACTTTCACTGGCATTGATTCCGACAATTTGGGTTGGGCTGAAGTACGGAAAAATGTGGCGGTTTGTATTTTTCGCTGTAGCTTGGTTGAGCGTAGAATTTTTGAATCAAAATTGGTTGCTAGGAACGCCATATCTCGCTTTGGGAAGTGGTTTTGGAATGTTTCCTAAAATGATTCAACATTACGAATTTATTGGAATCGAAGGCGGAAGTGTTTGGTTGTTGGCTTGTAATTTTTTGATTTACAATTTGATTATTAAAATCAAGCAGAAAGCGAAGATTGTAAAGCCCATGATAATCACTGTTTCGGTGATTTTTATTCCAATATTGATTTCCTTGTCGCTTTACCAAAAACAAGGATCAGAAGATTTGAGAAAGATTTCCGTATTGCATGCTTTTTTGAATTCAAACACCAAAGAATATTCATTTCATCCAGAAAGAATAACAGATTCTTTAATTCATCTTTCAGAGAAAGGATTGAAAGGAAAAAGTGAATTGATAGTTTGGCCAGAAGTGGTGATTCCCAATTTAGGTTGGTTGATGAGCATCAATCAAGAAAAAGCTTTTACATCCATTTATCAGCACCTAAAAGAGTATCCTCAAACAACCATTTGCACTGGAGGTTATGGATTTACACTCACCAAATCGAATTCTGAAGAAGACCCTTATGCATCTTACGATCCAGCGAATAAATATTTCTATTTGACACATAATATTGCATTGTCAATCACTTATGGCGATCGTTCACCGATTCGCAGCAAGAAATTTTTTGTTCCATTTCAAGAGCGAATTCCATTTTTAAAGGAATTCCCATTTATGGCGAATCTTGCAGATTTGGTGGGAGGAAATGCCAAGATTTCTTACTATCCAAATGGAGTTGAAATTCATCAAACGAAAACAAAAATTAACTACACTCCAATGTTGTGCTATGAAAGTGTTTTCCCACTAATCATGGCTGAAAAAGCAGATGAATCTGATTTGATAGTGATCGCTGCAAATGAAAACTGGAACAAAGATTTAACTGGTTCGAAGCAATATTTGTACAACAATGTTGGAATGGCGATTCAAAGTCGAATTCCAATTGCAAAAAGTTCAAATAGTGGCGTTTCTGCTATCATAGATAAGTATGGAAATGTGTTGGAAGAAAGAATTGGCCGCAATAGTGGTTTAATAACACAAAAAATTTCCTTAGCTGAAGGGCCGACTTTTTATTCATCAATTTCGGGTCTATTTTATTGGATTTCAGTCCTTTTGTTTGTCCCGTTTTATTTACTTTTCTTGTATTCAAGTTTGAAGTCTTTTTTTGAAAAGAAAAGTTAAAAATTGTATTGTAATTAAAGCAACCTAGATTATCTTTGACCGTCTATTTTAACAGACAAATTAGTATTAGTTAAAATATTTGCAAACAATGAAAAGCTTCAAATACATTTTTTTTATTTTGTTCTCTGTCTTGTGTCTTAATGTAAGCGCACAGAATGACAACGACATTACATTTCCTGTAACAGGTAATTTTTCCTTCGACCCTCAAGTTGGTCAGGTAAAAAATTTCAATAAAGTTGTCATCGAAAACAATGTTTTTCATTTGAAAATGGATGATCAAATTGTCAGATCTTACAAAGCAGTTTCTGAAATTAAAGGAGGTTTTTCGGTAGAGCAATTCTACTTGGAAACTCAGTCTCCATCGCAAGACATTGAAAAATTCAATGTTCAAATTACGAATATTACCGAGAATGAATGTTTTTTCACTATCAGTTATCCTCAGGGAAGTGAAAAGATTCATTTAATTAGAGAAAATTAATTTCAAGATTTATTTATTAAATATGAAAAATATATTATTCTACCTCTTATTAATTTTTGCTTCTACTTCAGTTTTTGCTGGAGGTACTGGTGGACCAACAACTGCGCCTGCAGCTTGTAATTCAGCAACGCAATTTTGCAACGATAATTCAACCACTTTTCCAAGTTTAACTGGTGTCCCAAGTTTAGGAGGAAATGGAATTTATGGATGTTTGGGTTCAACGCCTAATCCATCTTGGTATTACGTTACTGTTCAAAGCCCTGGAAGTTTGTCTATCACTATTTCTCAAACAAGTGCTTCAGGCGGTGCAATTGATGCTGATGCAATCATGTGGGGACCTTTCACAGATCTTGCAACAGGTTGTGCAAGTTTGTCAACAACCAATGATGTTGATTGTAGTTTTTCTACATCAAATACTGAAACAATGGATGCGGCCAATGTATTGCCAGGTGAAGTTTATATTATTTTGTCAACCAACTACAACGGCGGTGTAGGAAATATAACGCTCTCATCCAACGGTTCCGCTGGAATCAGTTGTGCATGTTCAGTTACCACTGGTAATAGCGGACCTATTTGTCCGGGTACAACAGCCAATTTGACAGCTTCAACAGTCGCAGGTGCTTCAAGTTACACTTGGAGTGGACCAAATGGTTTTACTTCCAATTTGCAAAATCCAACCAACGTACCTGTTCCCTCTGCACCTGGAAGTTATAACTATGTTGTCACCGTAATAGGTGGTAATGGTCAACCATGTACTTCTACGACAACAGTAGTTGTAAACGACCCACAAGTCGATGCAGGAGTTAATCAAACAGTTTGTGCTGGTGACCCTGTAACTTTAGCAGGAGCGCTTGCTACAACTTATGCTTGGGACAACGGTGTTACGGATGCTGTTCCTTTTGTTCCCGTTGCAACTGGTATTTATACAGTTACAGGAACTACAAACGGTTGTACTGCAACTGACCAAGTTTTGGTTACTGTTACGCCACTTCCAATATTAAGCGCAGGAAATGATGTTGCATTGTGTGCAGGTTTTTCAATCGTATTAACTGGTGTTGGTTCTGGATTGTCTTGGGATAATGGAATTACTGATGGCGTTTCATTTGTGCCAACGGCAACTACAACTTATACACTTACTTCGACAGTAAATGGTTGTACTTCAACCGATGATGTTGTGGTGACCGTAAATGCTCTTCCAATCGCCAATGCAGGTCCAGATCAAGCGGTATGTATCGGAAGTCCAGTTACGCTGAACAGCACTGGACCCAACCCAACATGGACGGGCGGAATAACGAATGGACTAGCGTTTAGTCCAAATGTAACTCAAACGTATACTTTAACGGTTGTTGATGCGAATCTTTGTACTAGTTCGGATGATGTTTTGGTTACTGTAAATCTTTATCCTATTATCAGTGCTGGTCCTGATCAAACTGTTTGCAGCGGTACTGCAGTAACACTCGCTGGTTCTGGCGGAACATCGTACACTTGGAATAATGGAGTTTTAGATGGCGTTTCATTTGTTCCAGCTGTTGGGACGATTACATATACAGCAACAGATAATAATCCTACAGGTTGTTCAGGTTCTGATCAGGTGACAATTACCGTTAACCCATTACCAATTGTTAATGCTGGAAATGATACTTTAATCTGTTATGGTGTATCCTTGATTCTTGCTGGCCAAGGTGCGGTTTCATATGTTTGGGATAATAGTGTCATAAACGGAATTTTGTTCACTCCATCTGCAACTGCTACTTACAATGTAGTTGGAACTGATGCAAATGGTTGTGTCAATACTGATCAAGTAATTGTTTCTGTTACACCAACACCATTAGTTAGTTTTGTTGCAAGTGTTTCAGCAGGTTGTGTTCCAGTAGTGGTGACATATACAAATACAAATCCTACAGCGAATACTTATTTGTGGGATTTAGGAAATGGAGTAACATCTACAAATCCTAATACTGTTACTACCACTTATACTGGCGTCAACTGTTATGATGTCACTTTGGTTTCGACAACTCCAAATGGATGTATAGGGCAAACTACAATTAATTCAATCGTATGTGCAAATGACAATCCTGTGGCGGCTTTTACTGCTGATCCAAATGTTTTATCATTGATTGATACATATACGCAATTGTTAAATGAATCGACGGGTGCTGAAAATTACCTGTGGAATTTTGGAGATGGAACAGCTACTTCAATCGACATCAATCCAGGTCATTTTTTCCCATCTGATGAGCCAGGAAGTTACCAAATAACTTTAGTTGCCTATTCCGTTTTTGGTTGCACAGATACTGCAACCGTGAACATTGAAGTGCAAGATGCTGTAATTTATTATGTTCCCAATTCGTTTACTCCAGATGATGACGAATACAATCCAGTTTTTAAACCAGTTTTCACATCAGGTTTTGATCCATATGATTACAAAATGCTTATTTATAACCGATGGGGAGAAATCGTTTTTGAAACACACGATACAGAATTTGGTTGGGACGGAACTTATTTAGGAACTTCTGGTCTGGTAAAAGAAGGAGACTATATTTGGCAAATTGAGTTTAAAACAACGCTGTCAGATGCTAGGAAAAAATTAAGCGGAAGTGTCACCTTATTAAGGTAAAACATATTAGCAAATAAAAAAAGGAGGCGACTCCTTTTTTTTGTGCCTAGAAAATCAACTTTAGTTAATTCGATTGTGAATTAATCAAGTTTTTAGTTCAATTTTCAACTTAAATCACGAACCTATAAAGATTTAATTATATTTGTGTTTCAAATTCTTTTTCTTATTACTAGAAATGTGTATTTGGGTAGGCAACCAATTGATTAATGGGGCGTCTACAAAACAACGACACGTCGTTAGCATTAATTAATTAAAACTACATACTATGAAAATCACTAAAAGGATTTTTTTTATTTTGTTAACTATTTTGTTTAGCAACGTAAACCTGAATGCCCAAGTTCAAGACAACCCTGTTTTTCCTGTTACTGGTAATTTTACTTTTGATCCTCAAGTCGGTCAGCAAAAAGATTTTAATAAAGTGGTGATTGAATCAAATGTTTTTCATTTAAAAATGAACGACGAGATTGTCAGATCATACAAAGTTATATCAGAAATCAAAGGAGGTTTTTCTGTTGAACAGTATTATTTAGAAAATAAATCTCCATCTCAAAATATTGAGAAATTCAATGTTATGATTTCGGAAATAACAGAAAATGAATGTTTTTTCTCCGTTATTTATCCACAAGGAAGTGAAAAAATTCACTTGATAAAAGAACTTTAGAATTTTAAATCCCACTACTATGAAAAATTTAATATATCTCAGTTTATTGTTCTTTTCTTCGCTTTCTGTTTTTGCTGGAGGAACGACACCAACTACACCACCTGCTGCTTGTAATACAGCTTCGCCTTTTTGTACAGGGACAACCTATAATTTCCCAAATAGCACAGGCGTTGCAGATTTAGGAGGTGGAGGTATCTATGACTGTTTGAGTTCTACGCCGAATCCAGTTTGGTATTTCATGCAAATTGGAACCTCAGGGAATATAAATATTGATATCAGCCAAGAAACTACCGGAGGAAGTCCAATTGATGTGGATTTTGTTATGTGGGGACCTTTTACATCTTTGGCTGCAGGCTGCGCTGGAATTTCCACTAGCAATGTAGTCGATTGTAGTTATTCGACTTCAGCTACAGAGCAGGCAAATATTTCAAATGCGGTAGCAGGTCAGTTTTATATTCTTCTGATGACGAATTATTCCGATACTCCGGGAAGTATAACTTTCTCTCAAACAAGTGGGACTGGTTCGACAAACTGTAATGTACTGTGTAATATGACAGCATTGAGTGCAACTCCTGGTGCATGCGATATTGCTACGGGTCAATACAGTGTTACTGGTCAAATTACTTTTCAATATCCACCGACATCAGGAACTTTAACTGTCAGTAGTTCTTGTGGAACTTCGGTAAATATTCCTGGTCCTTGGATAAGTCCTATGAGCTATACAATGCCTGGTTTAACAGCAAACGGTGCTGCATGTACTTTGACAGCGGCTTTTTCTGCGGATGCAACTTGTACTTTAACTCAAAATTTTACAGCTCCTGCTTCCTGTAACTGCTCTGTTACAGCTGGCAATTCAGGGCCTGTTTGCCCTGGAAGCACAGTTGATTTAACAGCAACTACTGTAGTTGGTGCATCAGGTTATTCATGGACGGGACCAAATGGATTTGCATCTTCATCACAAAATCCAACAGCAGTTCCTGTACCAACAACTCCTGGAAGTTATACTTATAATTTAACAGTTGCATATGGCGGACAACCTTGTACATCAAGTACAACTGTTGTAGTAAATAATCCAGTTGTAAATGCTGGTGTAGATCAAACAGTTTGCGCAGGTGATCCTGTAACTCTGTCGGGTTCAGGAGCAACAACTTATTCTTGGGATAACGGAGTTACTGATGGAGTAGTTTTTTATCCAACAACCACTACAACTTACACAGTCATTGGTACTTCTAGTATTTGTTCTGCGACAGATCAAGTAGTTGTAACAGTAAATGCATTGCCAATAGTAAACGCAGGAAATGATGTCGCTTTATGCGACGGAGATGCAGTAACATTGACAGGTTCGGGTGGAACAACATGGACGAACGGAGTAACAAACGGAGTTTCTTTTGTTCCAGTTTTGACGACTACTTATACGTTAACTGGAACTTCTAACGGTTGTACATCAACTGATGATGTCGTTGTAACAGTTAACCCACTTCCAATTGCGAATGCGGGCGCAGATCAAGCGGTTTGTAATGGCATTTCTGTCACTTTAACTGGTTCTGGCGGTACATCATCTTGGTCTGGCGGAATTACTGATGGCGTGGCTTTTACTCCGAATGTTACAACAACTTACACACTTACAGTTGTCGATGCTAATCAATGTGTGGCAACTGACGATGTAATAGTAACTGTTAATAGTGCTTCAATTATAAATGCAGGTTCAGATCAAACTGTATGCAGTGGAACAGCAGTGACACTTTCAGGTTCGGGCGGTACTTCTTATACCTGGAACAACGGTGTACAAGATGGAGTTTCTTTTGTTCCTGCGGCTGGTACAGTAACATACATAGCCACAGATAACAATCCTACTGGCTGTTCTGGTTCAGATCAAGTTACAGTGACAGTAAATCCGCTTCCAACTGTCAATGCTGGAAATGATACATTAATTTGTTATGGTGTTTCTATTGCATTAGTAGGACAAGGAGCAGCTAGTTATACATGGGATAATAATGTTACCAATGGAATCGCTTTTGTTCCTCAAGCAAGCGCAGCATATAATGTAACTGGAATCGATGCAAATGGTTGTCAAGGAACTGATCAAGTAACTATTTCAGTTACTCCAACGCCATTGGTTAGTTTTACGCCAACTGTTACTTCAGGATGTGTTCCAGTAACGGTAACTTATACAAACACGAATCCAACGAATAATACTTATCAGTGGAGTTTAGGGAATGGTGTTATTGCGACAAATCCGAATTCTGTAACTACAACTTACACAGGAGTTGGATGCTATGATGTAACGTTGATTTCAACTACTCCAAATGGTTGTGTTGGTCAAACGACAATTCCTTCAATTGTTTGTGCAAATGCAAATCCAGTTGCTGGTTTTACAACAAATCCATCTGATTTGACATTGATGGACACATATACTCAATTATTAAACGAAACAACTGGTGCTAGTTCATATATTTGGTATTTTGGCGATGGTTCGCCGAGTTCAACAGATGTGAATCCAAGTCATACATTTCCATCGAGCGATCCAGCAAGTTATCAAATTACTTTGATTGCGATTTCTGCATTTGGATGTACTGATACTTCAAAAGTAAATATTGAAGTTCAAGATGCTATAATTTACTACATACCAAATTCTTTTACTCCAGATGAAGATGAGCATAATCCCGTTTTTAAACCAATCTTCACATCAGGATTTGATCCAATGGATTATAAAATGGAAATATTTGACCGTTGGGGAGAAGTTATTTTCGAAACCCATGATGTAGAATACGGTTGGGATGGAACTTATAATGGAACAAATGGTTTAGTTAAAGAAGGTGACTATATTTGGCAAATTGAATTCAAAACAACGCTGTCAGATGCTAGAAAGAAATTAAGTGGAAGTGTTACTTTGTTGAGATAATTTGAAAAAAAAATAATTTAAGGGGGATGAAAATCCCCTTTTTTTGTGCATTGAAATTTGGTATATTTATTTTATTCAGTCAATTTGTCAGGAATCTAATATTTGGAACAATTTCTGTCAAGGGAAAAATGTAATTTTTATTAATAAGCTTAGGGATATTTAAACTATTTTTGAGCTTCTGAATTTTAAAGAATCATGATTGCAGGACTATTAAAAAAAATATTTGGAGATAAAACATCTCAAGACAGAAAAGAATATCAACCTATTATTGATCAATCAAATCAGTTTTTTGAGCAATTCAAAAATATCTCTGATGATGAGTTGAGGGCTAAAACATTTGGTTTTCAATCAAAAATTAAGGAAGCAACCAAAGAATTAGATGAGCAAATTATTGCTTTGAAAGAAAAAGCAAATGGTTCTGAAATTTCCGTTTTAGATAAAGAAGATCTTTTCGACGAAATTGATAAATTAACCAAAGATATCGATGTTGTCATAGAAGATGTTTTAAAAGAAATTCTTCCAGAAGCTTTTGCAGTGGTTAAAGAAACTTCTCGTCGTTGGGCTGAAAATGGACAATTGTCAGTTACTGCTTTAGATTTTGATAAAAAATTAGCGACGCAAAAAGACGGAATTACAATCGATGGAGAAAAAGCAATTTGGCACAATGAATGGACTGCTGCTGGAACTCCAGTAAAATGGTCGATGGTTCATTATGATGTTCAATTAATGGGTGGAGCTGTTCTTCACCGTGGAAATATTGCTGAAATGCAAACTGGGGAGGGTAAAACATTAGTTGCAACTCTACCAGTTTATTTAAATGCACTTTCAGGAAAAGGAGTTCACTTGGTAACAGTGAATGATTATCTAGCAAAACGTGACTCTGAATGGATGGGACCTTTATACCAATTTCATGGTTTGTCGGTAGCATGTTTGGATAAAACCAGACCAAATTCACCTGAGAGAAAAGAAGCTTACTTAGCTGACATTACTTTTGGAACTAATAATGAATTCGGATTTGATTATTTGCGTGACAATATGTCAAGTAGTACTGAGGATCTTGTTCAACAAAAACATCACTTTGCAATTGTCGATGAGGTAGATTCAGTTTTAATTGATGATGCTAGAACGCCTTTGATTATCTCTGGACCAACGCCAAAAGGTGATGAGCATGAATTTCACGAGTTAAAGCCACGCATCGAAAAAGTAGTTGCTGCTCAAAAGGCTTATGTAACTCAATGTTTGGTAGAAGCGAAAAAACAATTGGCTGTAATCAACAGTCCAGGGGATGACAAAAAAGATTTAAAAACAGCTTTGGAAGAAGGTGGAATTGCTTTGTTGCGTGCGCACAGAGGTTTACCTAAAAATAAAGCATTGATTAAATTTTTGTCTGAGCCGGGTATCAAAGCACATTTGCAAAAGACAGAAAATACGTACATGGCCGAACAAGGCAAGCACATGAAAAAAATTGATGCTGAATTGTTCTTTGTTATCGATGAAAAAAACAATACAATCGAATTAACTGAAAAGGGAATTGACCTTGTATCAGGAAGCGAAGACAGAGATTTCTACATCATTCCAGATATCGGAGGGGAAATTGCTAAATTGTCTAAATCAAATATAGTTGGAGAAGAATTAGCAATTAGAAAAGATGCGTTAATTAGAGATTTTAGCATCAAGTCTGAAAGAATTCATTCTATCAATCAATTGTTGAAAGCATATACGCTATTTGAAAAAGAAGTAGAATATGTGATCATGGATGGAAAAATCAAAATTGTTGATGAACAAACGGGTCGTATTATGGAAGGCCGCCGATATTCAGACGGATTGCACCAAGCAATTGAAGCTAAAGAAGATGTAACAGTTGAAGCTGCGACTCAAACTTATGCTACTATTACACTTCAAAATTACTTTAGAATGTATCACAAATTATGTGGTATGACAGGTACTGCTGAAACTGAAGCAAAAGAGTTTTGGGACATTTATAAATTAGACGTTGTAGTTATTCCAACGAATCGTCCAATTTCAAGAAACGATGATAATGATATGGTTTTTAGATCAGCTCGAGAGAAATTTGCTGCTGTAATTGACGAGACTGAAAAATTAGTAAAAGCAGGAAGACCAGTTTTGGTTGGAACTACGACAGTAGAGATTTCCGAATTTTTGAGTCGAATGTTGAAAATGCGTGGAATTAATCACCAAGTATTGAATGCAAAATATCACCAAAAAGAAGCTGAAATTGTTGCTGAAGCTGGAAAAGCAGGTTCTGTAACTATTGCGACAAATATGGCTGGACGTGGAACCGATATTAAATTAGGTGAAGGCGTTAAAGAAGCTGGAGGATTGGCTATTATCGGTACAGAAAGACACGATTCACGTCGTGTTGACCGTCAGTTGAGAGGTCGTGCGGGTCGTCAAGGTGATCCAGGTTCTTCTCAGTTTTTTGTTTCCTTGGAAGATGATTTGATGCGTAAGTTTGGTTCTGAAAGAATCGCGAAAATCATGGATCGTTTGGGATTGAAAGAAGGTGAAGTGATTACGCACAGTATGGTTTCAAAATCAATTGAAAGAGCGCAGAAAAAAGTAGAAGAAAACAACTTCGGAATGCGTAAAAGATTATTGGAATATGATGATGTAATGAATGCTCAACGTAAAGCAATTTATAAAAAACGTCACAATGCATTGTTTGGTGATCGTCTTGGCTTAGACATCGCAAATATGTTTTATGATGTTGCGGAATCAATTGTATTTGGCTTTCCACATGCGAATCAATATGAAGATTTTACGTTAGAATTGTACCGCGTTTTAGGCATTGAATCGCCTGTTACAGAATCTGAATTTGCTACCACTGATAAGGCTGTGATTGCAGAAAAAGTTTATGACGCCGTTCAAGAGCATTACAACCATAAAAATTTGCGAATTTCCGAAAAAGCATTTCCGCAGGTGAAAATGGTTTATGAAACACCAGGAAATCAATTTAGAAATATCGTTTTCCCATTGTCTGATGGCAAGAAAGAGATGGAAATGGTTGTAAGTCTTGAAGAAGCATACAATTCTAATGGAAGCGCTTTACCAAAATCTTATGAGCGAAATATTACATTGGCCATGATTGACGATGAATGGAAAGAACATTTGCGTGAAATGGACGATTTAAGAACTTCTGTTCAACAAGCTGTTTACGAACAAAAAGATCCACTTTTGATTTACAAATTGGAATCTTTTGAATTGTTTAAAGCCATGTTAGGAAGATTGAATCTTCAAACTGTTGAAACGTTGGTAAAAATGGATATTCCTGCATTGCAAGAAGAAATAAAAAGCACCAATAAGCAGGTTACTACACAAAATAGTTACGAAAAAGCGCAGTTGGGTTCTGTGAGTACTTCTACTCAAACGCCCAATTTTCAGGGAGCGGAAGGCTACCAAGAAGCGATTCAAAACTCGATTCGTGAACCAGAGAAAAAACAACCAGTGATTGCTGATCCAAAAATCAACCGCAACGAACCTTGTCCTTGTGGTAGTGGGAAGAAATACAAGCAATGTCACGGAAAATAATTATTCGAAAATGTCCATTTTAAATAAGATGGACATTTTTTTTCTTAAAATATTTTGAGTTTTATTAATTGTTTTTTTGTCTAATTACTTTTCTTAAATAAATCGATTCGAAATCTGCTCAATAAAAGTTTGAAATAGGCATAGATATAAATTGACTTTCGTTAACTTTGTGTATGGATATTTTTTTTCATTCAGTGACTTTTATCGGTGCAGGGAATGTTGCCTCACACTTGGCCGTTGCTTTGAATAATGTTGGTTTTCAGATTCATGGAGTTGTAAGTAAGAATAAAAAAAACGCCATTGAATTAGCGTCAAAGATCGGAAGTAAAGCGATAAATTTTTCAGATTTTATTCCGGAAAATAGTTTAATTGTTGTTTGTGTAAACGACGAAGCAATTTCTGAAGTAGTTGATTTATTACCAATTTCAAATGCGGTAGTTTATACTTCAGGAAATTTCAATTTGAATCAACTTTCAAGGAGAGAAAAATTAGGTGTATTTTATCCATTACAAACATTTACTAAAAACAAGGAATTAGATATTTCCAAAGTTCCATTTTTGATTGAATCAAACGATGAAAATTTTGGCAAAGCGATTTTTGACTTGGCTACAAAGATTAGTAATCATGTGCTTTACGCAAATTCAGAAGAAAGAAAAAAACTGCATTTAGGTGCTGTTTTTGTCAATAATTTCACCAATCATTTAATTTACTTATCAAAGCAATATATTGATTCGCAAAAATTGAATTGGGAGATATTAAAACCCTTGCTTGAAGAGACTATCAACAAGCTTCATTATATGGAACCATTTGACGCTCAAACCGGACCGGCACGAAGAAATGATCAAAAAACGATAAACGACCATCTTCAACAATTAGATGGAAATAGCAGAGAAATTTATCATTCTATTTCTAAAAGTATTTTAGAGACTTACCAATAAAGAAACATGAAAAGCTACAAAGAAAAATTGCCTCAAATTAACACATTTATTTTTGACGTTGATGGCGTTTTGACCACAGGTGAAGTCATCTTAACTGATGGAAAAGTGATTCGAACAATGCATTCAAAAGATGGATATGCGATTCAATATGCAGTAAAAATGGGCTATCGAATTTTAATTATTACTGGTGGAAATTCTGTAGATGTGAAAGATCGATTAATTGGCTTAGGCATTGAGGAAGTGTTTTTGGGTTCACATGACAAAGTCTCGGTTTACAATCAATGTAAAGCGAAATATGGATTTTCTAATGATGAAGTATTATACATGGGTGATGATATTCCTGATTATAAAGTGATGCAATTGGTTGGAGTATCGGCATGTCCTCAAGATTCAGCAGTTGAAATAAAATCAATGTGTGATTATCAATCTCCGATTTTTGGGGGAAAAGGATGCGTCAGAGATGTGATTGAGCAAACACTTAGAAGTCAAGATAATTGGTTTACGGATAAAGCATTTGCATGGTGAAAACCATTGTTCGTCGATGATAATATATTATCTATCTTATTTAATGTTTTAATCATTGAAAATTGAAACCTTTTTTTTGTAAGTCACGTTGAACTTTGACGAGAACAATTATTTTTTACGCTACTAAGAAAGTGCTGAATACATTTAAATAGATAATTCATACACTTTAATCAAAAAATTGGTTTGTTTTTTACTTCCATTTGATTGTTAAATAGTAGCGTTCATCTAATAATTGCAAATTAAAAGGATTATTAAACAAGGCGAAAGAAATTTTTTCGCAAATTGCAGAAGAAAACAAATCAATATGGAAGATTTTATACTCGAATCGACAATTCAAACTCCATCGATACATTTTTCTAAAAACACAGGGATTATGTCAATTAGTGGAAGAGCGATTCCTAATGATCCCGAAGAATTTTGGTCAGATTGCCTTGATTGGTTTGATAATTATTTGTCTCTTCCCAACTCAATAACTGAGTTCCGAATTGATTTAGAATATTTTAATATTTCTTCTTCTAAGAGAATTTTATTTTTGCTTTATAAGCTAAATGAATTAGTGGAGAAAGGATTGCAAGCAAAAGTAAACTGGTTTTACAAAGAAACCGATGAAGATATGCACGAAGTGGGGCAGGATTACGAATACATGGTTAAAGTGCCATTTGAATTTATTGCATATAGAGACATCGATTTGTCATTAGCATATTGATTTTAATCTAAAATCCAAAAAAACCGTTTCCATTCGAAGCGGTTTTTTTGTTTTTAGACGAACTTAATTAATTGACTTAATTTATTAGAAGTAATTGTCATTGATTTTAATCTATTATTTTTGTCAAAAAAAGAATGTGAGAGTAATCGCTGAAATACCACACGAGAGATACAAAATTCAAATTTTCAATTACAATAGTAAGTACATTGTAAAAGTTGAATTAGGCCAATTTGAACAAGTATTTAAAATTGGAGAATTGGATGTTAATGGAATTGAAGAAATTCAATCAATGGTTACAGATGAATTATTAGAAAATTGCCTTCAGCGTTTTATTAGCATGAGAGCAGATTGGGAGAATTCATTCTCTTTAAAAAACAAAAACATTTAAATTTTAAGTATGAAATTGATTAAGTCATTTGTAATTTTCACCACTGTCAGTACACTCCTTTTTGCATGTGGTGAAGAAAAAAAGAAGGAAGAAAACACAACTCCAAACGTTCCTACCATTAGAACAAATGGACTCAAGTTGGCTTTTTATAATCAAGATAGTTTGACCAAGCATTTCAATTATTATGTTGAAATGGATTCTTTAATGAAAGCTAAGCAATTGCGTTTTCAAGCTGAATTACAAAAAAGAGAAAAAACGTTACAGAACTATGTTTTGTCTAATGAAGAAAAAGCAAAGTCTGGTGCACTTTCAGGATTTGAAATCCAGTCAATCCAAGAAGAAGCACAAAGAAGACAACAAGCTTTGATGCAATATCAGGAAACTGAAGGAATGAAATTAGAAAAAGAAACTGGTGAATTACTAAGTGTAATCAGTAAAAAAATAGAATTGGCTGGAAAGAAATATTCTGAAAAGCATGGAATTGATATTTTGATGATGCACGGTGCCGCCGGTCAATTCATTTATGTCAGTCCTACGATGGATGTAACAACTGAATTTATTGCCTATTTGAATCAAAATCAAAAGGAAATTGAAGCTGATATGGGGAAAACTAAAAAGTAAGATGTTTATAGCCCAACAAAAGTTAAATGAAAATGTTGCTGAATACATTTTGTATATGTATCAGATAGAAGATGTTATACGTGCATATAACTTTGATTTGGATAAAATTTTGAATGAATACGTAAGTGTTCAATTGCCAGATCAGTCTTTTTTAGCCCAATACAAAACATGGTATCAACAATTGATTATGCAAATGCAATCTCAAAAGATTGAGAAAGCTGGTCATTTATATTTGATTCAAGAGGTACTAATTGAACTATCTTACCTGCACAATACCTTGCTCAATATGTCTGATGATGTCAGATATAAAGAACTATATGAAGCTGCAGTACCTCATATAGAGGAGTTTAAGCAAAAATCAAATTTAAAAGATAAAAATCATATTGAAATTATTTTTCATGCACTTTACATGAAATTGCTTTTAAGACTTCAAAAGAAAGAAATAAGTGCAGAAACTGAAGAAGCATTTGATTCAATGCGAATTTTAGCGGCTTATTTAAGTAGAGCTTATCACCAAATGAAAAATGGGACTTTGAATTTTTTCAATAATTGACTACTTTTAAAGTCTATTTTATTAAACAAATCCTCGTATTATTTATGCGAGGATTTTTTTTTGAATACTCGAGTAAATTTAGAATTTAGTCGATAGAAGTATTGATTTATTTCTTTTCCGTGATTTATAAAAGTATAATCTAAAGTTTACAATTTCTAATTTTTATCTTAGGCGATGTATTATTAGTTGTTTTGATTTATAATTGAATGTTTATAAACTGAATATTTCATTCATCTTGATTGAAAAGTTAAACTTTTTATGTTTTATCTCTTATAACGTTAAAATAAACTTTTCTTGAAATTTATTTATTAACAATTCAACTTAAGATATTACTAAAGTTCATTTTATGAAAAAAAAATTTGTTTCTTTGTTCATGTTTCAGACTTTAATTTTTCTTCTAATTAGAATTTTGAGATTTGATTCTAATAGGAATTTTGACAGAGAAATTTTCATTAGTTCTTTAAAATTAGGGAAGTTCTTGGCAATATTCTTGTTTTTAGGATCATAAATATTAAATTTACTTACTGCTATGAAAAAAATATTTTTTTTCACTCTTTTTATATTTTCAGCCTTTTCACTTTTAGCTGGAGGAGGAGGGCCCACAACACCTCCCGCGGCTTGTAATTTAGCTTCTCCTTTTTGCACGGGTACAACATACTCTTTCCCAAATACTACTGGAGTAGGTGATTTAGGAGGTGGTGGAATTTATGATTGCTTAAGTTCTACTCCAAATTCCGTTTGGTACTATTTGCAAATTGGAAATTCTGGTAGTATAAATATTACGATAAATCAAAATAGTAACGCAGGTAATCCTATTGATGTTGATTTTGTCATGTGGGGTCCTTTTTCGTCTCTTGCAGCAGGATGTACTGGTATTTCTAGTGGAAATGTTGTTGATTGTAGTTATTCATCTGCCGCCTCCGAGCAAGCGGTAATTCCTAGTGCAGTTGCAGGTCAATTTTATATTTTGATGATGACCAATTATTCCAATGTTGCTGGAAATATTAATTTTTCTCAATCAGGTGGTTCTGGATCAGTTAATTGCAATGTTTTATGCAACATAACGTCTATGACTGGAACTCCAGGAGCTTGTAATTCAGTAGATAATACTTACAGTGTTTCTGGAACTATTTCAACATTTGCTCCTCCTGCCACTGGTACTTTGACAATCTCTTCAAGTTGTGGAGGTAGTGTGGTTTATAATCCTCCATTTGCAGCATCCTATAGTTATACCTTACCTGGTATTCCAGCAACTGGTGGCGCTTGCACAATTTCTGCTGCTTTTTCAGCTGATCCAACCTGCACAAGTTCTGTTTCTTATAATTCTCCAGCCCCTTGTACAGTTTCATGTACATCAACCTCTTCGAATACAGGACCCTATTGTTCTGGTTCTTTAGTGCAGCTAAGTGGTTCAGGCGGTGGGACTTATTCTTGGACTGGGCCAAATGGATTTACATCAAATTTACAAAACCCTACAATTCCCAATGTTACATCTGCAAATGCCGGAGTTTACACGTTAACAACCACTAACGGAAGTTGTACTGCTACTTCAACTACCTCAGTAGTTGTAAATCCCACGATCTTACCAACATTTAATGCTATACCTTCTATTTGTTCTGGTGGTACATTTACTTTACCTACTTCTTCTATTGAAGGAATTACTGGAACTTGGAGTCCTGCTATAAATAATTCATCAACAACAACTTATACTTTTACGCCAAACGGCGGTCAATGTGCAAATTCAACTACTTTAACGGTAAGTGTAAGTTCTGGACTGGACTTTGTAAATGTTCAATACCCTTCATCTGCCTCTTTTTGCGAAGGAGGCAGTACCACTATTTTTGGACAAGTTTATGAAGCAGGTTTAACTGAACCAAATTCACAAGCACCTGGAATTGTCGCTGAATATGGTGTATTTACGTCGAATACTGATCCTTCTGCTTGGCCTGCCTCAGCATGGTCCTCTGGGACGTACAATCCAGTTTCATTATTGAATCCCAATAACGATGAGTATATGGGAACTGTTTCTGGTTTGACTGCAGGAACTTATTATTATGCATATCGATTTAGTTTGAATGGTTGTTCCTACCAATATGGAGGTTATAGTGCATCTGGTGGTGGTTTTTGGGGTGGAGCAAATGTAAATGGAGTGATAACCGTCACTCCTAATTCAGTTCCAACCTTTACTCAGATTTCTCCAATTTGTTCTGGTTCAGCATTATCTCCTTTACCCACAATTTCCTTGGAAGGAATTACGGGAACTTGGAGTCCTGCTCTCAATAATACATCCACAACGACTTATACTTTCACGCCTGATGCAGGACAATGCGCTGCGAATACAACGATGACGATTACAGTAAATCCCGCTCCCACCGTCACAGCCACCCCATCTTCACAATCTATATGCAGTGGTTTGGTTACTGGCATTTCGTTGAGTTCAACTCCAGCTGGAGCGACTTTTGCATGGACGGTATCACAGAATAATGCAACAGGAGCTACTTCAGGGAATGGCTCTAGTATTGCACAGACTTTAACAAATTCGAGTACGAGTGTTGGTAGTGTTACTTATAC
>CANFUT010000010.1 GCA_947450325.1 Flavobacteriia bacterium
TTACAAGACTCCTTGTCAAATGCACAACCAAAATAAAATCAAAATAAAAACCTATAAAAACAAATATCCCAGTAAACACGTGTTTACTGGGATATAATTTATTAATTTAGTCTTTAATAATCTGTATCGCTTATTTAGGACTAGTCATAAATTTCAGTGAAATAATGAGAGCGCAAAGATTTACTTCTCTGTAAATATTGAACTTCAAAATAGATTTAAGATTTTACTTTTGAAAGAATCTCCATTTAGATTTCAAGCAACTCATGCGGTAGTCGTCTAGCAATTCAGAAACGCCTTTGCCTTCGATCTTTTGCAACAATTTGTAAGTTCCTTTGCCCATTTTGTAATCCATTTCATCTTCGAAGATGGGAATGATACCTAAGAAGTGAATTTCCTTGTCTTCAGTTTGAATTGGCGACAATTCTTTCTCTAAAAAGTAAGGTGCATTGAGCATCAAGTATTTTTGCTTCATCGTATTGGAAAGTGGCATCGCTGGATTTCCATTCGGGAACGTATGACCGATTCCATACCACGTTTCTTTTTCGATGCAATGTTTGGCTAATTTTTGAATCCATTCAATGACCCATTTTCCATTTTCGGTGGTTAAATCCCAATAACTTGGAAGGCAAAAATACAATTCTGCGTGATTGCGTTCTTTGTATTTTTCAGGAACAGGCATTGCATAGTCGCTCAAGCCATTGGTCATCAAAACGATGATTTCTGAGCGCATTTCGATTTTGATTTCTAGTAAAGGGAAATCATTTTCAGACGTAGAAAGGTGCGTTTTGACATTGTTTTCGCCAAATCTTTCAATCAATGTTTGCTCGAGGATATTCATGACTCAAAGATAAGTCTTGTTGCATGAAAAAAATGGTAAAATGGAAAAAAGATTTAAGCGGCAACCCTTTGTAAAATGACTTTGCACGGAATCGAAGAAGTTACAGTCACAAAATGGTTTTCGAAAAGTGGAATGGATAGAAAATCTCCCGCTTGAAGTTGGTGAATTGTTTCTCCGATTTGGATGTCACAAGTACCTTCAACGATTAGAAAACGCTCAAATTCGTTCGTGTGAATTTCTTCAGGTGCCATTTCTTTGATCCAAACGATGGCGGTGGTTTGCTCAGGCGTGTAGCCGATAATTTTAGCGTGAACAGATTCCAATTCTCTATCCAAAACCATGTCTTCACGAGAAAGCCAAGGTGCGAAATCTTCAATTGTAGAACTTTCGTTCAACGCAGGAGGGAAAGTAACCGTTTCGCCATTTTCGATGCGCTCAGTGTAATCTATGGTCGCTAAAAGAAAAGGTTTGATTGTTGGATCTGGTTCTACAGCATTCAATCGAGCGAAAGATTCCAAAGAGGCGCTGATTTTTTCAATTTCTGCGAGCAAAGCTTGATTGGTAGCAATTTTTGACTCAACTTCCAAAATCTCGGCATCAGACAAAGAACCCAAAACATACGCTTCAAGGATTCCTGATTCAATATATGATTGTGTTTCTGGCATCTAAACTGTAGAAATTAAGTAAAAGCAAAAGCTTTCAACAATCAAATTTAATGAATTCAAGTGAGAATAAAAATTTAATTTTTGAAATTCTTGCAATTGTTGTGGAGAATATCGGACTCGAACCGATCACCTCAACGCTGCCAGCGTTGCGCTCTAGCCAGATGAGCTAATCCCCCTTTTTGAATGACTCGCCAAAAGTACGATAATTAATGAAATGGACAAAAGGAATTTTTGGGTGCAGCGTGCGAAATCAAAAAGGGAAAATTACAGTTTGCAATGATCCCTTTGGAAGTGTGAAAATGGATTCATTTTGTGAACGAGTATTATTCGCCTATAGTGGTTTTTTGGTCTTTCTTTTTGAAATTTAAAGGGTAATTAATACCTAGGCCAAGGTTGCTGTAAAAACCAAAATTAGACCCATCATCAATACGGCCTTCTGCAAGAGGGTAGAGTAAATTATATTTAATTTTCATAAAATAGGCTTGGCAATAAAATTTTAGAGCCCATTTTTTGAAAGTATACTGAAATGCTAAATTGGTTGTGATAGCATAAGGAATACTAGTAATTATGCGCGAATTTTCATATTCATTAGAACCAGTATATGAGTATGGGTTTTTTAAAACATAAACTAACAAATATGAGGGTTTGGTTATATCTAAAACACCAGGACCATAAGTACTTAATGAATCTTTCATTTGATTGAAAAAGTAAATTTTGCCCCCAATCCCAAGATTAATCGAAAGTTTTGATTTGATTAAAAAAAATTGATGTTCAAGCAAAGTTGAAACTTTGTACGTTCTACAATGTGCATTATAAATGGAAGGATTGGTGTAATACTTATTATCAAAATATTCTAAATACCAATCTTCCCTGCCAAAACCAATATAACCAACCGTTTTATTTTTTGTGATGCCAAATGAAATATTGTTGTCAAATATTATATGATTGCTAGGGAAAATATTAGAAACATTATACTCAACAAAGTATTTCAATTGCGCATTAGAGCACAAACTTAATAATAGGCAAAAAGCAAGGTTAAATTTCATATCAATTGGTTCAATAGGATATAGAAAGCACAAAAAATCAAATAATAAAAAGTCAAAAATATCTTACTTTGGCGTTTATGTTTTTCCAACAAATATTCATGAATTTTCACTTAAATGTAAGAAATTATAACAAAATCGCAAAAAATATTATTTTTCTTTCAATTCAACCTCGCCACCAAGTTCGCCAAACGATATAGGAAACCAATATCCCTATCAGCGCGCCGCCGATTAAGTCAGAGAGGTAATGCACGCCCAGGTACAACCTCGAAAAACTAACCAAAACCGCGATAAAAATCAGTGTTGGAAACAGCCATTTGTAGGATTTTTTCAGTGATAGTCCGATGAAAGTGGCCATGGCGAAAAAGTTGGCTGCGTGGGAAGAAACAAATCCAAATTGTCCGCCTTTGTAGAATTCGCCGGGTTTTATTTCGTAGAAATGCAATTTATTTGTCAGCAAAGCATGGTGCGAAGGGCGGTAACGTTCAATGATGTTTTTGATTAATTGACTGGAGATTAAATCCGCCAAACCAACGCAAATCAGCGCCACGAGCAAAAAGAGCATCGATTTTTTGAAGCCGTATTTTTTGTAAGCCAAAAAAAGCAAAAACAAGTAAAATGGAATCCAAAAAAACTTCCCAGAAACGAGCCACATCAATTCATCGAGCCAAGGAGTGTGAATCGAATTTACGGCTAAAACGATAGACCGATCAACAGATTCAAGCCATTCGATCATTCATCGTTGAGTTTCTTCCAAATCATGTCTTTCAATTCCACCAAGTTTTGTTGCGCCAAAGAGGAAATGAAAAGATAAGGAATCGCAGGTAAATCTACTTCCATTTGCGATTTCATTACGTCGTCTAACATGTCAGATTTGGTAATTGCCAGCAAACGGTCTTTGAGCAACAATTCTGGATTATATTGTCTCAATTCGTTGAGCAGAATTTCGTATTCTTTGGCCACATTATCGCTATCTGCGGGCACCATGAAGAGCAACAAAGAATTTCGTTCAATGTGTCTCAAAAAGCGCAAACCAATGCCTTTTCCTTCGTGCGCTCCCTCGATGATTCCTGGAATATCAGCCATTACAAAAGAACGGTAATCGCGGTAAGAAACGATGCCTAAATTGGGGCGCAAAGTGGTGAAAGGATAATTTCCGATTTCAGGTTTCGCTGAACTCAACACAGAAAGCAAGGTGCTTTTTCCAGCATTTGGAAAACCAACCAAACCAACATCAGCCAAGACTTTCAATTCTAACACTTTCCAGCCTTCTTGTCCAGGTTCTCCCGGTTGCGCGAATTGTGGCGCTCGGTTGGTTGAAGATTTAAAATGGTTGTTTCCCATTCCACCTCGTCCCCCAGGAACCAAAATCACTTCTTCTTTGTCTGCGGTAATTTCGAATAAAATTTCGTCTGTTTCCGCATCGCGCGCGATTGTTCCGATAGGAACTTCGATGTATTTATCTTCTCCTTGCGAACCAGTTTTCAAATTTCCAGTTCCATGGGCACCATGACCCGCTTTGGAGTGTTTGTGAAATTTCAAATGGAGCAAAGTCCACAATTGTGCATTTCCGCGCAGGATGATGTGACCACCACGACCACCATCACCACCATCTGGACCACCTTGTGGAATGTATTTTTCTCTTCGATAATGCGTAGAGCCGCCGCCCCCATTTCCAGAGGCACAATGAATTTTAACGTAATCTACGAAGTTATCTGAAGCCATATTTTTTTGTGATTATCTATTGTCAATTGCTTGGTAAAGACGCGTTGAAATTTCGTCAATTTCACCAATTCCTTGAATAGAAATAAATTTATTTTGCGCCTCGTAAAAAGCTTTCACGGGAGCTGTTTCGTTTTTGTAAACGTTGATTCTATTTTGGATGATTGCAGGATCGGCGTCATCAGGTCTACCGCTGAATTCTGCTCTTTTCTTCAATCTTTCTCTCAATTCATCTTCTTCCACATCCAAAGCCAACATCATGGTGATGGAAGTGTTTAAAGAACTTAATAATTCGTCTAATGCCGTTGCTTGTGCATTTGTGCGTGGAAAACCGTCGAAAATAAATCCTTTCGCGTTTTCGTGTTTCAACACTTCGCTTTTCAGCATCTTGATTGTAACTTCGTCAGGAACCAATGCTCCTTTGTCCATAAAACTTTTAGCCAAAAGACCTAATTCGGTTTCGCCTTTGATATTGGCGCGAAAAATGTCACCTGTTGATAAATGAACCAATCCGTATTTTTCGATTAAACGTTCAGATTGCGTTCCTTTTCCTGCTCCTGGAGGACCAAATAATACAATATTTAACATAGCCTATTGTGCGGGATCATTGCCCTTTAGTTGATAAATTGCTTCAAGATTTCGTCCTTTTTCGTTGTAATCTAGTCCAAAGCCTACAACAAAAACATTCGGAATGGTGAAACCTACGTAATGGGGTTCATTCTTTCCTTTGAACGCGTCTGGTTTGTACAATAAAGTTGCGATTTTTACTGAACTCGGTTGATGCGCTCTAAGTAGCGTAAAAATTTTGTCGATGGTAATTCCCGTATCGACAATATCTTCTAAAATAACGATGTGTTTATCGGTAATATCTGTGTTCAAGCCAATTAATTCATCCACTCTTCCAGTAGTTTGCGTGCCTTTGTAAGAGCTAACTTTCACAAAAGAAATTTCGCAAGGAATGGTGATTTTTTTGAAAATATCAGATGCGAACATAAAAGAGCCATTCAACACCGCAATAAAGAGTACTTCTTTACCAGCATAATCTTGATTGATTTTTTGCGCAAGGTTGTTAATCTCTTCCTGAATTTTTTCAGGTGAAATGTAAGTCTCGAATGTTTTGTCCAGTATCTGAATCACTATTTGGCAATTTTACTGCAAAATTAAGATTTTTGACCGAAAAATGGTCATTTTTAATGAAATCAAATCAAAAAAACACCTTTAATTTTACGATTTTGTTAAACTTTTTTGAATGAAAGATGATATTCTCAATTTTCCTCTAACAATTCCTTCACTTTGCTAACGACAAATTTCGTCGAAAACGGTTTGGTAATGTATAAATCTGCGCCCGTGTCATATCCTTTTTGGATGTCTGATTCTTTGGTTTTGGCACTGATAAATACAATTTTGCATTTTTTCAATTCCTCTGTTTCTTTCACGTGTTTGCAAATTTCGTAACCGTCCACATCGGGCATCATGATGTCTAACAACGCGATGTCTGGCGTGTTGGATGCAAGAAGTTCCAACGCTTCAGTTCCATTTCTGGCAATGAAAACGGAATAACCGCTTTTGCGCATCAAAAACTCGAGTGACATTAGGATATTTGGATCGTCGTCAACGATTAAAACTTTGGCAAGATCTGACATTATTGTTCTGATTTTCTAGCCCCAAAATTAGGGATTAAAAATCTAAAAACAGAACCTTTTCCTTCTACACTTTCTGCCCAAATTTTTCCGTTGTGCATTTCAATGATTTTTTTACAAATCGCCAAGCCCAATCCGCTGCCTTGCGGTTTTTTCAATGTCTGGTTGTGCGCTTGGAAAAATTTATCAAAAATATAGGGCAATTCAGCACTTGGAATTCCTTTTCCGAAATCTTCAATCGAAATGCCAATTTCATCTTGTTCATCTACAATGCGCAGCACGATTTTATTGTTTTTCGTGGAAAATTTGATGGCGTTGCTCAAGAGATTCAAAATTACTTGTCGCAACAAATCTTCATCTGCATGAATGAGCAAGGAACTATTTGGATAAATCAATTGGATTTCAATGTCTTTGTTTCCAGCCAAATGTTTAAGTGAATCTGCAGCTTCTTTAGCCAAACCAATAATATCGAAAGAGTTAAGATTCAATCGCTGTTTGCCATTTTCGTATTTTTCTAAGTTTAAGACTTGCGTAATTAAATGACTCAAACGTTCTGTTTCTTTCACGATGGTTGACATAAATTCCATGCGTTGTTCTTCTTCCATGTCGGGATTGTCGTGCACAATTTCCGAAAGCGCGCGGATGGAGGTCAGTGGTGTTCTGAGTTCGTGCGTCACGGTGTACAAAAATTCATCCTTCGAAATGTCAATCATTTTCAGCTGTTCATTCACCTTGGTCAACGCGTTGGTCGCTTTGGTCAATTCACTCGATTTCTTGCGTAATTCTTTGTTGAGTTGAATCAATTGTTGTGATTCATACAAGATTTTCAATACACCATCGATGCTGATTTCTTCTTCTTTGGTGATAGAGCGCACCATGATTCTCGCTGATGCAGAACCAATTACTCCTGCTAAAATCTTTTCCGAAAAGTCAACCAATCTCGGATCGGCTTCTTTCACAGCATCAATTGGAATTTTGTTTCGTTGCGCATAAGATTGAAGCAAATTTTTCGCTCGTTTTGCTCCTAAAAAGTTTTCCAACAAGGCATTTAAATCTGGAATAAAAGCGACACCTTTCCAAACGCCTTGGTTGTCTTTTTTGGCGTGTTTGTAGATATTGACAAAAATTTCAGCTTGGTAAAGTTCCTGCGCATTTGGTTTATCGTTGACGGAAATCACGATGTAGAAGAAAATATTGAAAAACATGCTCCAAATAACTGAGTGCGTGATGCTATCAAAACCTTCTAAGCCAAAAAGTGCGTTCGGTTTGAGCCATGAAAAACCAAATAATCCATTTTCAATGATGCTGAAATTGATAACGCCTGAATTGGCCAAAGACGGAACAACCAGCGTGTAAAACCAAATGGTGAAACCAGCGATTAATCCGACCAAAGCGCCATTTTTTGTAGCACCTTTCCAATAGATGCCACCCAAAATGGAAGGAGCAAATTGAGTTACCGCAGCGAATGAAATCAAGCCAAGAGAAACCAATGAGAAATGTTGCGCAACATTTTTTTCATAAAGAAACGCAAAAACGAGAATGAGCACAATGCTGATTCTTCTTACATACAAAATGACTTTGCTAAAAGATTGATCGATGGTTTTTTTGAATAGATTATTTCGGATAAAAACCGGCATAATGATATTGTTGCTCAGCATGGTACTAATGGCAATGGTTTCCAAAATAATCATACTGGTAGCGGCTGAAAATCCTCCGATGAAAATGAATAATCCCAATAAATCTTGCCCGAAATGGAGTGGAAGCGCGAGTACAAAAGTATCAGCGTCCAAGGAATTGTTTCCAAAAATCAAGATTCCACCGAAGGCGATGGGCAACACGAAAATATTGATCAAAAACAAATACAGAGGAAAGAGCCAAGTTGCTTTTTTCAAGTGCGCTTCTTTGATGTTTTCAACGACACTGACTTGAAATTGACGCGGAAGAAAAATAACAGCCATCATGGAGATAAACATCATGGTAAACCAAGATGAATAGGATGATTTTTCGGCATCGATTTCAAATAATTTGTTTAAATTTTCATGTTTTGCAGCGCGCGTGAAAATGTCTTCAAAACCATTAAAAATGCCGTAAGTGACAAAAATTCCTGCACAAATAAATGCGACCAATTTGATAATCGTTTCGAAAGCGATTGCTGCGACCAAACCTTCATGTTTTTCAGTGGCATCGACAGATCTTGTACCAAATAGAATTATGAAAAGTGCCAAAATCAAGGTGATGATAAGCGTGCTGTTTTCCAAGAAAATATTTCCACCAGGATTTTTGTTGACAATGATCTCAAAACTGGATGTAATGGCTTTGAGTTGAAGTGAAATGTATGGAATTACCCCTATGATACAAATGATTGTAACAACAATTCCAATGGTGAAATTCTTTCCATATCTGGTGGAAATAAAGTCTGCAATACTGTTGATTCGCTGAAACTTAGTGATGCGGATAATTTTTCCTAAAACCGGTATCATGAAAAAAGCCATGATGGTTGGACCGATGTAAATCGAAAGAAACATGACACCATCATCTGTCGCTTTTCCAACACTTCCGTAGTATGTCCAAGCGGTGCAAAAAACTGCCATCGAAAGTGCATAAACGTAGCCATTGTTGATGATGCTTTTTCCTTTTTTAGCTAAAAATTCAGCAAAATAGGCGACGCCAAAAAGCAATAGCAAATAAGCAAAAGCAGAAAGAATGACGACTAAATTACTCATGATTGTTTATTTGTTTTTGCGAAAAGGTCTTTCTAAGGTGATTGCAATAATGATAATCATGGAAATCCAGCATCCAAAAACGTATAAAAACAAATTGGGAAAAGAACCGAAAAATCCTTTTTTATTGGCGATCAATAGAAATGGAAAGTTTAGCAATAACAAGGTCAAAAACCCCATTAATCCAACTTTGACGATTTGTTTTTTGTTTTGCATTTATTCTAAAATTACAAAAATTCACGAAATAAAGATTGCATTTTTTGGAAAGTCTCTAAAATCATACACCCACAACATCAAAATGCTGCGGGTGTAATCATGATAACTATGAACTCAGGATATTTATTCTTCTGCATCCAATCGATCGTATTCGCCTTTCAGAGAATAGAATCCAAAAATGGTAAAACCAATGCTGATTGGAATGAAAATGAATAAGATGATTCCCCATTGAAGAGCAGTATTTGTTCTTGCAATACCTTCTGCGGCAGCACTTGTTTTTTCAAATGCTTGAATGAACATTAATACAACTGAAGTTGGAGCCAATAATATCCAAACGATGCCTAATAATTTTTTGATTGCGCTCATGTTTTTATATTTTAAAGTTTTACAATGAAATTAATCTTCTGTTGTATGGCGTTTGTTGCTCAAATAAACTGTTCCGATAATCAAGCACAAGGATGCCACGCCAATCGGATACCACAATCCTGAAAGTGGAGTAGAGCCAGGGAAACTTGCAACCAATGTCGCGATGAACGGAACCAATCCACCGAAAACTCCATTTCCGATGTGGTACGGCAAAGACATCGAAGTGTAGCGAATTTTAGTTGGAAACAATTCCACCAAGAAAGCCGCGATCGGACCGTAAACCATCGTCACTAAAAGGATTTGAAAGAAAACCAATGCTACGAACATCCAGAAATTTCCAGAGGATAATTCTTTGTCGACTTGCGTAATTTCAACTTTGGATCTTGTACCGTCAGCAGCAATTTTCGTTTTTCTTAGTTCGTTGAATTTAGCACCATTTTTCAAAACCATTGGAGTTTTAACGGTCATCAAACTGTCTTTAGAATCTTTGACCAATTCCATTTTTGTTTCAGATTTACCTGTAGAAACCAATTCTGTTTTCTGTAAAGTTTTGTAATCTGTACTGTCCAAGAAATGCTGGTAAATCGGTCTGTAAAAGATAATTCCTAATGCCATTCCTGTCATCATGATCCATTTTCTTCCGACTTTATCACTCCACGAACCAAAAATCACAAAGAACGGAGTTGCCATAGCAATCGCCCAAAGTAAAATGTAGCGGGAATCATTGAAGCCAAGTTTACAAGTGTTTTCCAAGAAAGATTGTGCGTAGAATTGACCTGTGTACCAAATCACCCCTTGTCCCATTGTTGCTCCAAACAAAGCCAACAAGACCATTTTGAAATTGGTTTTATTTCTGAAACTTTCTTTCAAAGGATTTTTAGAAACTTTTCCTTCCGTTTTCAATTTTGTAAACTGTGGAGATTCGTGCATTTTCATTCTGATGTAGATGGAAACAACAACCAACAAGATTGAAATCAGGAATGGAATTCTCCAACCCCAAGCACCAAATGCTTCAGAACCGATTAAGTTTTGTGTCAATACGATTACACCCAATGACAAGAAAAGTCCCATCGTTGCTGTCGTTTGAATCCAACTTGTGAAATAACCTCTTCTTCCAATCGGCGCATGTTCTGCGACATAAGTTGCGGCTCCTCCATATTCGCCACCAAGTGCCAAACCTTGAACCAATCTCAAAATCAGTACTAAAATCGGCGCTAGATATCCAATGCTTTCATAAGATGGAATCAAACCGATTAAAAAGGTTGAACCTCCCATTAAAACCAAGGTCAAAAGGAAAGTGTATTTTCTTCCAATTAAATCACCCAATCTACCGAAGACCAAAGCTCCAAATGGGCGAACGATGAAACCTGCGGCAAAAATCGCCAAGGTATTTATCAAGGCAGAAGCGCCTGAATCTGACGGAAATAAATGTTTTCCAATGACTCCAGCTAAACTCCCGAAGATGTAAAAGTCATACCATTCGATCAAGGTCCCAAGAGACGATGCACCGATGACTTTGATGATGCTGTTTTTCTTTTCTACTGTATCCATAATTATTAGTTTATAGCATTTTTAGTTTTACTTGTGATTTATAAATACACCTGAAATTGAACCGTAAATTCATTTTTCGTAGTGCTTTTGTTTACTGCGCTCCATCGTTGTGTTGGGTTTTCATACACATAAACAGGGCGAATTCTATAGTTAAGAGTAACTTTTGCAGAATGACCAGCCAAGTACCAATTTAATCCAAAATCTGGCACAAATAGCGGATCACTCAATCTTTCATATTTTCCGACAATCGCAGAAGCATACGGTTGGAAGCGACCAATATTTTTGATTTTTGGGAAAACGAATCCCGCTTGCGCAAAAAATACACTTCCTGTTCCAATAATTGGAATGGCATTTCCACCACCATTGAAACTTACTTCGCTGGCAATCGTCCCATTTGTTGGATTGTTGATGCCAATATTTCTGATGTAGTTTTTACCCATATTCACGTAATTGTAGGACGCATAAGCAGTCAACGCTGATTTTTTCTTTTTTCCTAGAGGTAAATCTAAAAAAACATCCGCAGAAACATTCAATTGATTGTGCGTGGTTGTATCAACTTTGTTGGTAGCTGTGTTTAAACTGGTTGTCCACATCGCATTTGAATGCTGGTAAAAACCCGCGCCGACATTGAAAACTTTTTTTGTTCCCAAATAAGTACCCACGTTGAACGGCAACAAATTGCTTTCTACATCTAAAAATTGATATTGGAAATAACCAGTAAATGCTGGATTTGGTTGACCGCCAATTTTGTAAGACGACAAATTCAAACCATTTCTAGCTGAAAGCGTATCCAAAGCACCTTGCGCGTTTCCTTTTCCGATGGCGAATGGAAAATTGACTGCAACGCGATAGTCTAATTTTTTTCCTTTCAATAATTTCCCTTTGAAATACAAACCATATTGACGTGCAAATTGATCTGTTGCATCAATGTTTTCCCAACTGAAAATCGGAGAATCAATGCCTAAGAAGTTCAAAGTTGATGTTCCTGTCATTCTTGAAGGTCCTTGCCAATAGTGTAAACCGCCACCCATGAACAGCGCATCTTTGTATAACCTATGTTCTACATATGCATCGTGAATGAATAGTTGTGGTTTTTTCCCGTCAATCGAAGCTGCGCCTGCGTTTGCTCCTTGTCCAACACCTCCACCGCTGATTTGGTTGGCGTTGTTGATTCCAAAATGGGTTAGAATCAAGAAATTTGGATTGATTTGAGAATAAATCAAAAATCTCGATCTGCGCAAACTCATGTCGGTTTGTCCTGCGGATTTTTGACCGTTGATGGTGGAACCTGGATTGTTTTCATTCACACGAAGCCAAACTTGGTGCCAAGTGATGATTCGAACAAACTTTTTACCAGTGGTGTCTAAATTGATTTTTAGTCCACTTCCGTAATTATCCGTTCCTTGTGCTTTTACATTCATTTGCCAGCATAAACTGACAACAAAGAACGCTAAAAGCTTGATTTTGTAATTACTTTTCATAGAATCGGGGTTTTAATTTCGATTCAAATGTGAAGTAAAGAATGACTAAAACAATAGCTAATGTATTTATCTGTTAAATAGTATATTTATTTCAAGCGTTTAGACTGTTATTTCTTGAATTTCTCCCATTTGATTAACATGTATTTATCTCCTAATTCAGTGATAATCATGCCTGCATCTTTGATTTGTTCTCGATCGCTCAAAAACTCAATTAATTCACTGTGTTTTAACACTTTGTATGTTGGGTGATAGTCCGTGTTTTCTGGCGCTTGAATCTTGTATTTTTTCACCCAATTCATTACAGAAACGTGACTTACACCTATTAATCGCTCGATTTCTCTAAAACTTACGCCTTCAATATACAGCTGTAAAGCCTTGATTACATAGTATGGATCAATCTGTTTGCCATCTTTCATCACGGTGAAAAAGTATTTGCAATTTTTACATTGATAGCGCTGTCTTCCTTTTACAATGCCACTTTTAATGGTTACATTGTGCTGACATTTAGGACATTTATTGAGTTTCATCTGTGATAATTTTCAAATATTATTGCAAACATACAAGAACAAGTATATTAAATTTACATAACTATATCAATTTAGCAATATAAATTCAATTTTAACTTTTAATTCTATTTCAATCGTCTAAATTCGCAACCAATAAGTCGTTGTATTTATTTACAACTGCAATTGATAGCGCTAGAAAAACTATAAAGAACTATAAATCAATTCAAAAGAGTATGAAAAAGTATCCTTATCAAATCACTTCTTTAGAAGAATACAAGGAAGCTTACGAAAAAAGCATCCAACAGCCAGAAGCATTTTGGGGAGACATCGCTGAAAATTTTACTTGGAAAAAGAAATGTGACGATGTATTAAGTTGGAATTTTCAAGAACCAAAAGTAGAATGGTTCAAAGGAGCATCGTTAAATATTACTGAAAACTGCTTAGACAGACACATTGAGTCTATTGGAGATCGTCCTGCGATCATTTGGGAGCCCAATGACCCGGAAGAACATCACCGCGTTTTGACTTACAAAGATTTGCACAAAAAAGTTTGTCAATTTGCGCATGTTTTAGAAAACAATGGCGTCAAAAAAGGCGATCCAGTTTGTATTTACATGGGAATGATTCCGGAATTGGCAATAGCTGTATTGGCTTGTGCTAGAATTGGTGCGATTCATTCAGTTATTTTTGGTGGTTTTTCAGCACAAAGTATTGCAGATAGATTGTTGGATGCGAAAGCAGAATTTATTGTTACTTGCGACGGTGCATTTAGAGGTCAAAAAGACATTCCATTGAAAAGTGTGATTGATGATGCTTTGATTGCTTGTCCATTTGTGAAAAGAGTTATTGTTTGCACCAGAACAAGAATTCCTGTGAGTATGATCAAAGGAAGAGATGTTTGGTGGGAAGAAGAAATCAAAAAAGTGGAAACGTTGGGCTTGAAATATTTCGATGCAGAACCGATGGACGCTGAAGATCCTTTGTTTATACTTTACACTTCTGGTTCAACAGGAAAACCAAAAGGCGTTGTGCATTCAACGGCTGGATATATGGTGAACACCAATTATTCGTTTGTCAATGCGTTTCAATACAATCCAGGCGACATTTTCTTTTGCACGGCTGATATTGGTTGGATTACAGGACACAGTTACATTTTGTACGGACCATTAAGCGCTGGTGCAACAACTGTTATTTTTGAAGGGATTCCAACTTGGCCAGACGCTGGTCGTTTTTGGGACATCATTGACAAATACAAAGTAAACACTTTATATACAGCGCCAACAGCCATTAGAAGTTTGATGGGATTTGGATTAGAACCACTGAAAGGGAAAGATTTATCGTCGTTAAAAGTGTTGGGAAGTGTTGGTGAACCAATCAATGAAGAAGCTTGGCATTGGTATGATGAACACATTGGAAAAGGAAAATGTCCGATTGTAGATACTTGGTGGCAAACGGAAACGGGTGCAATCATGATTACCAATTTAGCTGGTGTAACTCCAGCAATTCCTGGAACAGCAACTTTGCCAATGCCTGGCGTTTTGCCATGTTTGGTGGATGAAAATGGAAAAGAAATTGAAGGAAACAGTGTTTCTGGTAATTTATGTATCAAACAACCTTGGCCGTCAATTATAAGAACGACTTATAAAGACCACGAAAGATGCAAACAAACGTATTTTTCAACTTATGAAAACATGTATTTCACCGGCGACGGTGCCATGCGTGATGAAAAAGGCAATTACAAAATTACAGGTCGAGTAGATGATGTGTTGAATGTCAGTGGACATCGAATTGGAACTGCGGAATTAGAAAATGCCATGAACATGCACGCAGGTGTGATTGAAAGTGCCATTGTTGGATATCCGCATGATTTGAAAGGACAAGGAATTTATGCTTTCTTGATTTATGAAGGAAATTTGGAAGATCCTGATTTGATTCGTCAGGACATTATTCTAACTGTTTCAAGAATCATCGGACCTATTGCAAAACCGGACAAAATTCAATTTGTAACAGGTTTACCCAAAACCAGAAGTGGTAAAATAATGCGTAGAATTTTGAGAAAAATCGCTGAAAATGATTTCGCAAATGTGGGAGATACTTCAACTTTATTGGATCCTGCTGTAGTGGAAGAAATTATCGCTGGGAAAATTTAGGAATCAAGTTCAAAGTAAATCATAGTTTTAATGCAGGTGAATTTTCATCTGCATTTTTTGTGCTTTGGTCGATTTTATTATTTTTTTCAAAAATCAAAAGTGTCATTTTTACATACAGATAAAAAATGCTAATTAACTATTTGTTTTTTAAAATGTTATCTCGACTGTAGTGTTTTGTGTAACAAAAATAACAAACGTTGTATTTTGAAGCTTTTTTTGTAAACACCTGAATTTCAAAAAATTAATTTTTAATTATTTTATTAATTGTGTAACAAAAGTTGCTGAATAAATTAATAATATAGTTTATATTTGTTAGGATAATAACAAGTAAAGTACAACGCTACTATATTAACTGATGGACTTCTCAAAAAAGAAAATTCGTTATGGTGGCGAAAAATTTTGATTCAACATGGAACTTCAAAATATTCAAGAGTTCAAAGCTGCCCCTTCAATAATTGATAAATTATTGTCTACAAGTTTAGAAAAATCATTTTCTAACGGCGAAATCATTATCAATGAAAATGCATTTATTAATTCAATTCCAATTGTCAAAAGTGGTTGTATTAAAGTAATGAGAACTGATGAGGAGGGAAAAGAAATTTTACTCTATTATATCAAACCTGGTGATTGTTGTATCATGGGTTTTTTAGGAAGTTTGAATGACCAAATAAGTAGAATCAAAGCAACTGCGGAAGGTGACACAGAAGTATTATTTGTTCCTGTAACGACAGTGGCAATTCTAAATCGTGAGCATCCAGAATGGTTAGACTATATTTTCAGAATTTACTATAAATGTTACGATAATTTACTAGAAGTTGTCAACGCGATTGCTTTCAAAAAAATGGATGAAAGAATTTTAGCCTCTGTTCGTCAAAAGGTTGAAATGGCTCAAAATGACACGATTTTTATTACGCATGAACAATTAGCGGTTGAACTTGGGACTGCAAGAGTTGTTGTTTCAAGACTACTCAAACAAATGGAAGATGAAGGTTTTGTGCAACTTGGAAGAAATAAAATCACGTTGTTAGAGAAAGGGGTAATGTAATATCACAAAAAACCCTTTAAAGTAAAAAGTACAATAAAAAAGATAAAAAATACTTTCCATGGTAAATAAATGACATTACTTTTGTGTCATCAATTGAAATTGAACACAAATAAGAATTTATACATTAAAATTAAAAGTTATGTCAACAAAAACTATTTGGAAATTAGATCCTTCTCACTCAGAAGTACAATTTAAAGTGAAACACTTGGTTATTTCAACTGTAACAGGTCAATTTACTGACTTCACAGGAGAAATTCACACAGAAGGAAATGAAATCGCTGGAGCTAATGCGATTTTTGAAGCGAAAGTGGATAGCATTTCTACAAACAATGCAGACAGAGACGGTCACTTAAAATCACCAGATTTCTTTGATGCTGTAAGTTTTCCAACAATCAATTTTGCTGCAACATCTTTCGATAAAGTAAGCGGAGATGAATTCGAAATCACTGGAGATTTGACTTTGAGAGGAATCACAAAATCAATCAAATTGAAATCAGAATTGGGTGGAATGGCAACAGATCCATACGGACAAGAGAAAGTAGGTTTTGAGATTACAGGTAAAATCAGCCGAAAAGAATTTGGTTTGACTTGGAGCGCAGTAACTGAAGCTGGTGGAGTTGTAGTTGGTGATGAAATCAAATTGTTGTTGAACTTACAATTTGTAAAACAAGCATAATTCAATCTTAGCAGATTAAAAATAAACCAAAACAAAAAGATAATCCCGTTAGTTTTCTAGCGGGATTTTTTTTGTGAATTATAATTTGTTGGATTCTAATCTCAAACTGAATGCTTACTTTTGATTTATGAACGTAAAAAACATCGATTCAAAAGTTGCTTTGCCTGTCATGGAACGATTTTACACCATTCAAGGTGAAGGTCGTTATTCAGGAAGAGCCGCTTATTTTATTCGTTTAGCAGGCTGCGATGTCGGTTGTGTTTGGTGTGATGTGAAAGAAAGTTGGGATGCTGAAATTCACCCGCTTTTGACAATCGATGAAATTATCGATGAAATAAAACGTACTCCAACCGAATTTGTAGTCATCACAGGAGGCGAACCTGCCATGTATGATTTGACCACCTTGGTTGAAAAATTGCACAAAAACAATTGGGAAGTAGCCATCGAAACATCTGGCTGTTATCCGCTCAACGGCGCAATTGATTGGTATTGTTTTTCACCCAAAAAGTTCAAAGCGCCTTGTGATGAATCTTACCAAAAAGCCGCTGAATTGAAAGTCGTAATCTTTCATAAGTCTGATTTTGAATGGGCTGAAAAACATGCTGCACTTGTAAATTCAAATTGTTTATTATACCTTCAACCCGAATGGTCAAAACAGGAACAATTATTGCCACTCATCATTGAGTATATAAAAAGCAATCCAAAATGGAGAGTTTCTTTGCAAACACATAAATTCATGAATATTCCTTGAACATGAAACATATATTCTTAATTGTCAGTCTTTTTAGTTTGCTTTCCTGCGCAACAGCGCAGCAATCATATTCGACAAAAAATAAAAAAGCCATTTCCCTTTTCGAAGAAGGACAAAAAGCACCCAATCAATCTGCTAGTCCCAATGGAATGCCAAATTATCCAGCTGGGATTGCCCTTATGGACAAAGCGATTGAAAAAGATCCAATGTTTTGGGAAGCTTATTTAGTAGCTGGAGAGTTTGCCGAATATTCCAATCTATACGACAAGGCGATTAAATACTATGAAGCAGCATTGCGTATCAATCCAAATCACAGTGTTACAGGAAGTACACAGTTTTATCTAGCCAATTTGAAATTTGCTGTTGCGGATTACAAAGGTGCATTGGACTTGCTGAAAGGATTTATCACCAATCGAAATGCGAATCCAGAATACGTAAAAGTTGCTAGAGAATTGCAAGCATCTTGCGAATTTTCAATTCAAGCGTTGAATAATCCTTCTGATTTCGAACCAATCAATATTGGACCTGGAATCAACACGAAGGATCCAGAATATTTCCCAACAATCACGGTCGATGGAAAAACGATTTTGTTTACACGCCGAATTTTTGATGCACGTGTTCCGCGCCATTTAGACCAGCCAGAAAATTTACAACAACAACAAGAAGATTTTTACATCTCTCATTTGAGCGATAAAAATATTTGGATGAAAGCCGATCCGATGCCGGTAAACATTAATACTGTGAACAATGAAGGGGCGCCTACTTTGGGACCTGATGGAAGAACCTTGATTTTTGTTGGTTGTCCAGATCAAACAGGCGAAAATTATGGTGAAGGCAGAAATGGAAAAGGAAGTTGTGATTTTTTCATCACCAAAAAATTAGGTCAACGTTGGACCAATCCGATTAACCTTCCAGGAAGTGTCAATACACGCAATTGGGAGACGCAGCCTTCGCTTTCTTCAGATGGAAAAACAATGTATTTTATTCGTGGAATGCGTGGACAAAGTACAACAAGAAATGATGATATTTACATGTCAACGATGAAGGAAGATGGTACTTGGAATGAAGCGGTAAAATTGCCTTCATACATCAATTCACCTCAAAATGAAGAGTCTGTATTGATTCACCCTGATGGAAAAACTTTGTATTTTGCTTCTCGCGGTCATGTCGGTATGGGAGGAACAGATTTATTTGTTTCAAGAATGGACGACAAAGGAAATTGGGGAAAACCTGAGAATTTGGGTTATCCAATCAACACCAAATTTGACGAAAACTCTTTGATGGTGAGCGCTGACGGTGAAATCGCATTTTTTGCTTCCGACAGAGCGGGCGGTTATGGCGATTTAGATATCTATTATTTCGTGATGCCAGAAAAATTACGTCCTACCAAAACCTTGTATTTTGAAGGAATTGTGTACGATGCAGTGACCAAAAAACCAGTTCCTGGAAGATTTCAGTTGATCGATGTGAAAACTGGAAAAGAAGTCATTCGTTCTCAAGCAGATTTAATCACCGGAGAATTCATGGTTTCCTTGCCGTTGAATGCTGATTATGCTTTGAGCGTTGAGTTTGAAGGTTATTTCAATTTTTCTAAAAACTTCAATATGATGGTTGCCGAAGGATTGGAATCTTTCAAAATGGATGTTCCAATGATTCCTTTGACTAGTGCAGAACCAGTGCTTTTGGACAACATTTTCTTTGATTTCAACAAAACAGCCTTATTACCTGAATCTTACGTTGAATTAGCCAAATTGAAAAAATTCTTGGTTCAAAATCCAACTTACAAAATTGAGTTGGGTGGTCACACAGATACACGAGGTGAAGCAGCTGATAACTTGGTGCTTTCTCAAGGTCGTGCCAAAGCGGTTGTTGATTATTTGATTAAAGAAGGCATCGCTGCAGATCGATTGGTTGCTAAAGGATATGGTGAAACATTGCCGAAAATTTCTGATGCAGACATTGCCAAATTGAAAACAACTGTTGAACAAGAAAAAGCGCACAGAAAGAATCGTAGAACCGAATACAAAATCATCGCTAGATAATGCATTTTTTAAAACTTATTCGTCCGATAAATTTGGTCATCATTGCGTTGACCATGTATTCAGTACGATTTTTTTACTTCGTATTGGGAGGTGCGCATTCAAGCAATTCGGCGGAAAGTTTTGACTTCCTTTTATTGGTTTTTTCAACGGTTTTAATTGCCGCTGGTGGAAACATTATCAACGATTATTTTGATGTTCGCGCAGACAGAATCAATCGACCTGAAAGATTGATCATTACCAAATATATCAAACGACGTTGGGCCATTATCAGTCATTGGGTACTCAATTTGGTCGCATTTTCCATTGCGATATATTTGAGTGCGCGTTATCATACTTTGTGGTACGTTTTTGTTCATTTGGTAACCATCAATAGCTTGTGGTTTTATTCGATGTATTTCAAAAGAAAACCTTTCATTGGAAACATGATGATTGCAGGAATGACGGCGCTTGTTCCAATTTTATGCGGCATTCATTTCTATTTTCAAATCGATTTTCCAAAAGAAAACATTTCAGTTTTTCCGTTGGTTGATTCCTTACACGATAGCATCGCAGTTTGGAAAAACTTTTTGTTGACCAAAGGACGTTTCATTTATGTGTTGGCCTATTTTGCATTTACATTGAATTTGAGCAGAGAAATCATCAAAGACATTGAAGACATGGAAGGCGACAAATTGATTTTCGCTAAAACCTTGCCCTTGATTTTGGGAATCAAAAAATCACTTTGGATCGCGATGTTGATTTTACTTTCAGCACCGATTTGTTTTACTGTCTTATTTTTATTGCAAGTACACAAAGATTTCGCATTTCATTTATTGGCGTTGCTTCCCTTGGCGCTTTCTAGCATTTTGAATTTGTTGAGTATCGTTTATTTATTGAAGAAACAAATAGACAGGAAAACGTTAAAAAGAGCAGATTTTTTCATCAAAATAGCGATGTTAAGCGGTATTCTAATCCCATTTTACTGGTGGTTTTTGTTGATGCGTTAATGGAATTTAACCCGAACTGACGAATTTCATATTTTGTCATTCATCTTGCATCATTTCTTTTTGTAATTTCGTTTCAAAATTGTTGAGTTATGATGATGCCGTTTAATTTGCACCAATGGATTGAAGAAAACAGAGATTTGTTGAAACCACCTGTTGGGAATAAAAACTTGTACAAAGAAGCAGGTGATTTTATTGTGATGATCGTTGGTGGACCAAATGCACGCAAAGATTATCATTACAATGAAAGTGAAGAACTTTTTTACCAAATTGAAGGTGATATCACGGTGAAAGTTCAATTAGACGGCAAAGCGCAAGAAATCCAAATCAAAGAAGGCGAAATGTTTTTATTGCCTGGAAATATTCCTCACAATCCAATGCGCGGACCAAATACAGTTGGTTTAGTAATCGAAAAAGTCCGCAAAGGAACGGATTTGATGGATGGTTTGATGTGGTTTTGTGAAAAATGCAATCATCCATTACAAACATACAGATTCCCGCTTTCAAACATTGAAAACGATTTCCTACCAAGATTCAGAGAATTTTACGGTTCTGAAGATATGAGAACTTGTAAAAGTTGTGGACACGTGATGGATGTAGATCCAAAGTTTGTTTAAAAATATTTTAGTTAAAAATAAAAGCCACTCAATCTGTATAGGATGAGTGGCTTTTTTAGTTTTTTAATACTTAGTTTATTATTTCTTTCTAAAGAAAATACGAATCGGAATTCCTGTAAAATTGAAATTTGCGCGTAATTTGTTTTCCAAGAAACGTTTGTAACTGTCTGGAATATATTGCGGTAAATTACAAAAAAATGCAAATGCTGGTGCGTGTGTTGGCAATTGCGTGATATATTTGATCTTGATGTATTTTCCTTTCAACGATGGAGGAGGAGTAGCATCAATAATCGGCAACAACAAATCATTTAATTCTGAAGTTGGGACTTTCTTGATGCGATTTTCATACACTTCCATTGCGGTTTCAAGCGCTTTGTGAATACGTTGTTTGGTCAAAGTGGAAGTAAAAATAATTGGAACATCGTTAAACGGTGCCAATTCTTCTCTCAATTTTTCTTCGTATTGCAACATCGTCGTGTGGTCTTTCTCCACCAGATCCCATTTATTGACCAAAACAACCACGCCTTTGTGGTTTTTCTCAATCATGTAATAAATGTGTAAATCTTGCTTTTGAATTCCTTCTGTAGCATCAATCATGAAGATACAAACGTCTGCATTTTCAATCGTGCGCACTGAACGCAAAGTTGAATAATACTCGATGTCTTCCGTAACTTTCGCTTTCTTACGAATTCCAGCAGTATCGATCAACATGAAGTCAAAACCAAAGGCTTTGAAACGGGTATTAATCGCGTCTCTCGTTGTTCCAGAAATGTCAGTTACAATGTTTCTTTCTTGACCTGTGAAAGCGTTGATCAAAGAAGATTTTCCAACGTTAGGTTTTCCAACAACCGCAATTCTCGGTAAATCAGAAACTTCTTCAAATTGCGCGTTTGGATCAAAAGCATTGATGATATCATCTAACAATTCTCCTGTACCTGAACCATTTGTAGCAGACATGTCATACACATCTCCCAAACCAAATTGGTAAAATTCAGACGACAAACCGTAACGTTGTGTATTGTCTACTTTGTTAGCAACGATGAAAACTTTCTTTTTAGATTTTCTCAACATCGCAGCTACCGTTTCGTCTAAATCAACGATTCCAGTGGTTACGTCTACCATAAAAACAATGAGACTCGCTTCTTCAATCGCCAATTTCACTTGCTTGCGGATTTCACCTTCGAAAATATCTTCCGAACCGTGCACATATCCTCCAGTGTCGATTACTGAAAAAGGCATTCCGTTCCATTCCCCACGACCATAAATTCGGTCACGCGTCACACCGCTAATTTCTTTCACAATCGCATTCGACGATTCTGTCAATCGATTAAACAAGGTCGATTTCCCCACATTTGGCCGCCCTACAATGGCTATAATATTGCTCATAATTTCTTTTTTTAGATATTAGGATATTAGGATATTAGGATATTAGGATATTAGGATATTAGGATATTAGGATATTAGGATATTAGGATATTAGGATATGTTTGTTTTATGTCCTGAAGTATCTTCATCTTAAAATCCTAACGTCTTAAAATCTTAATATCTTCCTTAATACCCATATTTCTTCAATTTCACTTCAGAAGCTCTCCAGTCTTTGTCTACTTTGACGAAAGTTTCTAGGAACACTTGTTTGCCGACAAAGTTTTCTATGTCTTTGCGTGCTTCGCGACCGATTTTCTTCAGCATTGCGCCGCCTTTTCCGATGATAATTCCTTTTTGGGAATCTCGTTCAACGACAATGACTGCGCGAATTTTGATGATTTTTTCTTCGTCTAAATACGTATCTACTTCAACTTGACAAGAATATGGAACTTCTTTGTCGCAAAACAAGAAAATTTTCTCGCGAACCATTTCTGAAACGAAAAAACGAACTGGTCTATCTGATAATTCTTCTTTGTCAAAGTATGGTGGCGATTCTGGAAGCAATTCCAATAATCTGTCCCAAACCCACTCTTTATTGAATCCGTGCAAAGCAGAAACTGGAATGATCTCCGCTTTAGGAAGTTTTTCTTGCCAAAAATTCATTCTAGCTGTGACTTGCGCTTGATCTGCAACCAAATCCACTTTATTGATAATCACCAAAACAGGGATATTCAATTTTTGAATGCGCTCCAATGTAGCAACGTGATTCATTTCACTTTCGTAAATATCTGTGATGAAAAGTAAAATATCGGCATCTTTGAAAGAGCTTTCAACATAACTCATCATCGCTTCGTGCAATTTGTATGCAGCATTCACAACGCCAGGCGTATCAGAAAAAACAATCTGATAATCTTCTTCGTTAACGATTCCGTGAATTCTGTGTCTGGTAGTCTGTGCTTTAGATGTTACAATGGATAGTTTTTCTCCTACCAATTGGTTCATTAACGTGGACTTACCAACGTTTGGGCTGCCAACGATATTGACAAATCCTGCTTTATGTGACATTCTTGTATTCTAAATTGAACTGCAAAGTAACGAATAATCTGTTTGTTATCCTATTTTTAGCCTAGACAGAAAATTTCACTTCAGTAAACTCGCGCGATATAACTTCAATTCGTCCCAAGAAAATTCGTCCCCATATTTTTCTTTTAAAGGCGTAAGTGATTCCTCTGAATAACCTTCAAAGGCAGTTTGCAAAGCAGCCAATCTTTCTGGCGACAAAACTTGTTCAATTTCGATTAATTCCTGTTTGATGAGGTTTGCCACATGACCCAAAATTGTTGATTCGGAAAGCATTCTGAGTGTTGCAATTTGCGCGACTGTTTTGTTTTCTTGAATCATTTCATAAGTCAAATCAATGCTCGATTTTTTCTCTTTCTTTTCTTTGGTTTTCGTTTTGTTGGAAACTTTGATTTCAATCGTTTCCGTTTCTTCAAAGCTTTGGTCTAAATCCATGAGCGAAGGATTTTGTCTCAATTCTTGCTTGATTAACGCAATTTTAGTGACCTTATAGTTCAATATTTCTGAACTGAAAATATTTTCCTTCGTAATTTCTTTTCCATTTAGCACGTTTTCCAACAACACTTTAGCGCGTTTCAAATTGAGTACAACGGTAATTTGCTTTTCGTCTATTTCTTCCAATTCTTCCACATACGCTTTGATTTGCTTCAACTTTTTGATTTCTTCTATTTTTTTCAAAGTGCTATAAACCAAACCGTCCAACGTTTTGTAGAAATAATCAAAAGCAGCCTGAAATCTTTCAGCGATAAATTCAATATCAAAAGGTTCTCTTCTGAAAAGATTGTCCAATTGATTCATGAATTTCTGAGAAGGATCAATCAAATCATTCATGCTTGAAGCTTGTCGATGCGCCCAAACTTTGTGTTTGTATTTTTCAGTTTTCGAACCTGAGCCGATATAAGAAGCCTCATGGATTCGCCAAGCATCGTTCAAATCGCGCCATTCAAAAGCGGTTTTCAAAGTGTTCAGCAAGAAATTTTTCGTTTCGATTTCTAGGCTATTTTCGAGCTGTTTTTCATCCGCTTTGTTGTTGGCAAATTGCATCACATGTTGATCATTGCTCAATCCATTCATGCGCATAGGCGAAAGTAAAACCAAGCCGTCCAAAGAACGCAAACGAGAAAGTGCAACATACGCTTGTCCTGGTGCAAAGACCTGAGAAACATCCAAAACCGCTTTGTCGAATGTCAAACCTTGGCTTTTGTGTACCGTAATCGCCCAAGCCAATTTCAATGGAAAATGAACGAAAGAACCCAAAACTTCTTCATTGATTTCTTTGGTATTTTCATTCAACGAATAGCGAATGTTCTGCCATTCGTGTGTTTCAACCTCAATCGTTTTCTTTTCCTCAGGAAAATAAACCAAAATTTCGCCCTCGGAAAGAGATTTCACAACGCCCATTTTTCCATTGAAATAATTTTTTTCTGACGAAGGATCGTTTTTGATAAACATCACCTGTGCGCCTTTTTTCAATTCCAAAGTTTCTTCCAAAGGATACATGTGTGCAGGAAAATCGCCAGTAATTGTGGCGTCGTATTTGAAACTTTTGCCTTTCAATTCTGCCAATGATTTGGCGTTCATTTCATCTGCTTTGGCATTGTGAGTCGTCAAAGTGATGTAGCCTTCATTGCTTTTTAAATCAAAATCTGGATGTACAAATTCATTCAAATTTTCGACGTCTTGCGTCGTAATCGAGTTGTTTCTCAGGTTGTTTAGGATGTGAATGAATTTTTCGTCCGATTGTCGATAGATTTTCGTCAATTCAATATACAAAGGCGGATTTTCTTGGATCACGCGCGCATGAAAAAAGAAAATTCCAGGGTAATATTTGCGCAATTCTGCCCATTCTTCGTTTTTAACTACAGGCGGTAATTGCAATAAATCTCCAATATACAATACTTGTACGCCACCAAAAGGCGCATTGTTTTTTCTTACATTTCTGAGCGTCCAATCAATTGCATCTAATAAATCTGCGCGTAACATGCTGACTTCATCGATAATTAAAAGTTCCATGCCGAGCAACACATTTTTGCGCTGTTTGTTCATGTTGAAATGGCGCATCAAGGTGTCTTTCGTTTCCAATTTTGCTCGATCTGAGAAACTAGGTGCTGTTCCAAATTCTGGAATAAATCCAGCGAACGGCAATTGAAACATGGAATGAATAGTCACGCCACCTGCATTCAAAGCAGCGATTCCAGTGGGCGCAACAATGACAGCTTGCTTGTGTGTTGAAGCAATGATTTTGTGCAATAAAGTTGTTTTTCCCGTTCCGGCTTTACCAGTTAGAAAAACGGAGCGTTGAGTTTGGTTGATGAAACGAGTTGTAAATTCCGCAGGATCTGATGTTTGTGACATTCTTTTTGTTAATTTGATAATGAAGATACGAAAAAAGTATAGATTGAAAAGTGTTTTCCGAAAAAAAATAAATTATTTTGAATTTCTGAAATTAAGGTGAAAATCGTACATTTGAGTATGATAAAATGGTTGATTTGTTTGGTTTTTGTGGGATTTATGATTCCAGATTTCACAGCACAGGTGGATAAAAATATGCAAACCATCGATAGCACATCTGTGATTGAGGTAGATAAGCCGGCTGAGTTTCCGGGAGGTGAATCTGCCATGTTTCAATTTTTAAGCAAGCATTTGGTTTATCCTCCTCGCGCAAAAGAAGAAGAAATCAGTGGCAAATGTTACATGCAATTTGTTGTCACAAAAGAAGGTTTGATTGTGAACGTAAAAGTGATGCGAGGTGTTCCTGGTTGTCCTGAATGCGACCAAGAATGTATTCGGGTTATCAAATCAATGCCAAATTGGATTCCAGCACAAAACGATGGAAAACCAGTGAATTCATATTACAATATTCCATTCACTTTTAAAACAAATTAAAGTTTTTATGAAACGCATTTACCACTTAAGTAGTTGTTCAACTTGTCAGCGCATATTGAAAGAAATCAGTCCATCAGCAGACGTTGAATTGATTGATATCAAAGTACAAAACATCGACGCTGAAACCTTGGATTGGATCAAGTCGAAAGTTGGCTCTTATGAGGCTTTGTTTTCGAAACGCGCAATGAAATTCAAAAGCATGGGATTGAATCAAATGCAATTGACAGAAGCTGATTACAGAAAATACATGTTGGAAGAATATACCTTTTTGAAGCGACCTTTCATGATTTTCGGCGAACAAGTATTCATCGGAAATGCTGCCAAAGAAGTTGAAAAAGCAAAAATCGCTTTTGGATAAACAAGTTTTGTTGAACTAATTTAATTCGAATTTGTACTGCGTTCCATGAAAAAATGGTTTTCAGTACTTTTCATTCAATTTTTTGTGATAGGGGCTTTCCATGCTCAGAGCAAAGGATTGATTTTGGGTCGTAACATCCAATTGCCAGAAATTGATAGTTCAATACATCTTAAGTATGAGTCAACATTTCCAGTAGACTCATTAAAAAATTACGATTTCATTTTGATTTTTTCTTCTTCCAATTCAAACCTCACGACTGACGCGGTTTCTAAAATCGAAGCATACGTCAATGAAGGCGGGAATTTGTATCTCGGAGCTGACAATTGGCCATTTGTGGAGGAAAGCAATCAATTGACGCAAGTTTTTTTCGGAAAACGCTATTGGGGAAATCAGCAACACAACAACGAATTGATGCGCGAAAAAAAGCTACTAAAAGATGATTCTGACAATAACCAAGATTTTGCGCTACAATCCACAGTGACATTTCCGATGGATTATCGCTTGAAAGTCGAAGTTTGGTCGGGCGATGAGCCTTTGATTTTATCTGGTAATTTCGGAAAAGGTAAAATAATCCTCGATGGCGGCTACGCAAGATTTAATGTAGCACTGAATCAATCAGCTGAAAGCGAGCAAATTTTCAAAGAATTGATTGATTTTTTGGTGAAGTGAATTAAAGAAGACACCATCTAGCGTCAATCAACATATTCATTCCTTGCCAATCTGTCTTTGATTTCTTGCAGATTTTGTGCTTTTTTCTCGTTTCTTGCTGCTTTTGCTGTTTCTGTGAAATAGCGGTGGTTTGTTAAAAAGCCGACCTGAATTTCGTCCCACTTTCTATCACTGTCAATTTTACCATGCTCGCGCAATTCAAGGCGCAATTTATCAGCAATTTTATGGAAATCGTCTCTTCCCAAGTAATCTAAATCCGCATCACAAATGATTTCTTCCAAATGATTTTGTGGATTGTGCGGGATTTGCGTCACATAAATTAATTCTTTGATTTGCTCGATGTGACTTTCAGAATATCCGAAGTTCGGCAAAATTTCTTCGGCCATGCGTGCCCCGACGGGTTCATTGTTCTCATAACTTTCAACAAATCCAGCATCGTGGTACGTTGCTGCTGATTTCAATAAAAACAAACCCTCATCCGTAATTCCTTCAGAAAGTGCCAATCGTTCAATTGCATGACAAACGTCTTTGGTATGTTCAATACAATGGTAGTGCAATTTTGGTGAAAGTTTCTTTTCCAAAATTTTCATGATGTGTTTTTCTGCCTTGTAATAATTGATGCTGCTATAAAAGTGCAAGTTCATGATTTGTTTGAACTTTTCGTTTGGCACCAATCCTTTTCCGTCTATCGATAATTCAGGTTTGATTCCCTCAACGGAGTACATTTCAACATAACCTTTGCTTTTAGACATGGCTTTTCCTCTGAAAGCGCAAGCAAAATATGGTTCAATATGTTTGAATGTATTTCCTGAAATATTTACTTTTCCAGGTTCGCCCAACATTTCCATTCTTTGAGCTTGATTGACTGTCGAACCCCAAATGTCGTATTGCAATTTTTCAGAACCAATCACTCCAGCTGTCACTTCGCCAGTATTGATTCCTAAACGTAAATCCCAAATAACTTGGTTGTTTTTTTCTGCTTCAAGTCGAAGTGTTTTGACATAATCTTGAATTTGCAATGCAGCGACACAAGCATCAATTGGATTGGTAATATTTCGAACAGGAACGCCACCAGCGCACATATAGGCGTCACCAATGGTTTTAATTTTTTCTAAATTATTTTTGACAATGATATCATCAAATTTTCTGAAGTAAATATCCAATTGATTTACAAGTTCTGAAGGTCTTATTTTTTCAGCAATTTTAGTAAAACCAACAAAATCAGTAAACATCACAGAAACCGATTTGAACGCCCTAGCTTGTGCTTTTCCTTTTAATTTTAATTCTTCGTAGGTTGATTCAGGAATAATGTTTTTAAGCAATTTTTCAGTTTTCTCTTTTTCAATTTCTAACAATTGTTTTTGTTCTTCAAGCTTGTCTTTTTTCTCTTCGATGGTTCTTTTTTGCTTTTCAATTTTGACATTTTGCAATCTAATCTCTTTTGTTCTTTCAGCAATTTTCATTTCTAATCGCACTTGTTCTCTTCTTTCGTTGTCTATTCTTTTTCTGATTAAAACAAAAATCGCAATACCAATAATTAAGATGATTAAAATCCAAAACCAAGCTGTTTGCCAGAATGGCGTTGCAATTACAATTTCAAGAGTTGCGGGTTCTTCGCTCCATTCGCCATTTCCAAGTCGTGCGTAAACTTTTAAAACATACGCGCCCGGTTGGAGTGAATTAAAGTGAATTTGATTAAAATTTCCCATCAATATTTCGCCTTCATCTGAACCTTCAAGGAGATATTTGTAGGAAACTAATTCAGGATTACTTAAATCGACAGCCATGATTTTAAGCGTAAAACTGCGCTGTTTATAAGACAAATCAATATGAGAAGTATTGGAAATGGTTGTTGTAAGAATTTTGGTGTCATCATTTGGTTTGAGCCAGTTTGCATCTAATTTTATTTTAGTGAAACTCACCTCCATTTTCCGAGTGACATTATTGAGCGTATTTGGATCGAAATAATTGAAACCAGAAATTCCTCCAAAATACAAAAGACCAGATTTCGAACGAAGAAAAGCTCCTTGGTTAAATTCATTGCTTAATAATCCATCGACTTCGGTGAAATTTGTCGATTCATAATTGAAAATATTGAATTTAGAAATTCCCTTATTTGTACTTAACCACAAGTTACCTTGGTTATCATTTAAAATTCCGTAAATTACATTGTTTGGCAAGCCATTTTTCTTGCTGAAAATCTTTCCTTTCTGATTTTTAATGTCGAGGCGAATAATACCTGAACCCATGGTTCCCAGCCAAAATACATTTTTTGAACATTGATTGATATGCGTAATGTAATCTTTGGAAAGACTTGAAATGATTCCGTTTAATTTGGAAGGAACAATGGACAAATTATTTCCATCGATTTTTAATTCATTCAGTCCACCAACGCTTGTAGTGAACCAAATATTCCCATTTAAATCTTTGTAAATCAATCGGCAAACACCAGGAGCAATCGTTTCTTTTTTCCTTTTTGGATTGTGCTCGAAAACGGTAAAATCATTTTTACTTCTATCATATAAAAGTACGCCGCCTTTTGTTGCTAAAAAATAGAGATTGTTTTTCCAATGCACGATATTATAGACTCTTTCAAAATTAGAAGGATTTTTAATTTTATCGAATTTGATTTTCTCATACTTGAAATTATTTCCTACTATTTTGAGTGAAAATAGCCCATCTGTTGCGCCAACTAACAAGTCGTTTTCCGAGAGAACGTGAATGCTTAAAATCGAAGTTTCACCAACACTTCCTTGCGAGTTAAACTGTTTTTGTTTAAAGAATTGGTCAAATTTCCCGGTTGAAATATTAAGTCTTGAAATGGCATTATCGGTTCCGACGAAGAGAAATTTTGTTTTTTGATCTTCTCCAAAACACCAAACACTTGGCGAAGGAATTCCTTTGCTTAAATCACCGCTTGCTCCGATAGTTAAAAACCCTGCATTGATTGGATCAAAACTACCCAAGCCACGATTTGTTCCCAACCAAAAAGTTCCTTTTTTGTCTTTAAAAAGTACATTTAAATCATTGTCAAGCAAGCTGTTTTTTTGAAAAATATTATTGGTTGCTTGAGAAATGATTGGTTTTCCTGAATTTAAATCAATCGAAAAAAGCCCTTGAGATTGCGAAGCGACGAAAAAATGATTGTCTGTTTCAATCTCGATATCTGAAATATTCAACAGGCCAAATGATTTGTCTAAAACAGGAAGAAAGGGTGTCGCATTGATTGAATGATTTTTCAGTTGATAAAGTCCTTGGTTTGTGCCGATCATCCAAGAATAATTGTCCATGGCACGCATGGTATTTACCCGCACAAAACTTCCTTTTTTTCCAAAAATATAAATTGGAGTCACATGTTTCGTTTTGATGTTTAGCGTAAAAAGACCTTGATCTTCAGTACTTACAAAAATGTGATTCAGATCTTTTTGAGCAACAAATTTTATTTTGTTGGAAGTAAGATTTGATTTTAGGTGCTCAATTTTTTGGTTTTTTTTATTGAGCAAATACAAACCACTTGATGCACTTCCAAACCAAATATTTCCTTGATTGTCTTCAACTAAGCTTTCAATTTGCAATGCCACATTTCCCTTCAATTGAAAAGTTTTAAAAACCTCTAAAAGCGGGTTGTAGCAGGTTAAACCATTGGCGGTACCAAACCACAATTTACCATCAGTTGCTTTGATAGACGAATGAATGTAGTCGTTTTCAAGTCCGTCGATTTTATCGGAAGTAAAATTTTCAAAATTCTGCCCATCAAAACGATTCAAGCCATCTTGCGTTCCAATCCATAGTGTTCCAACATTGTCTTGAATAACAGTGGTTACAGCACTTTGTGATAAACCATCATTGATCGTATAATTTCTGAATCGATAATTATTTTGAGCAATAACTTGGCAAAAACTGGCAATGAATAATATGCAAATTAACTTTCTCATTTACTTCAAAATTAATAAACTCGAATTGAAATTTCACTTTTTTGATGTTAATGTTTTTGGTTTATACCAAGATTCTCATTTTTGGAAATTTCGAAAAGCCAAAAAAGCCACTAGAATCGAGTGATTTCAGTGGCTTTACTTCTTGTTTAATAAAATATGATTTTGGTCAGTTTATTTTTAGACCTTGATTTTAAGTGTTTTAAATTATTGCAATTTAGGATCTGCCAATACACTATCGACCCATGATTTTCCCCAAAGTTCGATTTCTTCATTTGACCAAATGGCAGGATAAAAAATGCGCTTTTGGAATCTTGGAGGTAAATATTGTTGCCAATTTGTTCCACCTGTTGCAGCTACATCTGAAGATTTAATTTGCAAATATCTAACAGCAGATTTATAATGCGCCAAAGGCCAATTTACGTTCACATTGATGTCATTTTGTTTCAAGGCTTGAATGATGTCAGGATTTTTTTGTTCTTCGTCTGTCAATCTCAAATAAGCTTGCCAAAGATTCCTCGTTTTGTTTGCCTTTCCTAATGTGATGAATTCATCTTTGTATTTGGCTTCAAATTCAATTAATGTCAAGGTTTTGGTTCCCGTCCCGACTTCTGTTGCGCCTTCCTTCCAATAAATGTGTTCAAACATGGCTTCAATGTCATCAGAGTTGGTAAACGTAGCGCGTTTGTCTTTGTGCACCAAATTGATGAATTCAGTGGAATACATTTCAATTTTTCTATATTGCGCAGATTGAAAACCACTTGCAGGAAGCAAAGACATTCTGAATTTCAGAAATTGTTCTTTTTCCATGCCGTCTATCATGATTTGGAAACTGGCTGTTAAGGCCTCAAAATAGCGATTGATTCTTGTCAGTCTTTCCAAGAAAAATTTACCTGTCAACGCTTGGTGATTTCCTATTTGTTCAAATTCATGCAAGGCTAAATTGAAATACAATTCAGTAATTTGGTGATACATGATAAAAATTTTCTCATCTGGAAAACTGGTACGAGGATTTTGTAATCCAAGCAAGCTATCTAATTGTATGTATTCCCAGTATTTAACTGAATCTGCATACAACAAACCATCCAAATATGCATTCAAATCTTGACCAATTAAGGCGTACTTTTCCTGCAACTTTTCAAGTCGTTCTTTTAATTCTGGTGTTATATCCATTGTTAATGTTTGACAATAACAAATATAAACTTTACAAGGACATAGAAATAATTTATTTCGGTTAAGAATTTAACTAGGTGCAAATATGTATGATTATCAATTTTTTACAACAAAAAATGGCGTTTAAATAAACGCCATTTTAAAATTTTGTTAAAAATTGAACCTATTTTACTTGGTTTATTTCATGTTTTAATCCTTCCCATTCTACTAAATGGAGCTTCACAATTCCAACAGGAATTTTTGCGCGCACAAAAATTGGAATTCGATTTTCGTCATTGGTAACCCAAAAACTGACATCGTTTTCGTTTTTAAAATACCTTCCTTTTTGCAGAACTGGAACAAACTTTTTGCAATTGAATTTTCCTTTGCGAATGTGGATTACTTCATCGCCAACAAACTTGATTTTCAAAGGCCAGATTTCATCGTCCATGAAGCATTTGAATTCAACGACATCACCGACCTTCATTTTTTTGAAGTCCAAGGTTCTCGCATAATAAAATGAAGAAACCATGTCTTGAATCGCCAAAGGAACTGTAAATTCTTTTCCATTTCCATTATTGACTTTCAATTTGTCGTGTTTGAACGTATAATCTTGCGTCACTTTGTGTCCGCCTTCATCTACTCTGCGAACGAATTGCCAAGGAAAAACACCTTTTTTGTCGATGTAACTTTCATAAACATCATTGACTTTGAAGAAAGTATTGAATCCTCCCAACGTTCGTCCCGTTCCTTTCATGTGCAACAATTCTCTTTCTCCTGCTTTTTTAGACGTCTTACTAACTTCCAAAACTGCTTCACCAGCATCCACAAAACCATAGGTAATTCGATACCTCAATTTTTCTCCTGCTTGAAATGCTTTGTTTGTAACTGTAGGATATGTAACAACTGAAGTGCTACTCGTCATTCCGAAAACAACAGCAACCAAACTCAATACAAAAAACCAATTTTTCATAATCATAGATTTTAGATAAAAATTGTAAATCAAAGTACATGCCAGAATGTAATTTTCTAAAATGAAATAACAGTTTTTTACAATAACTTCATTCTATTCAAATTGTTGCTCGGTGCTTTTAATTTAACATTTCTGGATTTAGATAATTTTGAGACTTTGTCTAAAAATCATATTTCCGCCTGATTTTAGTCATGTTTGGCACTTTGAAAATGACGTAATTTTGTTTCAAATCAACAAGATATAAAAATGGAAAAACACGATCTTCGCCACGAGTTTCCTGAATTGGAACAAAAAATTCACGATTTAAAAGTTTCTGACAATCATTTCAGAAAATTGTTTGAGCAATACGACGAGGTGAACCACGCAACGCACCGAATTGAAACAGGTGCAGAAGTTGCCTCAGATGAGGTTTTGAATGATTTTCGCTTGAAAAGAGTTCATTTGAAAGATGAACTTTACAAAATATTGACACAATAAGTCAAAAGCGGTGACCTTGGAGATTGGATTTTATTGGTTATCAAATTCAATGGCAAGGTTTTCTTAGCATCAGTAGTAAATGTTAAAGAGGGTTTTGTCAAATTTGATGAAACCCTTTTTTTATTTCCTGGCATTCAGGAAAGTGATACCCACTTTAAGTGACAATTGCAGTACACCTATAATTAGGCCGCCACGTGACACAGAAAAGTTCTTATTATATTGATATTGAATTGAAGGTAAGTAAGCCGCTTCACCTCCAATGAAATAGCCAATTTTGTGATTGAAAGTTTGCGAAAATTGAAATCCAAGTCTTCCACCAAAGCCGTTTTTGTTTAGTTGATACTTTTCTGAAATAGAGTACGGAGAATAAACCTTTTGAACTTGAATAAATCCTGCAACATTATGATGAATACCCAAAAACACATCTGCGTATGCTTGCGTCCGATTGATTCTCGTTTTTTTATTCTAGATGCGTTTGAAACGATTGGATTCTATCCCTAAAACCAGGTTGTGGACTTTGACTCCACTGATTCCGTATCGATTTCCGTTGGGTAAACTATCAATGATAAAATAATCTAAATCATAATGTCTAAATGAATTCTGGTAATAAAAGTATCCACCTCTGATACCTAGACTCCTAGTTTTTTCAATTTGATATTCACCTTTGGATTTGGTTTTCAAAGAACCTGTGAAAAAATGTCTGGCAGCGATTACATTTGTTTGGTTGTAGAGAAGGAATTCTCTATTTCCGTCAAAACGATAACGTTGCTCGTAAAAATTATTTTTAATTGGCAGAAAAGTTTTGCCTTCTAAACTCCATTTTTTGTTCAGGTAGTAATTGATTTTCAATTCATTTCCAAACACAAATTGATCTCTCAATTCTACGCCGCCACCATAAGAAATATGTAATTTGGGTTCAATTTGCGCTTGAGCAAAACCCAGTGAGAATAGTAAGAATGCAAAAGTTGTGAATTTCATTTGAATCAAGTTATTGACTCAAATATATGCAAATTATTTCAACTTTTCAATTTCAGAAACCATCTTCGCTTTTTCAGTAAAACCAAGGTTATTCCAAGCTAATTTTTGATTTTTGTACAATTGAATCACAGGCAAAGCTTCGATTTTCATTTCTGCGCACAGTGCTGGATTGGCGTCTGCATCTATGCGAACAATTACTACTTGATCACCCATTTCTTTAGAGATTTCATCCAAGGAAGGTTTCATTTTTTTGCAAGGTGCACACCATTCCGCGTAAAAGTCGATCAATACAACTTTGTCGGTTTGCAACAATTTGTCGAAATCTGCTTTGCTCATTCCTGCTGAAACAATTTTATTGTCTGTCGTTTCTGGTAATCTAGCGCTGCGCCATTGCATCATTCCACCTTCCATTTCATAGACTTCTTTGAAACCTTGAGAACGCATTTGACTTGCAGCCGAACCACTTCTTCCGCCGCTTAAGCAATAAACCAAAATTGGTTGCGACTTGTCAAATTTCGAAATTTGCGCGTCAAAATCACTTCCATTCCAATTGATATTTCTAGCGTTTTGAACGTGTCCATTGGCAAATTCTTCGGGAGAACGCACATCAATGATTGGCGCGCTTGGAAGTTCTTTGATTTTTGCTGCAAATTCAGTGGCTGCTAAAACCGTTTTGGTATTTTGTGATTGTCCGTTAGAGCAAGCTGCAAAAAGCAATGCGGTTACTAACAAAAAAGGGAAAAGATTTTTCATGAAATATCTATTTGATTATTAAAATGTTGATTTGTTGGAAAGAATTAATTTTTTGCTTCTTGTAAAAGCGCTTCTTTGTCAAATTTAGTAAAAAAGTTGATCCAAATTAATCGTGACCAGCGATAAGTAATTGGAACAGAAACAATCATTGCGGTTACCAAAAAAGTCATGTATTGCCAAGTTTCAGAATGAATCCAGAGATTGTCAATCACAAAAGAAGAGATGAAAAGCGCTGACATCAATGCATAACTTACATACATCGCACCGAAGAAAAACCCAGGTTCTTTCTCATATTTTGCATCGCAAGCGCTACAATGTTCGTGCATTTTGTCAAACTTTTTTAAGTTGTAAGGATTTTTGTAGATAAAAACATCTCCTTGGTGACATTTCGCACATTTGTTTCTTACGACAGAATATACAATATCTTTAATCATGGTATTTTTATTTTACTTCTTCGAAAATGACTTCGTTGCTTGATTCATTAGAACGATTTTGAGGAACAGAACAATTTCCTGTACTACAACTACCAAATTTGCTGCAACCAACATTGGCGAATGCTTGATATAGAAAAAAGAGTGCGATAAATCCAGTGAATGCGTCCCAGTGTTGAATTGCTTCAATCGCAATGTAAATTCCGAGCGCTAAGCGAATAAATCGCATCCAATGCCAATTCCTCAAAAGTGCTTTAATCATGAGATTTTGTTTTGTAAACTCATCCAGCTTCCACCGTTGTGAACAACAGCGTAACCTTTTGATTTTAATATTCCTTTCGCACTTGCGCTTCTCATTCCAGAGGCGCAACAAGTGATGATTGGCTGGTTTTTGTTTGCCAATTTTGACAAATTACTTCCCAATGCATCCACAGGAATGTTGATTGAATTTCGGATGTGTCCGCCAGCATATTCTGCTTTCGATCTTACATCCACGATGATTGCACCTTGTTTCATTAAAGCTGCATAATCTACTTTCGGACCAAATCCGAGTAAATTTTTGATTGCTGTTAACATAATTTAGATTGCTTGAGATTGAAAATAATTTACTTCCAACCAAGAACCGCCGTTGTAGCATTCTAGTCCTTGTTGTGATAGCATTTGTGTTGCCATTCCGCTTCTGTTTCCAGATGCACAGCAAAGGATTAAAGGAGCTTCCATCGCTTGGAATTCTTCTAATCTTGCTCCTACTTCTTGTAAAGGAATGTTGATTGAACCAGCAACGTGTCCGCCTCTGTATTCTTCAATTGAACGTACATCGACGATTGTTCCTTTTTTTTCTTTGATGATGTTTTCGATGTTCATGATGTGTGTGTATTTGTGTTTATGATTTTTTGATGAAATTGCTGAATAATAATCCGCCCATAAAAGCGCCGTACAAAGTGCTATTCAATGGTTTCGAAGTGATTGCGCAGGTTCCGCTTGCGCATCCTACATAGTAGTAGTACATAAAACCACCCAATGCGCCAACGGCAGCACCAATGAAAACGAGTTTATATTTGAGGATAAAATTCATTTACTTTTTTTTGCGTGTTGAGATTCCAAAAGGAAGATACAATGGACAAAAACTGATGAAGCTTGTCAATAAGAAAACTCCTCCAAGCACTAACAAAACAATTCCCAATGTTCCAGAAATTACTTTGGTAAAGAATAATATTGCGATTACTGCTGCGATGATTGCTCTGAGCACTCGATCGACATTTCCCATATTTGCTTTCATAACTTGATTGTTTGAATGTATGATACAAAGTTCAGACATTTTCAAGTGAAAGTATGTGACTATTGTCACACTCGCGAAAAAAAATGATTTTTATTTACAACATCGTAATTTTATTTCGCTCCTGGGTAATCACGCCTTCATCGACCAATTGTTTTAATAATCGTGTTATCACCACGCGCACTGTGCCTAATTCGTTGGCAATTTGTTCGTGGGTTACGTGCAAGGTATTGCTATTTGTCAATTTACATTTTTTATTCAAAAAGTCCAGCAATCGTTCGTCCATTTTTTTGAAAGCGATGGCATTTACGACTTCCAATAATTCTTCGAATCGTTTGTGGTACAATCTGAAAATATAATCCAACCATTCGGGAAATTCACGAATCATGGAACTTACTTTTTCAATCGGAATGAATAGAATTTCTGAATCTTCTTCAGCGACTGCTTTGATTTTGCTGGTGTCTTGGTGCATTCCGCCTAAAAAAGACATGATGCAACTTTCTCCAGCGACGATGTAATACAATAAAATTTCTCTGCCATCAGGTTCCGTTCTGATTACACGAATGCTTCCTTTAGTCACAATCGGAATGGCGTTGATGTAGGCATTTTCGTTCATAATAACATCTCCAGCCTTAAATTCTCTGGCGATTCCATTTTCGCTCAGTTTCTCAATGATTCGAGGCGATGATTTAAACTCAACAATTGTATCTAATTCCATAGCGTTAAAGATAAGCAATGTTTCTGTTTTTTTGTCTAGTTTTGTTTAAACAGAAAGTAATAAGCAGGAAAATCTCATTTCAAACTAAATACACAAAATATTGATGATTAATCTTTCACAAGTTTTAACTTTGGAACCTAACTATTATTAAACGATTACGACCAAACAAATTCAAAAATTATGAAATTTTTTACTATTCTATTTCTCGCTTCAGTGCTTTTTTGTTGCGGTAAAATCAATAAAAGAGCAGTTGAGGGACATGTAATGAACCCTATCACCGGTTTACCAATTGAAGGGGTAAAAATGAGCTTGGTTAAAACTACGAACGGCTTACCTGGGGGTGAAAAAACAATTGGATCTGCTGTAACAGATGCAAATGGATATTACAAAATTGAAGAAAAAAGTATGAAAGCTGTTTATTTACAGGTAAATACTTTTGGAAATTATCATCCCATCGGTTGGTTTAAAGATGGTAGTTATTCTGGAGGAAATAATTTTCCAATTGAAAAAGGAGACGTTCAAACTGTAGATTTTCATGCAGTGCCTTATGGGAATCTTCAAAGACATGTTAAGAACATAAGTTGCTTCAACACTTTTGATGAAATTAAATTGTATTACGATGGTGCTTCAAAAGCTAACTATGGATACAATATTGGTATGATGACGACACTAACAGGGTGTATAGATATTACCACAAATCCACTAAAAATGACTTCAGATTACCATTATTTTCATTGGGCAGTTACAAAAAATGGGCTGACCAATACTTATTATGATACAATCTTTGTGAATGCTTCTGGAGTAACCAATCTCGATATTTTCTATTAAATGAAACAATATTTTTATATCATTTTCACAATATTTCTAGTTATTTCCTGCGGTAAAATCAATAAAAGAGCAGTTGAGGGACATGTAATGAACCCTAACATCGGTTTACCAATTGAAAGTATATGGGCACATGGGTTTCGAAAGATGAACTGAATGAATACTACACTGAATATGGATGCTTCGGTTTTAAAGGTTATTATTTGGTTAAACCACCTGAAGAATATATGAAAGGGAAGTAAAACGAATGGGAGTGACGAATTATTACGACAGTTCTTTTACATTGATTCCAAATCAATATTTTGAATTTAACTTGAATTACTAATCAGAGAACTTCATTATTCGCAATTGAAATCCTTTTTAATTTTCCTGTTCTGGCGAGAAATAAAAGATTGTTTCAAAATTCTTTTTCATTACTTTTAACGCCAATTAGTTTGGGTTAAATGCTCCACAAACTATTCATTAAACACTTAGGTCATGTTAGGTTTAAACGCTTTTTGGATGAAATTTTGTTTGTTAAGTTTCATCATTTTCTCCCAAACAATCGGTTTTGGACAAGAAAAATTGCCTCGTTGGTTTTCGCTCGGAGCGCGCACCACGTTGAGTGCTTTTGACCATGATGGCGCTGGATTAGGAACAGGTGGGCAATTCAGAATTCAAATCAACAATCGCGTAAATACAGATTGGTTTGCAGATTATATTACCATCAATGTAAACGACAAAGTGAGAAGCGATTATTACCACATCGGTTGGTCAGTTTTGTTTTATCCTTTTGAAGGATTGCATTATCCGAAACGTTTTCAACCGTATATTTTGGCAGGACATTGTTTTGATTACAATCGTAAAACTGCGATTTTGGATCCTTCAAATACCAAAGATCGTTGGGGTTCTGCAGTTCAAGCAGGAATCGGAACACATTTTAACCTGACGGAAAGATTTGATGTTTCATTGACTTGCCAATACATGATTCACTTGACAAAAGAAATTGAAGCAGAAATTGATGGAAATATCGTGACCATTTCAGAACAAAAAAGTCGTCATTTAGAAGGACATTTATTGACTACATTGAGTTTAAACTACAAAATTTTCAAGTTATGGAACCAAAAAAAATAATCTATTGGATATTATTGCTTGTGTTTCCAATTTGTTTGAATGCACAAGAAAAGCCAATCATTCGCAGTGGTTTAGCTAGCGGTCAATTAACCTTGGCACCAAGTTACATGTTTCAAGACCGTACAGGACAGTTTTATGCGCACGGAAGTTTGGAGGTTTTTTTACAACCTAAAGTGTCATTTATCGGCGAAGGATTTTACCATTTGGGTTCTTTGGACGACAAAAAAACGTTTGATGCCAACCACAATATATTTTTCGGCTTGGGTTATCACTTCACTAATGGAGGCCATGATTTGCTTCTAGCATTGCAGCCTGGTGTTTCATTTACCAAATTGAATGAACAAGAAAATGCGTTAATTAAATCTCATTTAGGAGTCAATCCCGTGGTGGCGCCAACTGTTGGTTACACATTTTACATCAGTCGATTTTTCCACTTTTTTGTGCAATCTAAATTGGTTATAGGCAGTCACAAATACGATATTCAAAAAAGTCTGACTGAATTTCGTTTTTCAGCAGGATTGGGATTCAATATTAATGCGTTGAAATAAATTATTTGGATTGATTGAGCACTTCCAGAATCGTGTTCCAAATCACTTTTTCGGTATTGTTCCAATCAAATAATTGTGCTCTTTCGAGTCCCTTTTGAGCTAATACAGCTGTCAGTTTTTCATCTTGATCGAAAGTCAAAAGTGCTGTTGCAATTGCTTCCACATCAAATGGATCAACCAACAAAGCTGCGTCTTCCGCCACTTCAGGCAAGGAAGTTAAATTCCCTGAAATGATTGGAACACCACTTTTCATTGCTTCGACCAACGGAATTCCAAATCCTTCAAAATAAGGTATAAAGACAAATCCAGCGGATGCAGCAACTGTTTTGGCGAGTTTTTCAATTTTCAAATGTCCTGTAAAATGGATTTTTGATTTCGTTTGTTCGCTGATTTTATCGGTGTAATTGTTGTTGGATTTCCACAAATTTTCACCCACGATAACCAAATCATTTTTTCCACCTTGTTGTACATATGATTCAAATGCTTGCAACAAGCGACCTATATTTTTTCTTGGATGTAACGCACCAACAAACGAAAAATAGGAATTTCCTTGTGCTAATTCTTGTTGCATTTCTTGTTTTTCGACAGCATCAATTGGCTTGAAAACCTCAGAAACGCCATTCCAACCGACATTGATTTTTTCTTGGTCAATGTTGTATTGTTCAACAATGTCTTTTTTGGAATAATGAGAAACGGTGACGATTTTCGCAGCTTTTTCGGCAAATTTCGGAAAGAAAAAACGCAAATATTTGCGCGCTGTCCATGGAATATCAGCTGGATAATGCTCAAAATTCAGATCGTGAATGACTGGAATTTGCGGAATCTTGGAGCGCAAACTCAAATATCCGTCTGGCGAGAAAAAAACGTCTGCCTTGTATTTTTTCAACGCACGAAAAACAGCCCATTCAAACCATATGACAAATAAAATCGGATGCCTAGCCGGCGGATTGAGCACCACAGGAATTACATTTGGACCAAAGACAAATCGCGCTTCAAAAGGTCTGTCGAAAAAGAGAATAAACGTATGTTCTGGATGATTTTCAACCAAGCGTTTGGTGGTCTCAAAAGTGTACCAACCAAAACCTTCCATTTTATGGGAAAGTAAAAACCGAGTATTTATGGCGATTCGCATCCGTGCGAAGTTAGTAAAGTTTGGGGAAGAAATATGCTTTTACGAGAATTCTGATTTTCCTTAAAAGGAATAGATTATCGAAGAATTTCGCCCTTTCAGGGCTAAGGACGTAAGCGTTTGAGAATTCGGATAGGCGATGCCCATCCTTGCTGGATTTCGCCCTTTCAGGGCTGTGAATTGTTATGATTTTTCACCTAACAAATTTAGATAGATTGAATTTATCCGGCATTTTACCCTAAAAACTGCTAACTTTTTCTAATTTTGGTGAGTTTAAGCAGAAGGTGAAAAATTCAGTCAAATACATATTGCAAAGTTTACTCGGTTTTCAGAGGTATCTTTTTGTGTTTTCACTTTTCAAAATCAGGACTTTAAAGACAGACTCTAACGAAAAAGACTTTTTTCATTTTTTGAATTTATTGCAAGATGGAAAAGGTGATGTGTTGGACATTGGTGCCAATATTGGAATCATGACCGTTCATTTAGCGCAAAAATTGCCGAATTCAACTATTCATGCTTTCGAACCAATTCCAGATAACATTTCGGTTTTGAAAAAAGTGATTGCAAAATTCCAGTTGAAAAAAATCAAATTGCACACCTTGGCTGTCGGTGATTCTGAAGGAATTGTAAAAATGATTTTGCCCAATCAAGGTAAAACCAAAATGCAAGGTTTGAGCCACGTAAAACACGAAAGTATCCAGGAATGGAACGATGGTGAAGAATTTGATGTGGAAATCAATAAATTGGATAATTTGTTGAATGGACAACCGATTCAAGCAATTAAAATCGACATTGAGAATTTTGAATATTACGCTTTGAATGGCGGGAAACGCATTTTAAATGACAACAAACCAATCATTTACGCCGAACTTTGGGACAATGAAAACAGAACGAAATGTTTTGAATTATTGACTGACTTGGGCTATACTACACACGTCGTTGAAAACGAAGAATTGGTTCATTTTGAATCAGAGAAACACATCAAACAGAATTTCATTTTTATAGCCAGATAGTCTGGTTTGAAATCTTATTTTTGAACTCAGAACATGCAGCGTAAATTTTTGAATAACTTAATGCTGATGGTTTTGCTCAATTTATTGGTGAAGCCACTTGCCGTTTTTGGCATCGATGCAACAGTTCAAAATCGCATTGGCGCTGAGGAATATGGTTTGTATTTTTCCCTGCTCAATTTCACGTATTTTTTCAATATCATTCTCGATTTAGGAATCACCAATTACAATACCAAATATGTGGCGCAACATCCGCATTTGGTGAAACGTTACATGGGCAAAATCTTGCCGCTGCGCTTTTTGCTTTTCTTTGTTTACGTCTTTCTTTCGTTGGTTTTAGCTTACTTTTTAAACTACGAAGGCAGACAATTTATTTTTCTTGGGATTTTGATTTTCAATCAATTTTTGATCAGCGTTATCCAATATTTACGAAGTTATTTTGCAGGTTTATTGCTCTTCAAAGTCGATACATTGTTGTCGGTGTTGGACAAAGTTTTGCTGATTTTCATTGTTGGATATTTGCTTTACAGTCCAACGTTTGAAGGGAAATTTAAATTGAGTTGGTTCATCGGCGCGCAAACAATCAGCTATTTTATCACCGTTTTATTGGCGGTGAGTTTGGTTGTAGTCAAAATTGGAATTCCAACTATTAAATGGTCGCCAGCATTCAACAAAGTGATTCTAAAACAGAGCTTTCCATATGCGATTTTGATTTTGTTAATGATGTTGTATAATCGCGTCGATGCGGTGATGATAGAACGTTTGCATCCTTCAGGAGCGAAGGAAGCGGGAATTTACGCCCAAGCTTTTCGAATTTTGGATGCTTTTGTGATGTTTGGCATGTTGTTTACCAACATTTTGTATCCGATTTTTTCGAGGCTAATCAAAGAAAAAACGAGTGTAAAACCTTTGCTTGATTCAGCTTCTAGGTTGTTATTTGCATTCGCGTTTGTGGGAATCATTTTGTGTTTTTGCTTTCCTGCGATGATTCTTAATTTGATTTACACCCAAAACATCGAAGAAGCCGTGCCCACTTTTCAGTGGATCATGTTGAGCTTTTTACCGATTTGTGTCATCATGATTTTCGGAACATTGTTGACCGCCAACGGAAGTTTAAAAACTTTGAATTACTTGTCGCTTTTTGGGTTGATTTTAAACATTGGATTGAATGTATTTTTCATCCAAATCTGGGGTGCATGGGGCGCAGCTTTGGCAACATTGATGACCCAATCAGGATTGGCGATTTTGCAATTGTTTTTCGTTTGGAAGTATTTTGACTTGCAATTCAATTGGCTACAATTCGGAAGATACGCTGGATTTTTAGCGTGGTTGATAGGAACTATTTTCGTCCTTCAGCAAATTACTGTTTCCAATTGGAGTTTGCTTTATTTCATTATTTCAGCGGTCATTGCGACTTTCGTTTTCCAAATGTTTCAATGGAGAATGTTGCTTCAAACGATGAAAAAATGATAGATATTAAGTTTTTTGCGGCTAAAAATTCAATTTCATATGAAATGATTATTGTCCGACTAAAATTTTTTGTTCCTTTTGCTTGATCAAAACGAACCCAAAAATCAAGGCTGAGTCATAAAGTTAAAGCGCAAATTTTTGCACGCAATTAAATTTTAATTCTAGCGCTTTATTTTCAAAGCTTCTGAAAAAGTGATTTTGTCGGTGATCTACTCCGCTGACACTGCGTAGCTTCCTCCAAAAGTCTACATTTTCAGTGCACCTTGAAAAACCTTTCTTCCAAGGCCAAAATTCGAAAACAATTAATATAAGCATCGCAGAATTTAAATCGCCTTAAAATATATGATTTTATTAGAATAGATCAATTTTTTAAACAGCTTGTTTAATTATTCGTAAGCGACACCACTGGATTTCAAGACCATATAAAATCCTTCCTCCGATGTTGGTTGCATTTCTTGCGGCATGTGTTCGTTTCCATAGAGTGGCACCCAAACCAATACGTAATCATCTCCTGCAGGACCGAAAGTTGCCACAAAATAAGTGACATAATCTTTGATTTGTTCAGCAGATTCCAATCTGTTTTCTAATGTTGCCATTCCACTTGGCCAGCTATTTTCAGTTGACATGGATGCCAAATAGGAAAATTCTTCTTCTGTCAAAATAGCTGAACCAACCATTACCTCACGGGCATTTTCGTCGCTATTTAAATCAAAAGTGGAATACAAATCTCCAGGTTCTGTAATATACACTTGCGCTTGTACATTTTCACCTTCTTCCTCAACACCATAATCGCCTTCAACGTATTCATCTTCCCCATAAACTTCTTCAGGTGACACAATTCTGGAGGCTGTGTTTCCTTCAAAATCGACGCCTACAGTTTCCATGACAAAGTAAATATCTCTTGTGGGTTTGAATTTTGTATCCAAGTTTTTATTTTCTGCTGCTGGCACGACTAGAATACAATAATCTGCGGTCGCAACAATTTTGTACACCGTGTATTTAAAAAATTCTTCTCGGTTTTCCAGTCTAGAATCTAAGTTATTTAGTCCTTCAGGCCATTTTGCCTCTTGGGAATAGGTAGTGATGTCTGTCAAAATTTTGCCCGCACCTTGCAATTTTGCTGCAGGTTTAAGCATTCCAATATCTTCCGTGAAATCATAAGTGCTAAACAACGAACCAGGATCAACGATGGTCGCGTTCACTTTCACAACTTGCGCTGAAAGAGTGATTGGCAAAAGAAAAAGGAGCATCAAAAGATTGAATTTCATGGCGAAAGATTTTATAAATAATTTTTAAAGGTAGAATAATTTCGGAAAATATTTAAAAAGCTCCTCAATTTTTCTAGATTATAATTTTGGAACTAAATTCCCCAATTAATCGCCGCCTGAAATTGATTTTGCGCACGAACTTTTGTTATTTTTGTGGTATGACAACAAAAAAAGGAATCGCCATTCTTGGTTCAACTGGTTCAATCGGAACGCAAGCATTAGAGGTAATTGAAGCTTATCCAGCTTTTTTTGATTTGCAGGTTTTAACCGCCAATAACAATGCAGAATTGTTGATTGAACAAGCCAAAAAATACAAACCGAATAGCGTTGTCATCGTGAAAGAATCTTTGTATGAAGAAGTGAAAGCGGCTTTGATTGACGAAGACATTCACGTTTATACAGGCGCTGAAGCGATGTCGCAAGTGGTGACTCATACAGACGTTCATGTGGTTTTGACTGCGTTGGTTGGTTATGCTGGATTGAAACCAACATTGGCAGCGATTGAAGCCAAAAAAGACATTGCACTGGCCAACAAAGAAACGCTCGTTGTGGCAGGTGAATTGGTCACAAAAATGGCGAGAGAAAATGGTGTCAATATTTATCCTGTTGATTCAGAACACTCTGCTATTTTCCAATGTTTGGTAGGCGAATTTCACAATCCGATTGAAAAAATATATTTGACTGCTTCCGGCGGACCTTTCAGAGGTTGGGATTTGGAAGAGTTGAAAAATGTAACACCGCAACAAGCGTTGAAACATCCAAATTGGACGATGGGCGCAAAAATCACGATTGATTCTGCTTCGTTGATGAACAAAGGACTTGAAGTGATTGAAGCAAAATGGTTGTTCAATTTAAAACCTGAACAAATTGATGTCATCGTGCATCCGCAATCGATTGTGCATTCTTTGGTGCAATTTGAAGATGGAAGCATGAAGGCGCAAATGGGTTTGCCCGACATGAAATTGCCGATTCAATTTGCATTGACTTATCCAGATCGATTTAAGACAGATTTTCCGCGTTTCAATTTCATGGATTATCCGCAATTGACGTTCGAAAAACCTGACCGAAAAACATTCAAGAATTTAGATTTGGCATTCGTCGCGATGGATTTGGGCGGAACAGCCGCCTGCGCGTTGAATGCAGCCAATGAAATCACCGTTCAGGCGTTTTTAGAAACGAAAATCGGGTTTTTGCAAATTGCCGAAATTAATGAAAAGGTCATGAAAACGTGTTCGTTTGTGCAAAATCCCGTTTATGAGGATTTTGTTGAGGTCGATGCGGAGGCGCGTGGATTGGCGTTGAAGATTATTGGATAGAATCCGGTTGAGAAATAATTAATATTTCAAAAAAATAATGATTGTCGCGAGGGTTTTTGTCATGGTTTTTAATCAAAAACGCATGCCAAAAACAATGAAATTATCTTCGTTCGCGATAAGCCAATAATTGCATAATTATTGGCTTATCGCTAGGAACGTTTGGTGCCTCTGGCACCTTGTAATTTAAAATATGAGGGTTAATCGTTCAACTTCAAAACAGCCATGAATGCTTCTTGCGGTACTTCTACACGTCCGACTTGGCGCATGCGTTTTTTACCTTCTTTTTGTTTTTCCAGCAATTTACGTTTACGGGAAATATCACCTCCGTAACATTTGGCTGTCACGTCTTTACGCAACGCTTTGATGGTTTCACGGGCGATGATTTTTGCGCCGATCGCTGCTTGAATTGGAATTTCGAATTGTTGTCTTGGGATCAATTCTTTCAATTTGACACAAATTTTCTTCCCAAGTTCGAAAGCGTTGCTTCTGTGAACCAAGGCAGAAAGTGCATCCAATACTTCTCCGTTCAACATCAAATCCATTTTCACCAAATCGGAAGTTTTGTATCCAATTGGATGGTAATCAAATGATGCGTAACCTCTTGAAACGGATTTCAAACGGTCGTAAAAGTCGAAAACGATTTCTGCCAACGGCATTTCAAATGTGATTTCAACGCGGTCTTGTGTCAAGTAAACTTGGTTTTTCAACTCGCCACGTTTTTCGATACACAAACTCATCACTTGTCCGATGTATTCCGATTTGGTGATGACTTGCGCCTTGATATATGGTTCTTCGATGCGCTCCATGGCTGATGGATCTGGCAATTCAGAAGGATTGTTTACGATGATCGCTTTCTCAGGGTCGCGGCGCATGTAAGTGAAATACGAAACGTTAGGTACAGTCGTAATTACCGTCATGTTGAACTCTCGTTCTAAGCGTTCTTGGATGATTTCCATGTGCAACATTCCCAAGAATCCACAACGGAATCCGAAACCAAGTGCAGCTGAAGATTCTGGTTCAAAAACCAAAGATGAATCGTTCAATTGCAATTTTTCCATCGAATAACGCAATTCTTCGTAATCGTCCGTTTCAACCGGATAAATTCCAGCAAAAACCATTGGTTTTACGTCCTCAAAACCTTTGATTGGCGTATCACAAGGATTGGCAGCCAAGGTAATTGTGTCTCCCACTTTGACCTCGTTTGCTTGCTTGATTCCAGAAATAATATAACCAACATCGCCCGCTCGAACTTCTGTTCTAGGACTCAAATCCATTTTCAAAATTCCGATTTCGTCCGCGTTGTATGTTTTTCCTGTGTTGAAAAATTTCACTTTGTCTCCTTTGCGAATCACGCCGTCTTTTACGCGGTAATAAGCAATAATTCCGCGGAAAGCGTTGAAAACAGAATCAAAAATCATTGCTTGAAGTGGCGCGTTTTCATTTCCTGAAGGCGCTTTGATTCTTTCAATAACAGCAGATAAAATTTCGTCTACCCCCAAACCAGTTTTTCCACTTGCTTGGATTACTTCTGAAGGATCACAACCAAGCAACTCAACAATTTGGTCTGTCACTTCCTCTGGATTTGCACCTGGAAGATCCATTTTATTCAAAATTGGAATGATTTCCAAATCGTGCTCTAAAGCCAAGTATAAATTCGAAATGGTTTGTGCTTCAATTCCTTGAGATGCATCTACAATCAATAACGCGCCTTCGCAAGCAGCGATTGAACGAGAAACTTCGTAAGAAAAATCTACGTGTCCAGGAGTATCAATCAAATTCAAGATGTAATCTTCACCTTTGTATTTGTAATTCATCTGAATCGCGTGACTTTTGATCGTAATTCCGCGTTCGCGCTCCAAATCCATGTTATCCAAAGCTTGATTTTGCATGTCTCGATCGGCAATTGTGCCAGTAGTTTGCAATAATCTATCCGCCAAAGTACTCTTACCATGGTCGATGTGTGCGATAATACAGAAATTACGTATGTGCTTCATGTGTGTTTTTAAAACTGTTGATTCCTCGCGGAAGGAATGCAAAATTAAGGTAAAAAGTTGGGATATCAAATGAAAACAACATATTGAATTTTGTAGCGCAGCGAATTATTTTCGTTCTTATCTAGAATCATTCTAAAATACCTTTTTTGTGGTATTGTCAAAAGTCTCATGTGTCCGTTACTTTGCAAAAAAATATTTATCAAATTCATTTTATCATGGTTTTCGGTCGAAACATTTTGTTGCTTTTTTCGGTTCTATCTTCTTCATTATCTGCTATCAGTCAAATTGATACGTTGAAGAAAGATTCAGTACTTGTTCAAAAATTGAGTGAGTTGATGGTAATCGAAAAGCAGATTATTGTGAAAGATGTTTTTTATTTAAACGAAATTGATGGTACAAGAATCTTATCTGGAAAAAAGAACGAAATAATCAATTTGGGAGCATTGGATGCAGATTTATCGACCAACAATGCGCGACAAGTTTTTGGAAAAGTTCCAGGAGTGACCGTTTGGGAAAGTGATGGCTCTGGAATTCAGGTTGGAATTGCTACTCGCGGATTGAGTCCGAATCGCTCATGGGAATTCAATGTGCGCCAAAACGGCTACGATATCAGCTCGGAAGCTTACGGTTATCCAGAAGCATATTACACGCCACCGATGGAAGCCTTGGAGAGAATTGAAGTGATTCGCGGTGCTTCTTCTTTGCAATACGGAACGCAATTTGGCGGTTTGTTGAATTATGTGGTGAAGAAAAATCAAACCAACAAAATTTTTAGTTTTGAAACGCAACAAACGCTTGGTTCTTACGGACTTTACAATGCGTTCAACGCCATCAGTGGGAAATATAAAAAGTTCTCTTATTACGGTTATTTCCACCACAGAGGTGCAGATGGTTGGAGAGAAAATAGCGAATACAAAACCAATACTGGCTACATCAATTTCAATTTTGAATTGACCAAAAAGTTGAATTTGAGCATCGAATATACGCGCATGAATTACCAAAGTCAGCAACCAGGCGGATTGACAGATTCTATGTACAATGCTGATTCAAGACAAAGTTTGCGCGCCAGAAATTGGTTCAGCACTCCGTGGAATTCTACTGCTTTGAATTTGGATTATGCAATCAATGCAAACAGCAAGTTGAATGTCAAAATTTTCAGCACCATTGCGCAAAGAAACAGCGTTGGATTTACCAAAGCAATCACCATTGCGGATACGTTCAACACAGCGATTGGTTCTTTTAATCCGCGTCAGGTTGATAGAGACAATTACAACAATTTGGGAGCAGAAATTCGCTATTTGCAGTCGTATTCACTTTTCAAAAACACGCATTCTTTGGCGGCGGGTGTGCGCGTTTATCAAGGAAAAACAAACCGCAACCAATTGGGAATTGGAACTACTGGCGACGACATTGATTTTTCAATTTCAGCGCTGAGTAGCGGGAAAGATTATGGTCGTTCGTTGGATTTCACCACCAAAAATGTGGCAGTTTTCGCGGAGAATTTATTCAAAATTGGTAAAAACTTGAATGTTACTCCAGGTGTGCGTTACGAAATGATTCAGTCGAACGCCAAAGGATACATCAACACTTCCGCGACTGGAAATATAAATGAAAATCAAGCGGATAGAAATGTTATTTTGCTTGGTTTGGGAATGGAATACAAAATCAAAAACACGAATGTGTATGCCAATTTCAGTCAATCTTTTCGTCCGGTGACTTTTTCAGAATTGACTCCATCCGCAACAACAGACGTGATCGACCCAAATCTCAAAGATGCCAAGGGATACAACTTGGATTTTGGATACAGAGGATATGTAAAAGCATTTTTGACTTTTGACATTGGCGGTTTTTTCGTGAATTATGATAATAGAATTGGTACTATTTCTCAAAATGGTGCCGCTTACAGAACAAACATCGGTACTTCCGAAAGCAAAGGAATTGAGAGTTTTGTGGAATTAGACCCGATTCGCATTTTCCGATCAACTTCCAAAATTGGGAATTTCAAGTTGTTTGTCAATTACGCTTTTGTGGATGCGAAATATACGCAATGGAACAATCCAGCGATTGCCAATGATGCGAGTAAATCGATTGAAAACAAACGTGTTGAAAACGCACCACGCCAAATTTTGCGCTACGGCTTCAATTACAAATACAAACAGTTTTCAGCTACTTTTCAAGTCAATCAAGTAGATGCGATTTACACCGATGCAGCCAATACAGAATTGCCAAATGCACTTGCAACGATTGGAAAATTAGATGGATATACCGTGATGGATGCTTCTTTCACCTATTTGTTTCAAGGAAAATTCAACTTGAAAGGCGGAGTGAACAACCTGACAAACGAAAAATACAGCACCAGAAGAGCAGGAGGTTATCCAGGACCAGGGATTTTACCAGCAAATGCGCGCACTTTTTATGTGGGGATTGGGGTGAAGATTTAAAATTTCATCAATCAAAAATCACATGCACAAATCCATGCAATGTAACCCATTTCTCGCCACTCAGTGTGTTGATTTTCACTTTACACAAATACGTATAAACACCTTCCGTGACCCATTCGCCGGATTTTTGGTCTTTGCCATTCCAGCCAATCATCGGGTCTTTGGTTTCAAAAATGGTATTTCCCCAGCGGTTTAGAATGACTAAATCTACTGCATCGATGAATTTATAGGGAAGCAAAGGGTGAAAAACGTCATTGTTGTCGTCGTCATTCGGCGTGAAAACGTTAGGCAGTTCATAGGAAGGATCACAATTTTCAACGCAAATCATGTTGGAAGCGACACTTTCATTTTGATTGGGCAATGAATCATACGCCGTCACGTAAAAACAACCTGCCAAATTGCTTGTGTCACTGAAAATGAAACCAGTTGAACTTGATGGAAAATCGGCAATGACTTCAAAATTACCGTCAGTCGTTGGAGCATAATAAACGCGATATCCGATCACATCTTCCGCACAAAATGCTGGGTTTTGGTCCCAAAAAAGACTGTTTTGAAAGGTTTCACAATTTTGGGTCAAGTTGCCCAAAGTGGGGGCGCAAGGTGGCGTTAAATCTGTTGGCTGCGCGCACGCGATGTTCGACCAATTCAGTAATGGAGAAACAATTCCCGTCAAAGAATAAGCGCCAATGCTGCGAACTTTGTAGCAATAAGAAGTTTCGTTCAACAAGTTTGAATCGATGTAGCTTTTTTCTGAAATGATGTCGAGTAACACAAAATTCCCAGAATTGGTGGGCGATTCTTTCCAGATTTCATAGAGCGAATTTGTCCATGGAACAATCTCATTCCAAACCAACTGCAGTTGATTGTCGTTTGGAACCAAACTCAAGAAAATCGTCGTCGCCGTTGGACTGAATCCCAATTCTTGTCCGTTGTTGATCAAAGCGACTTTGTACTGAAAAGCATTGGTCGAAGTGGGTAAATTTTGGTTGATGAAAAAGGTATCGCATTGCGTCAAGGTATTTTGTGGCGCCGTGGTGAAAACGGGCTCAAAACTGAGTGCGTTGGAAGTCGATTGATACAAACGGTATTGATAAGGACCGCCGTAAACGTTCAAATCCAATTCTTTCGGATGCGTCCAACGAACAGTGTCAACGCCCAAAATTGGATCTGTGAAACCAATTGTTGCATGCGTGAGCACGGGAATTTGAAAATTCATTTCACCACAAACTTGATTGGAAATACAACTTTCAGCACCATTTTGAAAAACCGCGGTGACTAAATAACAATATTGATTTCCGACCACCAAATTGCTTGAATCTGTGAAAGTAGTCGTTTGTTTACCATCAACTTCCGCCAAAAGCGTGTAGCCAATGCTCAACGGGAAATTCGGCGTGCAACAATTTTCAGGATTTAATGCGATGCTATCGTTGCTTTTATACAATTTATAACCAACTACTTGCGGACAATCGGCAGCGTCCCAATTGAGTTCAAATGCGTTCAATGATTCTGTCAAAGTCAAATTTTGAACAGGCGGCGCATTGACCGTGATGTTGAATGTTTCCAAGTCTTTCAAAATCACGTTTGGACCAGCGTCTGTGGCTTCCAAAGTGAAAATGTAGCTGTTGTTTCGCACTGCATCGCAACCCGGTTGCCAGTGAAAATCGCCTGTAATTGGGTTTCCATTGGGAGAAGCAGCAAAGGTCGCAGGATTAGTTTCCAAGAAAAAACCTTCGCCGAAATATTCCCAATGCAACACGGGATTGTCTTGGGCCGTTGCAGGATCGTCTTGCGCAAACGCTTGAAAATCTATGTTTTCATTGGCAAAAACGCAAGTGTCGCTGACCGCAGAAACCATCGGTGCATTGTTCAAACACAGGCCTTTTACAGTCAATTGCATGTCGCGAATCACAAATCCGATGCGAATTCCACGGCGGTATTCAGTGACGACAACCGCCAAATTGTATTCGCCGGAAATCGTTGGTGCGTTCCAAAAAAGTGTTCCTGTTATGGCGTCTAATGTCAGCAAACCGCCTCCCACTTCTTGTGGATATTGATAGACATCAGGAATCGACAGGTCGAAACAATCTTCGCCTTTGCAGGGAATCAATTGGTAAGACAAACTGTCGCCATCTGGATCATACGCGCCAAAATTGTAAATCCACGGTTGTCCAGTGCAAGTTTCTTCTGGACAAGGACAATCAACCAATTGCAAACTGTTATTGGGCAATCCTAAAAAAGGCGAAATGATGAGTAAAGTTTGAATGCAAAATATTTTATCGACTGAATTGGCGATATTCAATACGTTGGCATTACGGTTTGGATCTTCGCACTGAATCAAAAATGTGCCAGGACCAATGTAAGTGTGCGTTCCCACGTAGTAATTTTGCTTGGCGTCAGTGGCAGGGAAATCGTAAAAAACAACTCTGGGAATTGTGTCAATTGTGCCATCTCCGTAGTTGATTTCCAAATCTATGCGGTTGGCTTCACTGCTTAATTTGGTGCAGGTGGTGATGGTAAATTCGTAAGTGTTGCCGTATAGATGTTTGTAAGTTATTTCTCCCGAGCGATTGTGCGTAGCATGTGCCTGCAAGGAAATGCAAATCAGTACGAGGGAGAAAAATCTTTTTAGTAACATCTTGGAATAAAGGTACACAAAAGTATGGGAAAGTGAAAAATTATAACCTTGTAAAATCCTTTACTTTTTCGTCGAAGGTTTATAATTAAAGCGAAATGTAAGCCCCAATGTTGGAAAGAAATATCGCTTTGCCCGATACAAAGATGTTTTTACATTGTAAGATTTTACACCTAAATTTACTCCAAAGTGCTTGGAAAAATACCAGCCACATCGAATTTCATTCATGTATTTTATTTTTTCTCGCAATTGCGGATTTGGATTTTCAAGAATTTGACCAGAAACTTCTCCAATAGTTGGCCAAAGATGATCATCAGTGATTAGACTGGTGGCATTGTTTGAATACAACGGTACACCAATATTAATTTTCGCATACCATTTTTTATTTTTTGAAAATCCTGCCGCGTTTAAATAGATAGGAACATAAGAATAGAGCATGTGATAATTGCTTTCTTCTCTACTATCAACCAAGAAAAAACCTGATGATATTGAAAGCTGAAAACCTTCGTCTTGCAATGTTATTACATCAATTTTTAGTTCATTTCCACCATATCGCAGGTATTGTAAGTCTAAATAAGTTGAAAGTTCAAATTTGTTTGCGAATTCAAAACGGTTCGCTTTTAAGTCCGTTTGCGCAACACACACACAAGAGATTGACAGAAAATAAAATAAAAGAAATTGTTTAATCATACACTATAACTTAATGAATTTTGCATATTTCTCTACATAAACAGTGGAATATGGTTGCGTATGACCAGGTCCCGAGTAACAAGATATCACACTCAAATTCGGGGATTCTTTGCTCATGTAATTCTGATTAGGAGTCCAAAAAGTGCCAATCATTTTAGCGTGATTTTCATCGAAAAAGAATTTAAAAATAAAGATGTTCCCTTTTTTATCTCTAACTCGACAAGTGTAGCGGTTATTGGTCACTTGGTTTTTGTAAAAAGTTACGAAAATTCCATTTTCAACTATTTCGATGATTTTTAGTTTTTGGGTTTTACCATCTAGCGATGATATGATGTTTCCATCAGCGGTAATTTCCATCACCAAATTTTTGAGAGCAGCAGGAGTTGCCAATGTATGTTGACAAGTATGATTAATATCTTCAAATACCTGTGATTCAAGTTTCCATCTACCAACCATCGGATGAGTTGAACCCAAATTTTCTTTTTGGCAAGTTGATAAAAAGAGTGATAGTACAAAAAGAAGGAATAGATGTAGTTTCATGTATTCAGCATTAAATGTTATCGAAAAGTACTAAAAAATCCGAAACATTGCTAAAAAACTTTATAACTCTATTTGTTTGTTATTATTGAAAGTTGCGTTATAACGAAGTCCATTTTGATTTACAAATTCAAACTTGGCTTTCAGCTGTTTGGAAAAAATGTTGATTAACTTAATTCCCAAAGAGTCTAATTTTAGGATGTCAAAATCGGCTGCAAGTCCATGTCCGTTGTCGAAAATGGCAAGTTCAATCATCGCATCTTTTTCTGACAGTTGAATCGTGATCGAAGGATTATCAATTCCTTCAAATGCATGTTTGTAAGCATTTGTAATTAATTCATTGATGATCAATGCAACAGGAACCGTATTTTTGGTATTTGCAAAAACTTCATCCAATTCAAATTTTATTTTGACTTTTTGCTCGACATCAAAAAACTTACTTAAATAATTTACAAAATCGAGGATGTACTCTCTTAAATCGATTTGAGCAAAATTGGCTGATTTGTATAATTTTTCATGTATCAAAGACATGGAAATGATCCGATTTTTTATCTCTGCAAATTCATTGATTAGATTTGGTTCTTGCATTCGATTCATTTGCATTTCAACCAATCCTAAGAAGATCGAAAGATTATTTTTTACTCTGTGGTGAACTTCCCCAAGAAGTGCTTCTTTTTCAACCAAAGATTCTCTGATTTGCATAGATTGTTCTGTTTTTTCAGTTACATCTAAGCCAATGCCGAGCATATATTCAAGTTCGTTTTGCGCATTTAAGAACGGGAAGAATTTCCGCAAAACGTAAACGTCTTTTCCTTCTTTATTGGTCGCTTTATCAGTAAATTCAAGAAGTTTTTTAGACTTTAGCACTTGGTCAAAAATAGCTTGCCTTGCATCTGCTATTGAAATGTCTTTCTTGTATTGCTTGCAATAATCGTAGTCCGTTTTTCCAATCACAAATTTCCTTGTTTCAGGATCTTTAATTCCAATTGGATTGACGTATAAATATTCGTGTTTTTCATTGAAAACAGCAATGTCAAGCGGAAGATTATTTAAAATTGTTTCGTAAAAAGTTCGTTGTGCTTCAACTTTTTGTTCCTCCAACACTTTTTCAGTTACATCGACCTGAATGGAGATATAATTAATCACTTTTTCGTCCTTAATGAAAGGAATAATCGTCGTGTCAAGCCAATAAATTTCACCGTTTTTATTGATGTTTTTGATAGTTGACTTCCAATTGTCATTGAGTTTTAAACTTTCAATGATTTCCTCAAAGCTATTCTCTTTTGTTTTATCTGTCATCAAGAAATCAAAAGATTTACCAATCATCTCTAGGTTTTTGTAACCAGAAATGTCAGAAAAATTTTGATTTACGAAACTTATTTTTCCGTCTATATTGATGGTCGATAACAAGACAGTTTGATCGATCACGCTCTTGTAAAATTCTAAATTAAGAATGGCATTTTCCAATTCGTGTTCATGCATTTTGGTTGCTGTCAAATCCTTGACAACGACTTGCAATAATTCATCCCCTCTTTCATTGATTACTTCTCCATTGATGCTGAAATATCTATTGTCTTTAATAGATCTAACTTCGTCAAATCGTATGCTGCTTTTGGTCAATTTACAATTTGAAATTGCTTCGTTGATTAAATCAGATTCAATAAATAGCGACGAGAAATTTTTAAAAGTTGGTTCGTATTCATTGATGTCAAACATCCGAGACATTTGATTAGAATTAGCCATTATATCTGATCTTAAATTGATTTTAAAAGAGCCAGCATGGGATAATTTTTCAAAATTGGAAATTTGAATTTTGCATTGTTCTAGTCGAAAATTTTTCAGCTGAATTTCATTGCTTAAAACCTCATTTTGGTGCGTTAAAATCCCTTTTTCTAAGAGTGTAGACTCGTATTTTGAAAAGACAGTTTTTCTGTCGACTAAATTTTCTTCGTATTGTTCGTATGTGGAATTCACAACCGAAAGCAAACCAGCTATTTTCCTTTTTAGTCTAGAGTTTTCGCCAACAAACTGCCTTATTTGTTCTTCTAATTTAGGGTGAAATTCATTCATTGGACAATAGCTTTTAAAAATTATAAAATCTAATTTTATTTTAATTTGTAAGAATTCGGTTCAAATCCGATCAACAAAATATCATCTGTTTGATCTTCATTTCCTTGCCAATTTCTGAGAAAAAATTCAATCTCAATTTCTCGTTTGAGACAATCTAAACCATCTATTTTCTCTAAAAAATGGGCAAGTCCTTTTCTTTTCAACTTTTTTGAATCTGGACCGCCAAATTGATCTGTTAAGCCATCCGTGAAAAAGTAGAAAAAGTCATCGGGCGCATAGTCTATTTCAATAAATGGAATTTCATCTAGTGACTGATAGTGCTCTCCAATTGAATTTCCTTTGAAGTTTAAAATTTTGTGTTCGTTGGCGGTGGAATCATAGTAGATGACAATTCTTTTTATTCCAGCGATTTGGATAATTGATTTTTCAGGAATGACTTTGAAAATAGCCAAATCTAAAGCATCGGAAATCCTGTTTTTTTTATCAATGTTTGCCAAGTTTTCAATGATTTTTTCGTTCAACTCATTGATGATAACTTTTAAATCGTCGTGTTTTTTTGATTTTGATACCAATATTTCATAGCTCAATACGGAGAGTAAAGCGCCAGGAATACCATGACCAGTGCAGTCTCCAATGCCTCCGATTAAGGCATCCCCGCCGCTTTTTTCGATTAAAAAACCAAAATCTCCTGAAATAAAATCTTTTGGGCGATTGATAAATATTGACTTTGAAAAATACGAATGCAATTGATCTCTTTGTAAAAATATTGCTTCTTGAATTTTTTGTGCATAGACCATAGAATCAGTCAATTCATTCATTGTGTCTATAATCTCATCAATCGCTTTTTTGCTGATAGGCTTCGACAAAAACGCCTTCATATTCGTCGATTTCGCCCTTTCTTTGTTTCTTTCTTCCGTATTTCCAGAAATATATACTACCGGAATTGAATTCAACTTTTGAATTTCCCGCATGGTATCAATTCCATCCAAACTGCCTTCTAGACGAATATCCATCAAAATCAAATCTGCAGTATTTTCTTGAAAAAATGCAATTGCCTCCTCGCCACTTTCAAAAGTTGCTACAACTTCATGACCTAAATCTTCAACATACTCTTTGTAAAGCGCTTGAATAATTAATTCATCTTCAACAATGACGATTTGCTTTGACATATTTAAATTAATTAAGACCTATTTTTGTTTGATTAAAGAAGGAGTAGATGATGTAAATCATTGCACCAAAAATCAGAAAGGCTATGAAAAGTAAAAAATTGATAAAGTCGCGATCACTGTTATTTTTCATTGAATGGGGTAATTTTATTTTTAATAATTAGTAAATATCACCACCAGACTAGGCCGCGAAATTAGTTTTATTTTTAGTGAATTTTAAAGAAACAGATACGCATAACAATGTGTATTGAACTACATTTTTAATAGGAATAGATTCTGACAATTTTTAAAAAAGTATTTTTGTTTATGATTGCTAAAATTCAATATCAAGGTCGGAAAATACATTTTTTGAAAATGTTCAAATTTTCTCTGTTATTAGTTTTTTCAATATGGTCTGATGTTGCAGATTGTCAATACAATTATCTTTCACCACTTTTTGATATAAATTCAGGTTTACCTCACAATGAAGTCAATGACATTGTGAAAGATGATGCGGGTTATATTTGGATCGCCACAGACAATGGACTTTCAAGGTTTGATGGCTATAATTTCATCAATTTCAATCATGAAACGCATCCAAACATATTTAAAGAAAGTCGAATCACCAAAATTCATAAAAAAGGTTCAGTTCTATACCTATTGACTGCTTCTGACGGATTAATTGAATTGCAACCAAAAATTTTGTCGTTCAAGAAATTGTACACTGCAAATTCCGTTGCGATGGCATTTTCAAATGATACAACTGCCATTCTTTTTGATTCTGGAAAATTGGTCTTTAAGGTTAAAAATAAGGTCATCTTCATTCAAAACCTAAACCTTTTCCCGAAATCTGATATTACCATTTACAAGGGGAAAATTTTTGTTTCTGTAAGTAATAAAACTATACGAATAATTAATCCAAAATTCCCAAAGAAAATAATCCAAATTACATTTAAAGATACAGATCAATTAGGTAAATTTTATGTTTCAAAAAAATATGGTCTCGTGCTCTGGAATGGTGATGTTGTTCGTTTACTGCGAAACAATATGTTGGTTTACCATCCGAACTTTATAAATAAAAAACAGATCACTTATTTTGCTGAAGAAGATGGTAAACATATATTTATTGAAAAAAATAAAGTGCCATATGTCTATTTAAATGGACAAATGACAGGATTTTTCTCTCCCGTAGTAAATCAAAATATTTTATACAAATTTATTATTAGACTGAACAAGAGTTGTTTTATTGTAGGAACCAATCAAGGTTTCTTAAGAATAGAACAAATGCCCGCTTTGTCTTATGGAATAGATGATTTTCCATTGAATGTTGATTATCAAATAATGCAGAGACGTAAAATCATCGAATATCAAAATCAGCGATTTTTTTTGGGTTTCCCTCGCATTTCAGTAGAAAAAGAAAATGTAGTCGATCTTTTTTCAAAAAGAAATTTAACGACCTATGACGGTTTGATTTTTAACAATGAATTATTTTGCACTACAGAAGGAGATGGATTGGTTAGTTTTGATTTAAACACAAAGGAAATTACCAATCATGTCAATACAAATCTTGGTTTACATGAAACTTTTCAATCAATTCTAAAAATATCAGATTCTCATGTCTTGTTGTGTGGAGGAAATAAAATGGTTTTGTATAATCCAAAAAATAAAACATCATTCGCCTATTTTTTGAAAACAGGAACAGAAATTCATGTTGCTGTAAAAAGCAACTATTCAAATGTTATTTATTTAGGTACTAATCAAGGATTATTTCGCGGTCGATTAACCAATGGAAATGGATTCAAATTGATTGACACAGAAAAATATTCGAAATTAGACGTTAGGGATATTCTCGTGAGAGAAAAGCAAAATGAAATTTGGTTAGCAACCTACAGTGGTGTATTTGTTTTGAATTCAAAAAATCTAAAAAAGATTCACGAATATTCTAACGCAAATCAGGTTTCAAACATTAAAGTCGTAAAACTGGTAGAGGATAAATGCAACTGTATTTGGGCTTCTACTTATTCAGGGATAACGATTTACAACACTGCGGATGGAACGATTCGTTTTATCAACAAAAGTCATCAACTTAAGAATATTGAATATAATAATAAATCTGCTTGTTTATTGCATGACGGAAAAATTGCTTTTGGAGGTCTAAATTATTTTGAAATTATTGATCCAAAGGCTCTGAATGAATTTACATATGCCAAAACCTTTGCTATATCTGGGATTGAAACTATTGAAAATGAAAACAAAAAATATTTTTCAGCATATCAAGAGGGACAAAACATTTCGTTTAATACGGGCAAAGAAGCGATCAAAATTTATCTTGCCAATTTGGATATTAAATTCGGAAGCGGTTATTCCTTCCAATACAGTATTGATTCTAAAAATTGGTTTACCACAGAAAAAAAGAACTGGATATTAATTTCCAATCTTACTTATGGCGAATATGACTTGAAAATTCGAATGTATAACCCATTTGGTCAGCTTGTTGAAGAAAAAACTTTCTCATTAACCGCCAAGACATCCGTTTTTTATAAAACAGAATTTCTAAGTTTTATCTTTATTCTTGTAATTATTATCTCAATACTTTTAGTCTACACTTTGAGACGTTCTCTACGTATAAAAACACAAACAAAATCAAGAATAGCAATGGATCTTCATGACGAATCTGGAACGATCTTAACGCGCTTGTTGATGTTGAGTAAAAAGGAAAACATTCAAGAAAAAGACAAAGAACTATTGCAATCAGGATTGAGAGAAGCATTGTATAATTTTAGAACTTATATAAATTCGATTTCGCGTGAAAAACATACTTTACAAGATTTAACTTATGAACTAAAAGATTTTGTTACAACTTCCTGCGCGGATGCAAATATCCAAGTTGATTTTAAACCTAAATATGATTTGGATTATACTATTCAGGGAGAGCTCTATAGAGACATAAAACTTTCCATTTATGAGATTGTTACAAATTGCATCAAGCATGCAAATGCTAATCAACTATCCATAAAATTCTTGGCTATTGACTACAGGTTAAATATTCTAGTTACTGACAATGGTTTTTGCAATATTTCGGATGTAGAAAGTTACAAAGGAAACGGAATTCGAAACATTAAAAAGCGAATCCAGAGAAATCAAGGTCAATTTAAATACTATGTTTTAGAAGGCACTACAGGATTGATGATAGAAATAAATTTACCGTTAGTATGAAAAAAATCATCATCATAGAAGACGATATTCATTTAGCGCAATTGATGCGAGATAGTATCAATGCGATTGAAAGTTTAGAATGTAAACACGTTTTTCTCAATCCAATTGATTTCTTAAATAATCCGATTGAAGCAGATATTTACCTGCTTGATATCGTCATGCCAGAAATGAATGGATTGGAAGCGATCGACAAAATCCTGAAATTGTTTCCCAACGCAACCATCGTAATGAATACCATCAAAGATGATTCTGAAACCATTTTCCAAGCGTTGCAATTGGGTGCATCAGGTTACATCGACAAACAAAGTTTTCAAAGAAATTTTAAAGAGGTTTTTTCAAGCATAGAAAACGGCGGCGCTTACATGACTCCGAAAATTGCTCGCAAAGTAATTTCCTTTTTTAATCAACCGTGGAACATTTCAGAACAATTAACTGACCGTGAAAAAGACATTGTAAATGGAATTTTGGACGGTTTGAGTTACAAACTCATCGCTGATCGATATGAGATTGCCATTGACACGGTTCGCATGAATATCAAAAAAGTTTATCGCAAGTTGAATATTAATTCGAAATCAGAATTGTTTAAAATGATTGGTAACAGGCAAAGATTTTAATCAACGACTTCATTTTTCTTTAGTAATCCTTCATTCAACTTAAACTCCAACGCGATAAAACAAGCACAAATTCCCCAAATTGGAATAGCCGCTTTATCGGTTTTGCTATTCAATTTTTTTATTGCTTCTAATATTTAAGTAGTCTGTCTAACAACATATTAATTTCCTTCAAATTTTTCTTTTCTAAAAACGCAGATTCTTCAATTTTTACCGAAAATAATTTTTCTAAGCGCATTTTTAGCTCTAAAAAGTCTAAATCATCTAAATTAAGTTCTCTGAGTAATGTTTGTTCATGTAGATCAGAATTTTCACAATGCAGATAATTTGAAATAACTTTTCGGATTTTATATTTAAGCTTTTCCAAAATCTAATTTTATTTCGTAAGAGGTATATTACTATTGAGCAATTGGTAAGTAATATAAATCATTCCTAATAGGATTACTATTGCCATGAGTGCTAGAAAAGTTGCGAATCTCAAGTCGACGTCATTTTTGTTCATTACAGATAGTCTATTTTATTTATTTTAAGATTTTAGACACTACAAAGTTATTTTCTTTAGTTTAAAAAATTTGCTATTTTAAAGGTTTTTTTGTTCTTTCTAAATTTATTTTGCTACTTTTGAGGTATGAAAAATGTTAGTGATAATATCAAGAAGTTTAGGGAATTAAAAAACATTACTCGAGAACAGATAGCTGATAGCCTTGAAATGAGCTTATCAGGGTATAGTAAGTTGGAACGAGGAGAGGTAGAACTGACGGTCTCGAAATTGTACAAAATTTCAGAGATATTAGAAGTGGATATTTCTCAAATCTTAAATTTTGATGCTTCTCAAATTTTTAATGTTACAAATAATCAAATAGTAAATGGAGTGAAAGTTAATGAACAGATTAATAATTACAATGATATTTACAAAGACAAGTATATCAGTAAATTAGAAGAGGAGATTGAACGTTTAAAAAAGTAGTATTTTATATTTCACCTTCATTCAACTTAAACTCCAACGCAATAAAACAAGCACAAATTCCCCAAATCGGAACTGCAGCTTTATCGGTGTCTAAATAGTTGTTCAAAATACCGTGAACAAAATACGTCACCAACGCTAAAATCATCGCGAGAATCAATACTTTCATTTCTCGTTTTTCCGATGGCCAGCGGTTGTAAAGCGTAATTCCTTTGTAGAAAATCGCTGAAATTAGAATCAAAATAACAATCAATCCCATGAATCCCATTTCTGCCAAAGGACCCAAATATTCGCTGTGCGCATTTCCGCCGTCTCCGAAGTTGGTGGAAATAATCGTTAAATTTTCTGGCTCTTGAAATCTAGCGTATTCAAAGGCGTAAGTTCCTGGACCAAATCCAACAATCGGGCGTTCTTGAAACATCGCAATCGCGCACGACCAACGGTTGATTCTTTCCAAATTGGAGGCGTCTGTCGTTACGTTTGCGGCACTTTCCAAGCGTTTACCGAAATCTTCTGTCGTGTGTTCTGATTTGTTTTTCGACATGCTTTGTTCAATCGATGTCCAAGAGAAAAACACGAAAACACCAATCGTTGCAACGACGCCCAAAATCAAGCTAAATTTGATTTTGAAGTGAATCAAAAGCCAAACGAACATGGCAGCGATGATGCTTAGCCAAGCGGCGCGTGTGTAGGAGAAAAACAGTGCAATCAAATTGATAGCAATCAAAACCAACAAAACAGCTTGAATCAACGGCGAATGTTTTTTCGAGAAGTAAATTCCAAAAATGAGCGGAACCAAAAACGCGGTCATCGCACCATAAATCGTATGATCTTTGAAAAATGGCCACATCACCCAGTGACTTTCTTTTTCGCCGAAAGCATAACTTGCGTGCATGAAAACGGTGTAAACCATGGCGATGGTCATACCAATGGTGAAGAACCACAAGAAAGTTTTGATGTTTTTTTCTGACAAGAAAACGCGTGAACCGTAGAACAACATCGGAATCATAAACCACAAGCGCGCCAGCAAAAATTTGAATGAAACGAGCGGTAAATCACTGGTGATAGAGGTAAAAAGCACCCAAAGCAAATACAATCCGATGGCCCAAACAATGGCATTTTTCCAAATGAAATCAGGGAAAACTTTGTATTTGATTTGCTGAAAAAGCAGCAAGAGCATCAATCCAAAAAGCAAGGGCTCAGTGGGAACAAACAAACCAAATCCGTTGACATATTCTTCGATGTTAACAGAAAGTGGCGTCAGTAAAAACAGCAACAAAAAAGTGAATTGCGTATTGAAAACCGCGCTGTAAATCGCCAAAAGTACCACCGGAAAAGCCAACATGTAAAGCTGATTTTTCCAAATGAAATAGGAGGAAAGCGCAATGAACAAGGCGCCAACCAACAACAACCAACGATTTGTTCGAACGAACTGCACTTACGCGATTTTTCTCAATTCTTGAATGCGGTCTTGAATCAATAACGCAAAGACCATGAAGATGAAAGTAGCAAAAACACTTACAATCACGATGATTGCTTTTTTCGGTCTGTCTTTTTTGTCGGCAACAACCGCTCTTTCTACCACAAATTTATGGTTGAAATTGGCGTAAGCATCAGATTCTGCTTGTTCGTAAGCAACCTCAAATTCTGATAATTTCACGATTTTTTCGTCTCTCAACATCGCCAAACCGTCAAATTCAGCACCGTATTTCATGTTGATTTCCAGTTTGTCTTTGAAAAATTTGCGGTCTTCAGCACCTTTCGCTTCGTTGTAAGCCGCAGAAAGTGTCGCGCGACCTTCGGAAGTCACAACGCCCAATGCAGAAAGGCTATCTAATTTCATTCTGATTTCTTTCAAACTCGTTTCAATCAGTTGCTTTTTACGCTGACTGATTTCAAACGCAGGAATTGTTCGTTCCTTCACCATGTCGTTTTTCACGGTATCGATGAGGTCTACAATTTTGTTAGCGATTTCGGCGGCCAATTCTTTGTCTGAGTCTAAGACATCAATTTGAATCGAGCCATATCTTGTGCGGGTAAAAAGAATGTGTTCTTCATACGCTTTGCCCAATTTGTAGAATTTATTCGGATCATCTAGGTCGATGTCGTAGTGTTTGAACAAGTCAAAACGTTGTACGATTTTATCTCTGATACGAGATGATTGCAGGATTTGAACCATTTGTTCAGATTGTTCTTCTTCCCCAAAATCCATGGAAGAAGCTTTCGCATTTCGTTGTTCCGAAAAGGAAACTGTACTTGTTGCCGTTGGAAAAACGATGGCAGTTGAGAGGTATAAAGGAGTCAATAAGAATGAGATAACCAATGAGATTACAGCTGCTGCTGCGGTCACTATTCCAATAATTTTGCGTTTTTTCCAAACAAACAGAATCAAATTTTGACGTTGTTGTTGAAATTCAATATTTTCTTGCTCCATGTATTTCTTTTTGCGTGTGCGAATTTACTTTAAAATCTCCAATTTTTCGAACATCATGGATAACTAAAATTATTGGGTTTTATTGTGGGGTGTCAGAGATATTAGGATGTTAAGATTTTAAGATGTTAGGATGTTAAGATATTAGGATTTTAAGACGTTAGACTTAAGACATTAGACAATAGACCAAAGACTCAAGACAATAGACTGTCTAATTGTCTTTTAGTATGATTAATTTAATTTTAGGAAAAAGGTTCTTCCCCTCGGTCCCGTTGACTTCGTCGGATGCTTCGCAACTCAAAGGGGGAAGAATGCACAATTATTAATTATCTAAAAAAAGAAAATGTTGTAGCCAAATTTAGAAACTCTCTATATTGACGAAAATTTAAGTTTCCCCCTTTGGAGGAGAAAAAGCGATAGCTTTTGAAGACTCAGCGATAGCGCTAGGATTAAGGGGGAGGAAAAATTTATGTTGCTTTTTGCATCAAAATAAAATCCTCACTTATAAAAATTCATCTCCTCAATATACCGCTGCACGGGCTCAGTGAGCAAATACCTTACGTCTTTGTGTTCTTTGATGGCGTTTCGTACAAAACTGGAGGAAACTTTCATTACGGGTGCGTCATTGCAAAAAATGACATTTGGATGGTCAGCGAAAAGGTTTTCGTGTTGATTTCCAATTTCTTGCACTTCTTGTTCTTCTTGGATGGTCAAAACGCGTGGATAGACGTAAAACTTGTGGTTTTTGAGTATTGTTTCGTGGTTGAACCACTTGTGGAAGGTGCGTAAATTGTCTTCTCCCATGATGAGCGCAAACTCATTTTCAGGATATTGCTCCTTCAAATAGGCGAGGGTAGTAGCGGTATAACTTGGTTTTGGCAATTTAAATTCGATGTCGCTGGCGCGCAGGTTGTTATTGTCTTCAATTGCGATTTTTACCAAAGCCAAACGGTGGTAATCGGCTAACAAAGAAGACTTTACTTTCAGCGGATTTTGAGGCGTAACCATCAACCAAACTTGGTCCAAATCGGTGTAATCCGCCATGTAATTGGCAATCACCAAATGTCCCACGTGAATCGGGTTGAAAGTGCCAAAATAAAGTCCAACTTTCATGCTTACGCGTTTAAAAATTTTGCGACAATTGCTTCTGCTTCTTCACAAGCTTTATCGAGGTGCACATTGAGTAAAACCACGTCAAATCCTTCAGCATGTGCCAATTCTTGTCTGGCTTTTCCCATTCTGACTTGTATTCTGTCTTCAGATTCAGTGCTGCGGCTGCGCAAACGAACTTCCAATTCTTCAATAGATGGCGGTTGCACAAAAACGGACAAGGCTTGGTCGCCAAATTGTTTTTTCAGGTTCAATCCACCGATGACATCCACATCAAAAACAACTGATTTTCCATCTGCCCAAATGCGTTCGATTTCGCTTTTCAGCGTTCCGTAGTAATTATCGGTATAAACTTCTTCCCACTCAACAAAAGCATTTTCAGCGATTTTTTGTTTGAAACCTTCTACGCCCAAAAAGTGATAATCTTTGCCGTCAGTTTCATTGTTGCGCGGTGCTCTGCTGCAAGCAGATATAGAAAATTCAAGGCGCTTTTCAACGGAAAGTAAATGTTTTACAATCGTTGTTTTCCCTGCTCCCGAAGGTGCTGAAAAAATAATGCATTTTCCTTGTTGCTCTTGATTCATGTGATATTATTACAAGGTATTAAGCACTTGTTCTTTGATTTTTTCCAAGCTGTCTTTCATGTCAACGACCATTTTTTGAAGTTCAACATGGTAACTTTTGCTTCCCAAGGTATTGATTTCACGACCAATTTCTTGGGTGATAAATCCTAATTTTTTTCCTGCTGAAGGCAAAACCATCGTTTCCAAGAAATAATCCAAGTGGTTCGACAAACGCATTTTCTCTTCCGTGATGTCTAATTTTTCGATGTAAAAAATTAATTCTTGTTGGAAGCGATTTTCGTCCATGTTTGGATTGTCCATGTCTTCCAATCCTTTGCGCATGCGCTCGCGGATGATTTCGATGCGCAGGTTTTCGTATTTCGGAACGTCAGCCAACAAACTTTTGATTTCGTTGATTCTTTCCGTAAATTCTTTCTCCAACGCTTCGCCTTCTTGACGACGGAAATTGTTTAATTGTTGACAAGCTTGTGCCACCAAATCAGTCAAAAACGCATTTTCTTCTGCGGTGATTTCTTCTTTCGATTGCATGAAAATATCTGGCATTTTCACGATCAAGGATAAATAATCTACTGATTTTTCGCCCAATAAATCATTTGTTTGCTTCAAATCTTGGTAGTAAGCAAGCGCCAAATCTTTGTTGATTTCAACTGATTTCGTCGCGCCAGTACTTTCAATATTGACGTTTACTTCCACTTTTCCACGATCCAAAAGTGCAGTAACTTGTTGTCTGATTTCTAATTCTTTTTCACGGTAAAAAGGCGCAGTGCGGACATATAAATCCATGCTTTTGCTGTTGAGCGATTTCACTTCAACACTAACCTTTTTTCCTTCGTAATTTCCGGTGGCTTTGCCATAGCCGGTCATTGAATGCAACATACTTCTGAGTATTTTTCTATGGAATTATTTCCAATGAGAATTAATTCTTTTACCGATTTTCTTTCTGAATTTTTTCAAAACTGCTTCACGTGAACCAATTCCGCCAATTTTTATCAAGTCGTAACCCACAAATTTTCCATCGCGGTAGAAATTGAATTCGAATGAAATAGAGGTGATTTCATCTCTATATAAAGGAAATAAATGTCCGTTAGTGATTTCAACAGAAAGTGTATCGTGATTTTTTGCTGGTTTGAATTGTCTGTCGTATCCGCGCACAGAAACCAAAATATAGGTGTCAATTCCTTTCGCTTTCATGACTTTTTGAATTGAATCAGAAGCCAACATGCTGATATTTGTTCCTTCTTTCAACACGTTCAATGACGACATCGCTTTGATCCCGTTGGAAGCTAACAATTCGGTGAAATTGATTTCCATTGTGAAACGGTCTTCAGATTTATCAAGTTGACCAACCACCATTGCGTTTTTCAATTTCAAATTTTTCGTTTGAGAAAAACTTAAATTGAGGGCAAAAACTGCGAAAATGAATAAGATGAAACGCATATTAAAAAGTATAAAGTTAAAAAATCTCCGCAGCTATTGCTTTCACAGAGCTAGAATTTGACATGGTGTAATAATGGATGCAAGGAACGCCAGCAGCTTTCAATTCTTTGGATTGCTGTTTTCCCCATTCGATTCCCAGTGCTGAGATCGCTTTGTTGTCTTTGCATTTAACGATTTCTTTGCTCAAGATTTCAGGAAAATCGATGTGGAAAAATTTCGGCAAAAACGAAGCGTGTTCCAATGTTTTCAAAGGTTTCAATCCTGGAATAATCGGCACATTGATTCCTGCAGCACGACAAGCATCTACAAAATCGAAATATTTTTGGTTGTCGAAGAACATTTGCGTCACGATGTAAGAAGCACCTGCGTCCACTTTGGCTTTCAGGTGAATCAAATCTGTGGTCAAATTCATCGCTTCAAAATGCTTTTCAGGATATCCAGCTGCGCCGATACAAAAATCGGTGGGTTCTAATTGGTAATCTTCAGTTGTGTAATTACCAGAATTCATTTCCACTATTTGCTCAATCAGCTCAACAGCATATTTGTGCCCCATTGGATGCGGTCTGAAATTGGCTTCCGTTTTGATTGAATCTCCGCGCAAAGCCAAGACATTGTCGATGCCTAAAAATTGCAAATCGATGAGTGCATTTTCAGTTTCTTCTTTGCTAAAACCGCCGCAAATCAAGTGTGGAACTGCATCAACATCGTATTTATTCATAATTGCCGCACAAATCCCAACCGTTCCCGGACGTTTTCTGATGGCGATTTTTTCGAGTAAACCGTGGTCTCTTTCCTTGTAAATAAACTCTTCACGGTGATACGTTACATTGATAAATTTGGGTTTAAACTCCATCAATGGATCAATTCCGTCGTAGATCGACTGGATGCTTTTTCCCTTCAACGGAGGAAGGATTTCAAAAGAAAACAGGGTAGATTTAGCAGCTTGAATATGATCGATAACTTTCATGAATGTTTACAAAAATTAGAATAGGATGCAAAGATAGTGAATTTTAAATTGGATTGAAGATTGGCAGATTAACTGATTGACAAATCATCAAATTAGCAGATTAGCAAATTATTGGATTGGCAAATTATTTGAAATTATTCTTGTAGAATTGAATCTCTTTGAATTTGCAATTTTTTAATCTGCAATTTGCAATCGTTCATTGTGCAATTTATCTTTTAATCTAACTTTATCGAAAGGTTTAATTTTCCACCCAAACCGAGTTCTACGATTTTTTGTAAGGTTGAAATTCTCACTTCTTTGATATCATTCTCAATTTTAGAAATATATGACTTTGTAGTACCGCATTTGACAGCCAATTCTTCTTGAGTTAATCCTTTTTCTTGTCGCGCTGTTTGAAGTAGAACACCAATCTTAAAAGTCTGGTAGCCCTCATCATGCAGTTTTCTCTTTGAAGTTCCATCATTGCCGATGTGTTTATCTTTAAATTCAGATAAAGAAGTGGTTGTTTTAATTTTTTGCATAATCTTCTTTAATTTTAAGTGCTTTTTGAATTTCTTGTCTCGGTGTTTTTTGTGTTTTTTTTTGGAAACCATTTGCAATTACAACGATATTTCCATCATCAAAAAAGCAGAAAATTCTAAAAATATCGCTGCCTTGACTAATTCTTATTTCATATAAACCATCTGTGTTTTCAATATGCTTGAGATAAGTCGATGGAATCTTTGGCAAATCTTCAATCAATTCTAGGGTCCACAGAATTTTAGTCTGAACTTTTACTTTTTGTTTTAGATAAAATTTCTCAAAATAATCTTTGTAAAAGATGATTTCTCTTTTTTTGATTTGTGTTTTCAATTGTAAAGGTATTAAAAAAGTTGCACTTTAGTACAATAAAATTTGAATCAATTGAAATTAACCAAATTTTTTTAAAAATCAAAGACTGAAAACAAAAAAAAGAGAGCTTATGGATTGGCAGAATAGTAAAATGATTAACAGATTAACAAATTGTTAGATAAGCAGATTGGCAAATTAGCAGATTGCAAACTGGAAGATTGGCAGATTAGCAAATTGTTGTGAAGTGCGAAGCAATCTGCAATCTGATAATCTGTAATCTGCTATTCAACCTATCCTACTTTCTCCTGAAAATCTACTTGAGTCGCTTGAAAACCAACCATTTTATGAACTGCAGCGATGATTCCAACTTGGTCGAAACCGCAATCTGCGTATAATTGATCTGGTGTTCCGTGGTGAACGTATTGATCTGGTATTCCTAGTCTTACAACATGTGCTGCATATTTGTTATCTGCCATAAATTCCAAAACTGCACTTCCCATTCCGCCCATCAAACATCCGTCTTCAATCGTGATGACTTTGTCGAATTTGGCAAAAACTTCGTGCAACAACATTTCGTCCAATGGTTTCACAAAACGCAAATCATAGTGTGCTACAGAAAGTCCGTCTTCTTGCAAAGATTTAATCGCTTTCTGAGCTGTATTTCCAACATGTCCAATAGTCAAAATCGCTACATCGTTTCCGGCAGTAACTTTTCTTCCTGTCCCCACTTTGATGGCTTTCATAGATGTTTTCCATTCTGTCATCACACCGTTTCCACGCGGGTAACGGATAGAGAATGGTCCCATATTTTCTTGTTGCGCTGTGAACATCAAATCTCTCAATTCGGCTTCGTTCATCGGCGCAGAAACAATCATGTTTGGAATTGAACGCATGTAAGCCATGTCATAAGCTCCGTGGTGTGTAGCGCCATCAGCACCAACCAATCCACCGCGGTCTAGACAGAAAACAACGTTCAAATTTTGTAAAGCGACATCGTGTAATACTTGATCGTAAGCACGTTGCATGAAAGAAGAATAAATGTTACAAAAAGGCACTAATCCTTGCGTTGCCAAACCTGCAGAAAATGTAACTGCATGTTGCTCAGCAATTCCAACGTCAAAAGATCGTTCTGGCATCGCTTCCATCATGTACGTCAACGAACAACCAGAAGGCATCGCAGGTGTAACACCCATGATTTTGTCGTTTTTCTCTGCCAATTCAACAATCGTATGTCCGAAAACATCTTGGTATCTCGGTGGCTCGGGTGATTTTGGAACCACTTTGATGATTTCTCCAGTTTCCTTATTGAAAACACCTGGCGCGTGCCATTTCGTTGGATTTCCTTCTTCTGAATATTTGTATCCTTTGCCTTTCATCGTGATGCAATGCAACAATTTTGGGCCAGGAATGTCTTTTAAATCTTCTAATATTTTTGCCAATCCAACAACATCGTGTCCGTCAACAGGACCAAAATAACGGAAATTCAATGCTTCGAATAAATTGCTTTGTTTCAACAACGAACTTTTCAAAGCTGTCGAAATTTTGGAAGCAACTGTTTGCGCGTCAGGACCAAATTTGGAGATTTTCCCCAATAATTTCCATACTTCGTCTTTCACTTTGTTGTAAGTGTGAGAAGTAGTGATATCGGTCAAATATTCTTTTAATGCGCCCACATTTGGGTCGATCGACATGCAATTGTCGTTCAAAATCACCAATAAATTGGCATCTTTTTCAAATCCAGCGTGGTTCATTCCTTCGAATGCCAAACCAGCTGTCATTGCGCCATCGCCGATTACAGCGATGTGTTGTTTTTGTTTTTCTCCTTTGTATTGACTTGCAACTGCCATTCCCAAAGCCGCAGAAATGGAAGTTGAAGAGTGACCAACACCGAATGTATCGTATTCACTTTCACTTCTTTTCGGGAAACCAGAGATTCCGCCTTTGATACGATTTGTGTGGAAAACATCTCTTCTGCCAGTCAAGATTTTGTGACCATAAGCTTGGTGACCAACGTCCCAAACCAATTGATCTTCAGGTGTATTGAAAACATAATGCAAAGCAACAGACAACTCAACCACGCCTAAACTAGCGCCGAAGTGACTGTTTCCGATTTCAGAAATGACATCTACAATGTATTGACGCAATTCGTCAGAAACTTGTGGTAAATCATTGACTGTGAATTTTTCACGTAAATCTTTCGGAAATTCAATTTGTTCTAAAAACGGACCGGCTTTGTATTCTCCCATGTTGGCAATATATTTAACAAAGTTATTCTTTTCTGCTGTTTTTAACAAACAATCAAAAGCTTTATTTTGTTCTTGAGATTCTTTAACAAATTTTAATTTGGTTTTGTTCGATAATCTGATTTCGATGAGATTAAATGATTTTGGAGATTTGTGTGGGAGGGAAATTTTCTTTAGGGTGGTTTTTGTCATGATTTTTGAAGCAAAAATACACGCCAAAAACAGATTTTATCTTCTTCTTTTTCACAATGGACTTCGTCCATTGCTACCCATATTTGGTACCTGACGGCACCATATAAACGAGGAAAATTTGACGATAATTAAAATTTTGATTTACAGTTTTTTAATCATTTTTATTCTAGTAATGAATTAATCTCAGCCTAGAAAAACGCTCTAACTTCCATTCCGCCGGAATGAATTGTTTTGTTTGTTTCAGATTTTCTGCCATTGTATTGAATGGAAATTTGTAAACTTTTGGAAATGGATCTTTGATAGCCAGCATTCCATGTGAAATTTTTGCCTGGTTTAAGTGATTCTAGCATTTCAAAACCGAGCGAAGTTCCGGGATTTCCGTCGTATTTAATGTCGACCAAGGCTACGGCGGCTTGCAAACTGCCTTTTTCTGCTTGGTTGAATTTCAATTTTAAACCCAATTCTTTCACATCTGCTTTTTCGCCTTCGACGTTTAATTTATTCGAGATTCTCGTTTCCAAAGTCAATCTGAAAGAGGTGGAAGGCTGATAGCTGAAAGATGGTTTCACGAAATAGTATTTCAAATCATAGTTTCTGCCTGTCGTGTAGTCTGCGTTCACGCTTTTTCGTCCCCATTGGACAGTTGATTCTATGGCGAAAATCTTGATGATATTCCAGCGAAAACTGCCTTCTTGGTAACTGTTTACACGTGCATCAAAACCGCTGGCGAGAAGCGTTTTACTTCGCACGTCTTGAATGACATATTCTGCACCAAAAATGGAATTTGTTCGATTGAAATACAAAGTGTTACGCACATTGCTATTCGTACTAATCAACGTGGTGTCGCGCACTTCGGAGGCAAATGGATTGAAAGAATCGCTGTTGAAAGTATTCGTTTTTCTGTTCACACGAACCCTTGCTTGGTCCGAAAATCTGCTCAAAACGCCCAAAGCGCCTTTTTTGTTGCTCCAAACGCGTTCAGGTTTGATGAAAACGCCTTGATTCAATTCGTTTGAATAGGTTTTGATGTATTCGTTGCTTGGCGTAAACACACGAATGTAGCCTGCTTGATCCACAAACTGCGCGATTTCAAATTCGTTCAAATCTTTCACGCCGTCTCCGTTGTAATCAATCCAAGTGTAAACCCCTTGTCCGTCAGCGACTTTGATGTATTGAAATTCTTTTCTCAATTCCAATCCGCTGCCGATTTCGTAGTATGTATTCCATGTAATCGCGCTTTTGAATAATTTTAATTCGTAGTCTATTCGTCCCAACAAGGTGTTTTCGGGACTTTGGCTAATCAAAGTTGGTTGGTTGATTTTCAACTCTCTGTAATTGACCAAAATGTTCAATTTTTGTGTTTGTCCGCCGATCAATTTGATTTCGCCACCCACATTTCTCGCCTTCGCCACATTGATTAATCTCGAACTGTCGGATTTTCCATCGTATCGCTCGCGGTAAAAAAGTCGGTAATTGAATTTGGAAGAATCAGCGCTGGCGACATAAAATTCGTAATCCATGAACTGATAACTTTGCAAACTAAGCAATTGTCCGTTGCTGTAAGAATTGCGCTCTTGGTCGTCTTTGAAGCCGATTCGGATGTTTTTATACGACTGAGAGATATCCACTTTGTGACGCAAAAATTGATTTTTGTCCACGGCATCACTCATCAGATAACTGCCGTCCCAGTTGGCTCGAAATCCTTTTTGATTCCATTGTCCAAAGAGCCTCGATTTGAGTCCAACATATTCGTTTCCAATGCTGAAATGCGAAGCTTCGATGGCTAAATTTCCGTATTTTTTATTCTTGAAATCCGCTGTTAAATTGGAATTGAATTGGTTTCCTTTGTAACCTTTGTTTCTCGTGTTCCAATCGCGGTCAAACTCTACTGCGCGGTATTGTTCGATCGGCGCAAAATTACGTTGCAACATTTCAATTTCTGCTTTGGTGTTCAACAACCAAGTTTTGGCGGAATCTCGGCTCAGTGGAACCAAGCCAATCAATCGCGTTTTGTTGCTCACGCCTTGGTCGTTTCCGGAATCTTTTTTAGAGAAAGTATTCAAATCATTTTTGGTGTAAGCCCATTCTGATTCTACGGTTAATTTGGGTCGAATTTTATAGGAAAATCCAGCGGAAACCATTTGTTTTTGCTTAGGCGTGATGATGATTCGCGCGGGTTCATAATCTCCTTGTGGAATTCCAGCCACTGGCGCCACCCATTTATAGACTTTTCCCAATGCGTTGTATTTGCTAAAAACGTAATTTCCTTTGTTCGCACCGACAAAAGCAAAAGTCGCACTGTAATACGCTGAATCTGCATTGATAGAATAAACCAACACGCTGTCAGTGAATAAACTATCGACCATTTTGTACAGGTTTTGATTTTCCTGAAAACCAACTGAATCGATGCTATTTGTGCGCGCCAATTCTAAACTATCGCCGATTTCGGACAACAATTGACGTTGAGAAAGTGTCAAACTTTGCTGAATTGTTTGGTTTTTCGCGTCTTGTTCAGAATAGGCATTCAACCAAAAATTGAATTTTTCAGAACTGTAAGCTGTACTTCCTTGCACCAAAGATCGCGCGTAATTTTGATCTGAATATTGAAATTCCACCACAATTCTGACGTCTTTCGTAATCAAATTGCGCGTCGTAAAAGTCACTTCGGAAGTATTGTAATTGACGACATAATCAAATTCTTGTCCGCGCTGCAACAATCGTCCGTCGATGTAAACGCGCTCCGTTCCTGAAAGAATAATGATAAACGGCTCATTTTCATTTCCTCTCAAACGGTAAGGACCTTGATTTCCTTCGATTCCTTGGATGATTTGTCGGGCGAATTTTCCTTTCGAAAGCGCGGCACTTCCTTGGAATTTCCATTCTTGTTTTTCGGACGGTTTGTAGCCAAATTCACCGTAAATTCCCTGCGCTCGCTTCTTGTAATTCATGAAATAACCTTGCGGTTTTTGAATCCAGAAATCTCCTGCGATTAGTTTGAATTTATCGTTGTAAACTTGGATAAAAACTTGGTCAAATTCTTGCAATTTATTGGTGTTTCCGTCAGGTTGAATCGGTAAATTGTCATCAGAAACGGAAGCCAATAATTTCAAATTGGGCGCGATATCTCCTGATAATTCGAGGTTTAAAGTTGAATTGACCGATAAATCTTGGTTGTTACCAAACGAAACACCGCGAGAAATACTTCCGTTTTTTTGTAATCCTGTGTTGCCGAAAATGTCGCCGTAAACGTCTTTCGAAGTAATTAAAAATTGCTCATAACTTCCTTTTTTTTCGTCGTAAATCACACTCGTATCTCTGCGTTGATAGACTTTGGTGAGGTTAATCGGAAAAACGCGATATTCAAAATAGAGTGTATCGGCGCAGGTTTCTAGTAATTGAAATTTGGCGGAAGCGAAATCGATGAGAAAAGCTTCCTTTCGCAATGCTTCTTTGCTGCAAAAAACTTGAAAAGAATTGGGATAAATACTCAGCGAATCCAATTTTATTTCCTTGCTTGTGACCGCGCGTTTGAACTTGCGCAGGGTCGATTGTTGGGCAAAACAATTTCCGCCAACAACGCAAAGCAACACAAGTAAACAAACTTTTGCAATCATACTTACGAAAGTACAACGTTGTTTGCGGATAATTATTGAATTTGTCCGAATATTCAGAATTCGATCAATAATTAGAGCTTGAACCGCCAATATTTTCAATCGGATGCCAAGTCGTTTTCACTTCTTGAAAATCTTGAATCAAATAAGGATTTTCAGCAGTTTCATCGCTGGGATTTAATTTAAATTTCACGATTCTTTTCACTGAATCAGCAGCTAAAACTTGGAGCGTTTTGTAGTTTTCAGCAGTATCTCCTGCATACAAAACCGCATTGATATCCATGTGAGAACCAAATTGTTCGATCAACTCTTTTTCAGTGCCCGTTAGGATATTGATAATTCCGCCGGGAACATCAGAAGTTTGCAACACTTCCGCAAAAGTAACCGCACACAAAGGCAATTTTTCTGAAGCCAGAACAACGACCGTATTTCCACCTGCAACGATTGGAATGATGGTTGAAACGAGTCCAATCAAAGATGAATTTTGCGGAGCAACAACGCCCACAACGCCCATTGGTTCCAACACCGAAAAATTGAAATGCGACGAAGCCACAGGATTTACAGCGCTGAAAATTTGTTGGTATTTGTCTGTCCAACCGCTATAATACACCAAGCGATCGATGCTCAAATCAACTTCTTGATTCGCCGCTTTTTCGATGGCGCCTTGAAGCATTAATTCTTCAACGAATTGCGAACGTCTTCCTTCTAGCATTTCAGCGATGCGATACAAAATTTGTCCGCGGTTAAAAGCTGCTCTTTCTGACCAACCACCAAAGGCTTTGCGTGCTGCAACCACTGCATTTCTCAAATCCTTGCGCGACGATAAACACACGTTCGCCAACGGTTTTCCAGCAGCATCCAAAGGCGAATAATAACGCCCAGATTCCGTACGAGGAAATTGTCCCCCGATGTAAATTTTATATGTCTTAAGAACTGATAATCTTGTCATTTTCTATATTTTTAATTTCTTGTCTTCAACTGTTTATTGCAGAATGAGAGAGAGTGTGAGAATGAGAGAGTGAATGATGATTTAAGATATTCGTTTTTTGCCGAATTTCCTTTAGCCCAAATAAGCTTCTAAACCATGCAAACCACCTTCTCTGCCAAATCCACTTTCTTTGTAGCCACCAAAAGGCGATGTCGGATCAAATTTATTGTATGTATTCGCCCAAACAACGCCAGCGCGCAGTTTCGAAGTTAAATTGAAGATTTTCGAACCTTTGTCCGTCCAAACGCCAGCCGCCAAGCCGAACGGTGTATTGTTTGCTTTTTGAATCACTTCGTCCACGGTTCTGAAAGTTTGTATCGTCAACACTGGACCAAAAATTTCCTCTTGAACCAATTGACTTGATTGTGCCACGTCGATGAAAAGCGTTGGTTTACAGAAATATCCTTTGTCTGGAAGCGCGCAATTGCTTTGGTAAATTTCGTTTCCGTCTTGAATTCCGATTTGAATGTATTTCGAAATCGTTTCCAGTTGTTTTTTGGAATTGATGGCACCGATGTCCGTGTTTTTGTCCATTGGATCGCCCACATACAAAGTATCCATGCGGTCTTTCAGTTTTTGAATCACCGTTTCTGCAACGCCTTCTTGCACGAACAAACGCGAACCAGCGCAACAAACGTGTCCTTGGTTGAAGAAAATTCCGTTGACAATGCCTTCTACTGCCTGATCGATCGGCGCATCTTCAAAAATGATATTGGCAGATTTTCCGCCCAATTCTAAAGTCAATTTTTTGTCAGTTCCAGCAATTGCTTTTTGAATCATTTTGCCAACATTTGTCGAACCTGTGAAAGCAATTTTGTTGATATCGGGATGATTTACAATCGCCGAACCTGTATCGCCGTATCCTGTAACAATGTTCACAACACCCGCAGGAAGTCCGCTTTCTTCGATCAATTCTGCCAATTTAAGCGCGGTCAAAGAAGTTGTTTCAGACGGTTTTAAAACCACCGTATTTCCAGCGGCTAGGGCAGGAGCGATTTTCCATGCGGCCATCAATAATGGAAAATTCCAAGGAATAATTTGTCCTGCAACGCCCAAAGATTTAACTGGTCGATTTGGGAAAGCATATTCCAATTTATCCGCCCAACCAGCGTAATAAAAGAAATGATTTGCTGCCAAAGGAACGTCGATGTCTCTCGATTCACGAATGGATTTTCCGCCGTCCAAGGTTTCGATTACTGCAAATTCTCTTGCTTTTTCTTGAATCAATCGAGCGATGCGAAACAAATATTTCCCACGTTCTTTTCCCGATAATTTTGACCACACATTCTCGTAAGCATGGCGCGCAGCTTTGACTGCCTTATCCACATCGGTTTCATCCGCATGCGCCACGGAAGCCAATTTTTCTTCATTCGCAGGATTGATAGAATCGAAATATTTCCCGGAGTTGGGTTTTTCCCATTTCCCGTTGATAAACAATTCATATTGTGTTTTCAACTGAACATGCCCCGCACTCTCTGGTGCTGGATCGAGGTTCCATTTTGTTGATTGATTTTTATTCATATTTTTTTGATATTTAGAATGTTAGATTGGAAGATTAGCAAATTGGCAGATTGGTAAATTGACTGCGGAGCAATCTGTAATTTTCCAATTTGTAATCTGCAATCTATTCTTCCTAGTCTAACGAAAAATAATCCCCACTCTGATAAACACCCGTTTTTGATTTCATCAATTGCATCAGGACGTCGTTTGCTAAACTGCTCGCGCCGAAGCGAAACCAGTGATTGTCTAACCAATTTTCACCCAAGGTTTCTTTCACCATCAGCAAATTGTGAAGCGCCAATTTTGACGTCGAAATTCCTCCCGCGGGTTTCATTCCGATCATGATTCCTGTTTTGTTGAAATAATCTTTGATGGCCATCAACATCACGTAAGTCACTTGCATGGTTGCGGCTGGCTGAATTTTTCCTGTAGAAGTTTTGATAAAATCAGCACCGGCATACATCGCAATTTCACTTGCTTTGCGGACATTGTCGAGCGTGACCAATTCTCCCGTTTCTAAAATCACTTTCAAACGCGCTTTTCCGCACGCTTCTTTGATTGCAGCAATTTCGTCAAACACAAAATTATATTCGCCAGACAAAAATTTGCCTCTAGAAATCACCATGTCAATCTCGTCAGCACCTTGTTCAACGGCGAATTTCGTATCCATGATTTTCACTTCACGCGGCGCTTGTCCACTTGGGAAAGCGGTTGACACAGAAGCAACTTTCACGTTCGAATTTCCCAACGCTTCTTTGGCAATTTTGACCATCGAAGGATACACGCAAACCGCCGCAACTGTCGGACAATCAGGATAAGCTTCATGTAAATGTTGCGCTTTGTAGCACATTTGTTTCACTTTTCCAGGCGTATCTTTTCCTTCCAAGGTGGTTAAATCGATCATATTCAAAACCATTTTCATGCCTTGAATTTTCGATTCTCCTTTGATACTTCTGGTTTGAATTCTTGCAACTCGCTCTTCAACACCTACTTTATCTATGGTTGGCGTGAATCTGAAATCAGGAATTTGTATGTCTTTTTGTTTTGTGCTCATGCTTGCAGTAAAATGTATTCAAATATAGCAAAAAATGAAGATTGCTTCAATTTTGAATTCATTGTGATTTTGTGCGATTGCCGTCCAACTTAAATTTTTTGTTCCTTTTGCTTGATCAAAACGAACCCAAAAATCAAGGCTGAGTCATCAAGTTAAAGCGCAAATTTTTTCACGTATTTAATTTTTTGCCTCATGCGCTTTATTTTAAAAGCTTCTGAAAACGTGATTTTGTCGGTGATCTACTCCGTTGACACTGCGTAGCTTCCTCCAAAAGTCTACATTTTCAGTGCACCTTTAAAACCCTTTCTTCCAAGGCCAAATCGTCTAAAACTAATAATTAACGCGTCGCAGAATTTAAATTATCGCCAACAATTTGATTTATTGTTATTTGAGGAATTATTTCTTGCTGGCCAAATTTGAACTTTTTTATTGACTTAATTTCTTTGGAATCAATAATCTTCTAACGCCTCATACAAATCCAGCAAAACAAAAGCCTCTCCGCTTTGCGTTGATTCGTTGAACATCAATTTCACAATTTTCTCGTTCGTTTTTTTCAAACGATAAGGCGAATACAACATCGCTTTGAAGTTTTCGTCTTGAAAACAGAAGTGATTTTGGTAATTTTCAGAAGGCATTTCTGTGATTTTCGTTGGCTGTGCTGCAAATTTTGCCCAGTCATTTCCTGGTAGAAAAAGCACGATTTCGCCTTCATTCATCTTGAAATTGAGTTTTTGGTCTTTCTGAATAATTGACGCATACAGCGCATCATTTTTATCACTGAAAACAAGCACTAAAATTTGATATTCGCTTTCGTTTTGCAGAAAAATTGGTTGATTTCCTGCGTGTAGCGACAAACTTTTGAAATTTGGATTCAGCTTCATTCCAAGGTTTTTGGTGGAATATGGCACGCAAGAATCAATCAATCCTTTTTCCATCATCATTTCATCTTTCAAACAATCGTCGTAGAATTGTTCGGCGGTTTTGTTTTGAAAAGGTTTGCGGTAAATGGAATTCATTTCCACTGGTGGCAAGTGCATGAATTGGTCATTTTCCGACTGCTCAATCACTTCTTCATCTGGTTGCACAGATTTGATCAAAGAGTCGATTTTCATTCTTTCTTCTTTCGAAAATTCTTCCAAAGACGATTTGGAATCTGTCAATTCGGGCACATCATTCCAGAAATTCAATGGATTGAACCAGAAAAGGTAAATCAGTCCTACGAAAAGCAAAGCGGTGAAAATCCAAGTGAAATTTCGCAGTGATTTTGCTTCGTTGCGCACTTTTCCTTGTGGATTTAGAAAGTTGATTTTACCCGTTTTGATTGTCGATTTGATTTCATCGATTCTTTCAACGTGTTCGGGATTGAGCGCCAATTTTTTCAATTGACCCGTAATCCAAGTGCCCATTCTCGCAGAACACGCAGGATGATTGAAAACGTTCAACAATTGATCGACATAGCCAATTTTCGACGCGTAAAATGCCTTGGTGAATTGATTCACAAATCCCACCATTTGATCACTCAAAAGTGGATTCAGCGCTTCAATTAATTGTTGCTCGGAACGAATTTCGGGTTGTTTTTCTTCTAGTTCATTCAATTTAGCTTTCAACCAAGAAGCCAATTTGTCTTGCAAAACCAACTTGCTGTCTGCATTTAGCAAAGAAATGTAACCGCCTGCGTGAATGAATTGAATGTCTTTGTTTGAATCCATCGCCTCCAAGATTCTCGGCAGCAAAAATGGACTCAAAAAAGTGGAGAATTCTCTAAAAAGCGAATGACCGTTGATGATTTTCGGGTCAAAATTATTGACAGACAGTTTTTTATTGACCAAGAGCTGCAACAAGTTTTTGTTCTGACAAATCCATTGGTCAAAAACAACCATTCCCGGATGATTGAGGCGCAAGCAAAATGCAATCGCTTCGTCTTTGGAAACCGCTTTATTTTCAACTGAAATGAAAGTACCATTTTGGTATTTTTCAATGATTTCAATGGAAAAAAGATTCAATTCCTCTGAAGAATAAACATTTACAGGTTTTTCAAGAAACCCAAAGAAATTGTTTAGAGGAATGTATTGCATTTATGAGATTGTTATTTGTTCAAATACTTCAACGCCTTCTGAACCTCCTTATCATAATCACAAGTAACCGTAAAATATCCTTGCTCAGTCCAAATTTGTCGGGCGATTTCGGCTTTTAACGTTTGCTTGATGAGGTTTTTGCTCAATGCCAATTCACTTTTGCTTTTTTTGATTTTTTCGACTTTTTCTGCGTAGGTCAAAAATTGATCGAGCAATTGTTCTGAAACGTTGAACTTATTCTTGAATTCAATCGGGTTTTTCCACTGATTTCTCTTGTTGGAAACAAAATCGAAAGCAAAATTCTGAAAAGCGGGGCTGTATCGCAACGCGGTGAAATACCAACTCGAACCAGTTGTATCCAACGGAATGAAAACATCTGGCAAAATTCCCCCGCCGCCATAAACTACCTTGCCTTTTGGCGTTTTGAATCTCAAAGAATCTACCAAAAGCGTGCTGTCGATGGCATACAATTCACCATTTTCGTAACGGTTCATTTGGTCTTTGTAATATTCTTCGTAATCATCCGTGTATGGTTTTTGAATGCATCTTCCTGTTGGCGTGTAATAACGCGCAACGACCAAACGCAGGTTGCTTCCGTCTTTCAGTCCGATGTCTTCTTGCACCAAGCCTTTTCCAAATGAACGTCTTCCCATAATCGTCGCACGGTCATTGTCTTGCAAAGCACCAGCCACAATTTCACTGGCAGAAGCTGAATTTTCATTCACCAAAACAACCACTTCCGTTCTTTCCAGGTTTCCGCGCAGCGAAGCGGTGTATATTTCTTTTTTCGTGTGTAAACCTTTGGTGGTCACAATCACAGCGCCGTCTTTCAAAAATTCATCCACAATTTGCGTTGCCACTTGCAGCACGCCACCACCATTGTTGCGCAAATCGAAAATCAATTTGGTCATGCCAGCAGCTTTCAATTTGAGCGCCGCACGGTTAAATTCACGCGCAGATTCCACTGAAAATTGGTCTAATTTGATGTAGCCCGTATTTTTATTCAACATCGTTGCGCACACAATCGATTCAATTGGAATGGAACCTCTGATGATTGTTTTTGGCAGTTTTTTCTTGTTTCTGTAAACGACCACATTGACAGGCGTTTCTTCCGGACCTTTCAACATTTTCATCACATCTTCATTCTTGATTTTTTTAGATGCAATCGATTTTCCGCCTACTTGAATAATTCTATCTCCAGCCAACAATCCAGCGCGTTGTGATGGTGAACCGTTGATTACGTGCGTGATGCAAATTGTATCTCTGATGATGCTAAATCGCACGCCAACGCCACCAAAGTGACCTTCAATTTGTTCGTTCGCAGATTGCAATTCAGCGGCAGAAATGTAACTGCTGTGCGGATCCAATTTGTGCAACATGTTGCTGATGGTCTTTTCAAAAAGCTTGTCAGCATTGAGCGGATCCACGTATTTTTTGTCGAGAATCTCGATGATGTCTCGCATTTTACCATATTTCTGTTGACTTGTAGAAAGATTTTCTCTTCCAGGAGAAAGGTGAAATCCAATCCACAAACCAGCGGAAAGAAAAACAGCGAATCCCAAAGGAATCAAAAAATATTTTGAATTATTATTCTCCATCTGTTGGATTTTCAATTTGTATGACTTCTAAACCAGCGGATTTCAGGAAATCAACGCCCGTTGTGTCTTTGTAATCATTGATAAAAACGACTCTTTTGATACCGGCTTGCAAAACCAATTTACTGCAATCTTTGCAAGGCGAAAGCGTCAGGTACAAAGTTGCACCGACACAATTATTGGTTGATTTCGCCACTTTCAAAATAGCATTGGCTTCTGCGTGTAAAACAAACCATTGTGTTTCACCCGATTCAGTTTCGCAGCAATTGTCGAAACCTGCAGGTGTGCCGTTGTATCCGTCGGAAATAATCATTCCATCTTTCACGATGATGGCACCGACTTTTTTTCTGTTGCAATGAGATAAATCAGCCCAAGTTTGTGCCAATCTTAAGTATGCTTTGTCGTATCGTAATTGTTTATTTATGTCAGTCATTGATACAAAATTAATCATCTAAGGTGAATTTATAGCCTACACCGCGAATACTGTGAAAATATTGGGGATTTTTAGGATCGCTTTCAAACAATTTACGGAACGCTAGAATGTAGTTATCTATTGTTCGCGCAGTTGGAAATTGGTCACTTCCCCAAAGATTGTCCAATATTTCTTCTCTAGATACGACCAAACCGCGTTTTTCGTTGAAAAGTTTCAACAAATCGATTTCTCTTTTGCTCAAATCGTGGATTTCATTGGTTTCTGCATTTTTAACTTGAAACGTTGCAAAATCGATCACCAATTTCCCGATCGTCAATTTTACTGGCGCCGCTTGAATGTCTTCCACGCCTTCAATCAAAACTTGAACACGAAGTAAAAGTTCCTCTAAATCAAATGGTTTAGGCAGATAATCGTTGGCACCTAGTTTCAATCCAGCAATTCGATCTTGGGTTGTTCCCTTGGCTGATAAAAACAAAATCGGCACTTTTGAACTTTTGCGAATTTCTTTGCAAATTGTCAGTCCGCTCACTTCTGGAAGCATCACGTCTAATATCACCAAATCAAAACTTTCCATTTCACTTGCACGCAAGAATGCTTCCGTTCCATGAATGATTGTATCTACTTGATATCCATCAATTTCTAAGTTCATTTTGATTAAATCAGACAAACTCGCTTCGTCCTCAATTAGACAAATTTTCTTCATATTTTGTGAGAATAATTGTGTGTTTTAAAGCAATAACACCTTTAAGTTGTTAAAAAACTAAAAAAAATAACTTCAGTTAAATTTAAACTAATTATTAATTTTTTTAGTTTTGTTTCAAACTAGGTATAAAAATATAGATAAAAAACAAACTATGAAGAAAAAATTACTCTCTCTCGGATTAGCTATTTTTATCGGTGGAATTTCATTACAAGCGCAAAATAATTTGCAGTCTTCTGAAAAATACACTGTTAACAAATATGCTCCAACACACACAATCACGCCTCCAAGTATGAGTGCAATCAATGCAGAAGATTTGGAACGTGATAAAAAAGGCATGTATTACAGAATTGGTGTTTCAACAGATGCGAATATTTCTCCATCTTTTTCAGGACTTTGGACTAATCTTTCCAATGGCGATAGAATTTGGCAACTGAAAGTGAAAGCAACAGGTGCAGAAGCATTGAGTTTCCTTTTTTCGACTTTTAAATTGTATGACAATGCTTCGTTTTGGGTACAAGACAATCAAGGAAATCCATTGTACAGAACATTGACAAAAAACGACGTTTTGGATCATTTTCAACAACACGTTGAATTGTGTTTTGGTGATGAAATGGTTTTAAACTTATTGGAGCCAAATGGTACAAGACCATCTGAATTTTTATTGGATCAAATCATGTACGATTACCGTTCAACTGGAAATCCGAACGTTCAAAAAATCAACGAATCAGATGCTACTTGTGAAGTAAATGTAAATTGTTCACCTGAAGGAGATAATTGGCAAGATGAAAAAAGAGGAATAGCAAGAATATTGGTTGTTGATCCAGCAGGACAAGGATATTGTTCTGGTACTTTGATTAATAACACTGCCAAAGATTGTAAGCCATATTTTTTAACAGCGTTGCATTGTGGTGTATCTTCTACGACTGCAAATTTCAATCAATGGAAATTTTATTTTGGTTATGAGTCACCAAATTGTGTAAATCCAACAACGGCAGGCACTTTAGCTAGTCATGTGATTACAGGCTGCGTTAAAAAAGCGACTTCTAATTGCAATGGTGGAGACACAGGTTCTGACTTTTTGTTAGTTCAAATGGGCTCCGCAGCAAGTGAAGCAGCAACAATCAATACTTTGAGATCTGCGAATTTCAATGCCTATTGGAATGGTTGGGATGCGAACAATACGGCTTCAACTAGTGGCGTCGGTATTCATCATCCTGCAGGAGATATTAAGAAAATTTCCGCTTATACGAGTGCTTTAACTTCTACTTCTTGGGGTGGAGTGGCAGCCAATACACACTGGCAACTCGTATGGGCAGCTACAACAAATGGCCATGGAGTGACAGAAGGAGGTTCTTCAGGATCTCCATTGTTTACTTACAATGGCGGTAATTCAAGGGTTGTTGGAACATTGACAGGTGGTGGTTCTTTCTGCACAGCAACATCTTCTCCAGATGCTTATGGAAAAATGGCTTATCACTGGCAATCAAATACTACGGCTGGAAATATTCCGCTGAAAAATTTCTTAGATCCAGGTAATACTGGTGTATTGGTTTTAGATGGTTCAGCAAATCCTTGTTCTGCAGCAGGAATCGATGAAGAAGAATTGTTGAATGCGATTTCAATTTTCCCAAATCCAGTAAATGATCAATTGACGATAGATTTATCAACGCTTAAAAATGAGTCGGTATCGATTTACATTTATGATATGACTGGTAAATTATTGAAATCAATTTACAATCAATCAGGTAATTTGGTGAATGTAAATACAGCTTCATTTGCAAAAGGAATGTATCAGGTTGTTTTCAAAACTGCAACCACTGAATCAGTTCAAAAAGTAATTAAGCAATAATACTCAAAACACTTCATTTTCAAAGGCGACTGGATTTCTCTAGTCGCCTTTTTGGTTTTTACAGCAGCCTTTTTGATTCTACTTTTTCAAGATTTGAATCTCGGTACGTCTGTTTTGTTGTTTGCCTGAAGTGCTTGTGTTTTCTGCAATAGGTCTCGTTTCACCATATCCGATGGCGATCATTTGTTTTTCAGAAACACCTTTTGAAATCAAGTATGTTTTGACAGCATTTGCGCGGTCTTTGGAAAGTTGCAAGTTCATTTTATCATTACCATCACTGTCTGTGTGACCGCCAATTTCTACTTGCATGGTCGGTTTTCTTTTGAGAAAATCAGCTACTAAATTGAGTGAAGGATAACTCGATGATTGGATAATTGCTTTTGAGGTTTCAAATTTCAAGTCTTGCAAGGTAAATTCTTGTGGCAATTCATAGTAAACATGCAATTTCATGTCTTGAAAAGATTCGCCAGGTCCCAAAGTTGGAATTTCAAGCGTATTATAATCTTGTTCTTCACCAACGCTAGAAACTTTGATGTCATAAGTATCGCCGCAAGGCAATTGAACGACAAAAACACCTTTCGCATTGCTAATTCCTGAAACGACTTTGTGGTTTTTCTTTCCGTAGAACAATATTTTGTCGCCGCTATATGGTTTTTTGTTGAGGTCAGTTACTAAAACTTCTAATGGAGCAAAACAAGATTGCGCGAAAATTCCAATTTGCGAAATTAAAGCGAAGGTTAAAATGAGCGTTTTCATACTGTTACTTTTTCTATTTTCAAGGGAATACCTAAAAACAAAAAAAGTAACAGAGAAAATTAAATATTATAATGATTTTGTTCGACCACCATCGACAGGAACATTAATTCCATTTACATAACTCGCTGCAGGAGAAGCTAAAAAAGCGATCACATTGGCAGTTTCTTCTGGTTCTGCAATTCTTCCCATCGGAGATTCAGCAGCCATTTCTTCGAAAATACTTTCAACAGATTCATTTGTTTTGGCAGATTTTGTTTCCGCTATCGATTGCAAACGAATTGTATTTGTTGCGCCTGGTAGCACATTATTAACTGTAATATTGAAAGGAGCCAATTCAGTAGCCAAGGTTTTACTCCAATTCGCAACAGCAGCACGAATGGTATTTGAAACGCCTAAATTAGGCAATGGTTGTTTTACGCTAGTTGAAATGACATTGATGATTCTGCCATATCCATTTGCTTTCATGATTGGATACAATGCTTGAACAAGGATATGATTGCAGATTAAATGTTGCGTAAATGCATCATAAAATTCCGATACTTCCGCATCTTTAATCGGACCACCTTTTGGACCACCAGTATTGTTTACCAAAATATGGCAATTTCCTCCATTTGAAATCCATTGCTCAATGGAAGTTTTCAAAGCATCAGGTTTTGAGAAATCAGCGCAAATGTATGAATGCGCTTGGCCTTCAGCAGTTGAAAGTTCGTTTTTTACAGCAATCAATTTGTCTTCATTTCTAGCAACAAGAACAATATTTGCGCCTAATTCAGCCATTTGAATAGCAGTTGCTTTTCCAATTCCTTGCGTGCTACCACAAACGATGGCAGTTTTACCTCTTAGATCCATGATGTTTTTCATTTGGCGAAGATATAGAAACACTTTCATTATTTGAAATAGGATGTTAATTATTCAAAAAATAAACACATTATTTAAAACATAAAAATTTCTCATTTGAGTTATCAAATACTATTGTCAACCAATTATTCAGTTGGTTTGGATTAACATTTGAATATTGCAGTTCGAAATTTCCTACTTAGGAATTCAACTTTGTTAATGTTTTGTTAACTGATTGCCGGTTTTATCCTTAAAAAAGTTCTATTTTTGCCTAAACAAAAAAACAATTTATGATGAAAAATTTACTTTACCTTAAAAGGTACGGAGGTGCAATTTTGCTCTTTCTTACTTTGCTGAGCTCGTACAATGTATCGGCCCAGTGTACATTTGGGGATTCTCAGTATCCTTCTAACAATGTCGCCGCACCTACTACTAATGGACAAAATGTCGTTTTAACTTCATTCAACATTTATGGTGATTATGGTATTGTGGATGGATTTCTAAGCTCAAATGTTTACGAGTTAAACATTGATTTGGGTGGTTATGTAACTGTTTTTGATGCAACAAATAACCCAGTAGCTTTTGGACCATCACCATTGAGTTTTGTTCCTCCTGTGGATGGAACTTACCATTTGCAATGGAACTTAGACGGTTGTGGTACTTCTTTTAATTTTAGTATTGAGACAAGTGTTACTTTAATTGGCGCTACTGTTCCTTGTACTGATCCTGCATTGGCTGGAACAGCGACTTCTTCTCCTGCTGCTGCTTGTTTAGGTCAAAATATCACTTTGTCTTTGGATGGTGATCCTACTATTACAGGTTTGACATACCAATGGCAATCTTCTGCCAACGGTGTTACTTATGCAGATATCACTTCAGCGACAAACGCAAGTTTAACAACTACACAAACAGCTGCAACTTACTATCAATGTATCGTTACTTGTTCGGCTGGAACACCAGTAACTTCTGCTGCTGTAATGGTACCAATGAGTGCATTTTTAGATTGCTATTGTTCAAGTAATCCGGGAAGTACAGGTGATGAAGAAATTCTAAACGTTACTTTGGGAACATTAGATAATACTTCTGATTGTTCAACAACTGGAATTGGTGCTTCTATTTTGAATCAGTATTCAGATTATACTGATGTTGCTGCTCCAGTATTGTCAAGAACAGTTTCTTATCCTTTGTCTTTAGGAATTGGAACTTGCGGTAGTAATTATGACAACATGTCAAAAGTATTTATCGATTTTAATCAAGATGGAACATTTGATGCTTCGGAAGAAGCTTATGCTGCAACTGCTTCATTCAATGGTCCTCATACTGAAACAGGTGCAATTACAATTCCTTTAACAGCTACATTAGGAATAACAAAAATGAGAGTTGTAAACTCTGAAGAATCTGATCCTACTTTAATCTCTGCTTGTGGAGTTTATGGTTATGGTGAAACTGAAGATTATTTTGTTGAAATTGGTGCTGCACCTTCTTGTATTCAGCCAACTGCACTTCAATGGCAATCAGGTACAACTACAACCGCTGTTCTTTCTTGGACTGCTGGTGGTACTGAAACTGAATGGGAAGTTGAGTATGGTCCTGCTGGATTCACTTTGGGTTCAGGTACTGTTATTAACGTAACTTCTGGAACTTCAACGACAATTTCTGCATTGACAGCAAATACTTTCTACACAGCTTACGTAAGAGCGATTTGTTCTCCAACTGAAACTTCTAACAGTTCAATTAGTGCAAACTTTAACACTTATGGTTTTGGTCAATACATCGAGTCTGACAATGCTTGTTCTAACTTCGTAGATATTTCTGCAACTGGAACAAACTTAAATTTATCAGATGATTCTAACACAGGAATCACATTGCCATTCTCATTCTTCTACCAAAATTCAATTGTGAATGATATCAATGTTTCTAACAACGGATATGTATTGTTGAATACTTTGACTGGAACGTTTGGTTACGATATGAGTAACAGCAATAATGGTTTGTATCCAATGGTTCAAGATTTAGCTACATCTACATCTCCAAATGGTGTTTATCAACAAACGATTGGAACAGCTCCAAACCGTAAATTCATCATCCAATGGTCAAATATTCCTCACTATGGTTTCCCAGCTTCAACAGATGGTGCAAACTTTGAATTAGTGATCGAAGAAGCTACAATGGAATTCTATTACTTGTACAATGATGTAATGATGGGTAATCCATCTTGGAACAATGGTGCTGATGCTGAAATCGGAATTCGTGGAACTCAAAATATTGATGTTTCTTTGAATAATACTGATTATTTGTCTAACAACTCTTGTGCTCACTTCTATTATACAGATTGTCCAAAACCTGCAAGTGTTGCTTTCAGTAATATCGTTACTGATGAATTCAGCATGGATTGGGTACCTGGTCCTTCTTCTGAAACTCAATGGAGTGTTGAGTACGGAACAACTGGATTTACTCCAGGTTCAGGTACTTTGTTGACTAATATCAACCTTTCACAACAACAAATTCCAAACTTGACACCATTGACAACTTATGATGTTTACATCTATGCATCTTGTGCAAATGGTCAAACAAGTGCGCCATTAATTGCTTCAGTTCAAACAAAACCTTTGTGTGCTGACCCAACTAACTTGGCTGCAGTTACTGCTGCTGATTCATTGTTTGCTTCATGGAACTGGTCTATAAATGTTTCACCAGTTACTGGATTTAACTTACAATACGGTAATGTTGGATTTAACTTGTATTCAGGTACTGAAGTAGCAGCAAATGGTGCAAACTTTGCTGACACAATCGTAAATGCTCCAGTATTTGTTTCTGGTGTTACTTATGATTACTATGTTCAATCTGTTTGTGGAACTGATACTTCAAACTATGTTGGTCCATATTCTTTCACAATGCCATTATCAAACGATTTAGTTTGTGGTGCTGAACACTTAAATGTAAATGGAACTGTTTATCACTTTAACAATATTGGAGCAACAGTTTCAAATTCAGTGGTAACAAACCAAGAACAATCAATTGCTCCTCCAGCTACTGGTTACCAAACTACAACTGGTTGGGGAGATAATCAAATTTCTGCTTCAACTTGGTTTACATTCCAAGCGCCTGCTAGTGGTCAAGTAAGAATTTCTGGTACTGATGTTGGATTCAACGGTCAAATGGCGGTTTATTCAGTTGGTAACTGTGCACAATTCTCAACTTTTAATTTAGTGGCTGCAAATGATGATGAAATCGGTGGAACAAGTTCTGCTCCAAACTTTACAGTTTGTGGTTTAACTCCTGGATCTACTTATTACTTGATGCATGATTCTTACTATTCTTGGAATAATGGAAACTACTCTGTTAAAATCACTCCAATCGTTTTGGAAGCTGGTGTAACAACTGGTACATTGACTCAAATCTGTTCTGGTGATACAACTAACTTGTTCACTACAATTACAGGTAACGACAATGGTGGTGCTTGGATTCCATTAATTCCTTCTATCGCATTGGCGCAAGATTCATTGTTTGCTTCTGGTGGTTTGGCTTACCAAACTTTCCAATTCGAATACAGAATGACAGATGGTTGTGCTCACGATTCTATCGTTTCAAGCGTGAAAGTTTTCGCTCCTTCAACTGCTGGAACTGATGGTTCTTTGGTAGTTTGTCGTAATGAGCCTTTCAACTTACTTGAAGGATTAGGTGGAACTGTTAACTTAAACGGAACTTGGTATAACCCAACATCTGGAACTGTTCCTAACGGAAATGTTGTAGCAGAAAACTTCCCAGGACAATATAACTATAAATATATTGTTGCAAATGGTGTTTGTCCAAATGATACTTCTATCGTTATCGTTGCAGTTCAAACTTGTAACTATCTTGGATTGAATGAAACTTCATTAGAAGGATTCAGCTTATATCCAAACCCAACTGAAGGAATGGTTTACATTTCTTACTCAGGTTCAAATGATGTTTACAATTATGAAGTATTGGATTTGAATGGTCGCAAAGTGGCTAACAAAGAAAATGCAATCAACGGTTCATCTGTAACTGAAATCAATTTGAATAATGTTGAAAACGGAATCTACATGATTCGTGTTTACAACGGTTCAGCTGAGAAAACTTTCCGAGTTGTCGTGAAATAATCTTAGATAAACTTTCAAAAAAAGGCGGTCAATTAAGTTTGACCGCCTTTTTTTTTAGACTCGCTTCGCTATTAGACTGAGGACAATAGATCCGTTGCTGCGCAACTATTAGACAAGATTATTGTTGTTGCTTCGCAACTTTAAAACGTTAATTTTTCAGTTGGGGCGCATTGCATTGCGCCCCAACCAAAATTAATCTCGAGAGGTCTTAAAATCCAAAAAAAGACCTGCTTCGCTATTAGACAATATTAATGATTGTTGCCTTGCAACATTAAGATAACACTAAAGCTGAAGAAAATCAAAGTCTTCTGTCTAATATCTCTAGTCTAATGTCTCTTGTCTACAAAACTATATTCACAATCCTCCCCGGCACAACAATCATCTTTTTAGGCGCTTTGCCTTCCAAATAATGTTGTGTTTTCTCTAGACCTAGTACATGCGCTTCGACGTCTTCTTTTGACATGTCGGCTGCTAATTCAACTGAGAAACGAACTTTTCCGTTGAAGGAAATTGGGTAAGAAAATGCCGATTCAACCAAATATTCTGGGTTGAACGTTGGGAAAGGTGCTACATTGATTGAACCTGCTTCGTATCCTAATTTTACCCACAATTCTTCTGAAATGTGCGGTGCATAAGGTGATAACATGATCAACAAATCCTTCAAAATTGCGCGGTTGTTGCATTTTTGCTCGCCCAACTCATTCACGGCAATCATGAAGTTTGAAACACCTGTATTGAATGAAAAACGCTCCAAATCAAGGCTGATTTTTTGTATTGTTTTATGCAATGTTTTCATTGAATCTTTTGTTGGCGCATCGTCGGAAATCAACAAATTGCCTGTTTGATCGTGAAACAAACGCCAAAATTTGCGCAAGAAATTGTGTACGCCGTTGATACCTTTTGTATCCCAAGGTTTGCTTTGCTCCAATGGACCCAAAAACATTTCGTACATACGCAAAGTGTCTGCACCGAATTTTTCTATTAGATCATCTGGGTTAAAAACATTGTATTTTGACTTAGACATTTTTTCAACCTCTGATTTCGTCTTTAAATTATTATCATGATAGTAGGTTCTTGAATTAGCCAAATCAATTCTCCATTTTTTGATAGAATCAATATTAATTATATTGTTGTTAACAAGATTTACATCAACAGTAAATTCTTGTGGATAATAGTTATTTGAAGTACTGCCTGAAATTGGTACAAACCAGTTTATTTCATTTTCATATTTTCGCAATTTTAATTTTTTTTGATCACTAGAAATTAATGACTCTATTTTTTTCATCACTTTCGAACCATCTTTAATTATTTCGTCTGATAAAACAACAAGCAGCTTGTAATTATTCTTTGCTAATATTTCAAACTTACTGTTATACCTTGAAATGTCGTCATTATTGATTGTTCTCACTATTTCAATTATAATTTTATTTTCAGGTAAATATATATCAGCGATAAATTTAAAGTTGATAAAATTAAAAGGACTTTCTTTTTGAAATGTTAAATTCTTTTTCACTAAGTTTTTAACCAATTTATCTAATGCAAATTTCTCATTGTTAATTCTATGAATCTTTTGTGAAACTCCCAAAATCATCCCTTGATTGATCATCTTTTGAAATGGTTCATCAAATCCAATGAAACCTAAATCATACAATAATTTCGTCCAAAAACGGGCGTATAACAAGTGTCCTGTCGCGTGTTCAGAACCACCGATGTATAAATCTACATTCTTCCAGTAATCCACTTTTTCCTTGCTCACAAATTCTTGTTCGTTGTCCGGATCCATGTAGCGCAAGAAATACCAAGAACTTCCTGCCCAACCTGGCATGGTGTTCAATTCCATTGGAAAAACGGTTTCATGGTCGATGTTCACATTGTCCACAATTTGATTGTCCACAGTGTCCCAAGCCCAAACAGGCGCATTTCCTAGTGGCGGTTGTCCGTCTTCTGTCGGCAAATATTTTTCTACTTCCGGCAAAATAATCGGCATGTAGCGCGCGTCAATCATGTGCGGTTTTCCGTTTTTGTAATATACAGGAAACGGTTCACCCCAATATCTTTGTCTGGAAAAAACAGCATCACGCAAGCGGTAATTCGTTTTTCCTTTTCCTAGTTCTTTTGTTTCAATAGCCTCTATCGCGGCTTTAATCGCTTCTTTCACTGTCAATCCAGTCAAAAATCCAGAATCTGCAATTTTTCCTTCTTTTTCGGTGTAAGCCGCTTCAGAAATATCTATGTTTTCAAATATATTCTTGATTTCCAAACCAAAATGATTCGCAAAATCCCAATCTCGTTGGTCGCCACAAGGCACCGCCATCACAGCGCCTGTTCCGTAAGATGCCAAAACGTAATCACCAATCCACAATTGCACTTTTTCGCCAGTAAACGGATGAACTGCATACGAACCAATGAATTCTCCTGTAATGTTTTTGACATTCGCTTGTCGGTCGCGCTCGGTTTTCAAAGACGATGCTTTCACGTAATTTTCAACGGCTTCGCGTTTGTCCTCAGTGGTCAATTTTGCTACCAGTGGATGCTCAGGTGCCAATACGAGAAATGAAACGCCGAAAATGGTGTCAGGGCGGGTAGTGAAGACTTCGATTGATTCATTGATTTCTATCAATTCCTCCCCCTCGGTCCCCCTCCAAAGGGGGAAGGATACGGAACAACCTTGCGATTTTCCGATCCAATTGCGTTGTTGATCTTTGATTGAATCTGTCCAATCCAAACCGTCTAAACCAGTGATCAAACGTTCAGCGTAAGCTTTGATTCGCATCGACCATTGGCGCATTTTCTTTTGTTCCACCGGATGACCGCCACGCTCAGAAACGCCGTTGATGACTTCATCGTTTGCCAAAACAGTTCCCAATGCAGGACACCAATTCACCCAAGAATCAGCCAAATAGGCCAAGCGATATTGTTGTAAAATAGCTTCTTTTTTCTCGTGATCAAATCCATTCCAAGTTTCCGCATTGAATGATTCTTCGCAATCCGTAGTCGCATCAATGACTGTATTTCCAACACTTGCAAAAATCAATTCCAGTTCCGAAATGCGTTCTGCTTGCTGGGTTTTATTGTTGTACCAGCAATCAAAAAGTTGTGTAAAAATCCATTGTGTCCATTTGTAATATTCAGGACTAGAGGTTCTTACTTCTCTCGACCAATCAAATGAAAATCCGATTTTGTCCAATTGTTCGCGGTAGCGCGCGATGTTTTCTTTAGTCGTTTTGTCTGGATGTTGACCAGTTTGAATCGCATATTGTTCTGCTGGAAGTCCAAAAGAATCGTATCCCATTGGGTGTAACACGTTGAAACCTTGCAAACGTTTGTAGCGCGCAAAAATATCTGAAGCAATATATCCGAGTGGATGTCCCACATGCAAACCTGCTCCCGAAGGATAAGGGAACATGTCTAACACATAATATTTTGGTTTTTCAGAATTATCTTCTGCTTTGAATGTTTGATTCTCAGCCCAGAATTGGCGCCATTTTGCTTCGATTTCACGAAAATTGTACTCCATAGTCGATGTGATTCAATTTGAAGGTGCAAAGATAGGAATATCAACGATATTGGATTCAATCAAAATGAATGAAGATTCAACTCGTTGAATAATTGATTCGAGGTTTATAAAAAGAGTCGAATTTTACATTTGTTTAATCACTAATTAACCTTAAATTAGTGCCCTATATGAAATCGAAAGCACTTTATTTTCAATTGATCATGTTTCTCTTGGTAACTACCATGAGTACCTTTTCATTTGCCCAAGTAAAGTTGTATGGGAACGATAAAAATTCCAAAGATTATTTTTGGAAAATGTATGATTTGGGAAAGAAATATCAATCTTCAAATCTACAAAAAGCTGATTCAATGCGATTTGTGTTATTGAATCTTTGTGAAAAGCATGGGGATTACGAGAAATTTTACGCCTTGGTTTTTGATGCCGACATCGATAAAATCCACGGGGATAGAGATGTTTATTTTCGTAAAATATTGCAGTTACAACCCTACCAGGAAAAATTAAATTCACCGAAAGTAAATTTAGAAATCAATCAAAAACTGGGAGAATATTACATCAATTCTAGGGATTTTGATCAATCAGATTTTTATTTGAAACAAGCGTTGAAACTGAGTAAAAGGCGCAGAGATAACAAAGAAATTTCTGAGACTTTTTCGATGTTTGCGATGAAAGAAATACAGCGAAATCAGAAAGATAGCGCCATGTATTTTGTGAAAGAAGCAATTCAATTTGGTCGTCGGTCTGCAAACAAAGGCGCGATGGCTGCTGCTTTCAATACGCAAGCGTTGGTTTATGCTTATTTTGGTCAAGTTGAGTTGAGTGTTTCCAAAAACTTAATCGCCTTGCAGTTGGCTTCTGAAGTGGAAGATTTACCTAAAATGGCTAAATATTCTTTGGATTTAGGTGAATCGCAATTGTCTATTTTGAATTACAGAGAAGCGGAATTGTATTTCAATCAAGTGCAAGAAGTTGCTTCAAAATTGAAAGACAAAAGGTTGATTGCCTTGGCTTTGGTAAATTTAGGGATCATTTACAGGATTGATAAGAATTACGAGAAAGCGATTGATTTTCAAACGAAGGCAGTCAAAATATTGACAACATTGAATGATTTTGACGGTTTGGGAATCGCGCACAACAACTTGGGAGATATTTACCGAGAACAGAAGAATTATTCTAAAGCATTGAGTAATTACAACAAAGCATTGGTGTTTTTTGAATCAAGCGGAAACAAAGAAAGTATTGCCACGGTGTATCACAATGTAGGAATCGTTTTTGAAAAACAAGGGAAACATGCAAATGCGTTGAATTATTTGAATCGTTCGGTTGAGATCAGGTCTCAATTTGGATTTAAAGGTGCGATTTACAATACGTATAGGGCAATTTCTGAGGTGTATGAAAAGACTGGAAATTACAAATTGGCGCAAAATTATTTGAAATTATATGCCGATTATGCCGACAGTGCTAAAACCATTGAATCAAGCGCTAAAATTGCGGAATTGAATGAGTTATATCGTTCAGAACAAAGAGAAAGATTAATTTCGGTGCAAGCTGATTCAATTGAGCGTCAGAAACAAGAAAAAACGCTAACTTCAACCAAATTAGAGAATGTCCAGCTGAAAAACAACCTGCAAGCCTATATCATCACTGGTTTTGCCATTTTGATAGTTTTAGGTGGTGTAATTGTATTTTATCGTTGGAATCAGACGAAAATTAAACAGCAACAACAAGAAGCAGAAATGAATCAAACGTTGCTGAGAACACAGATGAATCCGCACTTTGTTTTTAATGCGATGTCGGTGATTCAGAGTTACATTTATGACAATGACACCCAAAATTCTTCGCGGTTTTTGGTTAACTTTTCCAAGTTGATGCGATTAATTTTGGAAAATTCATCCAAAGAATTTATCCCGATGGAAACCGAAGTGGATATTTTGGACAAATATTTGAGCATACAAAAATTGAGATTCGAAGAACGCTTCGATTTTGATATTAAGGTCGATGAAAAATTGTTAGATGAAGGTGCAATTATTCCGCCGATGATCACTCAACCTTTCATCGAAAATGCCATCGAACACGGGCGTTTACACTTGAAAGAGGATGGTTTTATTCATATTCATTTCTTTGAAAAAAACAAGATGCTTTTCATCACGATTGAAGACAATGGAGTGGGTAGAAAAGGCGCTGAACAGAACAAGAAAAGTTCAGATCACAAGAGTATGGCGATGAAAATTACGAGTGATCGTATAGATAATTTGAATAAAAAATACCGTGCAGAAGGATTTATGTTGATAGAAGATTACAATAAAATTGAAGAAACTGGAACAAAAGTGTTAATTTCGATACCTTATCGTGTTAATGCGCAAAATTAAAATTTCATAAACATGAAAGCAGTTATTATTGACGACGAGAAAAGAACTAGAGAATTAATCGCTAAAATGATTGAATCTTTTGGTCTTGGAATTGAGACTTTTCCAATCGGAGAAAGTGTTGAATCTGGTTTAAAAGCAATTGAAACGATTCATCCAGACTTGGTTTTTTTAGATATCCAAATGCCTGATGGTACTGGTTTTGATTTGCTCAAAATGATTCCTCAGAAAAATTTCGAAGTAATTTTTATTACTGCTCATGAAGAATTTGCAATCAAAGCAATCAAATTCAGCGCATTGGATTACATTTTGAAACCAGTAGATTCTGAAGATTTAAAGCAAGCTGTTTTAAGAGCTGTCAATACAATTGACCACAAAAGAGAAGAAAGTCAATTTGAAGCTTTGCAATTAAACATGCAGCCAACGCAAAAAAGAAGGTTGGTTTTGAAAACGCAAGAAAGTGTGCATGTGGTTGATTTAGATAAAATTGTGCGTTGCGAAGCAGACAGAAATTACACTTCGTTTTTCTTAACTGAAGGCAAAAAAATATTGGTTTCTAAAACCTTGAAAGATTATGAAACACTTTTGACTGGTTACAATTTTTTGCGTGTACAACAATCACATTTAATCAATCTTGATTTTGTAGAAAGATACGACAAAGGAAATGGTGGTTCGGTGGTGATGAAAGATGGTTCAGAAGTGCCTTTGAGTCCAGCAAAAAGAGATATTTTCTTCAAAATTTTGGAAAATTTGTAATTGAAAATGAATTTCTCAAAACTGCTTTTTTGCTTATTTTTTTCCTTGTTTTCTCATGCTGTTTTCAGTCAAACAGAATTCATTGACGCTAAATCCAAAAAAATCGATTCTCTTTTCAAAGTCAAGGCATTGGAAGAAAAAGTTTTCTCACAAATGTCACGTTGTGGCGGTAGTTTGAAAGGGTATTATTTGAAGAATGAATTGATTCTCATTCATACGCTTTACAGCGGTCCGATGGGTTTTACCGACACCAAATGGTACATCGAAAACGGTAAACTATTCAAATCAGTCCAATTTGGTTTTGAATACGAAGAACCTGAAAATCTTGATGAATATTGCAAAACACATCAAACTGCCAACCATGAATGTGATTTCAGCGCTTTAAAAGCAAAAACCTATCGTTCGGTGTTTTACGACTACAAAAAAATGATTTCTTTCACCAAATTTGAAAATAATGAACCTTTCATTTTAACCAAAGAAAATCAAAAATCTGAAATCAAGCTTCTCAAATCTTGTTTTAAAACTTTGGTTGAAGAATTGAAGAAATAGCTTTCTATTCCCAAAACACAGGAAAATTTTCCTTTTCTATCAATGCGTAATATTCCGTAACTTTACACCATGATTTTGTATAATGTAACGGTAAGTATCGATCAATCTGTGCACCAAGATTGGTTGCAATGGATGCGTGAAACACATATTCCTGAAGTCTTGGCAACAGGCTGTTTTTTAGAAAGTAGATTGTCTAGAATTCAAGGCGAAGAGGAGGGAGGAGTCACTTTTTCAGTGATGTATTTGGCGCCTAGTCAAGAGAAATACGACGAATATCAGCAAGTTTACGCGCCGAAATTGCAAGCAGATCATACATCGCGTTACATTGGAAAATTTGCTGCTTTTAGAACTGTTTTACAAGTGGTTGAAGAATTTAAAGTATGACAGTAAAAGCAAAAAAACACCTCGGACAGCATTTCTTGATTGACAAAAATGTCAGTAAAAGAATCGCTGATCAATTTCAAGCGCACCGCGGTTGCACCAAAGTGTTGGAAATAGGTCCAGGAATGGGCGCGTTGACCACTTTTTTGTTGGAAAACAAGGACCACCAAGTTTGGGCAATGGATGTGGATTCTGAATCTATTGTTTATCTAAATGAACATTTCCCCGCGCTGAAAGGTCGCATTATAGAAGCGGATTTTTTGAAAGACAATTTGGCTTTACACTTTGGCACAGAACCTTTTGCTGTTGTTGGAAATTTCCCTTACAACATTTCTTCGCAAATTCTGTTCCGTTGTTTGGAATACCGCAATCAAATCCCAGAAATCATGGGCATGTTTCAACGCGAAGTGGCGTGGAGAATTGCCGAAAAACCAGGTACAAAAGCTTATGGAATTATCAGCGTTTTGTTGCAAGCATTTTACGACATTGAATATTGTTTCACAGTCGACGAGCACGTTTTCGATCCGCCACCCAAAGTGAAATCTGGTGTTATTCGCCTCACAAGAAACGACCGCGACCAATTGCCTTGCGACGAAAAAAGATTCATTCAAGTGGTGAAAGCTTGTTTCAACCAAAGACGCAAAATGATTCGCAATTCTGTCAAAGCATTGATAGGCGACAAACCTTTCGAACACGAATTTTTGACGCAAAGACCAGAACAATTGTCTGTCGATGATTTTATCAATTTGACAATGGCGATTGAGGCAGTGGATAGATTGTAAGAAAAAGAAATATTTTTTGATTCGATTTTGAAAATAGTAACTTGGAATTGTCACGGTGCTTTAAGAAACAAGTTTGAAACACTAGACTTGTATCAAGCCGATATTTACATTGTTCAAGAATGCGAGAATCCATTGCTCACTTTAAATTTAGAGTACAAAAAATGGGCTGAAAATCACCTATGGATTGGAAAAAACAAAAACAAAGGTTTAGGAATTTTCGCTTCAAAAGAAATAGAGTTAAAATCGCTAGATTGGTCAAATTTATATCAGAATCACGAAGTTAATTACTTTCTTCCGTGTTCAGTAAACGGTAAGTTCAATCTTTTAGCAGTTTGGAATCACAAGAATAATTCACCAAATTTTGGATATATTGGTCAGTTTTGGAAGTATTTACAAGTTAACAAAACGAATTTTCAAAATGTCATTATCGCTGGTGATTTCAATAGCAATTCAAAATGGGATGAATGGGATCGCTGGTGGAACCATTCTGATGTCGTAAATGAACTTGCTGAAATTGGAATTGAAAGTATCTATCACAACTCGAATGGAGAAGTGCATGGAGAAGAATCAAAACCTACATTTTTTCTTTATAAAAATTCAGAGAAGAATCATCACATTGACTATATTTTTGCTTCGAAAGAATTCAGAGACAATGTAAGGAAAATAGAAATCGGTTTGCCTGAGAAATTTATTAAATCAAGCGATCACTTGCCTATTTATTGTGAGTTCAAAATGGAATAAATAGCTTTTTTACCCATAAACCTCCTTCAAAGCATCACCCAATTTTTCATACTGAAAAGCAAATCCTGCTTTTTTGATTTTTTCATTGGATGCGTTCACTCCTTCAAGAACCACGGTTGACATTTCGCCCAAAATGGTTTTGAGCACAAATGCAGGAACATTTGGTAACCAACGTTTTTTGTGCAATTGTTTGGCTAAAGTTTCAGTGAATTCTAAATTATTGACGGTTTTCGCATTCGCATTGAAGCTTCCTTCCAAGCGATTTTCCATCACAAAGTTGAACATGCTGATTAAATCGTCAATGTGAATCCAAGGCATCCACTGTTTTCCTGAGCCTAATGCAGAAGTCAATCCCATTTTGATTGGTTTGGCGATGGTTTCCAACGCGCCTCCCTCTGCGGTAAGCACCACACTGATTCGGATTTTAGAAACCACGCAAAAAGGAGACAATGAATCAGCCGCTTGTTCCCATTTTTCAACTACTTGCGACAAAAAATCTTTCCCAAAAGGATCATTTTCTTGGTACACTTTCGCGTGATTTTCGTAGCCGTAACAATTGATTCCTGAAGCTGAAATGTATTGTTTCAATTCAGGCATTTGTGGCGCTAGGGAAGCCAAAAAATGTGTTGGTTGAACGCGAGAATCTATCATTTCTCTTTTGCGATCTGTGGTCCATCTTTTGTCGGCAATACCAGCGCCTGAAAGATTGATCATCGTTGTCACGCCATTCAAAGCTGCAACATCAATTTTGTCTTTCGTTGGTTGCCAATGAAAAATATTTTTGCTTAAATCGCTTGGTTTTCTGGATAATACCCGAACTTCATGACCTTGTTTCAGCAAGAATGCTTGCATCTGTTTTCCAATCAATCCTGTGCCACCAGCCAACAATATAATTTGCTTTTCCATATCTCAAAAACAGCAAATTAGTCAATATGTTTAAGCGCCGATAAATTTTAGTGATTTTTTAACCTTTGATAAATCAAGGAATATCCACTTTCACAACTTGGTAAACTTCGTACGTGGTTTTATCCATTACATAAACCAACAAATGGCAATTTGCAGGATCGTATTGTGCAGGAAGTTTGTAGCTGTAATTCTGATAAAATTTACCATTTGCATTCAAATCTTCCGCTTTCAGAGTTCTTCCAAATGCTTTTCCATCGATGCTTCCTCTATGTACATTGTGATGTTGGTAGGCATCGTCAACCACTCCACCAGGGAATTTTTGTTTGGAAATATACAACTCTTCAATCAAGTAAACAACCACTGATAAATTAGATGCATTTTGAGTCATCGTGTCAATTTCAGTATGCAAAAACAAACCACGCGTTGCTGGGAAATAATTGGCAACAGCTTGAAGATTTGCATTAATCACATTGTCGGTCATCGTTTGGGTAGTGGCACTTGTCCAATTGTTTGCACCTTGAAAAAGGGTTCCACTAAAATATTTTCTGCTGACAGTTCCTTTTGGATTGGCGTCAAAACCAAATCCGCTGGCGAAAGTTGTTCCGTATGCAATTCCTTGTGGATTTGTGAAATCATAAGGGAATTCTAAATCTGTTTCTTGGAATGGACCAGCACCACCAGGAGAAGCGTGAATCGATGCTACAAAAACTCTCCCTGGATTGTCTGTTTCAATTTGTTCTGCAATTGTTCCCGCCGCTGGACAATAAACGCATTTGTGACCAGTGTAATCTTCCAACAAAACATTTCTATTTGTGTTTGTATTGGCAGTAAATGTTGGCCATGGATATGTGCTCCAATCTCCTGGAAATAATGTTTGATCTAATTCAGTTGGAGTAGCAGGAATGTATGGATGTTTAACCCTGTCGCACGAAGCGAAAACTACTGCTAAAAGACTTGCGATGAAAATACTTTTTTTCATAATGCTGAATATTAAAAACTTTGAGTAAATGTCAATGTCAAACCGTTGGATGCAGGAACGAAGCGGCAAACACCTCCCACACAAAATAAACCTGCTCTTTGGCGACCGTATGAAACCATGAAACGAGATGCATCGCGAATGTATCCAAACGAACCAATCAAATAATGCAATTGCAAATCTTTCACTGGATTTCCGTAATTGTATTGATCCATCACACTGAAAAACCAGTTTGGTGAAACATTGTATTCAATAACCGCAGTTGCCCAATTTCCTTTGTCTTTTTTCGTGAAAAGTCCTTGAAATTCAGCTCTTACAGAATTTGTTTTGTTGATTTTCCAGTTCACTTCAACTACCCCGATGTGTGATTCAATGATTCCATGTGCGTTATCTGCAACCTTTGAAATATCATTATTCAACCGAATATTGAAATAAGAGAAAATCATGCTGTATTTGGTATTGAATTTTTTAGTGATGTTGATGTTAATGTCTTGCCAATATTGCAATCCACTTTGATCGAACAATCTTCCTTTGTATGCAATACCAGTTGAATCTGCTGGATTAATTCCTGAAGTATGGTGAATTGGTCCGTAAGTAGTAGAAAAATTCGCATTGATTGGCAAACCGTATTTTCCGCCGATTTTAGAACCTTTTCTAATTGTGTATAAAACTTCTGCTTGGTAAGCTACTTCTCCCAATGGTTGTGTTGCATAAGGATAAAGTGTTGCAACCAAGTTGTAAGTATGCGTTTTATTCATCGATGGCAAATAATTGATTAGCACATCTTGCAATGATTTAGTGCGGTCAGAACGAAAACTCATGTTGTCAACAGATTTTGCTGAAACAACAATTCCAAATCCTTTTTGCGAATATCCTAAATTAGCGATTGCTGCATGGCCTTTGTTGTAAATATTATTGTTGTCTTCTGAAGGATCGTTTTCTTTGACTGCGTATTCAGCGTTGAAAGAGAATTTGCTGTATTTCAACCCAAGTCTTCCGCTATATGCACCAACATTTTGAGGTAAAATCAAATCTGGGTTGTCGTCTTTTTGAAATTTTGAAACAAATGAACCGCCCAAAACGATGTCTAATTTTGAGTCTTTCATGTATTTTTCTAACAAGTCATTTACATGAATTTCAGCATCAATGCCGCGCACAATTCCACTTGCTTTGACTACTTTTCCATCAGTAAATGAAAGTCTTTGTTTGCCATAAACGCCTTTCAAAACAACTCCTTTTGCTGGTCTGAAAATCAATCTCATACCATCCATATTGTTGTCATAACCCAATGCTCTATCTTCGTATGATCTGAAAATCAAACCAGAACCAAATTGTTCGTAGAAATTTCCTAATGTTATGTCAATGTAGCTATTGGTGTAACCAACGTATCGCATTCCAAGTCCAGTACCTTCAAAACGATCTGGATAACCTTGAATTCTAGGCAAATATGATTCCAATCTCATACCAGCTTTAAAATTTCCATTGGTATAATAAACATTGGCATAACTATTCAATAAACCTTTAGAATCAGGCTGTTTTGCGTCAATCAAAGTGTCTGCATTCAGGTATTGAAAAGTTGCATCAATATTCCCTGTAAATGTTCCGTTGTTCAATTGACCGAAACTTGCCAGCGCAACGGTCGAAAAAACGAAACTGATAAGCGATTTCATTTTCATAGTTTCATTAAAAGCGTCAAAAACGAATTTGACGAAGAAGATTTATTTACTTTTTTCTTTCAAAGAGAGAATTTCTTGGTACAATTTCTCTTCATCACCAGGCGCATAATTGTTATGAGAATAAACGATGTTTCCTTCTTCATCAATTAAAAATGTATGAGGAACATTATTCACACCCATCGCTCTTTTGAAATCTCCATTTGGATCCATCAAAACCAAATAATCCCAACTTTTTCCATTTACATAAACTGGAACTTGGTTTTTTGTTTTTTCATCGTCAATCGATACAGCGATCAAAGTAACTCCTGTTTCTGCTTGCCAGTCGGTATACAATTCATGAATCGTGTTTAATTCTCTTTTACAAGGAGCGCACCAAGTTGCCCAAAAACTAATCACAACAGGACCTTTCAATCCCAATTCACCCGTATTTACAGAATGGCCATCCATGTCTTTTAATTGAACTGAAGGTAATTTTTTACCAGTTTCATGTTCTTGAGCAAAAGAAGTAGAACAAATTGCAATGACAGAAAAAATAAATAAAATGCGTTTCATGTTTTAAAGTTTAAAATTTTGTAGCTTGTTTTCAAAAACGTTGCCACAAATCAAAGGTAGTATATTTTTCAAGCCTTGAACCAATAGTTTTTAGTTACATTGTTGTAATCCTAATTTAGATTTTATGCAAAACCTGATTATATTTAAAATGCAAAATTGACCGTTTAAGCATCCAAAAGTACATTTTACATGAAATAAAAGCGATTTATGTTAGAATTTTAACAACTCTTTCTAAGCATTACATTGTAATCTTGTATTTTTTTGTTTCGTTTATTTTGTAAAATGGCATTATTTTTTCTTTATATTTGTTGAATAAGTTTTCCACTACAGACTTTTAATATACAAATTATGAACAAATTAGTACTCTCTTTATTCGCTACTTTGGCTATTGGATTATCAGCAAATGCTCAAAATGTTGCATTTTATGAAGGTTCAACTTCAACAACTGATATTTCTGGAACAACAGTAACAGTTCAAGTATCTTCATTTATTTATGAAGGCTTTTTTTTCGGGAAAAATTTAACTGGTACGCCTATTGATGTGAAAGTTAGACGTGTTTCGTTAATTGCTCCACCAGCTGCAGTTACCGAACAAGTATGTACTGGACCAATTCCAGATCCAACAGCTATTGGTAGTTGCTTTGATATTGCTGCAGGAAATGGAAATTGGTTGTCTCCAAATCAATACACAATTGATGATGCAAACAAAGCAAACATTGAATTGCACATTGACCCACACGGTTCGACAGGAATGCTTCACAATCGTTATTACATTGAGGATCTGAATGGAAATAAATTAGATTCAATGGATTTGAAAATTGGTAATTTTGCGTCAATTAAAGACGTTAAGCCATCAGTTACTTTCACTGCTTTCCCAAATCCAGCGGATGACATTTTGAACTTGACCGTCCAAGGTTCTACAGAAAACTCTGTGAAATTAGTTGATGTTCTTGGAAATGTGGTGATGGAAGATAAAATGACCTCAAACAAAAAAATTGATGTTCGTGATTTTAAAAATGGCGTTTACATTTTAACTGTATACGCGAATGGAAATTTGTTGCAAACAAGAAGAGTTGTCGTAAGACACTAATTCAAAAATAAATTATTAAAAGGTCTTTATATAAGGCCTTTTTTTATGTCTAATATTTTGTGTGCATTTTCGAGTTCTGAAACTTTACAGCCCTTGTTTCGTATCGTTTTATTTGTGAATTTAAATTCGTATTTTTGCATTTATGTCAATTGAAAAATTAATAGGAGATTTATTGTTGCGACACAATTGTGTGGTTGTTCCTTCATTTGGGGGATTTGTAGCAAAACAAACAGCTGCTTCTATTGATAAAATCAACGGAATAATGTTACCACCCAAAAAATCATTGTTGTTTAACAGACAATTGATTAACAACGATGGTTTGCTGATTGCTTCTTACGCCAAAGAAATGGGAATCACTTTTGATGAGGCTTCTCAAGTAGTACAAACGTTGGTTGAAAATTGGCATATTACCTTGAATGAGGGAGAAAGAGTAAACATTGATAAAGTAGGTTTTTTGTTTCTCGATCAAGAAAAAAATATTGGATTTGAACAAGATCGATATTTTAATTTATTGCTTCATTCTTATGGATTAGGGAAGGTTCATTTTGTAAGTGAAGAAGACATTCAATTGGTGAATCAACCTGTTACAATTAGTCCTCAACTTGTTCAAGAACCGGTTGTAGAAACTACATTTAGAGAAACACCGATTATCACTTTGATTCCAGAAGGCATTGAAAAAGTGACTTTGGAGCAAGAAGAGACGCCAATAATTCCGATTTCGGCAGCAAAAAATAGTACAACCAAATTGTGGAAGTATGCTGCAGTGGCCATTTTGATGCCCGTTGCATTTTATTCTTATTGGATTCCAATGAAAACAAATGTGTTGGAATCAGGGATTTTTGCTGTGCAAGATTTTAATCCTTTCCACCAGCAAGCAAAAGGAAATTATGAAAGAAAACCTTTTGCTCTTGAATTAGATAAAAAAGTGCCAACATTTATCTCTGTCAAGGAAGAAATCCAAAAATTAGAAGGCAATGTTCAATTTTGGTCTTATCCTTTTAGTGAGAAATTGTACATTCCAATTAAGGTAGAGAGCGCCTCACAAGCGGCAGTTATTGAAACAGTCCCTCAAGAAGTTGAAACGCCTGAAATTGAAGAGCCTAAAGTAGAAATAAAAATTGCGAAAGCGGAATCAGCGTATTATTTGATTACCAATTGTTTTGGCAGTGAAGAAAATGCTAAAAATTTCGTGAAATACTTGAAATCAAAAGGTTTCGATGCTCAAATAGTAGATGTAAAAAATGGTTTGCAACGCGTGAGCGCTGGTAAATCTGCGAACTCATCTGAATTGAAAAACATTCAAAGTAAAGTTGAAGCGTTAGACATCCAAGGAAGTTGGATTTTGAAGAAATAATTTATTTCAAATCCTTTTCAAACCTTTAAACATTCTAAATAACGTTTAATCATTTTCTTGTAATACATTTTATCGTGTTTTGTATATCTTTACCAAAACAAAACTCAGTTCTTTTTGTGAAGATTTGGAAAAGGACAATAATAAAAAAAGCTTATGAAAAAATGGATTTTACCAATTGGATTTGTATTGGTTTCTTTCGCAACAATTGCACAAGATAAAACCAAAAATTCTGAAAACAGTACTTACGAATTTACCAAACAAGTTTACCTAGATGCGACACCTGTTCAAAGTCAAGGTTATACTGGAACTTGCTGGAGCTTTTCAGCTTTGTCATTTTTTGAATCAGAAATGATTAGAAAAGGAACTAAAAATCCTGCTCCATTGTCAGAAATGTTCGTTGCAAGAAAAGCATATGAAGCAAAAGCTGATAAATTTATTCGCATGGATGGAAAATCAAATTTCTCAGAAGGTGGAGCTTTTCATGATATTCCTTTTGTGATTAAAAATTACGGAATTGTACCTGCAGATGTTTACAAAGGATATAATCCTGGAACAGAATCTTACGATCACAGTGAAATGTACACGGTTTTGAATGGCGCAATGGAAGGTTTATTGAAACATGTGCAACAATTAGATGGAAAAGGACTTTCTCCAACTTGGAAAGTCGCTTTGGGTGGAATTTTGGATGCATATTTAGGCAAAGACATCCAAGAATTTGATTTCAATGGAAAAAAATATACTCCGAAGTCTTATGCAGCATCTTTGAATTTGAACATGAATGATTATGTATCAATTACTTCTTTCACAAATCACGATTTAAATAGTCCATGTCAATTGGCGATTCCAGATAATTGGGGAAATGGAATTAGCTACAACGTAGGTTTGAATGACTTAGTGACAATTGCTGAATATGCTTTGAAAAATGGTTATACTTTGGCGTGGGGTGCTGATGTTTCTGAAAAAGGATTTAGTTTCAGAGAGGGATTAGCGATCGTACCTGAAGATCCTTCTACCATTGAAGTGAGAGGAAGAGACAATAAAAATTTCTCTGATCCAGGAGCAGCAAAATCTTCGAATGCATTTTTAACTCCTGTTAAAGAAATCAAAGTAACACCAGCACTTCGTCAAACTGGATATGATAATAAAACAACCACTGACGATCACGGAATGCACATTACAGGTTTGTACAAAGACCAAAAAGGAACGAGATATTTTTTAGTTAAAAACTCTTGGGGTACAAGTAATTATCCAGCTGGATATTTGTATGTTTCTGAAAATTATTTCAACTTAAAAACAATAAATATTTACTTGCATAAAGATGGAATTCCGAAAGAAATCCGCTCAAATTTAGGTTTATAGACTTTTTTAAGAATAAATGTTTAAAACTTATTTCTGTGAATCAGAAGATTAATCTATTTTAATTAAATTTGTCGGCAAATATTATACTGATGGACAGATTAACACCCGCTGAGGAGCAAGTGATGCTTCGTCTATGGAAATTAGAGAAAACTACTGTAAAAGAAATCGTTGCACTGTATGATGATCCAAAACCAGCATACAATACAACATCAACGATTGTACGAATTTTAGAAAGAAAAAAGTTTATAAAACATAAAACAGTTGGACGTGGGTTTATTTATTTACCAAGAATTACCCGCGAACAATACAGAGATTTTTTAAGTGAAAATTTGCTTAAAAACTATTTTGATGGCGACAGAAAAGCAGTTGTTTCTCACTTCAATAGCAAAGGTTCTTTAAGCGAATTACTTTAATTCACATTCTTTAAACGGCAGGTATTTATATCTGCCGTTTTTTTAAGCACAAGATTTTGTTTTAAATGTAATCGAATTGAGGTTAGTAGCTTTCCAAAAAAATTGTATTTTTACATCAAAATAAGGAAATATGGGATGTACCAGTTGTAGCTCTGGAGGTGGAACTCCAAAAGGCTGTCAAAATAATGGAACCTGTAGTTCTGGTGGATGTAATAAATTAGGTGTGTTTGATTGGTTGGGTAACATGCAGTTACCAGGAGGTCAAACGCCATACGACATAGTTGAAGTTCGCTTCAAAAACAGTAGAAAAGCTTTTTACCGAAACAATAAAGAATTAACCCTACAAGTGGGTGATGTTATTGTGGTAGAAGCAAGTCCAGGCCATGATATTGGAGTGGTTTCTGTTGTTGGAGAACTCGCCAGAATACAAGTTAAAAAGAAAATGCCAAACTTCAAGTCTGTTGAGGCTAAGAAGATTTTTCGCATTGCTAATCAAGATGATATTGAAAAATGGACCCGTTCAAGGGAACTTGAAAAGGAAGTCATGTATCAATCTAGAACTTTGGCAGTAAATTTAAATCTGAACATGAAAATTTCAGATGTTGAATACCAAGGTGATTTATCTAAAGCCACGTTTTATTACACTTCTGACGACCGAGTAGATTTTCGTCAGTTGATCAAAGACATGGCTGATACTTTCAAAATCAGGGTTGAAATGCGTCAAATTGGTTCTCGACAAGAGGCTTCTCGTTTGGGTGGAATTGGTTCTTGCGGACGAGAATTGTGTTGTTCAACTTGGTTGACAGATTTCCGTTCTGTTTCAACTTCGGCAGCGCGTTACCAACAATTGTCTCTCAATCCTCAAAAATTGGCTGGTCAATGTGGTAAGCTGAAATGTTGTTTGAACTATGAGTTAGACATGTATTTGGACGCAATCAAATCATTTCCTGCTGTTGAGAATAAACTTTACACAGAAAAAGGTGCGGCATTCCATGTAAAAACTGATGTTTTCAAGCGTTTGATGTGGTACATGTATGAAGGAGGTTCTGGATTAATTGCACTTTCACCAGAAAGAGTTGCAGAAGTCAGAGAATTGAACATCAATAAAGTGAAGCCACAAGACTTGAAAGATTTCTCTCACAAGGAAGAAGTGATTGCAGAGCCAGATTATGAAAATGTGGACGAGCAAGATAGTTTGAATCGATTTGATAATAACTTCAAGAAGAAAAAGAAGAAAAAACCAAATCGTCCTGGAGGTCAAGCTCCAAATCCAAGTCAAGCAAATGTAGCGGGAAATCAGGCTGTGAAGTTAAATCCTCCTCGCCCAAATCCCAATCAAAATCCGAACAGAAATCCCAATCAGAAGCCCAATCCTAATCAGGGAGGGAATCAGATTCAAAAAGTAAATCCAGTGCCAAATGAACAAGTTAAACCTGTTCAGATGAATGCTGACGGAACTGCACCAGCTCCAAAGAAAAATAAAAAGCGTAGACCGCCAAGAAAGCCAAATCCTGACGGGAATAGCAATAAACCAACTGGAAATGTGGAATAAATATCTAGGTATTGGATTGATTTTGACGCTACTTTTAGTAGGTTGCGGGGAACAACCAATGTTCGAAAAATCCTATTCTTTTAAAGGTAATTCATGGTCTCAAAAAGTGAAACCAGCTTTTAAAGTTGTGATTGAAGATACAACAAAGGCATATAATTTCACGATTACCTTCAGGGTGACGACTGATTATGCTTTCAACAATGTTTGGTTTTATTTGAATACCAAAACACCAGATGGATTGACAGCTCGTGAGCCATTTGAAATCAAAATTACCAATCCTGATGGTACTTGGGCTGGCGTCAAAACCGGAACCGTGGTTGAAACAAATTTGAATTTCAATAGAAGAAAATTACCTAAAAAAGGCAATTATTATTTCACGCTCGAGCAAGGAGTGACGATGAATAAACTCGACGAAGTTTTAGATGTTGGACTGAAGGTTGAAGAAACGAAATAAAAGCAAAGAGCAGATTAATCAATCTGCTCTTTTTTGTTTTCTAAACTAATTTCTTAATAAAAACTGTACGCGTAGTTGACTGTTTTTTGCAACTTACCTTTATGGTAATAAACTTCATTTTTTGTGGTTCCATCCGAATTTAGGTCGAAGACTCTTTTCGAATACGAAGGTCCTTTTTTACTATTAATGAATTCACGACAAATAACATTTCCAGCATCATTGTAGGTAACAATTTGTTTGTAGGTAAATTTTCCTGATTTTTTGTAGTTTATAAAAGTTTCGACGTTGTTTATTTTTGTTTTCTCCCAAACCAAAATCGTGTCATTCAAAAAGGTTTTTGAAGTAACCAAAATAGAATCTTTATTGAAAATCTGTTTGTTTAAATAAGGTTTTCCATCTCTCAAAGTTCTTGTAAACGTTGTATAAGAACCATCAACAGATTCTTCTTTATAGGTGCAGAAACTAGACAATTCTTCCGTTTTGGATGCAACCAATTGACCTTCTTGTTTACATTCATAAATCCACTGTTTTTTGATTTTGCTGTTAATTAGATAAACGGTTTTTATAAGTTTATTTTCTTGGTTGTTGTAGCTATTTTGAATTTCGTAAATTTTCTTATTTCTTGTGAGTTTTGAACTTGTCACTTTTTTGTTTTCGTTGTATGCTAAAGTGTAAGTTGAGCGTAATTTACCATCGTCGAAAATCGATCTAGAACTTAAATCGCCATCAGAATATGTCGATTTTACCTCCGTTTTTTGTTTTTTTCTTGATGTAACGACATAGGATTCAAGCGTGTCATTTACATATTGCTTTTCTTGAGTCCATTTTTTGCTTATGTAGGAAGTGTTTTTCCCCATTTTGTTGTAGGTCATATCGGTAGAATAATTCTTCTTGTTATTTTTAAACGTTGCTGTTGTTTTTACCGATTTTATTTGAAGTTGCTTTCTTAACGATGCAGTGGTAATAGACTCGTCATAAAAGTTATAATTATGAATCAAAGAATTCAATTCATAGAATTGTTTCATCGATTTTTGAGAAATAGCAAAACAAGGAAATAGGATTATAAGTAGCAATAATTTTCGCATCATAAATAGTTTGAATTCCTAACAATAACAGGTATGCTGAAATTTGTTACAGAAATTTCAGAATCATTTTGTGATCATCCTCGAGATTATTTTCGTCTGCGTTTCAATAAACCATATTGTAAATTGGTGTAGGAAAGTGAAAACTCCAAAGAACCTCCTTTATATGCTCTTCTTAGTTTTGAAACCGTGAAATCGTAGGAAAGTCCAAATTTCATACCTTTCCAATCTATCATTACTCGAGGAATAATTGCATCTTTCAAACGCATATACATTCCAAATCCAAAGTAAGCATCGCGGCTAAATCCTGTGATTTTGGATCCAGTACTAAATCTATACCTTCCCATTCCACCTAAAATGGTCTCTAAGTGTGGTCCTTGAATAAATTGTACAGCGCTTACATCATATGCCCAATCTGTTCCTTGAATGTCTTTGGAAAAAGCAGAATGAAACACAAATTTTGAATAGAGACGGTCAAATGGAATCCCTGCGTATTTAAAAATTGGTTGATTTACATGATAAACCGCGCCGCCTAATTCAAACTTCATTTTGTTATTTCTTCTAAAAGTTGATTTATCTGAATCATATTGATAGTAAATCCCCGAGGAAACATCTAAATATTTAAAGTTATTAAAATTTCCATTTTCGCCGTTTGAAAGCGCGGGATCAAAAACGTTTCCATTAATCTGATTTTCAAAATAGACACGGCTTAAATCAGCGGAACGATTCGCAAAACCGGTTTGAATCCCCGCTGACAAGGTGTGTCCACCACCGACTGGTAAAATTCCACTCAAAGACAATGCGCCAGATTGAGTACCAAATTTAGAATCACCACCAATGTCGTTGTAGAAAAACATTCCCAAACCAATATGAGCATTATTTCCTCTTTCAGTTTTCAGAAAATTGACATCACAAGCCAAAGAAGATGTGCTGAATTGAGTATTTCCGCCCAACCACTGATTTCTTTGATTGATTTGAACTCTTTCCCAGCCACTATAAACACCTGTCGCACCTGGATTAATCAACAATGGCGTTTCAGCTGTTTGAGAAAAGTGAATGTCTTGCGCAGCAACATTAAAACCACTGATGATTGTAATAAAAAAGTATAATTTTTTCATCTTTTAGCGGATTAATGTAATGTTTCCAGATTTCAAATCAGCGGTTCCATTTTTGTAAATAATTTCGAGCATGTATGCGTAAATACCAGGGTTTAATGCTTTTCCCTTGTAGTTTCCATCCCAACTATAGCCACTTTCCGTCGTTTCAAACATTTTATTTCCCCATCGGTCGTAAACTGAAATTTTAAATGATTTCACATCATTTCCAGCAAATACTCTGAAAACATCATTGTTATTATCTCCATTTGGTGAAAACCCAGTTGGAACTAAAATTCCGGGATTACAAGCAACGCCAACCTTGTTTGGATCACATGCATCTAAAGGATTACTTCCATTATTCACCTCCGTTCCATCATTGATACCATCTCCATCTGTATCAGGATTGTTTGGGTCTGTGCCAAGTATTCCTTCTTGTGCATTGGAAATTCCATCTCCATCATCGTCTAGATTGCATTCCGGCAATGCACTTACAGGATCACAAGGATCTAATGGATTAGTAGAATTATTTACTTCAGTTCCATCATTGATTCCATCTCCATCGGTATCTGGATTATTTGGATCTGTGCCAATTACTGCTTCATTTGGGTTGGTAATTCCATCTCCATCTGAATCGCAATTTGCTGAATTTAAATTTGGACTACAAGGATCCAATGGATCTGAACCGTTGTTAACTTCAGTTCCATCGTTTATTCCGTCTCCATCAGTATCAGGATTTGTTGGGTCTGTTCCTAATGTGCCTTCATCTGTATTGCTAATTCCATCACCATCAATATCTGGATTTTCAGCTACGAAAAAAGCCACGACATTTTCTGGTTGTAAAATATTCATGCTGTTTGTGTCCTCTGTAATCGCTAGTGCTGTTGGACCAACTGTATATTCCCAATGGTCAAACACATAACCTAACTTTGGCCTTGCAACCAAGTTGGTAGCAATACCTCCAAAGTAGGAAGCTGTCCAAGGATAACTTGGTGCCCAAATTGAATTTACCTTGATTTCTCCTGAAAGGGCAGGAGTTACATCAAAAGATACATTGTAAGGTCCATTTAAATTATAACAATTTGTCAATCCTTGATTTAAGGACACACATCTTGTATTAATAAAATCATGCAAATCTTGCACATTTGTTTGCCATTCTGCCATACTTCCTCCCCAACGCGCGACATGACCAGGCATTTCAGGTGCAATTTGAGTAATCATACTGTCTAACAGGAAATTCAAGTATTGACATGAAAAGTGCGTGTTTAGTAGATCAGCATAACGAGTGATATAGTACTGATTAACAACAGGATTCTCATTGATTAATTTTTGTAAAATTAGCGTATGACCTTGACCACCTGGATCAGGCAAAGCTTCAACATTACAGGGGTCAGCATTTGCAGAAGCATCAGGAATTCCTGTGTAATTGATGTAATGACCAAAAGTAGCATCCATGTCCCAAAGGGTATAGCGCCATTTTTTATGTTGACCTGCAGGATCCATTCCTCGCCACCAAGCTGTATTCCAATTCAACCAATCTTGGCAAACAGTGTAAGAGTTGATGCAAAAATAATCTACTAGTGATTCCCAATTCAACAAACTGTCGACGTAAGTAAAATTGGTTGCATTTCCCATATTGTTCGTTAGAATATAGGATTTTAAAGAATTCCAATCATTCAATGCATTGGGTGCACCGAATTCTTCCCACGTTGCACCCCATGTTTTTAAGTATTCTAGGTTGTACTTGTCTTGATTGTCGTAATATTCAGTAAAATCAGAATCATCCGCTTTCTCTCTGATTTCATATACTCCCCAATAAACTCCATTTAGGTATACTACACAAGGTTTCCATGTTCGCTCGTCTAGTTTTAAGTCTGCTTTTTGAGAAAGTGTATGCACAAATGCATCTCGAATGTGAGTTGCGCCATTTTCAAAAGGATAATTGTCACTAGCTCCTGCTTTAATGATCAACCTTTGAAACGACGATCTTGATTTTTCAGGAAATATTTGATGGTCAATCGCATCATTGTAACCAAACTGATCTTTCATGATGAAGTCAAATCCTCTTTGGTTATAAGACCAAGAATCATTTCCGTGTTTGTTGAATTCTCCTTCTCCAGCATCGACAAAGCTATTGTCAGTTTCATACATTTCAAAAAATCCTTGTGGTGTTATACTTGAGTTTCCATCTAGTAAAGTTTGAACGCTATTATTTCCAAATCCGGCAACCGATAATACTGGAATTGTGTGGTCAACATTGATAAAATAAGTTCCTGATTTAGTGAAACTAGGCTCATTTGCAGAAAATGCTTTGGCTCGTAAAACTTTGGTCGTGGGAATGTTAATCGGTCCAGAATAAAGTGTGGAAGTTGTTGTTGGCTCCGAACCGTTAAGGGTATATCTGATCGTTGAGCCAGCATCAGGACAAGTGATTGTAACGCTTTGTGAGCCGGGATAAAAGCCAGGATTTACGCTGAAAACAGGTGTTGTTGTGTAAAAATTAATAGCACCTGTATTAGTTGCATTTGGAGTTGGATTTAAAAATAATTTCCAAGTTGATGCTCCATTTGTTTGTCTTCCAACAGAGTGATTGTTTTTTGTCAAATGGACAATTTTGATTGAATCTTGAACGGCTAAGCTTGCATCTGAAAGGATGATCCATTCATTTTTTGTTTGTGTTAATTTAAAATTTGGATGCAATTCATTTCCTGAAACGGTGTTTCTACCTGAGCAAAAAACCATTAGAAAACCATTGCCTGGAATTGTGCCAGAAGGAACTGCCCATTTGCCTAGATTTGTTGATTTATCTGATAAAAAATAGCCTGTTAAATTAACTGGAGCAGCAGAGGTATTGAAAAGTTCAACCCAATCTTCATTTTGCCCAAAAGCATCAGTTGGGCCAGCAATATTTGAACAAGAATATTCATTAATAACAACTTGACTAAATGAAGTTGATAAGCATATAATAAATACAAGAGAAATTAAAAAGCGCATCATCATATTGGAGGAATTAAAGAAGATTAAAGAGAAAAGCTTATTCAATATTAACAATAAATAAACAAAAATTTAACGTTAGACGCACTTTTATTTTAAATGGTTGATTCCAAATGCATATAATTTCACAATTTTAGATTACTTTTATTCATTATAAATATCAAAAATCACCATGAAAAAAATTCTTTTATTTCTAAGTATAATCTCAATTTTCAGCTTGTTTTCTTCATGTAATAAATCTGCGGGTCAAGGAGGTACATCAATAATCAAAGGTAAAGTGTATGTTCAAAATTACAATAGTTCAGGAACTGCAATCACTTCAGAATATTTTGGGCAAGATTTTGATGTTTACATTATTTATGGTGCCGATGGAACTTATTTCAATGATAAAATTGCAACGAGCTATGATGGAAGCTTTGAATTTCCTTATTTAGCAAAAGGCAAATACCAAATTTTTGTGTATAGCAAGTGTTTTAATACAGTTGACTATTCTTGCCCAAGCGGACAGGAAACTGTTTTGGTTTCAGCAGAAATTACGGAAAACAAATCAACTGTGGATGTTGGTACAATTAAAATTAAAGATTAAGCATGAAAATCAAATTGTTATTTGGCTTTTTGTTTTTTTGCAGCCTTACTTTTACTCAAGTTGTTCCCCAAACTTGGCTGAGTGGTGCAGTCAATAGAAAGTTAACTTCAAAATTGACCGCAGCAGCCTCATTAGATTTACGTTTTTACGATTTTAGTGCTCCTGGCACTATTTTTCCTCAGCTTACTTTATCCTATAAAATCATAGATGGTGTGAAAATTTCTGCTGATTACAGAATGCTATTTAAAGAAAACCGATTTAGCAATTATGTTTTTGATAATAGATTGAATTTCAACCTAGAATTGAAAGCGAAATTCAAGCACGTCGATCCAGGTTTTAGATTTAGATACCAATCAACTTTTGGAACACTGCAATTGCCAGGAAATTACTCAGCTGAATTTGATCAAGCCATTCGTTTGAAGCCATCTTTGACTTTTCATATCAATAAAAAAAGCAACTATACGCCAGCAATTTCTGGAGAATGGTTCTACAGTATGGCGAATAAAGATTTGGGAAAAAGATTCAACAAATATCGTTTGGCAATAGGGACTTCCTACAACTTAAAAGGTCCTCGAACACTGGAAGTGAAGTATATTTTTGGACACAGTATCAACTTGCCTAAAAATGAAACTGAACATATTTTGTCTTTGACTTATTCTTATGATTGGGAAAAACTATCGAAAGAAGAAAAAGCCAAAAGGGCAAAAGAGAGAGCCAAAAAGAAATTGAAAAAGCATCCAGAATTGGAAACTGAAGAGTAAATTAACTCAGAACATCGTTTCGCTGACTATCGAGTTTAATCAAGATAAACATCATCACAGAAAACGACATCATTGAAGATCCACCGTAACTAAAAAACGGCAAAGGAATACCAATTACAGGCGCGAATCCAATATTCATCCCAATGTTGATGGCGAAATGGTAGAAAATAATCATCGCCACAGAATAAGCATATACCCGATTGAAACGTGATTTTTGTCGTTCGGCAATTGTGATAATACGAATCAGCATGAACATGAACAAAAACATGATGACCAAACTGCCGACAAATCCCCATTCTTCCGCCAATGGGCAAAAGATAAAGTCCGTTTCACTTTCAGGAACGTGATTAGATTCTACGCTTGCTAAACTTGCGTTTTTATAACCTTTTCCCGTCAAACCACCAGAACCAACGGCTGCCATAGCACGATTTCTATTATAATCGTCTCCATTTGGATCTTCTCTCATTCCCAAAAACAGCTCAATACGCTCTTTTTGGTGAATCGCCAATCCTTGAAAACCAACATTTACAGTTGTTGAAATTCCTGCGGCCATAATGAATCCAATCAACACAATGACTGTGACTTTACTACGGTCTCTTTTTGAAGAAATCCAGCGCAAAATAAAGTAAGAAATGAGTGCTAACAAGAAAAGAGAAATCAAAACGCCATAAAATCCTGGGATTTCCAATCCGGGCCAAAATTCAAATGTGAGCACATTGTTGCTCATCAATAGTGTAACAAGCGATAAGAATACTACAGCAAATAAAATCGGAATAAAGTGACTTCCTACCCACGTGCTTTTGAATTTGATACCAGGAATTAGGTTTACTAATTTCAAAACGATTGGATCGTAAGTTAATCCTTCGCGATACATTACGAATAAAAAGGAAGTAAATACCACAAATGATCCCGCATCAGGTTGCATCAAAATAAGAATCATTGGCCCCAACAAAATGATGTTTGCTAGAATTACCGTTTTTACGTTTTGTTGATTGACATTCAAACTGTTGATGTATCGACCAAGTGCAATAGCAGTTCCGATTTTGGCAAATTCTGCTGGTTGAATTCCGAGAGAACCAAAACCTAACCAAGCATGAGCACCGTTTACAGCGGGCATGAAGAGCACAAGTACTAACATCCCAAGGCAAAATAGATAGATTGGAATGGCAAATTTTCTGTAAATATCAGAATCAATCAAAAAGACCACAATTCCAAGAAATAACGAAAATCCAATCCACAATATTTGCTTTCCATATTTCTGTGAAAAGTCAAAGAAATTGGGATGATCCGCGTTGTATGCAACAGAATAAACGTTGGCAACACCCATGCCAAGCATCAAGAAAAAAACGATGAGTAAACCCCAATCAACGTTTGATGTTAGTGATTGATTTCTACTCATTTTCCTTTTTTAACAACGTTCATTAAATTGGCTTCCAAAATACGTTTCTCTTTTTCTGGGTCTGTAATCTTGTTTTTCAGATATTTTTCAATCATCAAACTGGCAATTGGTGCAGCCCATTGACCTCCTGCTCCTGCATTTTCAACGTAAACAGAAATGGCTATTTTAGGATTATTCATTGGTGCAAAAGCAATGAAGACTGAGTGGTCTTCCCCTTGTGGATTTTGAGCCGTACCCGTTTTGCCACAAATGATGATGTCTTCCAATCTCGCTCTTCGCGCTGTTCCACCTGCTTCATTCACAACTCGGCGCATTCCTTCAATTACTGGGTCAAAGTGTTGAGATTTCACCATAGAATAATTCTTCTTTATATAAATTGGCAACGGTCCTTTTTTTCCGATTGATTTCACAAAGTGTGGTGTATAAAACCAACCTCTATTGGCAATCAAAGAAGCAATGTTTGCCATTTGAAGCGGTGTAACTTTTACTTCTCCTTGTCCAATAGAAATAGAACGAATCGTTGAGAATGCCCATTGATGATGACCGTATGGATGTTTTTTGGATGGAAAAACATTGTCATAGTAATTTGGATCAGGTATCAAACCACTTCTTATTCCAGGAATATCAGTGTCTAATTTATGTCCCAAACCAAAGCTTTGCATGTATTTTGACCAAATACGTAAACCTTCTTCCGCATCAGCATACAAACCTTTTTTTCTTCCGCCTTGAATGATTCTTCTAACTGCTTGGTAATAGTAAGGATTGCAAGACATTTGAACCGCCTCCATAATATTTCGAGCACTCGGATGGTTGTGGCAACCTACTAAACTTTTGTTGCAAGGAAAACCAGTATTGACTGTAATTGCACCTTCTTGCAAGGCAATAACCGACTGCAACAATTTAAAAATCGAACCTGGAGGATATTCTGCTTGCAAAGGTCGAGGATAAAGCGGTTTGTCTTTATCGAGCAACAATCGTGGATAATTTTGTGAAGTCGCACGTTTTCCAACAAATAAATTAGGGTCAAAAGTCGGCGCAGAAACCATGGCTAAAATTTCGCCTGATGAAGGTTCAATCGCCACAATACAGCCTCTTTTGTTGACCATCAATTTTTCACCGTATGCTTGTAAATCAATGTCAACGCTCAAGTTTAAAACAGGACCTTGTTTGGCAGTTGTATCGTACTTACCATTTGCATAAGGCTCAATGGCGTTGTTCATGGCAGAAGTAACTATGTAATGTACGCCTTTTCTTCCGCGTAAATCTGTTTCGTAAAATCTTTCTAATCCTGCGCGACCAATGTTGTCCCCCGAACGGTAAAAGCGATCTTCTTCCACTTCTTGACCGTTAACTTCACTCACATATCCCAATATATTTGCTGCATTGGCATACGGATAACTTCGCATGCTGGTTATTTCTTCAGAAAAACCAGGGAAATTTCCTAAACTAGTCGCAATTTCTGCCATTTCTTCGGGAGTCATTTCCTTCACGAAAGCATATTTTCTCATTTTTTGGTAACGAGGAACATTTCTCACTTTCGTTTTTGGATTTTTGTCGAAGCCTTCTTCGTAGTAAATTTCTTTGAATCGATATTTGACTTTTTCAGGAGTCCAACCAATCAATTTTGCAAAAGCGACAGTATCTAAATGTTTGATGTCTTTCTCGCACATCATGAGGTTGTAGTAAGTTTTGTTGATGACAATTTTTTTGCCATTTCGATCTTTTACAATGCCTCGGGGAGGAACCACAACGTGTCTTTTTTCAGCAATTTCTTGCGCACGTAAAGTCCAACTTTCATCCACTACTTGCATGTAAAACAAGCGAATAGAATAAATCACGCCAATGACCAAGAAAAAAATGAGAATTACGTATCTTCTGGCATCTGTATTCATGAATCGATTGTTGAGCGCAGGGCGCCGCTTCTTTTAAATTGATTTATTATTTGCTGTTTTAGAATGATTTTTCTTGTGATGAAAATGAATTCTTATACAAAAGTAAGACGAATAAAAATAGAATGAAAACATTATCGAATTTCAAATCTAAAAAAGCGTAAAAAAATGAAAATTGCGCCAAAAAGTCGATCTTCTTCAATGGTTAAAATTCGTTAAATCACTAAAATTTGAAATTTAAGTTTGTAAATCTAAAAAAAGGGTGTATCTTTGTGCCACGATAAAAAATAAACTTGTTTGTTTTTAGCGTTTAGAGTGCGAGGTGGAGCAGTTGGTAGCTCGTCGGGCTCATAACCCGAAGGTCGCTCGTTCGAGTCGAGTCCTCGCTACAAAGAGAAAAAAGCTTCAGTTTTACTGAGGCTTTTTTTATTTTCACCTAAAATTGATTGAAAAAGGATCATGGATCATGGATCATGTCAAAATTCTGTGGACTTCACAGAAAATCAAGCATAAATTTGGGTTAATCTAAATAAAAAGAATCCAACACTTCTGACTCCTCTAAATTGAGCTCTGAAAGCTTTTATTTTTGCATTAAATGATTCCGCCGAAGCGTTTGTACTTCTATTGTCGAAATAATTTAATATGGTTTGATAATGGTTCATTATTGTTCTTGAAATAGTATTGAATGATTTAAA
>CANFUT010000011.1 GCA_947450325.1 Flavobacteriia bacterium
AAGACTCCTTGTCAAATGCACAACCAAAATAAAATCAAAATAAAAACCTATAAAAACAAATATCCCAGTAAACACGTGTTTACTGGGATATAATTTATTAATTTAGTCTTTAATAATCTGTATCGCTTATTTAGGACTAGTCATATTCAAGAGCAGGAGCGGCACTGCCAATCCTGACCAAAAAAGGGGAATTGCTTTTACAGCTACGCCCCTTTTCGATTCAAATAAAAATACCTTAGATTTTAAAACGGTTCTACTAAAGCCAATGCCAGGGTAAAAGTAGTTTTTTATAATTATTAAACTTATAATTTTGATTATCAGTATTTCCCAAAACAAAAGAACCAACAAGGTTTCCTTATGTTGGTTCAAATGTTATGTATATAGCCATCAGTTTAGTTGCAGGTAGTGGCTTTATTCCTTTATCATTAAATGATTATTTCTAACGCTGAACCAAAATTACAGCAATTGCTGGAATTGAATTTTAATTGAAAAACAAATGAAAATCATAAAATATTATAATACAGTAGCTTCACTTTAAAATCTAAATATTTTAACGTTTTTTTTTGGTATTAATACCATCAAATTATAGTACATATACCAATTCCATTTAAATGACAAATAAGTTATTTGTATTCATTCATATTTCGATGGAAATTCGCGATTACGTGAAGATTTGCGCTCGATTTTTTGTTTTTGCTCCAAAAGTTCCTCCTGTTCTATTTGTTCATCGGTTCTAATCTTATACAGACCTAAAAGGATACTTTTTCGAACGAATTCTGCCGGGTTCGTTGCCCCTATCCTCTTAGAAATTTCTGATCTAATTGCGTCAATGGATTTTTTCGATAAATTCAAGCGCTCACTGATTTGATCGCTGGTCTTACCATCACAAATCATCTTTAAAACGATAAGTTCTCGTTGACTTAATTGATATTTGACAAGACTTTCATCTTCTAAATTCTCTCTTTCAAACTTGGAAAAAAACGCTTGTGAAACCAATTCATTGGTATGATTTCCCATGAATTTAACGTCAAATAATGCATCTACCATTTCATCAAAAGAACAGTTTTTCTTCAAAAAGCTCTTTGCTCCCAAACTGATTAATTCAGAAACCATCCACAAATCATCATGCATACTTAACATAATCGCTTTCACCTCTGGATATTCCGTTCTCAATTTCAACAACGTTTCTTTTCCATCCATGACAGGCATATCCAGATCAAGTAAAACGACATCAACCTGATTATTAAACATCTTTTCAAAGAAATCTTTCCCGTTTTCTGCTTGAAAAGCAACAACAATTTGTGGTTCTTTTTTCAATAACATGACTAGTGCTTGTCTAACAACTGTGTGATCCTCAACAACGGCAACTCGAATAATTTGGTCTGTTTTGTAGAATTTAGATCTTTTCATTTTACAATTTTAATAAATCAATTTCAATCTTTTTAATTTGATTTCAATTCAATCACAATACTTCGCTTTGAAAGATATTCACTCCCTTTCTAATTTCCACAAACCTAACGAGAAAATCGAATAATAAATTATCCCTGAAACCTGAAAAATTGGCCATAAAAAATAAAAAATCGATCCAGCTTCATTTCGAATAAAAATTTCAAAAAATGAAAAATAAAACTGAATTGCATTATAAAACAAAACCACCGAAACAATCCAAAATACACCGTCGTGAAACAAATTAGTGCTTAAGTTTCTTTGATACACTCCAAAAATGTAATAGATAGAAAAAGTAACTAAACAAAAATATTGGTTGAAACTGCTAAATAATTATCTATCACAGTAACCCCTTGAAAATAAAAAAGAAATAAAAAAATGCCTAGTAAAAACATTGCCAAAACTACTACGAATTTTACCTTCTTAAAATCAGAAAATTTAAGGAAGAATAAAGTAAAGGCAATCAATTCAAAAAGATAATGAAAACTAAAAATGTACTTTTGAAACGATTCCACCTTAAGGAAATAGATGAATAATGTAGTTACATTGACAATAAAATATTCAATAGCAAGTATTTTAAATAAATAAAACCCTTGGATTTTGTTTCGTTTTAAAGTGCTTATCAATAAAATTAGAGCTGGCACACACGCGCTACCAATTCCAATAAATCCCAATAAAATTGCCAGTTTTTCCAAGAATCAATGATTTATTCAGTTTCGACTATTGGAAGCATTTCTTCAACTTCACTTTTTAGAGGCATTGATAGTTTGATTGAACCACCTTGATCAAATCGCTCAAAAAATAATTCACCAGAAATCAATTTCAACCTTTGTGAAATCGATTCCAATCCTACTCCACTGCTGTGAAAAAGCAAATATTCATAGTCGGATTGACTTATTGCAATTCCGTCGTGTTCCAGTTTCAAAAACAGATTATTTTCAAAACTTCCCAATGATAAGTTTACCGATTCGGGTCGAGCATGTTTTAAGATATTGTTCAACAATTCCAAGGTAATTGAGTAAAATTGAATTTCTTGTTGCTCCTCCAAAATCAATTCTTCTTTTGCAAATTCAGAAACAAAAGTACACGGATGTCCCAAAGTTTTTTGTGTTTGCTCCATCAATCGTCGAAGCGTTTTTTGCAAACCAAATTTCACCAAGAAATGAGGGAGGATTTCGTGAGAAATTGTTCTGATTTTGCTGACAGATTGGTCCAAAACGTCAATCACAAATTTGATATCCTCATAGGACGAAGAATTTTCAGGAAGATCTTTGATAGTAGCAGTTAAATTTCGCTGCGCCATGGATAAAATTGCACCAACTTCATCGTGCAGATTTCTGGCAATTTTAGACCTTTCGTTTTCCTGCGCCAAAACGACAGCATTCATTAATTCAAGTTCTTTGTTTTTAAGTAGCACCTCAATTTCTTTGTTCTGTAAAATGCGCTTTTTGCGGAAATTAATCACCAATCCCAACAGCGACAAAATCAGACCAAGACTAAAAAGCGTGCCTGACAAGACAGTAATCAAGATCATTTTTTCGATATCCATACTACTCTAGATAATAACGTGTAATAAAAAACTGTGCTGATTTGCACGATGGGCCAAGTCATTAAAAAAAGTTGATAATCGTCTTTTCTTATCAATGAATCATACATCGAAACGTAAACTTGTAGTCCATTGTAAAGTAATAAACCTGACGCAAAAACAAACAATTTGTCTTTTACTAATGAGTCATGAATGCTGTTCTTATAAGCATCTAAAACAACATAAATGGAGAAAAATGAAAGAAGAATGTTCATTGCCAAAGTATAAAAGCTCAATCGCTCTTCAAATTTGAAATCCAAAATCATGTAAAACAAGACAAAAATCGCAACATTCACAAAAATTAAAATCGTTGTCAGCTTTTGTAACACTTTCTTTTCTTTCGACCAATAATTGAACGCAAACATGAGTAATACAGATTCAACAAAAGTATTCCAAAAAAACAAGTTGTTTTGATTGTAATTCGTGAATAAAAAAAGTAACAAAGTCAAAAAATTGATACTTAAAATTTCGATACATAAAATTTTGAAATAGATATTTTGGGTATTCTTTTTCCCAAAGAAAAATAGTAGTATAGGAAGAAATGAACTTCCAATACCAATCGTTCCGAGAATCGTACTTAATAAATCTAAATCCACTTTTAATTAATAAATATTTTGAATTGCTAATAAAGCATACGCAGTCCAAAATATATTTGAAACTCTAAAATTAACCTAATTTAATTAAGGGGTGAATCGCTATTTTTTACAGAAAAATCGGATTTTGTTCAATCCCAAGAAATTTATATGTAAAGCAGTATTTTATACTGGTGTTTTTTAGTATTTGTACTAGGGGAATTTGGTATTTGTACTAAATTAACATAGCATACTTAACTAAAGTAGCTAATTTCAAAACTGATTAAATCTTTACTTAAAATGCAGATTGAGTCACTCGAAGTCTGCGCTCGCCAATTAAAGTCAACATTTGACAATCGAAGCTTAAATAAAATGCACGCTTGCCAATAATAAATTTGTACAGTCAGAACACTATTGCTTATATTTGCCTTTTTTTAGGTACTAATCATTCAGGTGATTACTTTTTTTATTTTTAGATGACGAATATTTTTATTGCAAACTTAGATTGGGAAATTACTTCCGACGACTTAACAGCAACCTTTTCTTCTTTTGGCGTGGTTACATATGCGCATGTTGTTTTTGACAAAGTGACCAAAAAATCGAAAGGTTTTGGTTATGTTGAAATGGAAACGACCGATGGCGCAATTGCTGCGATTGAAGCGTTGAATGGAATGGATATCAATGGAAGAAAGTTAGACGTTAAAATTGCTTCGCCTAAAGGAAATCGTCCTGAGAAAAAAGTTTTTGAAAAGAAACCTTTTGAGAAAAAACCGTTCGAAAAAAGACCTTTTGAAAAGAGACCTTATCCTGCTGGTACAAAACCTGCCTACAACAGTGAAAGACCAACAAACACAAGTTCAGAGGAAAGAAAACCATTCAGAAAAAGAGAAGATTAATTTTTCGATTTGTTGAAATCCATTTGCAACTCAGAATCGTAAGTAGTTTACTCATTTTCGCTTTAAAAGAAAGATTATGATGTTTAAACGCTTAGGTTCAATTTGTTTCGCAATCGCTTTTTTGTTGGCAATTGTCGTTTTCACAAATTATGGAGGAAATTTTATCCCACGCTATTTGGCGAAAACTGGAATGATTATCTTCGGTGGAACCGCGTTACTCATGAATTTGATTTCTTTTAGATTTGATAAATCTTCCGAAAATAATCCGGTGTACTGGATCGGAAGTGTGGGAATTTTTGTGGGATTAATTCTGAAAATGAACCGTGTACCATTCAATCAATTTCTCCTCATCGCAGGGATTTTTATTGTCGGACTTTCATTTTTCTATAATCCTTTTGCTAAAAATAACTCAACGCAAAAAGATGATGACCTTTTGGATCAATAAAATACAATTTAGGGTTTTTAAAAATTTATCCAATCTACTTGTTCTCGCAATTTGCTGTCTTTCCGCTTCAACAATTTTTGCCCAAAAAGCGGTAAAACTCGATCTACAAAACCCTAATAAAATTGAACTAACAGACAATAATTTTTGGTTTTGGGAAACGAAATCATCCAAAGAAAATGACTTAAAGGCCGCGTTAAATGCACATAGTAGTTTTAAAAACCTTCCAAATTTATATCCAAATTTTGGCTTCGTTACTTACGATGTATGGTTTCGATTTGTGCTCACAAACCAATCCAACGACACGATTCAAACCTTGTTAAGTGTCAGCAATCCAAACATGGATGAAATTGATCTGTATCAAAAATCAACCACAGCAAATTGGAAAAACATTGCGCAATTAGGCGACAATCGTCCTTATAAAAACAAAAAAATTGCCAACCGAAATTTTATCATGCCAATCTATTTGTTGCCGCATGCAACAGATACTTTTTTACTGCGCACAAACAACGGAGGCGAACAATTTCACTTTATGCCGGCGTTGGTCACCAATCAATTTTTCTTGGAAGACGATGCCGACACGCAACTTTACTTCGGAATTTATTTCGGAATTATTGCTTTCATAATCATTTTCAACCTTTTCTCATATTTCGCTTTGAAAGACAAAAACGCACTTTGGTACGCGTCTTATGTTTTCTCTTTTGGAATGTTGAATATTTCCCTGCTCGGTATTGGTTCCTATTATTTTTGGAGCGGAAACTACCTGGTTGACAGAACAAATCCACTATTTGCTTCTACCAGTTTGCTCTTTTTGCTCTATTTCTGCATGGGCTATTTGAAAACCAAAATCAATCTTCCCAAGACGCATAAATTATTCAGATTTTTCTTGTTTTTCGCGTATGTTTTTTCAATTTGTTCATTAATTCCTGGCGAAATATTTTATCAAATCTCAGTCGTAGGAATCAATGGTGTCACTTTGATATTAAATATTTTAATTATTCCAATCGCATACGTTGCCATCCGAGAAAAAATTCAAGAAGCCAAATTGTTTTTGATTGCTTTCACGATGCTTGCCATCACCGTTTTTGGTTTCATTTTGAAAAATTTTGGCCTAGCGCCTTCCAATTTTATTACCGATTTTGGAATGCAAATTGGCTCGTCTTTAGAAGCGATTTTATTGAGTATTGGTATCGTTTTAAAATACAAAACGACGCGCGAAACGGCCTTGAAAAGCTTGAAAGATTTAAATGACTTGACAGAACAAGCGAATGTAGTTTTGGAACAAAAAGTGACAGAGAGAACGCAAGAAGTTGAAAGTCAAAAATCACTTTTAGAATATAAAAATGGAGAAATTCTGAGTAGCATCAATTATGCAAAACGCATTCAAGATTCATTGTTGCCATCCAAAAGTACTTTTCTCAACGCTTTGCCAAATTCTGCGCTTTGGTATGCACCGAAAGACATTGTTGCTGGTGATTTTTATTGGGTACAAACTCTGGAAATTAACAATCAAAAATGGACATTTTTTGCAGTCGGAGATTGCACGGGACACGGTGTTCCTGGAGCAATGATGAGCGTTTTATGCTTCAATGCGTTGGAATCTGGGCTGAAAGAACTCACTCAACCAAATCCAGGAATATTACTCGAAAAAGCAGCGATTTATTTGACCAAAAACCTACATAGCGAAAATCAAGATTTGGCCGATGGAATGGATATTTCTGTAGCTTGTATCGATTTTGAAACCAAACAATTGTTTTGGGCAGGAGCAAATAATCCACTTTGGATATTGAGAAACGAAGAAATTATTCAATACACAGCAACTAAACGTCCAGTTGGAAAAACGGATGTCAAAACGCCTTTTGAATGTAAAGCAATTGAATTAACACCAAAAGACAAATTATTTCTATTTTCAGATGGCTATGTAGATCAATTTGGTGGTGAGCAAAACAAAAAATTCAAACGAAACAACTTTATTCAATTGATTCATACCTATTCAAAGTTGCCCATTCACGATTTAATGAACGAAATCAAAAAAGCACATTTCAATTGGAAAGGCGAGGAAGAACAAGTCGATGATATTTGTGTGATGATTGTTGAAATTGATTGAAAAAGTCGAAAATCATCAACGAGTCATTTCTAAAAAACCGCCTTTTGTGAGCAATTTGGTCGGCGTATTCTCCACATACAAACCGCCAGTTCCCAATCCTTGAAAAAGCAAATTGTCGTAAGTGGAAGTAAATTGAGCTATGTGATTCAAACCAACATTGGACTCCAACGCAGAAGTAATCCACCACGGAATATTCAAATTTTCAGCGATTTCAATCCAAGATTTCGTTCCCGAAATTCCTCCGTGCAAACTGGGTTTCAAAATGATGTATTGAGGTCGAATTATTTGCAACAAATTTCGTTTCGCATCCAAATCGTGAATGCCAATTAATTCTTCGTCCAACGCAATTGGCAATGGTGATTTTTGACACAATTCCGCCATCGCTTTCCATTGATTTACTTGAATAGGTTGTTCAATAGAATGAATTTCCAAAGTCGATAATTGAGTCAATCTTTCCAACGCTTCAACGACAGAAAAAGCACCGTTTGCATCGACACGCAATGTCAATTGATCCGCAGGAAAACGCTGGCGCAAAGATTCCAAAATGGCAAATTCTTTGTCAAATTCTATCGCGCCGATTTTCATTTTGATACAGCGATAGCCTTCTTGCAATTTATCCTCAATTTGTGCTTGCATAAAAGCTTCATCGCCCATCCAAATCAATCCGTTGATTGGAATTTTGGTTTCACTTCTGGTAAACGACGTATCGTAAAAAAGCGATTTTCCACCATTTCTCAAATCCAACAAAGCGGTTTCAATTCCAAAAACAATGGATGGAAATTCGACGATTTGTGCACACAAACCTTCGATTGACTCAAAAGTGAAAGCACTTGAATTGATTTGGTCGCAACAAGATTTTACTTGTTTTTCATATTGTTCAAAATCAACAAAATCAGGCGAAAGTCCGGGAATAATACTGCATTCTCCCAAACCAATAATCGAAGGATTTTCGGAATCTGAAAGTGAAATAAACCAAGCATGTTTTTCGGTTAATACTCCCCTACTCGTTCCACTTGGTCGTTTGAAGTGAAACGTTTTTTTCTCGAAAGTCGCGCGAATCATTGAACTAAAATGAAGCGTGTAAAACAATCGCCACCGCAAAGAAAACGCTGATCGCAAAAGCGGACAAAGCAACTTTTTTCAATTCAGGATCAAAATTGCGTTCTTGGACAATGCTCATGGCTTTTCTTAGATGTAATATCAACAAAATCAGGGGCAACAATGAAAGCGCCATCCATTTATTTTCCGATTGAAATTGAAAAACGAAAATCGTGAAACAAGCAATTCCGCCTAAAATCAAAAAAGCGTGGTAAAACTTCGCCCTTTCGCCGCCCAACTGAACAACCAACGTGCGTTTACCTACTTTCGCATCATTCGTTCTGTCGCGCATGTTATTGAGATTCAAAACCGCCATACTCAATAAACCAATTGTAGCAGCCGGCAATAAATTTTCAAATCGAAAAGTCGAGAAACTGAATTCTGGCAAATACAAATGATAAACGCCTAAAACACTCACCAAACCGAAGAAAATAAATACAAAAAAATCGCCCAATCCGTGGTAGCCATAAGCGCGTTTTCCAACGGTATATGTGATTGCTGCAAGTACGCAAAAAACGGCCAAAACAGCATAGAAAACCCAAAATGAAAGCGTTTTGTTCAACGAAGCGAAATAGATCAATGTTCCTGCCGAAATAAAAGACAAAACGCTCAATAAAAACACCGCATTGCGCATTTCTTTCATCGAAATCACTCCCGATTGCACAGCTCTTTCAGGACCAACGCGCCCTTCATTGTCCGCGCCTTTCTGACTGTCGCCCAAATCATTCGCTAAATTGGACAGTACCTGAAATAAAACAGTTGTCAACAAAGCAAAAATGAAAATTGTTGTGTTCCAAAAACCATTTGATTTGGCAACAAAAGAGCCCAAAATAATTCCTGATAATGAAAGTGGAAGCGTTCGCAATCTGCATGCGTGAATCCAAGCTTTTGTTTTTGTCATGCTGTAAAATTAATCAATCTGATACTACAACACAATTTTCATCAATAGGTTTTTTAAATTCTTTTTTCATTGAAATTTCCTAAAAAAATCACAATGAATCCGAATTACAAATTGTAGATTCATTTCTGTTTTGTAATTTCGTAGTTAGAAGAAAATTTCTGTTTTTCAATTATTTTTTTCAGAGAAAACAGATGAATAACAGCATTCGAACAAATCAGATTTTTGTTCAACAAAAGCACAACTCATTCATGAAAAATCGCATAACACAACTTTTCAATATTCAATATCCAATCATTCAAGCAGGAATGATTTGGTGTTCTGGTTGGGAATTGGCTTCTGCTGTTTCCAACGCTGGCGGATTAGGAATCATTGGTTCTGGATCAATGTATCCGCATATTTTAGACGAACAAATTGCCAAATGCAAAGCCGCAACAAACAAACCTTTCGCGGTCAATTTGCCCATGCTCTATCCTGATATCGACAAGCACATTGAAACAATCATTAAACACCAAGTTCCCATTGTTTTTACTTCTGCAGGAAATCCAAAAACTTGGACAAAACATTTGCAATCGCATGGAATTGTGGTTGTTCACGTTGTTTCAAGCGTAAAATTTGCTTTGAAAGCACAAGAAGCTGGTGTTGATGCGGTCGTTGCTGAAGGTTTTGAAGCTGGAGGTCACAACGGACGTGACGAAACAACGACTTTTTGCTTGATTCCGATGGTTGCAGAAGCGATTTCGATTCCTTTGATCGCCGCAGGCGGAATTGGAACTGGAAAAGGAATGTTGGCCGCAATGACATTAGGTGCTGATGCGGTTCAAATTGGAAGTCGATTCGTTGTTACTCCAGAAGCGAGTTGTCACATCAATTTCAAAAACAAAGTCATTTCATCGAAAGAAGGCGATACACTTCTAACTTTGAAAGAATTAACTCCTGTGCGATTATTGAGAAATCCATTTTTTGACCAAGTTCAAGAAGCATATAAAAAAGGCACAAACGCCGAAGAACTCGAAAATCTTTTGGGTCGCGGACGCGCAAAACGAGGTATGTTTGAGGGCGACCTCATCGAAGGCGAATTAGAAATCGGTCAAGTTGCGGGATTAATCCATGAAATTAAACCTGCAGCGGAAATTGTTGCTGAAATCATCGCCGAATACAAAGAAAACATTGCATTACAAACTTCAGATAAATTTACATTTTAATGATTCAATTCGAAAGATTTTCCCTTGAAAACGGACTCAAAGTAATATTTCACAAAGACACCACCACGCCTTTGGCAGTCGTAAATACGCTTTACGATGTTGGCGCGCGCGACGAAGATCCTGAAAAAACAGGTTTCGCGCATTTATTCGAACATTTGATGTTTGGCGGTTCAGTCAATATTCCTGATTTCGACGCGCCTTTGCAACATGCTGGCGGAGAAAGCAACGCATTTACTTCCAACGATATCACCAATTACTACGACGTTTTGCCAGCGCAAAATATCGAAACTGCTTTGTGGTTAGAATCCGACAGAATGTTGTCGCTTGGTTTCACACCAAAAAGTTTGGAAACACAAAGAAGTGTCGTAATTGAGGAATTCAAACAACGCTATTTAAATCAACCTTACGGAGATGTTTGGTTGAAATTAAGACCTTTGGCTTACCACACGCATCCCTATCAATGGGCTACGATTGGAAAAGAAATCAGTCACATTGAAGATGCCAAAATGGAAGATGTAAAAGCGTTTTTCCATAAATTTTACAATCCAAGCAACGCGATTTTATGCATCGCTGGAAATTTTGAATTAGACGAAGTAAAACGTTTGGTTGAAAAATGGTATGGCGACATTCCATCGAAAATGAAACCTGCTAGAATTTTGACTGCGGAGTTGCCACAAACGGAATTCAGAGAGCAAATTATCGAACGCAATGTTCCATCTGACGCATTTTATTATGCTTTCAAAATGTCGGAACGAAAATCAGCGGAATATTACATCACCGACATGCTTTCTGACGCTTTGGGACGAGACAAATCTTCTCGTTTGTACACTTCGATTCAAAAAGAGCAAAAATTGGTAACAGAAATTGGCGCTTACATTACTGGCTCTTTGGACAATGGATTGCTCGTTATCAGCGGAAAACTGAGTCCTGATGTGACTTTTGAAGAAGTGGACACCGCGATTTGGAAAGTGTTGAGCGAAATTCAAACTGAAAAAATCAGCACGAAAGAATTAGATCGATTGAAAAATAAAATCAAAACGGCAAAAGCTTTTCAAGAACAAGGTTTATTGAATCGTGCGATGAATTTGGCTTATTTCGAATTATTAGGCGATGCTGACGGCGTGAATCAAGAAGCGATTTTATACGAACAAATTCAACCAGAACACATTTTAGCAAACGCGCAAGACATTCTACAAAAAACAAATTGTTCTTTATTAAAAGTAAAAGCCATTCAATCATGAGTTTAAGAAATACAGCACCCGCGATACATCCACTACAGAAAATCCAATTTGTAGAACCACATATTTTTGACATCACGCCTACTGTGAAATTGTATTGGATGCAACCTGTTCCAGACGAAACAACGCGCATTGAATTTCACTTTGACGCAGGAACAATCCGCGGAAATCGCAAAATTGCGGGTTTTGTGAACAGTCTTTTACTTTCAGGAACTGCCGACAAAACGAGTACACAGATCAATCAAGAATTGGACGGTTTGGGCGCTTATTTGGATCAAGAAATTGCACAAGAATTGGCAATCGTCAGTTTATATTGTTTGAAAGAAAACGTTGAAAAAGCAGTCGCTATTTTGGTAAATGCGATTCAGGAAGTCGCGTTTCACGAACACGAAATCAGCGATATGTTACGCGAAAAAAAGCAACAATTTCTCGTTTCTTCTGAAAAAGTGAGCGTTTTGGTGCGACGTGCTTTTCAAAAACAATTGTTTAGCAATTCAGAAAACTACAATCGTCAACTAGAATTGTCGGATTTGGAGGATGTTTCTGTACTGGATTTGAAAAGATTTCACAAAGAATTTTACCTACAAGGTTTGCGCAAAGTAATCGTTGTTGGTGATGTTGAACCAGCATACATCGATCGTTTAATCGATACAGTTGGCGCTTGGTCTAAACCGGGAATTTGCGAATTTGAAAAAGATTTCATCAACATTCCAGGACGTTTACACATCGAGAAAAAAGATGCGGTTCAAACGGCAATTCGCATGGGAATTCCATTGTTCAACAAAACGCATGAAGATTTCCTTGATTTTCAAATTCTTCAAACCATTTTCGGCGATTATTTTGGAAGTCGATTGATGTCAAATATCCGCGAGGACAAAGGTTATACTTATGGAATCGGTTGTGGCGTTGCAGAATCAAACAATGCAGGCTATTTCATTATTGCGACAGAAGTTGGAAAAGATGTGGCAGATGCGACATTGACTGAAATCAAAAATGAAATGGATTTGTTGAAAGTAGAATTGGTTCCGCAAGAAGAATTAGATTTAGTCAAAAATTATCTCCTAGGTCAGATTCTAAAAAGTGCAGACGGACCAAATGCAATGATGGATTTATACATGGCAGCACATTTACACGGCAAAGATTTTGAGTATTACAACGATGCGATTCAGCACATTCAAAACATTTCGCAAGAGCGCATTTTAGCCTTGGCGAATAAATATTTGAATTGGGATAAATTTACGATTGTTACAGCGGGAACGAAAGTGTAGTTTATCTTTAATTTTAAAAATTGGAACGACGGTATTAAATACTGTCGTTTTTTTATTTCCATTTTTTAAACTTGTATCCCAATGTCAAACCATAGATAAAGTCCGTTGTATTTACTTTTTTGAAAAATGAATTTTGCAAAAGAAAGTACAAATCAACTTCAAACTGTTTGGTTATTTTTCGGTTTACTCCAATGTACAACCTGTTTCTCCGAATTAAAAAAGGTGAAACTGAAATGGGAGCCATTATTTCATCTGCAAGGTAAAAATTGGTCTTTTTATTTAGATCATATCCAAAAGTCAATTTCTCTCTCAAATCCGCTCGCATATAGAAAATCGTTCCATTGTCAACGATAAAATTACTAGATGTATATTGACCAATCACCCTATTAGAAATCGACCATTTTTTCGCTATTTGAAAAGTATTTGAAATTGAAGCATAATATTGAAATAAAGACTTGTAATTGCTATTATCTAATTGATATGGAGCATAAACCGCATCCAAGGAAACTTTGAAATTTTCACTTACTTTATAAAATAAACCCAAATCAATATAATAGGATTTCAAATGTGAAATATTGTCCGCAAATCGAAAACGAGACTGCACTTTAAGTGAAAGATTTTGCGGTAATTTTTGTTCTAATACCAATGATAGCCAACTTGCTGCATCCTGCCTCTGTTGCCCATAAACATGGCATGAAACTAGAAATAAAGTGCCAAGTACCCAATTCTTCATTTTACAAATTAAATCAAAATGCATTGGTTGAAAATTGATTAAGTTAAATTTTATGTATTCAGCAAAATTTTAAGTTTATTTTAAGGAATATGAAGGTCTTTTGAAATCTAAAAATAATGAAAATGATTCACAAAAAAAGTCCATCATTTCAAAAACGATGGACTTTCAATATCTGTTAATTCTAAACTTAAGCTACTTTCAATCGAGCAACTTTAGATTTCGAAAATTGTTCTTTGGCATAGTCTGCAGAGACTCTGAATTCTTTGATTTTCTTAGATGGTAAATCAAACATAGCATCATTTAAAATACCTTCGCAAATCGAACGCAAACCTCTGGCGCCTAATTTAAACTCGATCGCTTTTTCAACGATAAAATCCAACACATCACCTTCAAAAGCCAATTTGATTCCATCGATTTCAAACAAACGAACATATTGTTTGATCAATGCATTTTTTGGTTCTGTCAAAATTCGTTTCAAACTTTTTCCATCCAACGGTTCCAAGTAAGTCAATGAAGGAAAACGACCAATCAACTCAGGAATTAAACCATAAGATTTGATATCTGTTGGATTGATGTATTTCAAGAAATTATCTCCATCAATGCGCACATCATCGTTGCTACTGAAACCAATTGTTTGCGTATTTACGCGTCTTGCAATGATTTTTTCAATTCCATCAAACGCACCACCACAAACAAACAAGATGTTTTTAGTATCGATTTGAATCATCTTTTGCTCCGGATGCTTTCTTCCTCCTTGAGGCGGAACATTGACAACCGAGCCTTCCAATAATTTCAATAAAGCCTGTTGAACTCCTTCTCCTGAAACGTCACGTGTAATGGAAGGATTATCACTTTTTCGTGCAATTTTATCAATTTCATCAATGAAAACAATTCCTCTTTGCGCAGCTTCCACATTGTAATCCGCAGCTTGAAGCAAACGAGAAAGAATGCTTTCAACGTCTTCACCTACGTAACCTGCTTCAGTTAAAACAGTGGCATCAGCTATACAAAATGGAACATTTAACAAACGAGCGATGGTTTTAGCCAACAATGTTTTTCCCGTTCCTGTGCGTCCAACCAAAATAACATTCGCTTTCTCGATTTCCACATCGTCTTTTGTAACTGGCTGATTCAATCTTTTGTAATGATTGTAAACGGCAACAGACAATACTTTTTTTGCATCTTCTTGTCCGATTACATACTCATCTAATTTAGATTTGATTTCAATCGGTTTCAAGATATTCAAAGGTGCTTCTTTGAAAGCATCTGTTTTGTTTGCTTTAAATTCCTCTTCAACAATTGAATAACCTTGCGTAATACAACTTTCACAAATATGACCTGATAATCCTGCGATTAACATTCCTACTTGCGAGCGCGGTCTTCCGCAAAACGAACAAGATGTTTCTTTTTTTGACATATTCTAGTTTGACAAAAAAAGCCATCCGCCAAGTGACGAATGACCTTTAAATAATTAATTATAAGTGATTTATTTTGGATTTCTCACCAAAACTTCATCTACCATTCCGTAAGCTTTTGCTTCTTCTGATGTCATCCAATAATCACGGTCTGAATCAGCATGTACTTTGTCGTAATCTTGTTTTGTATGGTATGCGATGATGTCATACAACTCCTTTTTCAATTTACCGATTTCACGTGCAGTAATTTCGATATCAGAAGCTTGTCCTTGCGCGCCACCCAATGGTTGGTGAATCATTACACGTGAATGTTTCAACGCTGAACGTTTTCCTTCAGCACCAGCACACAACAAAACTGCGCCCATAGAAGCTGCCATTCCTGTACAAATTGTTGCCACATCTGGTTTGATGTATTGCATTGTATCGTAAATTCCCAAACCTGCATAAACAGATCCACCTGGTGAATTCATGTAAATTTGAATGTCTTTTTTAGGATCTACAGATTCCAAAAACAACAATTGCGCATTGATAATATTCGCAACTTGGTCATTAATTCCTGTTCCTAGGAAGATAATTCTATCCATCATCAAACGAGAAAAAACATCCATTTGAGTCATATTCATATGTCTTTCCTCGATGATATATGGAGTCAAAGAAGATTCAATATAACTGTTCAGAGACATACTGCTGATTCCCTGATGTTTTGTCGCGTATTTTTTAAATTCGTCGTTTCCAAACATATTGTTCATTTTTTAAATTGTCATTGAGACGTAAATATACATTCTATTTATAGGATTGAATTCCTTTTAAAGAATAAAATCTTAAATATTTATCAACTTTCGAAAGTCAAGAATGATGCCACTGGAAAATTTCAATTATTACAAACAATATTTCCATTTTTGACTGTCAGTTTTACAGTATTATAGACAGTTCGACAGTTTAAGCCTCAATTTCGACATTTTTGTGATAAAATCACTTCCATTTCCAATTTGAGAGAACGTAAAAAGGAATGCCTTCGTTGGTTTCGAAAGACTCAAAAAAGGGTTTCAATGTTTCCCCATTTTCGATTTTATCTTTCGGTAAAATAAATGATTGATTGGTTTTTAATTTCAACAAAAACATTTCAGGAATCTCAGTAATCGATTCAATTTCAGAATAATTGATTTTCGTCTCAGAAACTTCATCTTTCGCTTTCACCAAAGGAGCTTCAAAACTCAAAGTCGCTGGACGACCAAATTTGTTGTTCATATTCTCTTTGATAAACTTCTGATATTGCCGTTTGTAAACATTTTTGTCGTGAAAGGGATACAAAAAATACCAAACGAATGCCAACACGCAAAAAGCGATTATCATGGTGATATTTCCCTGATAGAAAAACGTAACTGCCAATAACAAATAGGCAATCGCAGGCACCAAACGTGAAATAAACCGACGCTTTTTTACCAACGCTGAATTCGACGCGGTGTATAATTGAAACGTCAAATAATCATTTTCATCAATGGAATAGGTGATTTTCATGTAATCAAATTAATATTTTTTCAAAGGTAGGGGCAATTTTTGGAAATGGGAAATTATATGATTTTTATTGGGGGATTTGGGTGGGATTGATATAACGCTCCTACGGAGCTATTTATATGGCGCTCCGATGAACCTTGTTATATTTCGCTCCGATGGAGCTTGTTGATGGATGAACGAACAACGTTTTGGACTAAATGCCCTAGAGGGGTATTGTCTCATTAAAAAATGACACTCGATTCCTTCGAGCTCCAGGGGAGCGACATAATTGTCATTTTTTAGACAAAAAGAATTTTGAGATTTAGGAAATAATGCTTACCTTTAGTTAAACAACAATTTGATTTGCGCTTTAACGTAAATTTTACCGACCTTAAATTAAAACGAAAATTAACCGACTAACAACTTAAAACCAAAAAAAATGGCTAATACATTTTCACAAATTTACATTCAAATTGTTTTCTCTGTGAAGGGGCGACAGAACCTGATTGAAAAAGCATGGAGAGATGAATTGCACAAATACATTTGCGGGACAATTTCAGCAAAAGAACAGAAAGTTTATGCCATTGGTGGTGTTGCTGATCATATCCATATTCTTGTCAGCATCAAACCAAATATCTCCATCTCAGACCTTGTGCGAGACATTAAGGCTAATTCATCGAGGTGGATCAACGAAAAAAATCTCGTTCGCGGAAAATTTCAATGGCAAGAAGGATTTGGTGCGTTTTCATATTCTTTTTCTGCTTTAGAGAATGTCATCAACTACATTTTAAATCAGGAGAAACACCATGAAATACAAACGTTTAAAAAAGAATATTTGGATCTTTTAGACAAATTCAATATTGAGCATGACGAAAAATACTTATTCAATTGGGTATTGTAAATTCGCTTCGCACGAGGATTTTTGTACTTTTTATTTCCAAAAGAAACCAATATCTTTACACCCAAATTCAAAAAAAATGGCAGCAGATATTACCGTAACAATCATTGACAGAGAAGGCGTTTCACATGAATTGATTGCTCCAACAGACATGAGCATGAATATCATGGAATTGTGTAAATCTTACGATTTGCCAGTGAAAGGTGAATGCGGTGGTATGGCTATGTGTGCTACTTGTCAATGCTATTTGGAATCTGACACTGAACTTGATCCTCAAAGAGATGCAGAGTTAGACATGCTCGACCAAGCGTTTTTTGTTAAACCAAATTCTCGTTTGGGTTGTCAAATTCACATCACAGAAGAAATCGATGGAATCGTTTTAAGATTGGCGCCAGAAGCTGAATAAGCTCTGTTTTACTTTTTAAGATTTGCTGGAATTTCACATACTGGAATCGCTTCCATTTTATGTCTATTGACGGTATTGAATCTTCTGTAAATCACCAAAACCTCTTTCTCTCTCTCAGTCAATGCGTTTTCATCACCTTTGAAATCCATCGCCCACTCCAATTCTGGATAGGTAGCACCAATTTGATCTTCATCGCTTCGACCATCTTCCCACAAACCATCTGTAGGCTTGGCAACTTGGATTGAATTTACAATCTCCAAATATTTCGCCAATCCGAACACTTCTGTCTTCGTCAAATCGGCTATTGGACTAATATCCACTCCGCCGTCGCCATATTTGGTGAAAAATCCAACACCAAAATCTTCAATTTTGTTTCCTGTTCCTGCAACCAATAAGCCGTTGCTTTGCCCTAAGGCATACAAAGTCATCATGCGTAAACGCGAGCGACTGTTGGCCATTGATAGAAAATTTTGAGTTGTTTCTTTTGGTAAAATTGCTTCAAATGCGCCAAAAGTTTCTGTCAAATTCAAATCAATTGATTCAACGTTAGAAAAACGAGATTTCAAGTTTTCGATGTGTTCTGTCGCACGTTGAAATTCCGCAACAGTTTGGCGAATCGGCATACTCAATGCAAGTACTTTTTTGCCCGTTTGTGCACAAAGCATGGAAGTTACAGCGGAATCAACTCCGCCAGAAATACCAATGATAAAACCATTCATTTTTGCATTTTCAGCATACTTTGAAAGCCAATTTACAATGTGTTCGTTTATTCCTTTAAAATCCAAAATCTGTTGCTTAAAATAAAACCGAAACTTTCAACATCAATTGAGACTGCGTAGCTGCATTGGAGAAAAATTTATTTCCATCAGCAATTGAAGAAGTGTATAAACTTCTTTTGTCTTCTTTCGATGAATAGTATAAAGGCGTGAAACCATAATAATAGCCCAATTCAGCCATCAAACAAGTTGAACCTGTGAAATTCCATTCAGCGCCACCGCATAAACCAATGGCACCTTTGTAAAATACCATCTCACTTTTACGTTTCATGTTTTCGTTCGTTCCCTCAACAGCGACACCATTTGCAATTTTATAACCATGATCGTTTGACTTTGAATCTGCCAAAATGCTATGTCTTAATCCAAATTTTCCAAAATATCTGAAATAGCCTATAAAATTGGTTCTGAACAAAAACATCGTTGGGATAGAGACATATTTGGCGTTTTGCGTTCTTTCAGTCAATTGAAAAACAGAATTATTGGCACCCCATTCTCCTTTTCTGATAATGTCTTTGTCACTGAAATGATAGAAAACTGGATTTGTCGAACTCGCTGAATACCTCATGCTAGATAAGTCAAACTCTATTCCTGTATTAAAAGCAATGTTTTCATTGATGTTGAAATTCAAATTTGCTCCTATATTAAAATCTCCACCAATTCCATTGGTATTTAGATTCCCAGTTCCCATTTTTTGAAAATTCATAGCCGTTCCAACTATTATTCCAGCTTGTAATTTTTTATTCGCTGCATCCTGCGCGTTTGATACCAAAGCGATACTCAAACCAACGACTGTAAATAGAATTTTCTTCATCTTATTTGAATTTGAAAGGTTATCAAAAATTTGTTTATCCATTCGCAAATTGCGCGAATATGATTACTTTTGACTACAATATTAAAGAATTTTAATGACGCGTAAAAGCATTTTATCTATTGGTTTCGGAATCTTGTTGCTTAGTGCGTGTACAAGTGACCCTTTGGATGTGGATTCAAGTGGAATCAATGTGAAACTGAATTTTATTAATTTGGATTCCATTTTCTATCATTTGCCTTCCTCTGAAATACAAAATTCAATTCAATCTACTTCATTGAAAGAGAATGAGATATTGGCGTATGAATTGGGACAATGTATTGGCGTTGGACCATTGAGCGATTCAGGAACAACAGCGAGAATCAAGCTTTTTACCAACGATCAATTTATCAGTCAAATTGAAAAAGAAATTCAATTAAAATTCAATAATTTATCGCCACAGAAAACGAAAATAACCAATGGATTCAAGGCTTTGAAATACCATTTTCCTGACGGAAAAATACCGCAAAACATTGTTTTCATGAATTCACTTTTCGCAAGCAATGCTTTTGCCACGGAAAATGAAATAGGCGTCGGATTAGAAAGATATTTGGGAGCAAAATCGCCAGTCATCAAAAAAGTTCCTGACCCCATTTTTCAATGGATCAAAGATGGAATGGAAGCAAGATTTTTAGAGCGCGACGTTTTGACTGCTTGGATCATGACACATTATGTAGCCGAAGTGAAAGGCAATACTGCGGAGCAAATGATTCGTTGGGGGAAAATTTTGTACCTCACTGAAGCTGCTTTGCCAAACGAAGATGAAGCTATCATCATGCGCTATACCAAACCGGATTTTGAATACGCGCAAAAAAACGAATATGCTTTTTGGCAATTTTTAGTGAAAGAAAAAATGTTGTTTTCTGAAAAAGAACGCGACCACTCTAATTTCTTAAATGAAGGCCCTTTCACAATAGGTTTGCCGCAAGAAAGTCCGGATCGAATGGGTCAATTTATAGGTTGGAAAATGATTCATTCATACATGACTGAAAATCCAGAGACGACTTTGAAAGACTTAATTGAATTACCTTACACAGAAATTTTACAAGCCTACGAAATTGCAGAATAATATATATCAATTGACAGATTCAACAAACAAAAACAAAGTTAAGATACTGATTATCTGTCAAAATAAATCAAATCATCATGGAAGAAGAAAAAAAAATAGTTAAAACCTCAGAAATTAAAATCAATGTTGGTGTGAACGAAAATCACGTGCCGATGCGCATGATGTGGAATGCAACTGACGGAAATATTGAAAATGCAGAAGCACGTGCTTTGTTGCTTTCTGTTTGGGATCCAAAAGCGAAAAACACCTTGAAAATTGATTTGTGGACAGATGAAATGTCTATCGAAGAAATGAAACAATTTTTCCACCAAACGCTTTTGACCATGGCTGATACATTTGAAAAAGCAACTGGAGAAACCAAAATTTGCGAGGATTTGAGAGATTATTGCTTCCATTTTGCTGATAAGATGGAAATTATGCCTGAGTGATTTTTGGTGAAACCCAAGGATGCAATTTTAGTTGAAGCCACGGATGCACGGATCTGGAAGTAGAAATTTGATGATAAACTTTTCAAAAAATAATCCGTGCATCTGTGGCAGAAAAATCTTTATCCCCATTTCTGAAAATTCTGAGGTACAATGGATCTTCAAAAGTAAATAGTATTCAAAAAAATACCTCTTTAAATAATCCGTGCATCCGTGGCAAAAAAAACATCTTCCTTCCAATCCAAAAGTTAAATTTTAACAAATAAGTTAATTACTGAAATTTTGAATCATTTTTTGATGTAACTTTGAATCAGTGAAAAAGACAATTACCATATTATTCATTAGTCTTTACGTGTTTTCTGCCACGGAGTTGAATCAATTTTTCAAACTTCCGATTCTTTTTGAGCATTTTTCAGAGCACAAAACGGAAAACAAAAACATCACTTTTCTTCAATTTTTAAAAATCCACTACCAAGGCAATCATGCCCCTGACAGTGATGATTTAAAAGATAAAAGATTGCCTTTCAAATCTCATGGAAATTCCTTTTCTACGCAGATTTTTGCGGTTTTACCTGCATTTTCTGAAATTGAAATCCCTGTGTTTTCTGACAATAATAAAAGTGTAACCATTCACAAAAACCAATTCATTCCAACACTTCAGCTAGAATCAATCTGGCAACCGCCCAAATTCTGTTAATTATTTCGTGTCGACACTTGTAATTCATTACATCTAAAATGTTTTGAATGATTGCAATGTGTTTTTATTCACCAATAATTAATAGAATTTATGCTTAATAAAATCATTGAGTTTTCTATTAAAAACAAACTAATCGTTGGGATTTTTACGATAGCATTGTTTTTATATGGAATTTTCGAAGTCACGAAGTTGCCAATTGACGCAGTTCCTGACATCACCAATAACCAAGTTCAAGTAATCACTGTTGCTCCTTCTTTTGGCGCAGTTGATATTGAACGCCTTGTTACTTTTCCCATCGAACAAGCGAGCAACAATATTCCTGGATTGAAAGAAATCAGAAGTTTTTCTCGATTCGGATTATCCGTTGTGACCATCGTTTTTGACGACGAAACTGACATCTATTTTGCCCGTCAACAAGTAGCTGAAAGATTGCAACAAGTCCAAAATGAAATCCCCAAAGGAATTGGTACGCCTAAATTAGGTCCTGTGTCGACAGGCTTAGGTGAAGTGTATCAATATGCTGTCCGAACAGAAAAGGGATATGAAGATAAATACAGCATCACCGATTTAAGAACCATTCAAGATTGGATTATACGCCGTCAATTACTAGGCGTGAAAGGTGTTGCAGAAGTCAGCAGTTTTGGCGGAAAACTCAAACAATATGAAATCGCCATCGACCCAAATAAATTACAAGCATTTGGAATTACAATCGACGATGTTTTCAGTGCCTTGGAAAAAAACAACCAGAATACTGGAGGCGCTTACATTGAAAAAGGTGCGAGCGTATTGTACATCCGAAGTGAAGGCTTGGTCAAAAACATCGAAGACATTCAAAATATTGCGGTCAAAAGTTTGGAAAATGGAACACCGCTCTTTATTAGAAATGTTGCAGAAGTTAAATTTGGTTTCGCAACCCGTTATGGTGCCATGACTTTTAACGGTGAAAAAGAAGTATCTGGTGCCGTGGTAATGATGTTGAAAGGTGCGAATAGCAATGAAGTCATTCAAAACATCAAAACACGCGTGGAAGAAATTCAGAAAATTCTACCTGAAGGCGTTGTGATTGATCCATTTTTAGATCGCACCAAAATGGTAAACAATGCGATTGGAACAGTTGAATCAAACTTACTCGAAGGTGCACTAATCGTGATTTTTGTGCTGGTACTTTTCCTTGGAAATTTCCGCGCAGGATTATTGGTTGCATCGGTTATTCCATTGGCGATGTTGTTTGCAATCATTTTGATGAACATTTTCCATGTCAGCGGAAATTTGATGAGTTTAGGTGCCTTAGATTTTGGTTTGATTGTCGATGGCGCAGTAATTATAGTTGAAGCCGTGATGCATCAATTACACAAGAAAAACCAATTGGGATCAAATGATTTCAATCAATTGGAAATGGACAACCAAGTAAAAGGAGCTGCTGGAAAAATGATGAACAGTGCCGTTTTTGGTCAAATTATTATTTTGATTGTTTATTTACCGATTTTCACCTTGCAAGGAATTGAAGGAAAAATGTTTAAACCGATGGCTCAAACGGTTGGTTTTGCATTGCTCGGTGCGTTTATTCTCTCTTTGACCTACATTCCGATGATGAGTACCTTGGTTTTGAGTAAGAAAAAAGGACACAAGACCAATATTTCTGATAAATTGATGAATCGTTTAGGAGAAAGTTACCGCTCACGATTAGCAAAAATCATCCAGTATCCAAAAACAGTAATCGCGACAGTTTTAGTGCTTTTTGTTTCTTCAATTTATATCATGAGTACTTTGGGTGGAGAATTTATTCCATCAATTGAAGAGGGTGATTTTGCAATTGAAGCGAGGGTTTTACCTGGAAGTAATTTGAATACTTCGATTGAAACCCTTCAAAAAGTGGAGAAAATCTTAAAAACTCGTTTCCCAGAAGTAAATAAAATTGTCACTAAAATCGGAAGCGGCGAAGTACCAACAGATCCAATGCCCATCGATTGTGGTGACATGATTGTTTCTTTGAAAGACAAGCATGAATGGACATCCGCAACATCTTTCGATGAATTGGCTGAAAAAATGACTTTAGCTGCTCAGGAAGTTCCTGGTGTAACAACAAGTTTTCAGTATCCAGTGCAAATGCGATTCAATGAATTGATGACAGGTGCAAGACAAGATGTAGTTTGCAAAATCTATGGCGAAAACCTAGATACTTTGGTGCGATATGCCAAGAAATTAAGCGAATTGGTGAAAACGGTAAATGGAACCGATGAAGTTTATTTGGAAGCTTTGATGGGGTTACCACAAATCATTATAGAATACAACCGTGATGCAATGGCGCAATACAACATCAATATTTCAGATGTCAATCGGGTAATCAATACTGCTTTCGCAGGTCAAAGCAGCGGATTAATTTTCGAAGATGAAAAACGCTTTGACTTAGTTGTAAGATTAGACAGTAAAAAGCGAGAAAGTTTGGAAGATGTTCAAAATCTACTAATTCCAACGTCAAGCGGATCACAAGTTCCATTGTATCAATTGGCGAAAGTCGAAATGAAAAATGGTCCAAATCAAATTCAACGAGAGGATGCCAAAAGACGCGTTATCGTTGGTTTCAATGTAAAAGACCGTGATGTGGAAAGTATAGTAACTGAATTGCAGCAAAAAACGAGTGAAAAATTGGATTTACCTGATGGTTATTCAGTTCAATTTGGTGGCGCATTTGAAAACTTAAATGCTGCGAAAGCACGATTAACTATTGCAGTACCTGTTTCTTTGTTTTTGATTTTCTTATTGTTGTATTTCGCTTTCAAGTCAATCAAACAAGGATTATTGATTTACTCGGCGATTCCACTTTCTGCCATTGGAGGAATTTTATTGTTGGCGGGTCGAGGAATGCCGTTCAGCATTAGTGCTGGTGTTGGTTTCATCGCATTGTTTGGAATTGCGGTTTTAAATGGAATTGTACTCATCGCAGAATTCAATCGCATCAAAGAAGCAGGAGAAACTTCTGTTATTCAAATTGTTTTAAACGGAACTCAAAATCGTTTGCGACCAGTATTGATGACCGCATTTGTGGCCTCGCTTGGATTCTTGCCGATGGCATTGAGTAACGGTTCTGGCGCAGAAGTTCAACGTCCACTTGCTACTGTCGTTATTGGTGGATTAATGATTGCTACTTTCTTGACATTGTTTGTTTTGCCAATCCTTTATATTCTTACAGAAAAAGGATTCAAGAAGCCAAAACACATCGAAAAAATAGTTGCAAGTTTGATTTTCATCAGCGCAATAAATTTTTCCCAAGCGCAAAACATCAGCTTAAATGCTGCAATCGATACAGCTGTAAAAAACAATTTGAATCTGAAAAGTGAAAAATTGAAAGTTGCCTATCAAGAAGCATTGCTAAAATCTGGAGTCAACATTCAACAAACAAATGTAGTTGCTGAATACGGACAAATCAACAGTTTTTTCCATGACTCACGAATCAATATTGGACAAAGCATTCGCTTTCCATCGGTTTATTCCAACCAAAAAGCCATTTTAAGTGAGGCTTGGAAAGAAAGTCAATGGGGACAAGCGATTCAAACTGCTGAATTGGTAAAACAAGTCGCATTGACTTATTATGACTTGCAAGTGATTTATTCTAAAGAAAAATTACTCACCAAAAACGACAGTATTTACGCAGAATTTTTGCGCGTGTCGGACTTAAGATTTAAAACTGGTGAAAGCAATTTATTAGAAAAAACGAGTGCTGAAACGCAACGGTCACAAATCGCGATGCAATTGAAATCTTTGCAACAAGAAAAGGAAATTTTGCAACTGAAATTTGATTGGTTATTGAACGCGAAAACAAGCTATCAACCAGAACAAAATCAGTTGAAATCCAATTTATACGGAGGCGAAAATCTTCAAGATGGTGCGCATCCGAAAATGAAATTATTGGAACAACAAAACAGCATGGCTTTGAAAATGACAAAACTTGAAAAATCGTTGTTTTTACCAGACCTCTCCCTTTCATACAACAACATGAGTATGATTGGAACAGGAGCCGACAATATCAGCTACAACCGTTCAAAAAGATTTCAATCAGTGCAAATTGGTATTGGAATCCCTTTGTTTTACGGGGCACAAAAATCGAAAGTGCAAGCGGCAAAAATGAATGAATTGTTGTCAGAAAACAATTTTCAAGCAGGACTCAATCAATTTGAAAATGAATGGAAAACCAATCAGATTCAATATTTGAATGCAGCAGAAAATGTTCAAAATTTTGAGCAAAATTTATTGCCAAATGCAGAGCAAATTTCCAAACTCGCCAGCGAACAATTTGTGAAAGGCGAAATCAATTATTTAGAATGGTCGATGTTGATCAATCAAGTGGTAGAAATTCAAAGTCAATATTTGAATGCTGTTCAATCCTTGAATACCAGAAGCATCGAACTCAATTACCTATTAACGAAATAAGATACAAACATGAAAAAAATAATCATCGCTTTGATACTTCCTTTATTGGTTTTTGCCTGCGGAAGTAAAACAGAAAAAGTGGAAAATACGGAGCCAACTTTGCAAAATAATTTGGTTCAATTAACTGATGCACAAGCAAAATCAGCTGGAATTACTTTCGGAAAAACTTCCATGAAATCAATTTCAGAAGTCTTAAAATTAAACGGAAAGATTGACGTTCCACCACAAAATTTGGTTTCAGTAAGCGTTCCTTTGGGCGGATATTTGAAATCCACGGAGATGTTACCTGGGATGAAAGTAACGAAAGGTCAATTAATCGCAACCATTGAAGACCAGCAGTTTATTCAAATTCAAGAAGATTATTTGACCACGAAAGAACAACTTTCACTGGCTGAAAATGAATACAACCGTCAGAAAGAATTGAATCAAAACAAAGCGACAAGTGACAAAGTTTTTCAACAAAGTCAAGCTGATTTTAGAAGTAAAAAGATTGCTGTCAACGCCTTGGCTGAAAAGTTGCGATTGATTGGTATAAATCCACAAAATTTGCGCGAGAACAACATTTCAAGGAATATCAAAATTACCTCACCAATCACAGGTTACGTAAGTAAAGTAAATGTAAACATTGGCAAATATTTGAATCCAGCGGATGTTTTGTTTGAATTGATTGATCCTCGCGATATTCATTTGAATCTCAATGTGTATGAAAAAGACTTGGAAAAACTTTCTATTGGTCAAAAGTTGACAGCATTCACGAATAATCAAACGGATCAAAAATATCCTTGTCAAATCTTATTGATAAGCCGAAATTTAAGTGCTGAAAGAAGCGGAGAAGTTCACTGTCATTTTGATCGTTACGATGAAAAGTTATTGCCTGGAATGTACATGAATGCAGAAATTGATGTGCAAAATAATTTGACGCAAGCACTACCAGAAAGTGCGATTGTAACCTTTGGAGAGAAAAGTTATGTTTTCATCGGAAAAGAAAAGAACCTCTTTGAAATGAGAGAAGTGGAAGTCGGTGAAACAGAAAATGGTTTCACCCACATCATTACACCTTTAGAAAATCAAAAAATTGTCATGACGGGAGCTTATTCGCTGTTGATGCAATTAAAAAACAAAGAATAAAAGAAATTTCAAGAACTGCGGTTTTTGGAAATCAGAAATCCTGTGGCGAGTAGTTTATCATGTTCATAGTTATCAATGAAAATAAATCGCTGCAGGTTTTTGAAAATTAAGTATATTGCATAGAATTAATTAATAAATAGAAAGTATGAACGACGCTCATTTACACATGATTTTTAATCATTTGCCAATCATTATTCCAATAATTGGTATCGCTATATTAATTGGCGGTTTTATCACCCGCTCAGAAGTTGTCAAAAGAACAGCTTTGTTGGTTTTCATTTTAGGAGCTATTTTCACAATTCCAGCTTTTAGCACAGGCGAAGGTGCTGAAGAAGTAATCGAAGAAATCGGAAGCAAAATAGACCATCATTTTATCCATGAACACGAGGAAATGGCGGAAACTTTCGCTTTGTTGTCTTATGCTTTGGGATTCATTTCGATTGTCGCACTTTGGGCAAATTACACTAAAAAATCTTTCTCAAATTTAATCGCGATTATCGTGTTGGCTGGAAGTTTTGTAGTTGTATTTTTTGCACAAAAAACAGGAACTTCTGGTGGTGAAATCAGACATACTGAAATCAGAAATGAAAATGTGGCGACAGATTGACTTTCTGTAAAATAATCCAAATGCGTAATTGCGCGCTACACTTTTTTAGTCGAAATTTGTGATTATGGAAGAAATCAAACTCGTGTTGGTCGATGACAAGGCTTACAACATTCAAGTATTAGAAGAAAAATTAGCGTCAAAACCTGAAGTAAGAATCTTATTTACTGCATGTAATGGCGCTGATTTTTTAAATAAATTGAGCGATGCAACCAACTTACCAAACGTCGTTTTCATGGACATTGATATGCCAGAAATGAACGGTATTGAAGCTGTTCAAATCGCCAAAGCGAAATTTCCAAGTATACAATTTGTGATGATTACCATTTTTGATGACGATGAAAAAGTTTTCAAAGCCATTCAAAGTGGTGCAAGTGGATATTTACTGAAAGACGAATCTGCAAGTAATATTCACCGGGCAATAGACGATATAATGCTTTACGGCGGTGCTCCAATGTCTCCGCAAATTGCCAAAAAGGCGTTTCAATTTATCCAAAATCAAGTACCTCAAAAACAAGACGAATTACCTTTAAGTTCGCGCGAAATGGATATCCTTCGAGAATTAGCAGAAGGAAAAAACTATATCGCCGTGGCAGAAAAATTGTTTATCAGTCCGCATACTGTTAGAAAACACATGACAAACATCTACGATAAGTTGTATGTGCATTCAAAAGTCGAAGCTGTCACAATGGCGATGAATAAAGGTTGGATAAGATAAATCAACTCTTTTTATCATCTGTTTTTTACATTTACATTTGCCTCAAAAAAATCAATTTTGTAACTATACTATTTTAGCAAATTCCTTGATTCTTTTTCCCTTTTTGCGTATTTTCTGTGAAAATTATTCCTCAATTTTACATATCGAAAATCAGTTGCTAAAATTGAAATAATTTACTCAATTTAACTACTTAAGTTATGGAATCAGAAATCAAAGAAGTTCAAGCAAAGTCAGCTTATCGCCTTCAACATATTCAAAGTATCCAAGAAAAAGAAGCTTTTTGGAAAAAACAAAGTGATTTGCTTGCATGGTTTAAAAAACCAACTGAAATTTTGACCAAAACGGGCGATTTCACTTATGACTGGTTCAAAGATGGCGAATTAAATACTTGCTATTTGGCTTTGGATTTTCACATCGAACAAGGACGTGGCGACCAATTGGCTTTGATTTATGATTCACCTGTAACCAATACAATCAAAAAATACACTTACAAGGAACTAAAACGACAAGTTGCCAAATTTGCTGGTGGATTGATATCAAAAGGAATTTCCAAAGGCGATACAGTAATTATTTACATGCCAATGATTCCAGAAGCTGCAATTGCCATGTTGGCTTGTGCGCGAATTGGTGCCATTCATTCCGTCGTTTTTGGCGGTTTTGCTCCTCACGAATTAGCCATCAGAATCGACGATGCACTTCCGCGTGCAATCATCACTGCTTCGTACGGAATTGAAGTAGACAAAAAAATCGCCTACAAACCGTTGGTTGATGAAGCCATTGAAGAAGCTACTTTCAAACCAAAATTTACCATACTTTTTGATAGATTCAATGATCATCAAGAAATCTACGATGACCAAACGCTAGATTTTCAAACCTTGTTAGAACAATCTGCGGAAGTCGGCTGCGAAACAATGAAATCAACTGATCCACTGTATGTTTTATACACTTCAGGAACCACAGGAAAGCCGAAAGGAATTGTTCGCGACCACGGCGGTCATGCAACTGCTTTGCGATTTTCGATGGAATATGTTTACGGTCTGAAAGCAGGAGAAGTTTTTTGGGCAGCGAGCGATGTTGGCTGGGTTGTTGGACATTCATATATCGTTTATGGTCCACTCATCAACGGAAGCACAACCATTTTATTTGAAGGAAAACCTGTAAAAACGCCCGACGCAAGTGTGTTTTGGAGAATCATTGAAGAACACAAAGTGAATGTAATGTTCACCGCACCAACAGCAATTAGAGCAATCAAAAAAGAAGACAATTTGGGCGAAATGATTACCAATTTTGATATTTCGAGCTTGAAAAAATTATTTTTAGCTGGCGAAAGATGCGATACTTCTACTTTTGAATGGATTTCAGATTTGATCGAAAAACCTGTCGTTGACCATTGGTGGCAAACAGAAAGCGGTTGGCCGATGTTGGGAACAATGTCTGGGGAAATTGAATTGACTTCCAAACCTGGTTCAGCTGGATTGCCGATTTTAGGTTTTGATGTTCAAATTTTATCCGAAGATGGAAAACATTTACCTGCGAATCATGAAGGATTAGTCGCATTAAAATTACCGTTACCTCCAGGTTGTTTATCAACATTATGGAAAAATGACCAAGGCTATATCGACAGTTATTTATCCCAACATGAAGGTTATTACATCGCTGGCGATAGTGGCTATTTTGACCAAGATGGTTATTTCTACATCATGGGACGTGTGGATGACGTCATCAATGTCAGTGGACACAGATTAAGTACTGGAGAAATGGAGGAAATTGTGGCGAGTCATCCAGCGATTGCTGAATGTGCAGTTGTCGGAATTCACGATGAATTAAGAGGGCAAATCCCCGTTGGATTGGTCGTTTTGAAAGATCGATTTGAACTCGAAGAAGACAATTTAGAAAAAGACTTGATTGCCTTAATTAGACATCAAATTGGTGCTGTTGCGGTTTTCAAACATGTTGTTTTGGTTAAAAGGTTGCCGAAAACAAGATCTGGAAAAATCTTAAGAAAAACGATTAGAAACATTGCTGACGGGGCAAATTTCCAAATTCCATCAACGATTGACGACCCAATGATTATTGATGAAATCAAAGATGCTTTTCAACACAGAAAAATCGGAGATGCTTATATGCATTGATTTGAAATGAAAATCTTCGCTGAAATCAGGGTTTAAAACCTCAATTTTATCTTATTTTCACTCCCCTACTGGTTACCAATTGTTCTTTGGACGTTTTGGCAGTGTCCAAACTGAAAGCAAATGTACTTCCCAATCCAACAGTACTTCGAACGGTAATATTTTGTTTGTGAGATTCGATGATGTATTTCACAATTGCCAACCCAAGTCCTGAACCACCTTCATTGCGCGTTCTACTTTTTTCGACACGGTAAAATCTTTCAAATAATCTTGGTAAATGATGTTCTTCAATACCAGGTCCATTGTCAGAAATTTCAATCAAAATCAAATCATTCATTTCATAAAAACGAACATTTGTTCTTCCACCTTCATTTCCGTAATTGATTGAATTATTAATAAGATTTACCAAAACTTGACTAATTTTAGCTCTATCAGCATGAACTACAAAGTTGGTATCTTTAGGAAAAGTCAAGCTGATGTTTTTTTCATTTGCCTTTAATTCCAATGATTCTACTACTTCTTTTACCAAATCACGGATATTGAAATTTTGTAAGTCTAACTTGAATCTATTGGCTTCCATTTTGGTGATTTCGTCCAAATCCTCCAATAAATTCACCATTCTGTCTACAGATAAAGAAGCGCGTTCCAAAAACATTCTATTGACATTTGGATCTTCTAAACCACCATCCAATAATGTCAAAACATAACCTTGGATAGAGAAAACGGGAGTTTTTAATTCATGAGCTAGATTTCCTAGAAACTCGCGTCGATATTCTTCTTGTTCTTGGAGTTTTGAAATTTCTACATGTCTCTCTTCGGCCCAAATTTTAGTGGCTTTTTCAGCTTCAGCAAAAACCTCATCTGACATTTTAAATGAGTTGATATTGTCCTTGGTGATTTTTCCTTTTCGGATTGAGCGATAGAGCACTTTAAGTCGATCATTAATAAATCTTTCGACGAAAAAGTAGAAAATCCCAAACGAAGCTAAACTCAAAGATAAAGGAAGTGCTATCTTCACCCAAAGCGGAAAGTTAACAACTTGAAAATCTAAAACTAAAGTGATTAGGAGTGTAATTGCAAAGATAATTGCACTTCCACCGAAAATCATATTTACTGGCTTGCTATTTTTCACTGTCTACAAATGTATATCCAACACCTTTTATCGTGCGAATATAATCATCTCCCAGCTTTTCGCGTAATTTTCTTACATGAACATCAATTGTACGTTCACCGACTATCGCTTCGTTTCCCCAAACAAGGTTTAAAATTTCATCTCTGGTAAAAACTTTTCCTGGGCGGCTAAGCAACAATTCTAATAATTCAAATTCCTTTTTTGGTAATTGTATTTGCAAATCTTGCTTTTCAACAATGAATTTTTCTCTATTGACAGAAATGCCGGAAACAACTACGTTTTTTTCAGTTTGTACGTCACCTCTCAATCTTCTTAATAGAGACTCAACTTTGCTCACCAATAATCTTGGTCGAATTGGTTTTGCAATATAATCATCAGCTCCCGCTTCAAATCCAGCAACTTGAGAATAATCTTCCGCTCGTGATGTCAAAAATGCGATAATCGGTTGCTGAATACTTGAATCGTTTCTAATAGTGTAACAAGCTTCAATTCCATCCATAACGGGCATCATTACATCAATCAATACCAAAGACGGACGGATTTTTTGAACCATTTCTACACCCTCTAAACCATTTTTAGCAGTATATACCTTATATCCTTCTTTTTCCAAATTGTATTGGAGAAAATCAAGAATATCTGGTTCGTCATCAATCAATAAAATCGTCTGAGCACTTTTCACTTTCGCTTGCATAGGCTGCATTGTTTCTGATATAATATTTGTTGCTATCATACGAGACAAAAGTAAAGTTTCGATTTTCATTGGATTTTAAGGTAAGTTTACCCTTGTGTTAAGGATTTCTAATGGTGTTATTAACATGTTAAGGATCTCCTGAAAATTGAAAAAAAAGAATAAAATCGGAATATGGCGATTTTCCGATTTTGATTTTCTAACTTTGGTAAATAAATGTCTTATTACATGAAAATGAAGTGGTTTATCAGCATCATTGTTTGTCTTCTTATTGGAGAAACAAAATCCCAAAACCTTGCAATTCCAATTCGAGAAGACTTTCAAAAATATTATACGCAATTTGATGTAACAGGAACTTTTGCTGTTCTTGACGAAAAAAACAATAAGCTTACCTTATACAATCCTTCAAAATATTCAGAACGAGTAACTCCCGCGTCAACCTTCAAAATTTGCAATGCTTTGATTGGTTTAGAAACTGGAACAATGAAAGATAAATATGAAATTTTCGAATGGGATAGTGTCGTTCGTAATAATGAAAACTGGAATAAAAATCAGGATTTGCAAACGGCTTTTAAAAATTCAACTGTATGGTATTTTCAAAAAATGGCGCGTAAAATTGGCGGTCAGGAAATGAAATGTTGGCTCGATAAATTAAACTATGGAAATGCTGACACCACTGGTGGAATCGATTTATTTTGGCTCCAAGGTGGAATGCGAATCAGTCCCAAAGAAGAAATTGAATTTTTGCAAAAACTAAATAACTTTGAGTTGCCTTGCACTGAAAAAAATATGCAGCAAGTCAAAGATATGATGCTGATTGAGCGAACTGAAAAATATGCAATCTATGGCAAAACTGGTTGGGGAATGAATGGAAATAATGACCTTGGTTGGTTTGTTGGTTTTGTAGAAACAAATAACAATGTTTTCTATTTTGCAAATTGTATAGAATCGAACGACGAATTATTCCCCAATTTTGCAATCGCAAGAAAAGAAATTACCTATAAAATATTGAGAGAATTAAATATTCTTTAAAAAATTACTTTTTAGAAGCCGTCAATGCATAAACCATAGGAATTCTATTTCCTAAATGTTTAATGATATATCTATCATCCTCAATTTTCTCTGTTCCTCTAAAACAATTGTAAGGCGAATAATCAAACTCCTGAAATTGCTTCAACTCCATATCTTGGGAAATCAATGCTGTCAATACTTCACCCAAATCATGGTTCCACATCATATACGTTTGTTGAATGTCAGCAGATCGATCTGCATACGTTCCTGATTCATTTTCGACAATCGCTTCCACGTTAAAATAATTGTAAGCGACTTTTTCAAAAGCATCATCAAACATCCAGACAACAGGATGAAATTCCACGAAAACAAATTTACCTGCCGGTTTTATAAAATGAGAAACAATTTCTGCCCATCGATTCATGTCAGGCAGCCAACCGATTGTTCCGTAACTCGTAAAAACAATATCAAACTTTTCATCCAAGTGATTTTTCAAATCATAAATGTCAGATTGAATAAATCGAGCGTTTACATTTAGTTTTTTCGCAAGTTCTGTTGCTTTATCAATTGCTTTGTCGGATAAATCAACACCAACAACTTCAGCCCCCATTCGCGCCATAGAAATTGAATCTTGTCCAAAGTGACATTGTAAGTGCAGCACGTTCTTTCCGGCTAAATTTCCTAACAATTCTAATTCGATTGATTTCAAAGACGATTTTCCATTCAAAAAATTATCCATATCGTAGAATTCGGAAGAAACATGCGTGTCTACCCTACTATTCCATGATTTTTTGTTAATTTCAATATAGTTGTCCATCATACTTATATTTGTGAGCCTGAATAAAGATATCAATTCAGTTTAAATTCATTATCAATAATTCAAAAAAAATGAAAATTAAATTCTTTCTTCTGCTGATTCTAATCGCATTACTCGACAACCAAATATTTTCTCAACTTCAAGTAGTTGGGGCAATGAAAAACGTGATGTGGAAAGGTCAACTACAAGGAGTTATTAACTTAGACACCATTAAACCTAATAATCACCTATACGGAATGGGACCTGTGGAAGAATTAAGTGGTGAAATTTTAATTCTTGATGGTCATTTTTACCAATCTAAAGTCCTGTCGGATTCGAGCATGAAAGTAATCGAATCTTCTAAAGTAAAAGCGCCGTTTTTTGCATACCAAAACATTGAAAATTGGAGAGAAATTGTTCTTCCAGATTCAGTTGTTGATTTAAAAACATTGGAAAACTATTTGATTGCCGCAAAAGATTCTTTTTTAGACGCTGGTTTAGCACAACCCTTTTTCTTTAAAATTTCTGCAAAAATTGATGAAGCCAATATTCACATTGTTAATCATCCGAAAGGTCAAAAAGTGAAATCTCCTGCAGATGCCCATCAAGGTCAAAAAAACTACAATCTAAATTCGGAAAAAGTTGAAATTTTGGGTTTCTTCTCTACCAATCATCAAACCATTTTTACGCACCATGACACTTTTTTTCACCTGCATTTGATTACTGAAGACAAAACCAAAATGGGACACTTAGAATCAGTTCAATTTCAAAAAGGAACAATCATGTTTTTCATTCCAAACTAAAACAAAAAAGTCCTGAAATAAATTCCAGGACTTTCAAAAAATATAGATGATCTTATTTAAAAAGTAAGATGAAATAGTAAATTCCAGCAGCTAATAACGCGCTTACAGGAATTGTTAGAATCCATGCCCATAATAAATTGATGGTAACACCCCAACGAACCGCACTCAGTCTTCTTATTGCACCAACCCCAATAATTGAACCTGTGATTGTGTGTGTTGTTGAAACAGGAATTCCTAATTGAGAAACCGTAAACAATGTCAAGGCTCCCGCAGTTTCAGCACAAACACCTTCCAATGGAGTCACTTTGGTAATTTTGGTTCCCATCGTTTTCACAATCTTCCAACCTCCCATCAACGTACCTAAACCAATCATCAAATAACATCCAAAAGCAATCCAAAATGGCATGGTCTCTGATTTTACTTTGGTTTTTATATGATGGTCAGAAAGCAATGTAAATTGTTCTTTTTTAATATGTTCGTCAAACAATGAAGCATACTTGTAATTTTTGTTTAACTTCTCTTTTACGAAAATCACTTCTCTCGAAGTTGCATCAAAAATAGAATCACCTTTAGTGTAAATATGCAGATGATCACCTTTTTCATGCAAACTATCGGTTGCTAAATATTCTGGTTTGAATTTTTGTTTGTGTCCATCTTCACTATGATATTCAATTTGCATCATTTCTGAAATTTGCAAATATTTTGGGATTTCAGCTTCGACTTTTCCATCTCTGGCCATATTTCCATAGACCATTAAAGCTGCACAAATAATTCCCATTACCTTTTGAGAATCAGCACCACCATGTCCTAATGAAAATGCAGCTGAAGAAAGTAATTGCAACTTTTTATACATGTTCGACTCTTTCATCGCAGATTGTTTGTTGCCATGGAACAATTGATACCAAGTATAAGTTAACACAAATAGAATAAGCATTCCAATGACAATATACATCATTATCGGTTTCATATCCATGTAATCAATCATGTACATCATCAAATAAATCGTAATTGCTGAGAGCAACAAAATCCAAAATATTTTTTTAGCATAGGATCTGCTGATTGTAACAAGAGCAATAACAAAAGCGATAATTCCTCCAATAAAAGGAGCAAGAAAAATAAATAAAATGACTTTCAGAATCTCACCGGTTGCAATTACATCAAATCCACCATGAGCAACTGCTGCACCTGCAAAACCACCAATTAATGTATGAGAAGAACTGGATGGTAAACCAAGTCTCCATGTCAATAAATTCCAAAAGGTTGCTGCAATTAATCCAGCCAAAATAACCCAAAGGTCAATGGCGCTGTTATCTACAGTCTTAGCAACTGTATTTCCTACACTCATATCAAATACCCAAAAGGCAATGATATTAAACCCAGCGGCCCAAATAACTGCTTGAAAAGGTGAAAGCACTTTTGTAGAAACAACCGTTGCAATTGAGTTTGCTGCATCATGAAAACCATTGACCAAATCAAACAATAAGGCAATGACAATCACAATGATTAATAATGTAAACATAGTTTCTCGTTTGAATGTTAACGTAAATACTAAGCGTATTTAACAACAATAGATTCAATCACGTTACCAGCATCTTCACATTTGTCAGTTGCAACCTCCATGATTTGATAAATTTCTCTTTTCTTAATTAACTGTTTTGCATCTGGTTCTGAATCGAACAAACGCTCAATGCTCATATCAAAAATATCGTCCGCTTGATTTTCTGCTGAATTAATTCTGATTACACATTCAACAATTTTTTGCGTATTTTTCAAGTTTCTCAATTCACTAACTGCACTATTTACAGCCAAAACAGCATCATAAATTACATCTGCCATTTTCTGAATTCCCTGATCAAAAGGATCAACCTTATAAAAGTTAATTTTTTTCGCTGATGAATAAATGTAATCACAGATATCATCTAATGCTGTTGCTAAACTGTGAATGTCTTCTCTATCAAAGGGGGTAATGAAATTTTTACCCAACTCAACAAATATTTGATGTGTCAATTCATCGTTTTGATGTTCCAAATCTTCCATCTCGATAATAATTGCAGCTCTTTTGTTAAAATCAGCTTCATTTACTACTTGAACAAGTTTACCAGCGATTGCCTCTAGATTTGAACTTGCTGTTTCAAAAAGCGTATAAAACACTCTGTCTTTAGGAAGGAAAAAATTTAAAATATTTGCCATTTTAATGTTTATTATTTCGCAAAAGTATAAGGATTTTCTAGAGATTATTTACGTAAACACAAATGTTAACGTAATAATAATTTTATTGAATTAAAAAGATGAATTAGTTTAGTATCTAACTAAAAAACAAAATCTTATGAAAAGAAATAAAAACCTATATTATCTCTATATTAACAAATAAGGTTAAAAAATGAAAAATACAAAATATTGAATTCAAAAAATCAGAACCTCCGAAATCTCTATTTTGATGAGGATTCAAACTTATAACCAATGCCTTTTACAGTTTTAATATAATTACCTCCTATTTTTTCTCTCAACTTTCTAACGTGAACATCAATGGTTCGATCGCCTACAACGATATCAGAACCCCAAACTTTTTCTAAAATTTGATCTCTTTCAAAAACAATATCTGGACGAGAAGCTAACAAAGCCAATAATTCAAATTCTTTTTTAGGTAAATGAAGCGGCTCACCATTTTTGTATACCAAATATTTTTCTCGATTAATAACCAAGTCTTCAATAACTTCATTCTCTGGTTGAACAGGGGCAGATTTACGTCGTAAAATTGCATTAATCCTACTTATCAAAACACGAGGTTTTACAGGTTTGGAAATATAATCATCAGCTCCTGCATCCAATCCAGCAATTTGACTATAATCTTCTCCTCTAGCCGTCAAAAAACAGATTAATGTAGATTCAAATCCAGGAATCTTTCTTATCGCTTCGCAGACTTCAATTCCATCCATTTGAGGCATCATTACATCTAAAATGATCAAATCAGGCTTAAATGATTTAGCGATTGCAATTCCTTCTAATCCATTGGAAGCAACTTCGACCTCAAATCCTTCCTTCAATAAATTGTATTTTAATATCTCTAAAATATCAATTTCGTCATCTATGATTAATATTGAACTCATGGAATTAATTTAAAAATAATGAAACCTTAATTAGATTACGAATTTAACGTTTTTTATTGGATTCTTAAAATCAAATATTGAGAGAAAATAAACCACGAAAAATCGACTAAGCGTAATAATGACGCTTAAATATATTTTAAATAAAATCTCTAAAAAACTGCATACTAGTAATCTCAAAAAAAAATAATTAAAATTAACACAAAAAGTATGTTTGTGTTATAAAAAATTAGTTACATTTGTACCAGTAGTAGTAGGTTAGGTTGATTAGTGTAGCAAGAGCTTTAGACGCCCGTTTAAAGCTCTTGTTCGTTTTATATAGTTCAACATTAACACATTATGGCCTGAAATACTAGATCAATTATTGAATAATGAACAAAAATTGATTTCAAATTAAACTCTACAATAACATTTCTCATAATTAAAATAAAATTGACTTTTTACAGTCAATATTCTTTATATGTTAATTGATAAGCATATTGAAATTTATAATTTAAACAGCATAAAAAAAGCCCTCACAAAATTGTGAGGGCTTTCAAAATATTTAATTAATGCTATTAGAAGTGCCAAACATCATGCTCTAGCGTTCTAATCTCTTCTGTAATCTTCTCAGACTCCATCAAAGCATCAACCCCAGCTCTGTATGTTTCAATCTTACGATCGAATACATTACTTTGCTTGTAAATTGTACTAGCAAATTGTCTTTTCCAAAACAAATCATCGAAACTCATCCATTGTGCATCATTTTTTGGATTATACACAAAATAATTGTTGAATGCGAAACGACATTGTGGGAAATACAACCAAAACAACTCTCTCATTCCTTCAATCTGACCAGATGAGTTCTTCTTATAAACTACCGGAGCAATTCCTAAGATTCTAACATCTAAAACTGAACGTTCTTTGTCAAAAAACCAATCTTCTTTCAAACGATATTGAACAATATCCTTAGAAGTAACCCATATAACTTTTCTTGGCTCATATTGAACTAACAAATCACCATTTGCCATTTGAATAACTGAATCCTCGTATGGAGGAATTCTACTTGGAATTGGAATCAATGCTCCTTCTTCTTCAGCTCCTAATACTTGAAATTCAACTAAACTTTTTGCATACAAAGAATCTGTATAAAAGTTTTTTCCCGGTTGAACAGCAACTGGATACTTAAATTGATCTCCATCTACTGAAGCTTGTTGAATAGGATTAAATGGATAGTAAACTTGAACATTCGCATTGATAATGTTTGTTCTGATTACCGTCCAAAGACTCCAACGAGATGAGTTTCTTGTCCATGTTGTTCCGTCTGGAGAAAATTCATCAAATGGAAAATAAAGTGTGTGATTCATTTTCTCACGCATGTCGATTGATCTCCAAACACGTTTACTCCAAATCATATCCGCTTCACGAACATGTTCGTAAGGAATCATTTTTTTGGTTGGAATGTGTTCTTGAATAACAATCCCGTCAATTACACCTTCAACAGGTACATTGATTGGACCACCATTCACGTCTGGTTGTGCGTAGCTTGCAAAGCTCGTTGCCAAAATACCCACACTTGCGATTAAACTTCTCATAATTTTTAACTCTAATTTCACTAACAAATTTTTCAAAACGGATCTCCAAATCTGACAATAAATTAATTTTTGATGTAAACGAAATTACAATTTAAATGTCTCGTAAATTCTATTCACCTTTCCATCAGGACCTCTTACACCTGCTTCAATGATTACCATTGAACCTGGTTTAGCTTGGCCTAACAATGATCCGATTCCTTGTAAAGAAGAACCTTGACCTTTTTTCTTACCCATGATTCCTGTTACAGAAGCTTCCCAATCTAGTACAGAGAACTGTGCTTTCAAAGGAATTTCTGGTGGATAACCTGCATTCAAACCTCCAGGGTTGGTACTGATTTTTCCTCCACTAGCTACTGAACCAACAAAAATAGATGGTTTTGGTAATGCTTTCACACGGAATTCAAATTTTCCAAGAGCAACTGTTTTGTTTGCGATAGAACTTTTACCAGAGACTGTGATAACAGCAGTTGCTCCAGCACCAGGTGAACCAATCCACGTAGCACCAGATTTAGACAAACTAACATTTGTCGTACCAGTTAAAACTGTTTGGTCATACCCTGAAGCCACACCTGTTACAACGTTCTTGTAACCTCTATAAAGAACGTTCATTTCTGGTAAAGTTACAGTTCCTTCTGGTTTCATAATTTTGATTACTTTCTCCCAAGGCAACGTTTTGTCCATTCCAGACTTGTTCTTTATAGAAACCGTACCTGACAACTTCATCTCGTTTGAACCTGAAACTTTCACTTTAACAAAGCCTTGACCATTACCAGGGTAGGTTATTGAACCACTAGAGCTAGTTACTTTAGGTTGCTTATCAGAATCAAAGGCAGCCATCATCACTTGCAATTGGACTTCATCACCTGAATTAGCCAAATCTGGACCATAAGCCAAAGGCATAATCTTGTTGAAAGAATACTCTCCTGTACTTACTCTACTTTTGATGTGCATTATTGCTGTGGCTCTTGCAGAAAGAATTTCTTGCTGCATGGCTGTCAAAGAAGCAATAGCAGCAACTAAAGGCGAGTGATCAAAAGTTTTACCTAACCAATGAACAGGACCTTCTTCCATTTCAACAGTTTCTGGTTTGGTCAACTCCATGTACAGCTGCTTCAAGACTTCGGCATCATCACCATCATTTACATTATTTTTAGCAATCATAGCATCAACAGCTTTGCCAAGAACAAGGTTGTCATCTTTGTATTCATTGATTGCAGTTGGCTTGAATGACCAAGATTTTCCTCCAACACTGTAAGTTCCAACAAGGCTTGTGATTTTTAATCGAAAGTCATTGTAACTATTCCATAGCTTTAAACCTTCTCCTTTTGGTTTCTTCAATTCCTCACCAATCATCACCTCCATAGGAACGTCATATTGATCTTTAGCTTGAACAGCTTGCAAATTCAGTTTAGCTGGAGTTAGTGGAGTCTTTTTATCATAAGCTTTCCAAACAATCGTTTCTTTGTTTTTATCAGCTACTTTTTTAACATCCTCACCACTCTTTTCTAATAGAAGAAACTTGAGCTTATCGATTTCCTCAATTCTCTTCCCTGTCTCTTTGTCTATAGACGCAATAATGTCTAAATAATACCTAACTTTTACGACTTTCTCTGGATTAGTTTTATCAGCTAGTTCACCATCTAATTCGGCCTTAGCTTGATTTCCTCTGTCCAAATGAGTAATACATGATTTTTGAGTATTTAATTCAATTGCCACGAAAGCATCCAAAATTGCTTTTGATACGTTAAGTGCTAGAAGTGCGGTAAGTACTAAGTACATCATACCGATCATCTTCTGTCTGGGGGTTTCTTTTCCTCCTGCCATGATTAATTATTTTTCTTTTAAATATTAATAATTAATTAATGTTCAATAACATTAATAACTTCTGAATAATTGAAAAAATTATCCTTTAGTTATTGTCATAGCTTTCAACATGTTTCCGTAAACGCTATTCAAATCAGTTAAGTTTTTAGATAGCATTGCCATGTTTTCTTTATACAGTTTAGTATCCTGCGTTGAATCAGCAAGATTTTGCATCATTTCAGTAACTTGAGCTTGGAATTTTTCAGTAGCTTCTAAATGAGAAGAAGAACCTTTCAATTGTAACTCATAAACGTTATTCAAAGCTGCCAAGTTTTTAGAAACTTTTTGCATTTGCTCACCGAAAGATTCACCTTCTTGCGTAGATGAAGTCATTCCTGAAATTGAAACTGATGCTCTTTCGTACGCTTCAGATAAGTTAGAAACTTTATCTGATGCAGCTTGCAAACTAGATACGTAAGAATCTGTTGCAGCAGCAGCAGAAGTTACACCTTTCAATTGTGAAGCATTTTCACCTAGAGCACGCATTCCATCTCCAAGTCTTTCTAATAAAGCGCTGTCGATTTTAGCTTCTTCAAGCATTTTGTCTAAATGTTCAGTAACACCAGAACCGCTTCCGCCACCTCTACCTCCTCTTGCTGGAGCGTTGTGGTCAAGTTCAGCTTGGTGACCCAAACCTAATTCTGGATAAACTAATTCCCAGTTTGGATCTTGATGTAAAGGTTCAAACGCCGAGAAAATAAAGATAACTGCCTCTGTACCTAGACCGATTACAAGCATCGGACCCGCACCTGGCCAGTGCATGATTTTAAATAAGGCTCCAACAATTACAACTGCTGCTCCGAATCCGTACAATTTAGCCATGAATTTCTTAAATCCTTGACTTTCAAATAGACTACCACTACTCATAGTTTTTTGGTTTTTTAAAAATTATAGTTTTGATTTGTTTGTTTATTCTTAGCGAAGTTGAATATCGCTTTGAATTTCTTCACCACCTTCCTTAGTGAAATCTCTTCCACCACGTCCTAGGTGTGTCATTACGTTTCTATATCCGATATATGACTTTGCAGTATCTTGGTATTCAAACGTTCTTGTCGAAGTTTGCAAATAGTAGCCAATGTCTTTCCAAGAACCACCTCTTAAAACTTTACGTTTCATACTTGGTGGATCCCAATCCATTGCATCATATCTATGATCTGTATTCAAATCATGAGAGAATTCGTACATTGACTCGTCGTAAGCAGTTTCACACCACTCTGCAACGTTTCCTGACATACAATATAATCCCCATCCATTTGGATTGTAAGAATATGCTTTTACAGTGTGGAAACCTCCATCTTCAAAATATCTACCTCTCATCGGTTTAAAGTTTCCTAAGAAACATCCTGATTCATTTCTAATGTAAGGACCACCCCATGGATATGGAGACAAAGCTAAATCTCCACGTGCAGCTCTTTCCCATTCAGCCTCAGTTGGCAAACGGAAATCATTTACATATAAATCACCCATTGCAGTCAACCAATTATTCAATAATTGAGTTCTCCAAATACTGAATGCTTTTGCTTGCTGCCAATCAACTCCTACTACAGGATAATTGTCAAAAGCTGGATGCCAGAAGTACATGTTAGTCATTGGATCATGAAATGAGTAGGTAAAGTCTCTTACCCAGCACAATGTATCAGGGAAAACATTAATCATCTCATCAATAATAAAACGTCCTCTGTCAGCATGTCCTCTAATTGAAGTATTTTGACCTTTTTTATTGAAAACACCCATATCTAAATCTTGACCTTGAGGATCGTCAGTAAATGGATGTGGAGGCGTATTCAATTCACGGTGCGCAGGAACAACTTTGTTTCCTTGATTATCGTAACCATTAGGAACGATTTCAACTCTACCTCTTCTTGCAGCTTCACGCAAGTCGATCCAGTAATAACGGTAATTTAATTTACGCGTATCAATTTCTCTTCTTTTGTAGAAACGTTCTTGTTGAGGATAATACATATCAACCAAAAGTGGAATAATGTCTGGATCTTGGTAATCAAAATCTCTATCCCAGTTCAAGGAAAATAATGATGCATTAGGATCACTAGTGCTTCTATTCACATCTCTATCACTTGGTTCAAAAGGAACGATTTCAGAACCAGCTTCATCAAAATACTCGTCGGTATAATTGATATACTTACTTGCTTCGTCATCGTCTTCTAAACCAGCATAGATTTTCTCTCTAGCAATGGAATCACGCACCCAATTTACAAACTGACGATATTCGTTGTTTGTGATTTCGGTTTGATCCATATAAAAAGCTTGAACCGATACAGTTTTTGAATGCGTCTGATGCAAAAACGGCACATCTTGGTCATTCTCCCCCATATTGTAAGAGCCAGCTGGTATGTAAACCATACCCAACGGTATTTCCGGCTGATACACCGTCCTACCCATTACACCGGTCACGTGTCCAGTTCTTGTGCTGCAAGATGCAAGCACAATACCAATAAGACCTACTAACAAAAGTTTTTTCATTCTACCTCTATTTTATTTACCGGAATATCATTAACAATCTACAGGATCAATGTAATTTCTGATATAACGGTACCCTCTCTAAAATGGTTACAAAGATTTATATTTTTTTTGAATTTTACAACCAACGAGGATGTTTTGACTTGTGCACTGGCGGAGGTGGCAAGAAATAACAGTACTTAACTACTACTTCATGCGTACCTCTTGAGATACTAGATAATTGATTTATTGTTAAATCGTAAGAATAACCTACAGTAAAGTTTCTCACTGGAGTAAAACCTGCCATTAAAGCAACAGCATCACTTGTACGGTAAGTTAAACCAGCATAAAATCTACCTTGACTAACATAACGAATGTTCACATCGGCTGAAAATTTTACTAAATCTGTTCTTGACATTACTTGAATATCTAAATCTTTAGAAGTTCCAAATAAATTCATGAATTTATATCCTCCCATAATCACGTAGTGACGTGCATTGGTATAATACAACGATTTAATTTGAGAACCTGATAAATGTGTTGATGACAATCCAAAATAATAGTTATTATTTTTCTTTTTGAAAAATAAACCTGCGTTTAAATCAAAAGTAGTCCCTGAAGTTTTACCTGGTAACGATGGATCAACCATTGTTACTGGCGGAATCCATGTTGGATCTACACCTAAGTTCATAATTCCAAGTCCTATTCCAATACCTAAAACATGATCGTTTAAATCAATCGGATGTGAATAATTTAATAAAGCGCTATTTTGACGATTAAAACCAATTGCATCATGATAAATAGACAAACCTGCTCCTCCTAAACCGAAACGGTTCAAATTAGACTCAACGTTAAAAACAGCTGAATTTGGTGCACCATTTACTTTATCCCATTGGTTTCTGTAAATCATAGTACCACAAATCCCATCATCCAAACCAGTTGAACCCGGATTTAAGCTCATTTTATCATAAATAAAATGAGTCAATAATTTCTCCTGCTGACCAAAGGAAACACCCATGGTTAGTACAACAAAAGCAAATAATGCAAGTAGTCTTTTTTTCATAAACAGCGTTAGTTTGCATGTAAATAATACCTCAAAAACCTTCGTATAGGCTCCCAATTGGGCACTAAAATAATTAATTTTCTTTACATTTTAAATTTTTTGTGAAAAACTTATTGGTTTTCCACAAGATGATGTTGATTAAGTGCGAAAATAAACAATATAATCGAGCTGTGCAACTTCTAAGTTATTCTAGTCGTCTTCCAACGTTTATATCAAAGAATTGTTACGTCTAACTTAAAAATTAACTCAACTTCTGAAATGTTTTCCACCATAAATCAGGCATTTCATTTTGCATAGCCAATTGATAATCTTCATGATTACAAGGAACCATGTGGTGTCTTTCAAATCTCACCCCAGATTTCAAGGGATAAGGCACTTCCATCCACCAACGATCTGATTTATTGCTTTTATAAAACACTAAATCGTTTTCATACGATTCCATGTGCACAATAAATTTTAAATAATCTTTTTTGCTTCCAATTGGAAAATCACCCTTTCTTTGCGAGATTCCATCTAGAAAATACCAAATTATCTGTGCAACCAATTGGTTTGAACTTTCAGTTATATTTCCAGGTAACAAATTAAATATTCCAAAACTTGTCAATTTATCGCTGATACCGGCATAACGAACAATTTGGCAGATTTGATCAGCATAAAAACCATTTGGTGAGTTATAAAAATCTCCTTTAAAATCAGCGTTTCTTATTGATTGTAAATCCAAACTCATGATGTCGGCATTTCTAATCAAGGGCTCTGCGACCTTATAATTGGCATTATACTCGCCTAATCTACACGCATCGAAATATAATTTTTCAAATAAATCAACTTCTGTTTGCTTCACAAAGGGAAGTTGTATTCCAATTGAACTATGATTAAATAAGAAACATGGTCTGTGCATCAAAATTTGACTTAAATAACCATCCTTCTTAATTTGTTCTTCCGGTGATCCTAAATCAAATTTGGAATCAACTGCAACCAAATTAACAGTTTGTTCTAATTGCTGGTATGCTTGATATAATGGAAATGTTAAATCTTGCGTTCCGCCAATCATAACTGGAATAACATGTGCTTTCACTAATTCAGATACAACTGCTGAAATTGCGAAATATGTATCATTGATATTCTCACCTGGAAGAATCGTTCCTAAATCATAAATTTCGAATGCCCATGAGAGTCCTGGAAATAAATTCCACAGTTCATTTCTAAATCGATCGTCTCGCTTTTGGTGAAGTTGTTCTTCCCCGTTTCGAAATTCAGGACAATAAAAAATAGCGATTCCATTTTTTTTTAAGTCAGGAAAATTTCCTTCAGTATGAATTTGAATAACACTACCCAAAGATTCGCTTTTTGCTTCAAAAGCTTCGACAGGCTGAAAATAAATTGAAATATCTTTCATCTTTTAAAATGGGCTAATTAATATCAATTAAATATCCAACTACTTACTTTTTAGCAGCGGGCTTTTTCTTTGATACAGGTTTCTTTTTAGCAACGACCTTCGTTTTAGCAGCTGGCTTTGCTTTCGCAACTGTTGTTGCTTTTGCTGGTGCTTTGCTTCCTGGCTTGCGTTTTGGTGCAGGCTGATTTTCTGCAATTTCCAAGCATTGCTCCAAAGTTAAATCTTCTACAACGATGTCTTTCGGCAACTTGTAATTGTCTTTGCCAATTTTCAAATAGGCACCCCAACGACCATTTAACAATTGTAAATCTTCTCTTTCTGGAAAGATTTTAATGATTTTATTAGCGTCGTCTTCTCTCTTGATTAAGATTAACTCCTCCGCTCTTGCTAAATCAATTGTCATTGGATCATCTTCTTTCTTCAGAGAAATAAATGCTTTTCCATGTTGCAAGTAAGGTCCAAATCTTCCAATATTTGCTTTCACAGTTAAATCTTCAAACTCACCTAATGTTCTTGGCAATTTGAATAATTCTAAAGCATCTTCCAGCGTAATCGAATTAATAGATTGTTCTCCTCTCAAAGAAGCAAATTGTGGCTTCTCGCCATCTTCTTTTTCATCACCCACTTGAACCATCGGTCCAAATCTCCCGATACGAACAATGATTTTCTTTCCTGAAACTGGATGAACACCCAATTCTCTTTCTCCTGTTGCTCTTTCAGAGTTTTCTAAAGTATCTTCAACATTCAAGTGAAAAGGACTGTAAAAATCGTGAATCATTTTGGTCCACTCTATCATTCCTTTTGCAATCTCATCGAATTGCGCTTCCACTTTTGCTGTGAAATGGTAATCCATAATTCTGTCGAAATGTTCAACCAAAAAATCAGTTACAACAATTCCTATATCGGTTGGAGAAAGTTTGTTTTTCTCTTTTCCTGTAATTTCTGTTTTCTTAGATTCAGTAATAGATTGATCTTTCAACTCAAAATAAGCAAAAGCTCTTTCTTCACCTTCACGTTCTTTTTTCTCAACATAGCCTCTTTTTTGGATTGTTGAAATCGTTGGTGCATAAGTTGACGGACGACCAATTCCCAGCTCTTCCAATTTTTTAACCAAAGATGCTTCTACATATCTAGGTGCAGCTCTTGTAAATCGTTCTGTTGCTTTGATGACTTCTCTATTCAAATTCTCTCCGACAACAACTGCTGGAAGTAATCCTTCAGTATCCTCTTTTTCTTCATCTTCTTCTTCATCAGCAGAAGATTCTAAGTACACTTTTAAAAACCCATCAAATTTGATTACCTCTCCTCTTGCGGTGAAAACCTCTGGTAACTTTGACGATCCTATTTTAATAGTGGTTCTTTCAAGTTGGGCGTGACTCATTTGAGAAGCGATGGAGCGTTTCCAAATAAGATCATATAATCGTACTTCATCCGACTCACCAGAAATTGAATGCGCACTAAAATCTGTCGGTCGAATAGCTTCGTGGGCTTCTTGCGCGTTTGCGTTTTTAGTCTGATATTTTGTCGGCTTGGAATAATTTACTCCATAAGCTCTTTTGATTTCTGCTTCAGCACCATCAATCGCAGTTTGAGATAAATTCACGGAATCCGTTCTCATATATGTGATTTTTCCAGCTTCATACAAACGCTGTGCTACTGACATTGTTCTTGAAACTGAAAAGCCTAATTTCAAACTGGCTTCTTGTTGAAGCGTTGAAGTTGTAAAAGGAACAGCTGGTGTTTTGGTTGCTGGTTTCATCTGAACGTCCAACACCTCAAAATTAGTATCCTTACACAATGCTAAGAATTCTTTCACTTCTGAATCCGTTCCCATGTTGCGGCTAACTTCAGCTTTTATTTTTTCTTTTCCTTTTAAGAATACACCTTGAATTTTGTAAAAAGATTCTGAATGGAAACCCATGATTTCTTTTTCTCTTTCTACAATTAATCTAACAGCTACAGATTGAACTCGTCCGGCTGACAAACTTGGTCTCACTTTTTTCCACAAAACTGGAGAAAGTTCAAATCCAACCAATCTATCCAAAACACGTCTAGCTTGTTGCGCATTGACCAATTCTTGATTGATATTTCTGGGTTTATCAATTGCTTTTAAAATGGCTGATTTAGTGATTTCGTTGAAAGTAATTCTTTTGGTTTCTTTCTTTTTCAGGTCTAAAGTCTCATATAAGTGCCAAGAAATCGCTTCTCCTTCGCGGTCCTCATCCGTTGCTAACCAAACCACTTCGGCTTCCTTCGTTAACTTTTTTAATTCTGAGACAATTGCTTTTTTATCTGGAGAAACTTCATAATTGGGTTTGAAATTATTGTCAATTTCAATCGCTATTCCTTTCTTTGCCAAATCTCTAACATGACCATAACTAGATTTAACAACAAAATCTTTCCCGAGATATCCTTCAATGGTTTTTGCCTTTGCAGGGGACTCGACTATAACTAAATTTTTGGCCATGAGCTGATTTATTTTAAATGATTTGCTTTAAAAGCTGTGCAAAATAAGCGTAATTCTATTCAAAAAACAAATTCAGTTTTTTTAATTATCAATTGTTCAATGTTAATAGATGGATAATTTCACAAAAAACAATCTTTCGAATTTGTTAAATATATTCTCCAAAAAAAACTTAGAACAAAAAAAAGCCGTCCAAAATTGAACGACTTTTTTCATGTTTAAAAACTGATATTATTTAATAATAACTCTTTCTATAAACTGCGCATTTGAAAAATTCACTTCTAACAAGTAAAGTCCTTTTCCAAACTCAGAAAGATTAATTCCTCCGACAAGTTCATCTTTCGAATTGATTGATTTTACAATTCTTCCAGACATATCACGAACATTGATATTGAATTGATCATCTTGAGAAGTAACTTTCATGTAAACAATTCCTTCAGAAGGATTCGGGAAAATTGCAAATGGTTTTTTCTCGACAGTAGAAATTCCTAAAGTTGAATTATAAACTGCAGATTCATACATACATCCTAAAGAAGTTGTTAAAACCACCGTATAGTTCCCGCCATTTGTTATTGGCAATGTATTTGAAACAGCATTTGGTATTGCATTTCCATTTAAATACCATTGTACCAAATCTCCATTTACATTATTAACAGATAATTCGCTCGCTGTTTGCGTAATTACTGGAGCTGCTTGATTACAATAAACTGCGTCTAAAGTATCAGAAAAAGCTACACATCCTCCTCCGCTAATAGCTACTAAAGAATATGCACCTGAATTATCGATTACCAATGATGAAGTTGTAGCACCTGCAATAGGGCTTCCTTCAAAATACCATTGCAAATCATTGCTGATTGAATCAGTGTGCAAAGTGTGATTAATTGAATCGAAATAAATGTTTGGTACACCAGGAAATCCGTAAACATGAATTGTATCAACTGAAACAACCAAAGGAACAGGCAAAATAGTTTGTAACGTAATTGAGTAGTTGATATTTGCAGAACCTGCAGCACAACCGTTGCATCCTCCGATATTCATTGTGTGAATTCCCATATAATCATCAGCACCAAAACCAAATTCACCTGCATCAGATTCCCAAATTTCGATTGTGTAGGTTTTGGTTGGATCAAGTAAATTACTTGCTGTCCAAGAAACTGGTGGATCAGTATCTGCAATAATGGAAGAGGTACCAAACAACACACCATCTTCATAAATTTTATAATAGGCATCAGCACTTTCATACGAAGGAAATCCTTCACCGTAGCCACTCATAGAATTTATAGTTACTCCAGTCAATGTATATACATTGACGGTAGTTAAATTGTCCCAAGCCTGGTAATTTACAACATAATCGCCGGGAGTTGTATAAACCTGAGGAGCAGGGTTCTCAGAAGAAGATTGATTTCCATTTCCAAAATTCCAAGAATATTGCAATAAGCCTGGGTTATTGTTTGTAAAATCAACTGTCACTGGTGAACAACCTGAAAAACCTGACATTGAAAATCCGTCATTGGTTGTATTTGTTTGTGCGGGATTCACCCTCATAAAAACCTCAAAAGTGGTTGGAAAATCTCCAACTACTTCTAAACTTGCTAACACAGAAACAGTAACTGTATAATCGCCAGCTAGCAAAGGCGTCCCTGAAACATGTACACAACCATATATACTGGTTTGAGGATTGTAATTACAACCATTAGCATCATTATTACAAACCCAGCTTAAACCTACCGGAAGTGAAATCGAAATGATTTTGAAATTTGTAAAATTAAACCCACTTGTATCTGTTGGCATCACAAACGTAATATCTTCAGCATAAGGCTGAGAAACATTACCTTCTGGCATAGTATCAGGATAAATTCCTGTTGACGTATAAATTGTATTTGGTGTACAAATTTGCGCAAAGGATTGACCTCCGACGAGCACCATACAAACAACTGTAATTAAGGTAAATAAATGCTTCATAAAAGAAATAATTAATTAAATTTTGACATGAATTTACAATTAAAAAAGATAAATGCAACAATAAAACATATTTTTGAACCAATCTTAATAATTTGAATAGGCCAATAGTAGCTCAAATTTGTTTAAACCAAATAATAAAAGCTGCTTCAAAAATGAAGCAGCTTATTAACTATCAAATAATTAGAATGCTATTTTTTCTTCATTTCTAAAACTGAATTGACAGTCATTTTCACACCCATCATATCAACTTCAGTATTTAGATTTCCTTTTACATTTTGAAACATACCATTTGTGTAATCAAATGAAGTTGTAATTTTTCCTGACATCTTTGGTGACATAGCTTTTGCAGATCCTAGCGCCATTTGGTCTTCGTTGGTTAATTCAACATCTTCCATACTTTCCAAACCACCCATTCCCATGTTGAAATTCCCTTCACTGGTTTGTCCTTCAGCGCCACCACCAAACATGTCTTTGCTTTTGTCTGTGCTGATTGTATTGTCAATCGAAGCAATTCCTCCAGCCATTGATTTTACCAAAATATCAATTTGATACATTCCAGCAGTTGCTTTCACCTTGTCACCAGCAGCAACTTGACCCTCAGGAACAGCTAAAAATTCTAGAAAATCATAAGGGAACACATCTATTTCATCTGTTTCTTCCGTTACTTTCACATCCACTTTCTTCGTTGTTTTAATTGTTTGAACTGTGTAACCAGACTTCAAGGCACCAGTTTTTGGATCAAATTCCGCGTAAACATCTACTTTAGTATTTCCAACTTGTGCGCCTGCTTGAACATTATTTTGGTTAGCGTTTCCATATACCAAGACATTGCCTGTTGCAGTTGTCATTAAATAAACTCGCTTTAGAAAGGTGAATTTTCCTTTTTTGTCAACTGTAACATCACTTTTGATGCAATTTTTAGAAACATTCATGATACTGGCCAACATTTTGCCTTTTGAATCGACTACTTTGAAATTGGTTAAATACAATGTTCCAGTTGCGGTTCCTTTGGCATTGACAGCACTGATCAATAAGACAAAATCAGTCGTTGTCGTAAATTTTTCTTGCATGTTCATACCCATCGCTGAAGTAGTCACATTGTCGACAACAGATGCATTGAAAGCGTAAGATGCACCAACTTTCCAGTTGTAATTCAATTCAGTAGCAGATAAGCAAAATATACTTAACTGAACGATTAATAAAGATTGTAATATTTTTTTCATAACATTTCTATTAATAATTTTCTGGGGCAATTCAAATACTGTTCCAAAAGTAAAAATAAAGGAATATGTTTCAATTTCTATCTAAAAAATAATTCAATTCAAAAAAAATATTTACCTTGGTATTTATTTAATCAAATGCAGCGAAAAACATTTATACAAACCATCATGGGAGGATCAGCAATATTGGGATTAAGTTCACTGAAATGGATAATTGACGAACAAGTAAACACACCAAAAATGCCAGTTCTCTTTGTCGGGCATGGTTCACCTATGAATGCAATTGAAGACAATGTTTACACTAAAAATTGGCAAGAAATAACCAACAAAGTGGAAAAACCAAAAGCGATTATTTGTATTTCAGCGCACTGGTTAACTAATGGAAGTTATGTCACTCATGTTGAAAAACCAGCAACAATTCATGATTTTGGCGGATTTCCACAAGCACTTTTCGATGTGCAATACCCTGCACTCGGTGCACCAGATTTGGCCATAGAAACTACTTTGTTATTTCCAGAGAATGTTTTGAAACTAGATGAAGAGTGGGGATTAGATCATGGAACGTGGTCAATTTTAAAAAAAATGTACCCTTTGGCGGATGTTCCCGTAATTCAATTGAGCATAGATTATGGAAAACCGGCAGCATATCATTTTGAGCTCGCAAAATATTTGGAAAAACTGCGTACAAAAGGAGTTTTAATCGTTGGAAGTGGTAATATGATTCACAATTTAGGAATGGTCGCTTGGGATAAAATGAACGAAACCAATTACGGATATGATTGGGCGATTGAAACGAATGAAATCATGAAAAAGAAAATTTTAGACCGTGATTTTAAAGCGATGATGGATTATCAAAACTTAAGTACTGGCGCTAAATTAGCCGTCCCAACACCAGATCACTACTATCCTTTGATGTATATCTTAGGTCTAGCAAAAAATGATGAAGAAATTTCGATTTTCAACGACTACACAATGGCTGGTTCGTTGTCAATGACTTCTGTTGGAATCGGGCTAAAAAAATAAATCTACTATACTTTTCATTCAACTAAATACCCCTGATATTATTTGAACACATTGCCACTATTTGGTGAGCAATGTCATCTTTTCGCATTGAAAGTTTTTGTTAAATTTGCAGACTTATTAATCGAATTGAATGAAACCAACATTTCACACGCTTAAAATTTCTGACATCAGAAGAGAAACGGAAGATACTGTTTCCATTGCTTTTGAAATTCCAACGGATTTAATTGATGCATATCAATACAAGCCTGGACAATATTTGACACTTCGCGCTGACGTCAATGGAGAAGACTTGAGAAGATCTTATTCTTTGTGCTCGTCTCCAGATGAAAATGAATGGAGAGTTGCAATTAAACAAGTTGAAAAAGGAAAATTCTCAACTTATGCAAATCAAAATTTAAAAGTTGGTGATTCATTACAAGTAATGACTCCAATGGGGAATTTTACAACAGAAATTGATTCAAAAAACAACAAAAACTATGTGTTGTTTGCCGCCGGAAGTGGAGTTACTCCTATTTTTTCGTTAGCTAAATCAATTTTGAAAAATGAGCCAAACAGTAGCGTTACGTTATTTTATGGTAACAAAGGTTTTGCCAGTATCATTTTCAGGGAAGAAATTGAAGCATTGAAAAACAGCTATTTAAACACGTTTAGAGTTGTTCATGTTCTTTCGAGAGAAAGTTTAGGAAATCAAATTCAAAAAGGAAGAATCGACAAAGACAAGTGTGAAAAACTGAATCATGCATTTTTGAATGGAACAAACGTAGACAGTGTTTTTGTTTGTGGACCAGAAGCAATGATTCACGCGGTAAAAGATACATTTTCTGAAGCTGGAGTGGATGATTCGAATATCCATTTCGAACTTTTTGGAACCAATGAAGCAAAAACTTCAGATGATTTGAGTTTACCGAAAGAACAATCTGTTGAATCAAACGTTACTATTATCCTTGATGGAGATTTGTTTGAACTTAATTTAACTTCAGGCGGTGAAACCATTTTAGATGCTGCGTATAAAGCTGGTGCAGATTTACCTTTTGCTTGTAAAGGTGGAGTTTGTTGTACTTGTAAAGCAAAAATCATTGAAGGATCTGCAAGAATGGACATCAATTATGCTCTCGAAAAAGATGAAGTTGAAGCAGGATATATTTTAACATGTCAATCACATCCAACCAGTGAAAAATTGGTGATTTCGTTTGACGATTAATAGTAATTATGGGATTTTTTAGTAGAAATAAGAAAGAAGAGAAAAATACTCCAACACCATCAAGTCCAAAAGGATTTTTTGAATTGGAAGTCAAAGAAATAAATAAACTTACTCCTGACAGCGTACAAATAAGTTTCAAAATTTCAGAGGAATTAAAATCAACTTTCAATTTCATTCCTGGACAATATTTGAATTTAAGTGCGATAGTTCAAGGAGTTGAAGAACGTCGTTCCTACTCCATTTGCAGTGGACCAGACGAAGATTTAGCTGTAGCTATTAAACGCATCAATAACGGGAAATTTTCCAATTGGGCGAATGATACTTTGAAAGTTGGAGATTATGTGAAAGTTGCTGCACCACTTGGAAATTTCAAACTGGACGACAATTCTAAAAACATCGTTGCTTTTGCTGCGGGAAGTGGAATTACTCCGATTATTTCAATAGCAAAAAAACTGGCGCAAACAGGCGGAAATTTAAACTTATTTTACGGAAACCGTTCGTTGAATTCTGTCATGTTTAAATCAGCGTTCGATGCATTAAAAAATGTTTCAGTACGACATTTTCTTTCAGGAGAAAAAATAGAAAATTTCAGTGAAGGACGATTGGACAAAGATGCAATAAGTGCTATCATTAAGGAAGATTTATCGATTCTAAAAGCAGATGGATTTTATTTGTGTGGACCAGAAACCATGATCAAATCTGCCATTGATACATTGACTTTGTTTGGTGTTCCAAAATCAAAAATTCACTACGAATTATATACAACTCCGGTATTGTTGATTGAAGAATCAGCAGTTGAAACTACTAATTTTGAAGGAGAAAGCAAGGTAAAAGTTTTGTTAGACGATGAAGAATTTGAAATAAAATTGAACTCATCAGGCAAAACAATTTTAGATGCGATTAACAAGGAAGGTTACGATGCACCTTATTCTTGCCGTGGCGGAGTTTGCTGTACCTGCAAAGCGAAAGTTTTGAAAGGAAAAGTAACTATGAATTTGAATTATTCACTGACTGATGAAGAAGTTGCAGAAGGATACATATTGACTTGTCAAGCGCATCCTGCGAGTGAAGAAGTAACCATTAGTTATGATGCGTAAAACGATCGTTATTGTTGGTGCAAGCCGCGGAATTGGAAAAGAATTGGTTAAAATTTTGTCTCAAGATGAGCACAATTTGATTATTGCACTGGCAAGAAATATTAAGAATTTAGATGAATTCAATCAACTGGAAAATGTTCAAATACATGCATTTGATTTGAATACTGACGCAGTTCGATCATCAGCAGAGAAAATTTTCCAAAACATTTCAAATATTGATATTTTGATTAACAATGCTGGAAAATTGGTGAATAAACCTTTTCTAGAATTGACTAAAGAAGATTTAGAAGAAAGTTACCAAGTAAACGTCATTGGCGTAATGGAAACAGTGCAAGCTGCAGTTCCAAAAATGATCAAAACTGGCGGACATATTGTGAATATTAGTTCCATGGGAGGTTTCCAAGGAACAGTCAAATTTGCCGGATTAGCAGCATATTCAACATCTAAGGCAGCAGTTGCCAGTTTTACGGAATTGTTAGCAGAAGAATACAAAGACACTAAAATCAAAGTCAATTGTTTGTGTTTAGGATCAGCGCAAACGGAAATGTTGGAAGAGGCTTTCCCTGGATTTCAAGCTCCTGTTTCTGCACATGAGATGGCAAGCTACATTGCAGATTTTTCATTAAATGCTCACCAATGGATGCATGGAAGAATTATTCCTGTTTCGTTGACAACACCGTGATTTCTTTCGATTATTGGATTAATAGATTCACTTCGTGCCTGACTTCGTCGGTGTTGGATTAATGGATTTTTAGATAGTCAGCCTTTCGGTCATTCCTTTTTTTAAAAAAATTGCATTTAATCCAAAATTTCTAAAAAATTGTTAAATTAGCGGAGAAATTTGAATGTGAGTTACTGCTAATCAACTGACTAATTCGCTTTACTTTTTTCGGCATTGTTTTTGCAATTTTTCACAAAAATTCAACGAAATGGCATTTATTTACTCTTTTTTAATTTCATTTTTAATCAGTGTTGGTCATCCTGCTGATGTTCCTTACAGTGATTTAGAAAATGCCTTTGCTTCTGGGAATGCTTCTTCGATTGTTGCAATGGGTAAAGAAAAAATGCTTATTTCAATCTTCGACAAAGAAGCAGCTTACAGTCAATCACAGGCAACATTAGTTTTAAAAGACTTTTTCTCTAAGAAACCTGCTACTTCGTTCAAATTTAATTTCAAAGGAAAAGAATCTGCGGATGGAACCTTTGCCATTGGCGTTTATACTTCGAAAACTGAAAATTACCGCGTTACCATTCATTTTAAAAAGATTGGCACTGAATTTAAAATTGAAAGACTGACGATTGAGAAGAGTTAATAAATTTTCTTCTAATCAATTAATTCAACACATTTCACAAAAACCAAATATCGCCATATTTCGAATTCGTACCCAAGCGCCTTCATTTCAAATTGCGTAACTTGTAGCATTGCCCTCATCAATCAAATTCACCTCTTTAATCATCCTTCAAATTTACACCTGACATTTTGACACACTTCAGTTTATTTACTTATTTTTGTATTTCAATATCTTGTAAGACAAATGAACAATACTGATTTAGAAAAAAGCAAAGTCATTGATGAATCAAGACAAGGAGAAGCTTTGATCTTGGGAGAAAACTCAAACAATTCTGGAAAAAAATTATACATTGAAAGTTATGGTTGCGCCATGAATTTCTCTGACAGCGAAGTAGTTGCGTCTATTTTAGCAAAAGATGGTTTTCAAACTACAACTAATTTTGAAGATGCTGATGTTATTTTATTGAATACTTGTTCCATTAGAGAAAACGCTGAAGTACGAGTTCGAAAAAGATTACATGATTTTAAGAAGCAGAAAAAATCACAACCTGAACTAGTTGTAGGAATATTAGGTTGCATGGCCGAAAGACTGAAACAAAATCTACTTGACGAAGAAAAATTAGTTGACATCGTTGCTGGACCTGATTCATACAGAGATTTGCCCAATCTAATTGAAGAAGTTGGTACTGGACAAAAAGCAGTAAATGTTTTACTTTCTCGCGAAGAAACTTACGCTGATATTTCTCCTGTAAGATTGGATAAAGGTGGCGTTTCTGCTTTCGTGAGCATCACAAGAGGTTGCGATAACATGTGTTCGTTTTGTGTTGTTCCTTTTACTAGAGGACGAGAAAGATCACGTGATCCACAGACAATTATTGAAGAATGTAAAAATCTATTCGAAGCTGGTTACAGAGAAGTTACTTTATTGGGACAAAATGTAGACAGCTACCGTTTCAATATGACGAGCAAAGGTGAAATCAAAGAGGAAAATCTTCCAACCACTAATTTTGCACAACTAATGGCGATGGTTGCTGAAGTGAATCCACTATTGAGAGTTCGTTTTTCGACTTCTCATCCAAAAGATTTGACGGATGATTTCTTAGAAGTGATGGCAAAATACCAAAATATTTGTCCATATATACACCTTCCAGTTCAGTCTGGAAGTACAGAAGTTTTGCACAAGATGAATCGCGGATATACCAGAGAATGGTATTTGGAAAGAATTGCAGCAATCAAGAAATTTATTCCTGACGCAACAATTTCAACTGATATCATAGCGGGATTTTGCGGTGAAACGGAAGAACAACACAATGAAACCAAAAGTTTGATGGAGGAAGTCAAATTCGATTTTGCTTACATGTACACTTATTCAGAAAGACCGAAAACGTTGGCAGAACGCAAGTATGAAGATGATATTCCTGAAGCAACAAAAAGCAGACGTTTAACTGAAATAATTGATATTCAACGCCAAAATTCATTGCTTTCAAACCAAAAACAATTGGGTCAAATTCAAGAAGTTTTGGTGGAAGGAATTTCAAAAAAATCTGAACTTGAAATGGCAGGTAGAAATCCTTACAACTCCAAAGTAGTTTTCCCAAAAGGAAACGCAAAACCAGGAGATTATGTGATGGTTAAAATTCTCACATGTACTTCAGCCACATTGATAGGAGAAATCATTTCACAAGTTTGATTTTTCAAAACGAACAGACAATAAAATGGATATTCAACAAATAAAACAACGATTTTCAATCATAGGAAATGCTCCATTGCTGAACCGTGCTTTGGAAGTTGCCGCGCAAGTTGCACCTACAGATATTTCAGTTTTGGTGACTGGTGAAAGTGGAACTGGAAAAGAAATCATACCACAAGTAATTCATCAACTTAGTTCTAGAAAACATGGAGAATACATTGCTGTAAACTGCGGTGCCATTCCAGAAGGAACGATTGATTCAGAATTATTTGGACACGAAAAAGGTTCGTTTACCGGCGCAAGCGGAAGTCGCGAAGGTTATTTTCAAGTGGCAGACGGCGGGACAATATTCTTAGATGAAGTGGCAGAATTGCCCATGCAAACTCAAGTTCGATTATTGCGTGTACTAGAAACGGGTGAATTTATTCGTGTGGGTTCGTCTAAAGTAATCAAAACAAACGTGCGTGTGGTTGCTGCAACGAATGAAAATATGAGTCGCGCAATTCAAAGCGGAAAATTCAGAGAAGATTTATTGTATCGTTTGAGTACTGTGCCAATCAGTTTGCCGCCTTTGCGTCAACGAAAAGAAGATATAAATTTGATTTTCAGGAAATTCGCCAGCGATTTTGCGGATAAATATAGAATGCCTCCAATTAAATTGACTGAAGACGCGGTGCATGTCTTGGAAAATTACAATTGGCCAGGAAATATTCGTCAATTAAAGAATTTAGTTGAACAAATATCTGTCATTGAAAACAAAAGAGAAATTGACGGAATCACTTTGCAAAGTTATTTGCCAAAAGCAGAAGATCAATTTCCAAGTGTGATTAACAAAAATGAACAAGAGAATTTTTCTGAGCGTGAATTAATGTATAAATTTTTGTTTGACATGAAAAGCGATTTGAATGATTTGAAAAAACTGGTCACTGAATTAATCAACCAAGGGCCTGAATTTCAATTGAATTCAGATCAATCTGCGATGATTAATCGCATGTACAATGATATCATTCCAGTGAATGACCACGCAACGCTATTGCCTTCAATTGTGACCAATAATTCAGATTTCAGAGCCAAAGAAGAGCCATTTGTAAATGATTTTCAAGAACATGTAGAAGTGGAAGAATCCTTATCTTTGGAAGATCGTGAAAAAGAATTGATTCAAAAAGCATTGGATAAACACCGCGGAAAACGCAAATATGCGGCAGATGAATTGGGAATTTCGGAGCGAACTTTGTACAGAAAAATTAAAGAATATAATTTACCAGGATAAATGAAAGTATTGCTTTCCATATTGATATTAGCTTCACTAGCATCTTGCTGGCCGACAAGCGTTTCTTTCAAAGATTCGGGGTCTATGGATCCACGTTGGAAGAAATTTACCGTCAAAACATTGGAAAACAATGCGCCTAATGCCAATTTAAGTTATCCCGCGCAATTGACAGAAGCCATCAAAGACGGAATTCAAAACAATACGAGGTTGAAATTGAGCAACAATATTGATTCTTCGCAAGTGAATATTGAAGGAACTATTACCAGTTATTCGATTACGCCAATTGCATTGCAAGCGGGCGATGTTGCAGCAAGAAACCGATTGACCATTTCCACCAATTACACAATTTTCATCAATGTTCCACCTTTGGAAAATGAACCATTGACCGAAAACAAAATGACACTAACAAGCACACGTTTTGCAGATTACGATTCCAATTTAGATTTGTCAACCGTTGAAAGTCAATTGTTGGAAGAAATCAATAAACAAATCGTTCAAGACGTTATCAATAAAATACTTTCAAACTGGTAGGCATGAATTTAGATCAAATATCCACTAGAATTGCTGATCCGGCTTCATGTTTAGGACAAGAAATTCCAGCGCTGAAAGAATTGACGGAAAAATATCCTTATTCGCAGATTTTTTCGATTTTATATCTGAAGGCACTTTCAAATCACAATGACATCGGATTTGAGGAAGCATTGCAAAAACACGCTTATCGCATTTCAGACAGAATGAAATTGTATGATTTGATTCATGGAGAAGCGGTTAGCAAAATTGAAAGTATTCAAGAACCAGTTGAATCCGTTGTTGAAAATGTTCAAGAAACAGCAATCGCAACTGAAGTAATAGTACCTGAAATTGTCGAAGAAATTATTGAAGCAATTCCAGAAATTGAAGTTGAAGAAGTTGTATCGTTGGAAATTGAACCTGAAACAATTTCTGAACCGGTTGAAATCATCGAAGAAGAGCCGAAGGTTTTACCAATCGAACTTGTAAGAAGTATCGCAGAGCCAGAAATTGAAGCATCAAATGAAGTTTCTGAACAAGAAATTCCAGCTGACGAAATAAATGTCAAAGCAGATCAAAACGCGCAAGAAGACGAGCTCAATTTGGAAATTATTTCACAAGTTGTGGCGACTGTTTATAACGAAAATTTAGAAAATTCAGTTCCTGAGCAGAAAAAAATCGAAATTGAAGAAAAAATTTCTGAACAAATTGAACCAGAGATTTCAACAATTGAAAAACCAGATTTTACATCCAAAAGAAGTTTCACTTCATGGTTAAAAATGGGTGAACAGACAACACAAACTTCAGTTCCAAAAGAGAAAGAAATTATTGAAGAAGAAATTGAAGTCATTGAAAAACAAATAGATAAAATCATAAATAAATTCATCGAGAAAGAGCCAAGTATTTCTCGACCGCAAAAAGAATTTTATTCTCCTTCCAAAAAAGCAAAAGAAAGTATCAATCCAGATAGTCTGATTTACACAGAAACTTTGGCAAATATTTTCGCAATTCAGGGGAATTTTCCGAAAGCAATTGTCGCTTATGAACAATTAATGTTGACAAATCCAGAAAAAAAGATTTTCTTTGCAAATCGAATTGAAGAATTAAAAGAAAAATTAAAATAATACAAATGGGAGCTTTATTATCAATCATCATCATTTTAGCAAGTATTTTACTGATTGTTGTTGTATTTATTCAAAATCCAAAAGGTGGAGGTTTATCATCAGATTTTGGTGCAGCTTCTCAATTGGGTGGTGTTCAAAAAACGAATGATTTCATTGACAAATCAACTTGGACTTTAGCAGGTGTGATTATGGTATTGAGTATTGTATTGACAATTCAATCAACTCCTAAAAAACAAGCAGTGAAAGAAACTCCAACTACAGAGCAAGGACAAAACAAGCCTGCTCAATAAAAGGGTTTTCTAAAAATATTCAAAATGTCAGTATGTCAGTACTGGCATTTTTTTTGTGCAAAAATTTCCTCTTAAATGTAAAAATGTCGCATTTATCAGCGTGGCACAAAATTGGTCAAAACACAGCGAACATATAAATTTTATATATACATGTCAACATCATTTAAACCATTGGCGGATCGCGTTCTAATCGAAGCAGCGCCAGCAGAACAAAAAACAGCAAGTGGGATCATCATTCCTGATACAGCGAAAGAGAAACCATTAAGAGGGGTTGTCATCGCTGTTGGAAATGGTAAAAAAGATGAACCAATGACTGTAAAAGTTGGGGATAATGTCATTTACGGACAATATTCTGGTACAGAAATCAAGTTAGATGGAAAAACTTTCTTGATCATGAAAGAAGCAGACATCTACGGAATAATCTAAGGACAACACATTTAAAAATTTAAATCATGGCAAAAGAAATTTATTTCGACGTTGAAGCACGTGAAAAGCTTAAAAAAGGTGTGGACGCTTTGGCAAATGCAGTTAAAGTTACACTTGGACCTAAAGGAAGAAATGTAGTTATTGGCAAAAAATTCGGTGCGCCTCATATCACAAAAGATGGTGTAACTGTTGCCAAAGAAATAGAATTGAAAGATCCTGTTGAAAATATGGGAGCTCAAATGGTAAAAGAAGTTGCTTCTAAAACAGCTGATATTGCTGGTGATGGAACAACAACTGCAACAGTTTTGGCACAAGCGATCGTTTCTGCAGGAATGAAAAACGTTGCTTCTGGCGCTAATCCAATGGATTTGAAAAGAGGAATAGACAAAGCGGTTACAGCAGTCGTTGAGAACTTGAGAAAAATCTCGAAAGAAGTTGGTTCTGACAACGATAAAATCAAACAAATTGCTTCCATTTCTGCAAACAATGACGAGACAATCGGTGCATTGATTGCTGAGGCAATGAAAGTAGTTGGAAATGATGGAGTAATCACAGTTGAAGAAGCAAAAGGAACTGAAACAGAAGTGAAAACTGTAGAAGGAATGCAATTTGACAGAGGATATTTGTCTCCATATTTTGTTACCAATGCAGAAAAAATGATCACTGAAATGGAAAATCCATTGATTTTGATCTACGACAAAAAAATCTCCAACATGAAAGAATTGCTTCCAATTTTGGAACCAGTTGTTCAAGCAGGAAGAGCGTTGTTAATCATCGCTGAAGATTTGGATGGAGAAGCTTTGGGAACTTTGGTAGTGAACAGAATTCGTGGTTCATTGAAAGTAGCTGCTGTAAAAGCGCCAGGATTTGGTGACCGTCGCAAAGCAATGCTGGAAGACATCGCCATCTTAACTGGAGGACATGTAATTTCTGAAGAAAGAGGTTACACGTTGGAAGGTGTAACGATGGACATGTTGGGAACGGCAGAAAAAATCGAAATCGACAAAGACAATACAACAATCATCAATGGTGCTGGACAAAAAGATGCGATTCAAGCGCGTGTTGGACAAATTAAAGCACAAATTGAAGCTTCTACTTCAGATTACGACAAAGAAAAATTGCAAGAAAGATTGGCTAAATTGGCTGGTGGAGTTGCAGTTTTATATATCGGAGCGCCAACTGAAATGGAAATGAAAGAGAAAAAAGACCGTGTTGATGATGCACTAGCTGCAACAAGAGCTGCGGTTGAAGAAGGAATCGTTCCTGGTGGTGGAGTTGCTTTGATTCGTTGTATTTCAGCTTTAGACAATTTGAAAGGATTGAACGAAGATGAAGATACAGGAATTGCGATTGTGAAACGCGCTGTTGAAGAACCATTGAGACAAATTATTGCCAATGCTGGTGGTGAAGGTGCTGTAGTTGTTCAAAAAGTGAAAGAAGGAAAAGATGATTTCGGTTACAATGCGCGCACAGAAGTGTATGAAAACTTGTATGCTGCCGGAGTTATAGATCCAACTAAAGTGACACGTATCGCTATCGAAAATGCATCTTCTATCGCTGCGATGTTGTTGACAACAGAATGCGTTATCGCCGACGAACCAGAAGAAAACGCTCCAGCAATGGGTGGAATGCCTGGTGGAATGGGTGGAATGATGTAATTTTTTGAGAAGTTAGACTTGAGACATTAGACAAAAGACTCTAAGATTTTAAGATATTAGGATTTTAAGACGAAATACTTTGAGTAAAAAAGTCTAGTAGAGAGATTTTTGTTGGGACGCAATGCATTGCGTCCCAACAATCTTTTAGCGAAGCGAGTCTTTTTTTAGTCGAGTTTCAGATAGAATTATTATTTTTACATCACTTATAAAGAGTCGCTTTTAGCGGCTCTTTTTTCGTTCCCTCTTCCTGATTTATTCAGATAGAACGGAACGTCGATATATATAATGCCTTCTCTGTTTTAGGATGGGGAAGGTTTTTTTTAGCCCTGACAGCAGTGGAAATCTCCCGACCCGATAGCTATCGGGACGGGAATACAACGAATGGCAGGAAATAGCTCTTAATAAACTTTAAACATTTGCAGATTGCAACTCAATCACTGTAATCTCTGGGCGAATCCCTACTCTACCCATGTATCCCAAGCAACCCAAGCCGCGGTTTACGTACAAATGTTGATTTCCGTTGGGGTATAATCCAGCCCATTGAGGATAAATGTATTGAGACGGACTCCATTTGAAACCAGGAATTTCGATGCCGAATTGAAATCCGTGCGTGTGACCAGAAAGTGTCAAATCGATGTCGGTATGTTGGTCCTTGATTTCAGCGTTATAGTGACTTGGGTCGTGTGAAAGTAAAATTTTGAACGGTAAGTGCTCAGACCCTTTTTTGGCCTCAGTGAATTTTCCGTATTTCTTGAAATTCAAGTTTGCTCCCCAATTTTCGATTCCAAGTACTCCAATTTTTTCTCCGTCTTTTTTGAGTTCAACGTGTTCATTCAACAACAATTTCCAACCCAATTTTTGGTGCAAATCATGCATTTGTTTCATGTTGTGCGCTTTTGCTTCTGCGTTTTCCCATTGCTCGTAATCGCCATAATCGTGGTTTCCCAAAATACTGTAAACGCCAAGCGGTGCAGACAATTGTGACAAAATCGGGATGTACGGAAAGGCTTCATCAGTGCGATTATTGACAATATCACCTGTAAAAAATATCACATCTGGTTTTTCGGCTTTGATCAAATCAAATGCTTTTTGCAATTGGTGATTTCCTTGCAAACTTCCTGTGTGAATGTCCGAAATTTGAACGATTTTTAATCCGTGGAAAGCTTTTGGTAAATTCGAAAACTTGATTTTTGGTCTATGTATTTTGAAATCATAAGCAGTTTTAACCAAACCCCAAGCCATTGTTCCGAGCGGAAGTGCGGCAAAACCAAGCGCTAACTTCGCTGCAAATTGTCTTCTGCCTAAATCTGTTGCGACTTTGGAAGCAGCAGCTTTTGATGCAAATATTCCCTTGATGAATTGAATTCCAGTGGTGATTAAAAAAGCGAGTGCAACAACCAATTTAGCAATCAACACCAAAAAGAAAATATTGACCATCCAATTTTTGGCGTAATTGTTATGCATCATTCGACTACCAAAAACGAACGCGTAAATCAAAATCGTTGAAACAAACCAAATCCAATTAAACCATTTAAGTTGTGACTTTTGTTCCAGAAAAAAAGTGCGAATGGCAAAATAGGAACCAATTTCAGCAATGAGTAAAATAGAAATTAGAACGATTGGGAAAATGAGTTTTTTCATGGAGATTGTTTGTGAAACTTTGTGAATTTGTTCAATAAAATTGAAAAAGATATTCTTTTAATTAAACACGAAACGCACAAACATGTTTAGCATTTCACACTTAAAAATTGAAAATTCTATTACAAAATTATAATTTATCCTTGATTCCAAATGTGTTTAATAGAAACCGCTTAAAGAATATTTCATCAAACTATACCTTTTTAACGAAATAAAGAAAAAAAACTTTCAATAACTACCCTACTTTTTGATTTATTCATTGTACATTTACAGCGCAAAATTTCAGAAAATGAACTTACACGAATATCAGGGAAAATCCATTTTAAACAGCTTCGGTGTTGCGACACAAAGAGGTGTTGTTGTTGACAAAGTTGAAGATGCAGTAGCTGCAGCTAAAAAATTAACCGAAGAAACTGGTACTGGCTGGTACGTTGTAAAAGCACAAATCCACGCAGGTGGACGTGGAAAAGGAACTGTTGAAGAAACAGGTTCTCACGGAGTTGTTTTGGCAAAAGGAATTGACCACATCGAAGAAAAAGTTAAAGGAATTCTTGGTGGACATTTGACTACCGCTCAAACAAACGGAAAAGGTAAATTAGTTGGAAAAGTGTTGATCGCTGAGGATGTTTATTATCCTGGTGAAACTGAAACTTCTGAATTTTACATGTCTGTTTTGTTGGATCGTGAGTTAGGACGTAACGTGATTGTTTACTCTACTGAAGGTGGAATGGACATTGAAACAGTTGCTGAAAATACGCCAGATTTGATTTACAAAGAAGTAATCGATCCAAGAGTTGGTTTGCAAGGTTTTCAAGCTAGAAAAATTGCTTTCAATTTAGGTCTTTCAGGAGACGCATTCAAAAACATGGTGAAATTCATTCCTTGTTTGTACAATGCATTTGAAGGTTGCGATGCTTCTATGTTTGAAATCAATCCTGTATTGAAAACTTCAGACAATAAAATTATCGCAGTAGATGCGAAAGTTACTTTAGACGGAAACGCTTTATTCAGACACAAAGATTATGCAGCAATGCGTGATGTTACTGAAGAAGATCCAACAGAAGTTGAAGCTGGTGAAGCTGGTTTGAACTTTGTGAAATTAGACGGAAATGTTGGTTGTATGGTAAACGGTGCTGGTTTGGCAATGGCTACAATGGACATTATCAAATTATCAGGTGGAAATCCAGCAAACTTCTTGGACGTAGGAGGAACTGCAGATGCTGAAAGAGTTGAAAAAGCTTTCGGAATCATCTTGAAAGATCCAAATGTAAAAGCGATTTTGATTAACATTTTTGGAGGAATCGTTCGTTGCGACCGTGTTGCTCAAGGAGTTGTTGACGCTTACAAAAACATGGGTTCTATTCCAGTTCCAATCATCGTTCGTTTGCAAGGAACTAACGCTGTAGAAGCGAAAAAATTAATTGACGAATCAGGATTGAATGTACATTCGGCTGTATTGTTGCAAGAAGCAGCAGACAAAGTAAAAGCTGTCTTGGCATAATTAAATTCTTAATATATTTTGAAAGCTGTTTCTGAAAAGAGACAGCTTTTTTTGTTTCGATCTCTTTTTTGGCGTTAAAACCTGCGTGAGGGATTGCAACGAAAATCCCGCAGTGAGTCCCGATTTTATTTCGGGTGAGCGAGGAATTGTAGTGTAAAGCCCGACTCACAAAAAAATCGGAAGCATGACGATTATTTTGGAGCAACGCCCAAATCTTTATGTTAAAACTATTGACTTTACACCTCAACTGTCGGCAGAATACGACTCGTAGAATGTAGATTTTACTACCTTTGCAAAAAATCTCGATAAGAGGTAAATTCAATCATTTAAAACGATTTATTTTGAGTTCTTTATTTGGCAAAGAAAAAATATTTTACAAAACACCTGCGGAAATCGAAATTATGCGCGAAGCTGCTCAAATTGTGAGCAGAACATTGGGCTTGATTGCAGCTGAAATCAAACCAGGCGCTGATATGTTGAAAATCGACAAAATGGCTGAGGAATATATTCGTTCTCAAAACGCACTTCCAGGATTTTTAGGCATGTATGATTTTCCAAATACACTTTGCGTTTCTTTGAATGCAGAAGTTGTGCACGGTTATCCAAAAGGAAAAATCTTGAAAGATGGCGACATCGTTTCTGTGGATTGTGGTGCTTTGTTTGAAGGATACTACGGCGATCATGCTTACACTTTTGAAGTGGGAGAAGTTGCGCCAGAAGCTAAAGAATTATTGAAAGTGACGCTTGAATGTTTGAATATTGGCGTTGAACACACCCGCGTCGGAAATCGCATTGGTGATATTGGATGGGCAATTCAAAACCACGCTGAAAAACATGGTTATGGTGTTGTAAAAGACTTGGTTGGACATGGTTTAGGTCGATCGATGCACGAAGAGCCTCAAGTACCTAATTACGGTCGCAGAGGTCAAGGAAAGAAAATCCAAGAAGGTTTGGTGATTGCCATTGAACCGATGATTAATTTAGGAACAGAAAGAGTGATTACTGCCGGTGACAACTGGACCATTTTGACAGCCGACAGAACAATAAGTGCCCATTTTGAGCACGATGTAGCGGTTGTAAATGGATTGCCTGAAGTCTTATCAACTTTTAAGTACGTAGAGGAAGCGCTGGCTAAAAAATAGTCGATTCTATGGAAAGAGAAAGAAAAACCGTTTTTTTGGCGGCATTGTCGCTGATGATGTATGGTTTGGTAAGTGCACTTGGTGGTGGACCTTTTGCTTTTTTTCCAATAAATGAAATCATTTTCATTTTTATTGTGATTTATTTCGCTGCCTTGAATTTTTCGAAAGCCAAGACAAGTTATCTATTGTTATTGGGATTTGCGACGATTAGTTTGTTGTATAACCAATTGTTTCTGAACTTTTTCATGAATAGTGAACAGATGGTTGGGTTTTATAAAAATCCATTGATCCTAAAATTGAAAATCGCTTCATATAGTTTGCTTTTGATAGAAATCACTCGTTTTTACTATAAAACAAATTGGAAATACCATGTTTACACCTTGCCTCCTGTCCTACTCTTCATCGGATTTGGAGTGTATTTTAATCTATATTTAATCCAGACATTAGGTTTATTGATTTTCATCGGAACCTTGTATTTTTACTACAAAAACACCGCAAATGAATCTGAAATTTATCCAAAATCTTTGTTTTACATCTGGTATTTTTACACTTTCTTAAAACTTAGTAGTTTGTTAACCATGTATTTATATGATTTCAGATTTGATTGATATAAAAAAATAAAAATATTTTAGAAAAATCATCAAAATAAACCAAGCTTTTACTACTTTTGCACCCTAGTTCTTTGGAAAAAAAATTATTGGAGGGATGGGTGAGTGGCTTAAACCACCAGTTTGCTAAACTGACGTACTGGTAACGGTACCGCGAGTTCGAATCTCGCTCTCTCCGCAAACTTTATGTATGAATGCTTTATTTTTGCGAGATTAGAAGTCGCGCGAGTTCGACCGCCGAAAGGCAGCATCGAAGATAATCTCGCTCTCTCCGCAAGAAATAAATAGTAAGAAGTGAATCATTACTTTCACTATTTACAATAAAAGATTGCATATTAATAATTTTTTATTATCTTTGCACTCCGAATTACAGAAAAGAAGCGCTGTTAAAAGCAAATTTTAGAGTAATTTAAGAAACAAAGGTTTGGCAAAACCGATCGAATTTGCCAATTGAAATAGGGATTGAAACGAGATTTTCTCGGGGTGTAGCGTAGCCCGGTATCGCGCCTGCTTTGGGAGCAGGAGGTCGTCAGTTCGAATCTGGCCACCCCGACAAAGGGGATGAGAAATCATCCCCTTTTTTTTTGAAATCCAGTTCCGTTAGAGCAAACGCTCTGTATTGACTGGAAAAATTTAGGCCCCGTAGCTCAGCTGGATAGAGCAACTGCCTTCTAAGCAGTAGGTCTTTGGTTCGAATCCAAACGGGGTCACATTTTATTAACCCAATTAATTGTTTATCAGTTAGTTGGGTTTTTTATTGTGCAACCATCGTGCAACCAAACTGAAAAAATGCAAAATTCAATACTTTTTTGCTCTTAAAATCAGTCCTTGAAATAATCTATGTATTTTTGAATAAAATTAGTCCTATGAAAAGTATTATCGTTTGTGTTGTTTTTATAACATTGTCTTGTTCCTCGCTTTTTTCACAATGTAGTTTTGAATTGAATGAAGTTGATAAATTTACTAAGGTTTCAAAAATCGAAACTAAGTCTGAAAATCTATTTAAAGATTTTAGTAGTGCCTTATCAGTGAGATTCTGCAAGTACGATACTACTTTTTTCTTAAGGATTGGACTAAACTTGACAAGTCAAACATACGGTATTGCAAAAGGCGGTAAATTGATGTTTATTTGTGGCGATACTGTAGTAACATTGATTGCAGATGAATCTAAAATTGCAACTGGCTATACTACGATAAGTTATTCAATTTCTGAAGAGCAATTAAAAACCTTAAAATCTATTAATGTATCAGAATTTAGACTATACTTAGTCGATTCATTTTTTGAAGGAAAAGTTGAATTAAAAAAAGCTGAAAAAATTAAATTAATCAGTAATTGTATTTAATGCTTTTAGCTAGTCCGATTCATTCGATTTTGAACTTGAAAAAACTTGGTTAATCAAAAATATCAATGATTGAATTACATTGAATAATCAAAACAAAATCAATACTCAAATTGTGGAAAATTGCGGACAAATTAACTTACTGTTTCGCGCGCGTGCGCGTATCTGTCTTATTTTACAATGTAAACGCTTGATTTAAAAATATTTACGGCTAAAGATAGCTTTTCCAGTCCTTTTTTAGTTGCGCTTTTAGGTAGTTAAATTCGTAAAGTTTAATTTGAAAAAAGAATTGATTAATCAAAATGAATTTCCGACCGATACGCGCGCGCGAAATCTATTCTTTTAGGTAGTTGCTTTCGTTTCATTCTGCTATGTCAATAGATTAATTCTAGTTAAGATAAATATTTTCAAAATCGCTCCAGTGACCCCCAAAAAATCTTAAAATGATACTTATCTTAATTTTTAGATAGTTTGTTTAAGTTCATTCAAGAAATATTTATAATCGCAACTTGTAAACTCTTTTGATTGAAACAAACATTTATTAATTGCAACTTGCAACAAGAAATCAACATCTTTATCAATGTTGTTTTTTATGACTGCTTTAATTAGTTTGTGATTTTCAGTTGCGACCTCAGCGATTAAGGAAATAGGCAAAGATTCAATTTTTGTTTCAATAGGTTTTGAAGTTTCTTTTTGAAATTCGTTTAAATCAAATCTCAATAGATAATCTGCCAAATCCAAACCGTCTTTTTTTTCTTGTTCACTTGCTTTTTTCTCTAGTAAATCGGAAACCGTAATATTTGCAAGAATTGAAAATTCATTCGCTTTTTTCTGCCAGTCGTCAAAACATTTTAAATCAGGAAACAATACTACTTTGCGACCGTTTAACGCTGTCATTTTATCAAATGTTAGGTAAGTTTTACCGCACGATGCCAGCCATACAAATTGAGGAAAATAAATACTTGCAATTATCGCGGTCTTTTCACTTTCCACAATCGCCAGCGGTTTATCATTGTTATTAATTAGATGTTGACCAAAGAAACATTGCTTTAATTCAAAATCGTTTTGGTTAATATTTTTATGAATGAAAGTGAATAGATTAGTTCGTTTGCCGTTGGTCGCATCGTAAACCATTATTTTTCCCGTCCTTATTTTTCCTTTGTGGTCAATTTGCCAAAATACAGTTGCTCCGTTCCAGTGCTTTGAAGTTCCTATAAAATATTTTTCAATTTGCTTTGTCGCTATTTCAGTGCCAAAACGTTTTAATAAAAATTGAATGAAATTATTTTCTGCTTTCTCGTTTAAACTTGCTTTGAAAATATCAACTGGTATAAATGAAATCGGTTTGACTATCTTACCATGTTGACCAGTATAAAATTTGTTTTGGCTGTAGTTTTCATCTTTATTAATGTGAGGTAAAAAGTTCTTTCCGCACGAATGACAATAACCACAATTTATAAAACCAACATAGGGCGCAAATTTACCGTCACTGTTATTTTTTCCGCATGGACATTGTTTTGCGGTGGTTCGTTTTCTTTCAAATTTTAGTTCATTTTCCATAACTCAATGATGTTTGCAAATTGCAAAAGCTAGTATAAGGGTTTGCAAACTTGCAAACGTGTCACAATGATTGAAAACAACCTTTGCAAACACGTTTTGCAAACGTGCAAATGATTGATTTTAAATAGTTTCTTTTGAAATAAGTTTATAATAAACTACTTTTTCAATTTGTTCTTTGAATAGCTTACAAATTGTGCCTTGTAAATTGTGAATTTCAATTTCAGAACTTATAATTTCCTTTAGTCTTGTTTCAATCGTTCTTGAAGCCGCTTTGAAATCTTTACATAGTTTGTCAATCAAATCAGTTCGTTGCATCATTGTACCGTCCCCTAAATACATTTCAATGAACTCTATCATGTCTTCATTGCTTGCTTTATGTTTTCGGCTATTTACAACGTCTGAAACATCGCCAGCATCTGCTAGAACTAAACTTTTAACTTCATTACTGTATTTGATGTAAAACGGCGTATGTCGCGCTGTGCTTCTACATTTTAAATACTTTACTCTAATAATATCAGTATCATTTTGATTAGCATCTTTCTCAAATGCAACTTGCATGACTGTACTAGCTTTGTTCATTAACTCAGTACCAAAATGTCCCCTTGCTTTGTCGCTTTTTGGGTTTTCGTGAATTAAGCATAGGAAAATAACATCATGTTCATTGATAGCAATATTCATTAGGTCGATTAACTCCATGCTTTTATCAGTCTTATTAAAGTCTTCAATGCAATCGGTCGAAACATCTAAGACAACAAATAAGGGTCTATCTGAGGTCGTTTTTAAGTGGGTCAAATAATCATTCAAAGCTGAAAATCTATTCTTTCTATCAATCTCTAATAAGCTTATGTAATCGAAGTTATCAGGGTGGTCGCTCAAATTATAGCCAGCTTTCATTTGAATTGATTGTAAAGCAAACGGCAACTGCTCCGATAGGTTTCTTTCAGTATCAACATAACAAACCATGTGATTAGCTTCAAATGTTGTTCTTTTAAATCCTAATAATTCAGCATCGTAACCGTTTAATTTCATAAAACTAGAACAAATCATTTCTGCTAGTCTGCTTTTATGAACTCCAGCTTGACCTTGAATTACATTTATCGTGTGTGGAAATATTACAGCGTTATCGCCTTGCTTTAGTACTGGTTCTGAAAATTTAATATTGCTTGCTTTTCTTTCTTTCAGTTTTTTTTGTGTTGAAAGAATTTTTTTGAGGTTACCAGTATAAGCAATTGAACTCAATTCTTGAACTTCGTCAATTAGATCGTTTGGATTAACTCCGATGCTTTCCAAATTAAATTTTGGATTTGGTTTTTTACTTTCCATGTATCAAAGTTTTTAGAGATAAATACAATTGATAATTTGTTGTATAAAAACCAACTCCGACCGCTTTTGTAATTGGACAAATTCCAAACTTTACTAAATAAATACGATTTTCTTTTCTGCATTTTGCGACAAACCTACAGATGTTTGCACGGTCGATAGAAGTTCTTACAGAAACGGCTTTCATTGTGAAAACTCCAGTTGAAAACGCAAAATCTAGTCTTCTAAATTGTTGCTCAAATGACTGTCTTTTTGTATCTTTGTCTAGCGTTGAACTTTCGCCAGTGATACGTTTCTTTGATTGGGGTTTGCTCTTAGAGTTTGCCCCTTTTTTATTTGGATTCATCTTTAAGCATTTTTAGAATTGATTAATAATTGCATCAACTCCGACCGCTTAAAAAATGTGCGTCCTTGAATTTTGTAGGGTGTCAAAATTCCGTTCTTGACCCAATCATGTAAAGTCACGAATGAAATTTCAAATAACTCAGCAACTTCTTTGCGACTGACTATTTCTTTTTCTTGTGGGGTGTTTATTTCGCTTAAACCTTTAGCGAGATTCTGAATTTGAACTTTGACATTTTCAGAAATTAAGTCTGCCAGTTCGTTTGGCGTAACTTGAATTAATTGTATTGAACTCATTTATCATGTATTAAATTAAACATGATGCAAATGTATTAACTCAAACTAACCTAAAGTATTGATTTAGAGTTGTTTAAAGTTGTAAACAACCAAAAACAACTACCTATTAATTACGCTTTTTTTTTGTATCTAGTCACAATTGGGTTTAATTTTATAAGAATAGAATTTTCAACTGTAGTATCAATATCTTTTGTTTTCCTAAACATCTCATAGCTTGCAATATCTCGTTCAAAAAAAGTATGCAATAAGCTATGAAGAGTCTTAAAGTCCGAAGTGTTTAGAGTCATCAAATTTTCTCGTTGTAGTATTAAAAATATTGTTTTGAAATTTACGCCAATTTCAGTTTTGAATGTATCTTTTAATTCGATTAAAAATTCATTAATTCGGTTGTCGTTAATGTTATAAAAAAAGTCTTCTAATTTCTTGCTAGGATTTTTAAATTTCAAAGTGGCTGTTTGATTGCTGTCATTTTTTAAATAAACGTTTAACAAATCAATGAAATAAGTAAAGTAATTTACAATTTCATCTAAGACACTGCGATTTATTTTTAAGTTATTTAATTTATCAATGCTATGAAGACCGTAAAAATTATTTATGTTTCGTTCTAGTCGATTAATAATAATTTTAATTTTTTCACAATTCAATTTTGGATTTTGAAAATACTCAGTATCTAATTTGTTTTGCATCAAATCAGCATACAAGTTATCGAGTAACAAAATAAAATTTTCGTCTTCAATAACATCGATTAAATGAATTGACGCAAAGTATAAAAATTCATCTATCGTTAAACTTTCTAAATTATTTGTTTTTTCCAGTAATCTATTTAATTCAAGAAATCCTTTATGAATATCAACGTAATAATTTTCCATTTTTCGCCAGTGTTATTTTGTCAAATTTACGATTTAAACGCTTTTCTTGTTCAATTGAATAACTTGTTCATCTTTTTTATCTGAGTGATTCCATACGCTTAAAAAGTCGCCTATGTGGTCGTTTTCTGTTTCGCCTATGTAATTCAATAGCATTCTTTCTGTAGCGTGTCCAGTTACTGCCATGATAAGTTTATTAGGTAGTTTATTATAGTGTAAAGTCGCAAATGTTCTACGCATAGCGTGCGAACGAATCAACTGCCATTTTTCAAAGTTTCCAGTTTCTTTGATGTGGGTTTTAGGATTCTGTCTAGTTCCATAAATTATTTCAGTCAATCCAATTTCTTTGCAAACCAGTTTGATGTAATCGTTAAATTTTTGGTCTGAAATCGGTCGTGGGAAACTGCCTAATCTTTCCAGTATCTCAATAACATCTGAATGAATAGGTATGTCAACTTGTTTTTGTGTTTTGCTTTGTGTGTATCGAATAAATTTTTGACCCTTTACAGTTGTCTGAATGTTGTCATTTGTTAAGTTCATTAAATCGCCAACTCTACAGCCCGTCCAGCAACCAATAATTAACCAGTCACGCGCGTTTTCTAAATAGTCCGCTCCAGTAAATTCTTTGATTCGTTCAATTTCATTTTCTGAAAGTGTAGTAAAGATTGTTTTTTCAGATGTTACTTTGAATTTTCTTGAAAGTGCTTGTTCATTTATTGCTATGCCGTTGTCTTTTGCATCTAATAAGACGGTCTTAAACTGCTTAACATCTTTCCCTATGCTATTTATCGAAAGTGACATTTTAGTTCTTAAAATTCGTTCGTAAAGCGTATGAAATGACAAATCTATTTCTTTGATGTGGTATTGTTTTTTAACCTCAGTTTCAAAACGCTTTAATCTTTGCAAAGTAGTATTATAATTTCTAATAGTGCCGTCAGAAACTTTACCTTTAATTTTGCTTTGGTAGTCTTCAATTAAATCATAAAACAAAGTACTTTCATCTTTCAATAGTCCTTTTGATTTTAGAATAGCATTTTCCAACCATTGACGGTTTAATTCTATGCTTTGCGCTTTGGCGGTTCTTAAATCGTTTGTGATGTCTTCATTTAGCTTTTCGATCGAAGTTCGTACTTCTTTAATTCTTGCTAGTTTTTGCAATTCGTTTTCTTTTTGTTCAAAGGTTAATTCTTTGACAACTTTTGTGCGCGCTGGTTTTAATGTTTCTAGTTCGATTATTTGATTTTTAGATTCATTCCAGTACTTGCTTTCAATTACAAATCCAGTATTCAATCGAATGTTTGCTTTACGACCGTCTAAAACTTGAATGTAAATATTTGAAAGTTCGTTTTGACCTCTTAGATAGAATTTTATTTTCGCCATGATTAATTTCTTTATTCAAAAATAATCATTCTTTAAACGTTGTGCAACATTTGTGCAACAAAATTCTAACCATTTAGAATTTCACTTAATTTGTTCTAACTTTTAAATGTTTCCTTAATTACCTATAAATGTTAGGTTTTTTAGGAATTTATAGGTTTTAGTGTTTTATAATCGCTGAGGTAGTTAATTGAGTTTTAGTCCAAACGGGGTCACTGAAATAAAAAGAGCGTTTAACGACAGTTAGACGCTCTTTTTGTTTTTGTAGTCTTTACTTTAGTAAACAATATTCTTAACTCTTTTTATCTAGAATGAGAACGATGAATGAGGGTGATGAGCGATTTCGCTAATCTTCTTATTATTTACTAATAAACTCAAATCTGAAGAGTATCCGACACAGAATTGTGAATGAAAAAGAAAAAAAACAGAAATCGACCAATCAAAAGAATGAACTTTCAAAAAAATCATTCTACAAATGACACCCAAGAAAGATCAGGTGAAATCTTATGGAAAATGATTTTGTACGCGATTCGTAAAATTGTCAGTTCTTTTATTCGCTAATTCAAATTTCGATTGAATAACTAGTATTTGAGAAGCATTAATTTTGACTTCTTTTTAATTTAAAAAAAAAGGATGATATAAAAAATACCATCCTTCCAACAAATTAAAACTATATTCTTCTCTTAACTCCTAATAAAAAGGGGCTTTACAGCAAACCAAATCAAAGCTGGAAAGAAATGCAAAGTGATTGCTAGAAATGGGAAATACATCGTGATTTCTTCATTGAAATCCAAAGGGAATTTGTACCCAATTGGACCTAGAATACTTGCAAAAGTTAAGATCGTGAACAAGAAATTGAAAATAATTTCACCAAATTTTGGAGATATTTTTGTCAAACCCCAAAAACCGATTGAAGCTAAAATACATGCAAACATACAAGCGCCAATCAAATTTGAAGCGTGTAAAACTGGTGAAAAGTCTACAAATGTGATTTCTTTGTAAACCATCGTAAAAATGATGGATGCAACACCAGCCAAAACGCCTGCTGTAATCCCTACAAATAATGATTTTTTAAACATATTTTTATTTTTTCGTTACTGGAACTTCGAATTCAATTTTCATGATATCTGGAACAGTTTCACTTTTGTGACCCACTTTGAAATCAGATCTTTTAACGTTAAATGAACCTTCAAAACTCATTTTATCACCTGAACCAGTAACAGTCGCATTGATTTTAGTTGGTTTACTTGTTCCTTTAATTTTCAAATCTCCGTAGATTGAAACACCTTTTTCAGTTTTTTCAATTTTAGTTGAAACAAACGTAATTTGAGGGAATTTCTCAGAATTAAACCATTCTTCAATTTGCGCTTTCTTATTCATCATTCCGTTCCCTGTACTGATAGAAGAAACATCAATTGAAAGGTCAAATTTAGAACCTACTAAATCTTTTTCATCATATTTAATTGTTCCTTTGAAAACTTTGAAAATTCCAGAAGGATCTTTGCTAATAAACTTAATGGAATAGTTTGATGCGATTTTCCATTCTTGTGTTGAAGTTGACATAAAAGCTGAAGATAATAACAACACAGCTGCCAACATTGGATAAATTAATTTTTTCATTGTTTCTGTTTTTAAGAGATAAAGATAATCGAGAAAACTATCCAATCCGTTTCATTAATAAATATTTAACTAAATATCGATAGTCAAAAGACGTACCACAAATTTTAATTGTTTTTTGCACCTTGGTTGATCCAGCAATTCACTTTTTGAATCAATGAATCAGCAATTTTATTGGATCCTTGAGGCATGGAAGAAGCTGATCCGTCTTGTAAGATTGAACCATAAACTTTTCCAGTATTTTGGGTTACTCCAGAATAATTTGATAAATCATATCCACCCGAGGTATTGCTAGCATTGTGACAACTTGTACAATTATTTTGCATAATTGGTAAAATATCATTTGTGAATGAAATGGTATCAGTACAAGTCGAATCAATTGGAGCTGGTTTTACTTTGTCTTTGGTACAAGCTGTAATTGTTAAATCAACGAACAACAATAACAATGAACCTGCTAAAATATATTTGAATTTCTTTTTCATTTGTTTTATATTAAATCTTTATAATTGAAATTTCTTACTCTTTCATGTATTTTCTAGCAATACAGAATCCCAATCTAAATTGACCTTTTGCCCAATTTGAATTAGTGTATGGTATAAATTGAACTTCACCAAAACCTCCTGAATTGGTTAAAAACACTTTGAAATTGTGTCCAAACGTTACCCAATCCACAGCAATTGACAAACTGTTTTGGTATTTTTCTCTGATATTTTCCTTTTGAAAATTATTGTAATATTCAACAGCCAATGAAATTTTTGAATTGATGGCAAAATTTACAGCAGTTCCTAATGAAAATAAACCATTTACATCGTCTGCCGCCACATAATTTCTATGAACATATGTTGGCATTATAGCCAAACTCCAACGTTTTCCAAATTTTCTTGCAATGTTAATTTGAGAACTGTATGCAAATCTATGTGCTTGCTTAGGAAAATGAGCCACATCAGAAGCCAATGAAGAAGCTGGCATGTAACTGTAAAACATAGATCCAACTACAGCAACAGAAACTGGCATTTTTCCCTTTTCTTGACGCAAAAGTCTGTATTTCACAAAACCATCTAACAATGAGTGATATGGAAGACTTGTACCTCTACTTCTTCCTAAACCAACCATCAATTTATCAGTGATTCCGTATTCAAATGCAATGCGAATATCTGCAACATTATCCAACCCATAAAGCGTGTTTACACCACCATTAGTTCCAGCAAGATCTCCAAATTTATGCTCAATTCGAAATTCTAATGTTCCTTTTTTCAAAGTTTCAACCGAATGGCCGTTGATAATTCTCGTTGAATAAAAAGTTTCGATTGGTGTTACTTCTTCAACTTCTGAGTCAGGAATTTCTTCATAAACCACCGTAGTATCTTGTGAAAATGCAAAAGATGAGCAGAATACAATGAAATTTAAAATAAAAAATTTTTTCATGTTTTGATTGTTTGTATTAAATGACAAAGTTAACATTTGTCTAGATTTTTAACGGTTAGAAATCCAGAAAGGTTGGCGTATTTCCAAGTATTTCTGCGAATTTTTGTTAACTAACTATTATGTAAGTTTATCAATTGGCTTTTTGTTTTTGATTTTTTTAAATTGTGTATATTTGTAAAGTAACAAAGTTTAATATGTTTGGATTAGATCAAAAAGCAATCATGCTTCAAATGCAACAAGCATTGGAGTTAAGTAAAATGAAATTAGAGCAAACTACCGTTGTTGGTGAATCTGGTGGCGGACTTGTTAGAATTGAATTAAACGGAAACAGAAAACTTACTTCTCTTCAAATCAATACTTCAATCATTGAGATGGATAAAGATGATTTGGAAGATTTGTTAACTGTTGCCTTGGGTCGCGCTTTGGATGAAGCAAACAAAATAAACGAAAATGAGGTTGCTAGTTCTGCGAAGCAATTTATTCCAGGAATATGAGTAAAACTAAGGCTGAATTAAGGCAATTTTATCTTTCAAAAAGGAAAGAATTAGCTCCTGGACAGCTTCAACAGTTGTCTGAAAAAATAGCTGAATTAATTTTTACACATTTTCAATTGGAGGAAAAATATGTCAGTTTATTTTTACCGATTGAAAGACAACACGAAATAAACACCTATAGAATTTGGGAAAAAGCCATTGAATTTGGCGCCAAAGTTGCGGTTCCAAAGTCAAATTTTGAAACCATGGAAATGAAGCACATTCTTTTTGAATCTGAAGATCAACTAGAATTAAGTGCTTGGGGTATTCCTGAACCTAAAAAAGGAAAGGTTATCGCTGCAGACCGTTTTGATTACGTTTTTATTCCTTTAATAACAGCAGATGTAAAAGGAAATCGAGTTGGATATGGTAAAGGATTTTACGATAAATTTCTTAAAAAATGTGCGCCAAATTGCCAATTCATAGGACTTTATTTGTTCGACCTTGAGCCAAAAATTGAAGACATTCATCCCGGGGATGTTCGATTAGATGCTTGTATTACACCAAATGGATTAATTCGCTTTGAAAAATAATCCCAAACACCAAGGAAAGTTTCACTTATTGGTCATTTTTGCCATTCCTACCTTACTTGTAACCATTTTTTTAGTTCAAAACATCTTTGTAATCCTTGGTTTAATCGCCTTTTTCCTAATAATCTCCTGGTTTCTTTTCTTTTATAAGAACCAAAAATCAAAATAACCGTATTAAGTTTCCAAAGGCGGTTGAAGGAAAATCTTCAATCCTTAAATTCGGATATGTATTTGCGGATTTTTTTACTTTTTTGTTGGCTCATTTGTGCATCTGTGGTTCAAAATCCTACTTTGAAACCAGTTTTTGGTGTGCAAGTTCGTTTTCAATCTGGAACAACCATGTATTCATTGGTTGCATTCTTAGATGACGGACGAGCGTTGACCTTTAAAAAGATCCTCACCAAAGATGATTTCATCAAAATTGCATCTGGATATTGGCCAAGTATTTACAATCCAACCAAAGAAAATCTTTTTGAAAAATACGAAATCTCTTGTGGAATGATCAATGACTCAATCCACATCAAACCAGTTCCCTTGTGTTTTCCTGTTGATTCACTTTGGAAATTAAGATTCTCTGATTTTCCTTTTATCAACTCAAACGAAAAAGGATGGTCAAGTGAGTTAAACCGACCATCCGCACGACAAGCTGAATTTCTAAGAATCAATTATAAAGTGGACAATGTTGATCTAAATTATTTTTTAGATACCAATTTCTGGAACATCTTAAAAGACGTTCAGGATTCCACTTGGGTTAAAAATTATAAAGCACTTCAATAATTTCTATCTAGGCTTTAGAATCATTGGTTTCGGAGCAGGTGCTGGCGTTGGCGCAGCAACTTTCACTGGCGAACTTTGAATCACCGGTTTACTTTCAACTGGTTTTGGCGCCGGTACATAAGGCTTTGGTGCCTGAATTGGCGTTGGTTTCACAACAGGTTGACTTTCATAAACCGGCTTTGGCTTCTCAATTGGTTTACTTTCAACAGGTTTACTTTCATAAACAGGTTTAGGCTTTTCGATTGGTTTACTTTCAATCGGCTTTGAGTTTTGATATGGCGTTTTCACAACAGGGTTTCCAGGTGATTTTGTTTCTATTGGTTTCGTTGAACCAACATTTTCCCCTGAACCAACAGGTTTACTTTGAATTACTGGCGTTGGTTTATCTGTTGGTGGTTCTTTTGTTTCAGATCCAATTACAACTGGTTTCGATGGTTTTACAGGCTCGACAACAGGTTGTTTTGTTTCACTACCAATCACTACAGGTTTTGGCGATGAAGGAGTAACAGTTGGTTGCGTTGGATTGATATTTAAAACATGATTTCCTTTTTGCATCGTCGGTAAAACAACCCCAGCAGTTCTATTCACTATTTCTGGAGTTCTAGTTGGAGGCAAACCAATGTGTCCACGATCAAATATACATCCTTCTAAATCTGATCCAGTTACACCATTGTTTTCACAATCTCTTCGTGCCGCATCTCTTTGATTTTGATTCAAATCTCGCACCGTTCTATGGTATCTTGGAAAAGTATAATCTGTAAAATAATCTGTATTTTGTCCTGGTCTGTAGTCAAACAAAGTGTTCAATGGAGTTACTCTCCATGCGTTTCCAAATTCCTTCGCTAAATAGAATAAATACTCTTTTTCTGCTTCATTGCTCATCGTCGAATTTGGCACACCAAAAGCAGTACCAAATCTACTTGCAGATTCTGTTGTTGGATAACGATTATTTTGAGTATTGATATCATCGTTTGGTGAACCATTTGCATTACCCAATAATCCCTCATAACCACCGTTGGAACAAGGATAAATTTGAGTTGTTACATTCATAAAGTTGAATGATGAACGGTTGGTAATTTGAGCCGTTACAGTTTCTCCAGTTGGCCAGGTTACCACATATTGGTTTGCACTGTTTCTAACTGTTCCACCATGTGGCAAGTAATATACATTCGTTCCAGAAAGTCTTACAACTCTTCCATCAACCCGTAAAGGATTATTTATTTCATTGTCTGGTTTATCGTCAGCATAAATACAAACTCTATCACCATTTACGTTCATTGCGACTGCTGTATTGAGAGAAAAATCATCGCTTTCAGGTCTTTGTCTCGTTTGCACTTGAACTTGTCTATTCAATGATTGTGCAAGAATAAATTCGCCTACTGTTTGCAACGAAAATGATTTACCATCAAAAGAAGAAAGATGCGGATCACCATAGCTTTTCCCAATTGAAGGTTTACAGTTAGCTCGATTCACCAAATCTGACATCTGAGACCAAACTTCTCCATTTAAAGTGTTGGCTTGATTCATTCTATTTCCATTCACAGTCGTAGAAATTCTATCTCTTGACGTTGCAGGAACCATATTATACATTTCCGCTGGTGTAAAATCCTCAGGAAAGGTTCTATCTGGAATTGGTTGTTTACGAGAAATCGCAAGCATACTTTCGGCCAACCACTCCCCTCTTACAGGATCCCAACTTTGCAACTCATTTTTAATAGGAGCAAAATCTTTTGTCAATTGATCTTGAGCAAAAATTTTAGAAGTTGTACTTCCAAAAATAATTGCAAAAACGATTAAATAGCTTTTTCTCATAACGTTTCAATTTGATGATAGAAAATTAGACAAATTTCATTCCTCCTATTGTTAAAATGATGTTATTTAACAATTTCTAGGCAAAAAACAAAAAAAGGCGCCCAAATTGAGCGCCTTTTAGTTTGAGTTTTATTTGTTTATTCTATTTTTTTTGTGTTCTTAGCTCACCAATTGTATAGAAGAAAACCAAACCATAACCAATGGCTAACATCAAGTGAAAAGGAACCATTCCTAAATCGCCATAAATTGCACGATTAATCGCTGTTCCTCCAAAAAGCAACATCAATAAACCTTCCCCTAAAGTGATCAACGAAATGCTTTTTTTATCGTATTTGTTTCCTTTAAATTCACCTTTGCTTAACACATTGAATTTTGGTGTTCTAACAAATGAACTTTTGATTCCCAAATAACCTTCCAAAACAGCTACAGTATTACTTAAAGATAATCCCATAGAAACAATTAGGAATTGGAAAAAACGACCAACAAATTGAATGAATGATTTGAATTTATTCTCCGTTTTATCTCTGTATGCTAACCAATAGTAATACATCAAGAAAATGGTACTTAAAATGAAGATTGATCCAAATTGAATAAAGAAATTCAAATCAGAGAAACTGTCTTTGATGTGCAAAACTGGTAAGCTCAACAATGACATGATCAAGATAAACACGAAAACTGACGAATTGAATAAGTGAGATAAACCATGAACTCTATCTCCAATTTTAACATTTTTGAAAGTCAAAATTCTCCAAGCCATTTTTCGGAAACATTCTGCACCACCTTTCATCCATCTATGCTGTTGACTTTTCAATGCAGACATGGTAATTGGTAATTCAGCTGGTGCGATTACATGCTCACAATATTTGAATTTCCATCCTCTCAATTGTGCACGGTAACTTAAATCTAAATCTTCAGTCAAAGTGTCGTGTTCCCAACCGCCAGCGTCTTCGATGCATTTTTTTCTCCAAATTCCACCAGTTCCATTGAAATTGATGAAATGTCCTGAAGCAGTTCTTCCTCCTTGTTCAACCGCAAAGTGACCATTCAATCCGAATGCTTGCAATTGCGTCAAAACCGAATAAGTTTTGTTGATGTGTCCCCAACGTGTTTGCACAACACCGATTTTCTCATCTTCAAAATAAGGCATTGTTTTTTGTAAGAAATCTGGTTCTGGCTCAAAATCTGCATCAAAAATCGCGATGAATTCACCTTCTACTTTGTCCATGGCAGCATCCAATGCACCCGCTTTGTAACCCGTTCTATCAACCCTGTGAATGTGTTTGATATTAACGCCAGTTGCAGCCACTTCAGCTACTTTTTTGGCAATAACATCTTTTGTTTCGTCTGTTGAATCGTCCAACACTTGAATTTCCAACTTATCAGCAGGATAATCAAATGCAGCAGCTTTCTCGATAATTCTTTCTGCAACATACAATTCATTAAACATGGGTAATTGAACTGTCACCTTTGGCGCTTTTGCAGGGTCAAAAACTGGACGAACTTCCACTTCTTTCTTCTTGCGATTTCTAGCATAAGCGACTGACAACGATAATTGTAAAATACTATAAAAGAATACCAAAACCAAACATGAACCATAAATAATCAAAATAATTTTGGCAACTAAATGTGACCAATAATGTTCTTTCGCTCCTTTATCACCCCAATTAAACATCCAACTTACTTTCAATGAAACCTTAAAAGGCTCCATGTTGTATGCAGTTTCATGTTCTCCGTCAACATTGACAGCAAAACCTCTCTTAGAAGCAGCTTTTTCCGGATCTCCTGGAAGGATATAATCTTTGTCTTCAATCAACAATTGATATTCACCAACAGGAACATTTTTAAATAAAAAGATTCCATCGTCATCTGATTCAGTTTCGAAAGTACTTTTTGAAGTTTTACTTTTTAAAACCACATTAACTTTCTCCGTTGGATTTTCTGTTACCGCATCAATTAAAGTTCCTCGAACATCTCTCTTGGAAAATGATTTAATCACTTGAACCGAAGATTGAGCAGCATTCGCTACAGAAGTATCTTTTGTATCGATTTTCACATTTGTATTAGCAACTGCAATTACTGCATACGACTGAAATCCAGTAAAAAAGACAACTAAAATCAATAAAAACTTGATCATATAATAATATTAATAGTTAGTGGACCTAGGTCCTTTTTTCATTCAGCGCATTTATCTATCTCAATAAATACACAAAAAAACCGCAAAGATAAATTTTATTCTTCACTTTTTAACATATTTTGAAACATCAATACAGTTAAAGCTACAAATAATTCACAAACCAACAATTCATTCTACTAACAAATTAATATTCAATTGATAAGGATGAGAATATTTTTAGTTCAATCTTTCGTAATTGAATTGAATCGAGTCTCGATTTCCATTGTCATTTTTCCCGAAAATTGTTGCTTTTAAAATTGAATCTGCAACTAAATAATAACGGATTTCTGTCGGAAAATCATGCTGGAGATTTTTGAAGGAAATTTGAGTTTTATCCCAATTTTCTGCTTTGAAAAGCACATTCTCGTTGTGGTTTTGATCTTTAACCCAATTTTCAAAATTCCATTTTTGATCTGAATAATAGATTTTTGCCAATTCTAAAAAAATTGTATCTTCTCCTTCTAACTTGTAAACATCAGATGAATAATGCGTTGAATCCGTTTTTTTCCATCTTTCAAAATGAATTCCATCAGCATTTTTCCAAGTCCCAACTATTTGATCTAATACTAATTCAGAACCTGGAAGTAATTCCTCCTCGCAGATTTCATTTTCTGCAGGTTTGCAAGCAAAAAGCGATAAAGGAATCAAGAACAAGCCAAATCTTTTCATATCAGTTTTATTTAGATTTTGAAACGGTTTGATATGCTTCTGCTATGATTTCTTCTAGGAAATCAATTTCAATTAAATTCAGATCAACAATTGTCCATCCTTGCAAACCCCATTTATTGGGCACCGGATAAACGATTTTCGAATCAAAAAGTGAAAATAAATCTTGTGACTTTGGTGTCAACTTTACTGAAGCTCTGTTTTTCTTCGAGTCTAAAGTGATAAATATCTTTTGATTAAATCGAATTGAAATTTTATCAAAATGAGGCTGATCTTCTGTTTCAGGAAAACTTAAAACAATTGATTTACAAGATTCTAAATTCACCATTTTTAATTGAGTTTATTTAAAAACAAAAAATATAAGAAAAATTGAAATCAAAATTATTGTTTTTTTTTATAAATCAACAGATTAAGTTTATGAAAAGTTAAAATCACAATCCAAAAAATTTAATAAAATTGTTCTTAAATTACATTAAAAATAATTATTAGTGATAATTATTAATTGGTTTTTCAACTTATTTTTTAGTAGTTCATACAAAATCTTAAATTTGTTAAAATCTTAAAGGAAAACTATTGAAATTAACTAAAAAAATACTCATTTGCGATGATCATATTTTGTTTGGCAATGGAATAGCAGAAATAATTAAGAAATCTGAATTTGACTATCAAGTAGTAGTTGTAAATTCTAGCTTGAAATGTGCTGAACAGATAAAAAAGGATTCTATCGATGTGTTAATTTGCGATTTAAATATTGATGAAACAGATGGTTTTACTTTAATTGAATCTTTAAAAAATTATCTAACAAAAACAAAAATCATTATTCTAACTGCTTACTATGAAGATTATCTTATTGAGAAAGCAAGGAGAGCTGGGATTGCAGCTTTTCTAAAAAAAGAAACCACACCTGATGAACTATTGCAAGTCTTAGAAGATGCAGAAATAACTGAATTCTACTATCAAAAAATAAAAACTTCCAATTCAGAGTTTAAAACCTTTGACTCGAATTTCACAAAACAATTTCGGCTTTCAAAACAAGAGAAAGAAATTATAAAATTAATAGTAAAGGGAAAATCAAGTATTGAAATAAGTGAATTACTCTTTATTAGTAAAACAACTGTTTCCACACACAGAAGAAATATTAATAGAAAATTAGAAATCACAAATGTAGGATCACTAATAAAACTCGTTCATGAAAATAATATTTTGGCTTAAAGTACTGCTATTGTTTTCTTCTTTTAAAGCTTTCTCTGGCGAAAAAATGAAAATAAAATATTCTTTTTTTGTCGATAGAAACTCTACCTTAAATTTAGAAAAGGTAAAAAATAAAGCATTCAAAATTATAGCTGCTGGCGAGGATATCAATATTGGCTACAATGAAAATGATGCCATTTGGTGCAAAGTTGAAATTAAAAACAATTTTGAAAAACGATTTATCTTCATTGATTTTCCAAATGTTCATCTGGACAGTGTTGAATTATTTGATGGCCAAAAAACCCAAGTAATGGGTGATAGAACAAAGAATAGGAGTCTTTTTTATCAATCATACACTTTCAAGATAAAACTCGCGAACGGTAAAACCAAAACTATCTACTTTAGGGTAAAAAAAGCAATTTCATTTTTTAATTTTTCATTAAATACTTGTGATGTAAATGAACTAAGTTCACAAACATTTATCTCCATTTTTTCAATTGCCATTTTTCTTGGAATTGGATTTATTTTATTCATGTTCAATTTGTCCATTTTTGTATATTCTAAGGATAGAATCAATCTTTATTATCTTTTTTATTCTTTTGTTTCAATTAGTTACGTAATAATAACTACAGGATTTCTAAAACACTTTTTCACTCCAAATCTATTGTATGCGAGTGAACTAAGAATATACTCTGGAAGTTTATGGTTTCTCGTACTTAGCTTATTTATTTCGGAACTTCTTGAATTAAGAAATCGGAAAAAAAAGTATTACGAGTGGATAAAAAAAATTGGGAATAGTAAATTTTACACTGATGATTTTCAGTTTCTTGTTGCTGACTTCAGGGCTCGAATCGTATTTAAAATATTTTATGACTTTTGCCTATCTAAATTTTGCAACCACCTTGTTTTTATTGGTTTACATCACGTTAAAGAATTACAGATTACAAAAAAATACCGTAAACTATATCTTGATTGCATTTCTACCGAATTTTATTTGGATCATCGTTTTTATTCTAAAGGCATTTAAATTGATTCCAAAAGAGGCAAATACAGAATGGCTTGTCTACCTAAACATCTATGAAATCGTTCTTTTTGGTTATATTTTGATAAAAAATTACTTGCAAACATTTCAACTAAATAATTCTCTAAAAATGGAAATTCTTTCAGAAAAAGTAAAAACGGGAGAATACATCTCGAACATACAAATCAAAGAAAGACAACAAATTTCAAACATAATCCATGATAAGTTTGGAAGTCAATTGGCACATATTTCAAATTTAGTAGCTCTAAAAAAAGATAAATTACTACTGAATAATTTTCAAGAATTGGCGTCTGAACTTCGATTAGTTTCGCACCAAATATTGCCTAAATCACTAGAAAAAGGGGCACTGCTAGCTAGTTTGAAAACACATGCTGAAAGCTTGAGTCAAGGTCAATATGGTTTAATTATTCACGTTGATGCTTATGAATTCCCGGAAGAAATTTATGAAAAGTGGACTTTTGACATCTTTCTGATTTCTAATGAACTGATTAATAACGCAATAAAACACGGGGGGTCCAACGAAATAATAATCGAATTGTACAGTTATGAAAATGAATATATTTTCCAATTTTCTGACAATGGAAAAGGATTCGAAAAAACCACTTTAACCAAAGGATTTGGACTTACCAATATTGAAAGTAGAATAATGAATAACGGCGGAACAGTTGAAATTAATAGCAAACTTGGTGAAGGTACAGTGGTTCAAATTAGTTTGCCAAAGTACTAAAAATACTCATTTTTGAGTATTTCATTTTGCAAAGATTAGAAAGATATTTGTCTCAAAATATTTTATGGTTGAACTAATTGGAGATGCTCAAAAAATAAAGGATTTAGCAAATCAAGAAAACAGTAAACATAATTTACCTATTTCTTTGGTCCAAATTGAAGAGAAAATTTTACTAAAAGCGCCTAACTATTTTTTTACGTTAGAAAATTTTGAAAATAAAATTTCAAATATAAGTGCTTCATTAAAAGATATTCATGGATTAAATCCAAAAGATTGTGACTATCGAGACTTAGTTGATAGAATTCATCATGAGGATTTGCCTCACTTTGAAATGAGCACACAAATTCGAACTGCTTTTTTCTCGAATGAGATAAAAACTATAAATATCAATCAATACAATCAAAGTATTTTTTTTAGAATAAGAGTAAAAACTGGCGACTTTAAAATTATTAACCAACAATCAATTGTAATTGAAATAGAGGATACTGGGCAAATTCAAAAATCTATGATAATACATACCGTTTTGGAAAACATTTATCCTTCAAAAAAAAACATTTTGAAATTAGTATTTCAGCAAGAAAAGCCAAAGTTATTCCAATTGAATTTGGTCAAGGCGCAGCGGAATACATTTGAAATTTCCAAAAGAGAATTGGAAATCTTGCAACTAATCTATGCTGGATTTGAAAATTTAGAAATTTCAAAAAAATTATTTATCAGCTTAAATACAGTAAAAAAACACCGAAGTAACATCTTAAAAAAAGCAACATGCAGCAATACTGCGCAATTATTAAACAAATGTATTTCAGAGGGAATTATCTAAAAAATACTCATTAATGAGTATTGATTACGGTTTTTAGTAAAGCTAGTTTTGTAACGTATTAACTACGAAATCAAAAACAAGCAAATGAAAATAATTCAATTATTAGTTCTATCAGTCATCTTTGGAAGTTGTGCAGTTAGAAACAATCTATTTGAAGTTGAGCGAAGCGTTCAATATATCAAAAAAGAGAGAGTGATAGATTACAGAGACTTGACAGTTCCTGAAGAAAGTGGGACTCAATTCATACAATTTTCAACTGAACGAGATTTTATTAATAATCCATACGTAGAAAATAAAAAAGGGATCATCTATTGGGAAGCAGATTCAAAAATTGATATTAGTCCAGATGGCAACAATGTAGCTTACGTAGGTTTTTCGAATGGAAAAAGTAACATTTACATCAAATCGACGAAAGGTGGAAAGTCAACTATTCAAAGAACGTTTAAAGAACGTATTAATAATGTTTCTTATTCAATTGATGGAAAGTATCTAGCTTATGCTGAAAAACTTGACAGTGATATGAATGTGAACCAAATTGACGCCAATCAGGGTGCTGCTGTGCAACAAATCACGAACACTTCACAAATTGAAACTTCACCTATTTATTCACCCGACAACAAATCCATCTATTACACAAAAGGTGAATATTCAACCCAAACTGACTCTTACAGATATTACATTTGGAGTTTTGAAAGAGGCACTTCTATACTCTCACAATTCTGCGAAGGATTTTCACCAACAATAAGTTCAGACAGCAAAACACTTTATTTTGGCCGAAATAACAAACAAACAGGTTTGGGCGAAATTTGGTCTGTAAATTTACTTTCTGGTCAAGAAACACAAATTCTAGCGGATGTTGAAAAAGGTTTTTCTACACCTAAAATTTCTCCAGATGGTAAAACTTTATTAGTAACTGGATCTACTTTAGCTACTTCTAAAAGAGTTGAAAACTTGGATGTTTACACAATTAAAACCGATGGTACTAAATTAACTCAGCTTACATTTCATCCAGGACACGATTTGTCACCGGTTTGGAGTCCTGAAGGCAATCAAATTTACTTTATTTCACAAAGAGGTAATGAAAAAGGGAATTACGGAATTTGGTCAATCAACTATAATAAACAATAATCATGAAATATACTTTCGCAATAACTGGGTTAATTTTGACCCAATTTTTAGTACTCAACAATGCTGTTGGTCAATATACTAAAGGTGGATCAGAAAAAAATTATGACCGTTTCAAGGTTTCATACGATTCAATTGTAACGGAGAAAAAAATACCAATTCAAGGGGTGAATTCAGGATATGTAGGTTTTACCTTTAGCTATCTTAAAACAACTGATGTTCTTTCAAAATCTCAAATGACTCAATCTGAATATATCGCAAGCCCGGGTTTTGGTGCACCAATTTCCAGTGGGAAAATTGGTCTGAAAAATGGCTTTAATTTTGGTTTAAATTTTCAAAGTCCACTGAAAGGTATAAATAAGAATTTAATTCCTCAAATCGACATTGGTCTAAATACCAAATTTTGTGGATCGATGGTAAAATATGATTGGAAGCAAATGTACACAGATCAATCAGCCATTTTTTACGAAATATTTAATGTAGCTCATTATAAACCAATAACAATAATTTCCGCAGGTACAGGTCCTTCTATAACATACATTCATAACCCCAAAAAGCCGATTTTCTTCGTTGATGGTTATCTGAGATTTAATATAAATGCAGTTTTAGGCGGAGGTTTAGAATCAAGTTACACAAGTGCCTCGTACAGTAAATATGATCTTTCGATAACAAGGGACCAGGCTTGTATCAGCTTCTCCCCGACTATAGGTTTAAATTTTAGAATTGGTGCTTTTATGATATTTGTTGAGAAAAATTTTAGCATTATTGACCAAACGAAAAACAACGACAAATCTTTTTCAGAAAGTTATAAAATTGACTATGGTGCGAGCGGATCATATAGTGGTCAAGTCTTTAATTCAAATCTGATAAAATATAGTAATATTCAATTTGGTTTTGGATTAGTATTTTAATTAAGCTCATCCTTTTAAAATCCTGATTACGGTAAGGTAGTCAGGACTTTTGCATTCTAAACCTCATCCTAACTGAATTTCGATACTTTTGTTTGGTTTTTTTATTCACTGAATGAAAGGAAATTCTTTCTTCAGGAGGCAAAGATTCGAATGATTGATAAGCTACAATCAATGTTTTCTCACCTTTCGCGGGAATAGTATACTTCTCTCCTTCGCTGTAGTAAATCTGTTTGCTAGGCAACCAAATCTGTTCAGAATGCTCCCCTTTTGAAACCATGTTAACTTCGATATCATAATTACTTGAATTGAAACACTTGACAGTGAAAAATCTAGTTCCAGTTTCGGATGGTTTCAGGTAAACGGTTGCTGTGTCAAAACTCAAAGGTGAAAAATTGATTTTACCTCTAGCCGTTAGTATTTTCGGTTCTTCAGAAGCGTTTGAAAATAACTTCCATTGGTATTCGAAATTAACAGAGTCAATGTTTGCCTTGGGGTAAAAATCCAATTTCATGTCGTTATTGATGGACAATGTGTCGTACAAGGTAACTAAAGGAATTGAATGATTTACTGATTCTATTTTATTGATTTTTAGCAAAGCTGTTCCATAATTGAACATTTCAAAACTCGCAAAATCTCCCGCTTCCAAAGTACCAAAATTCACTTCCCTTTTGTCGAAATAAGCAACAGGTGCTGGAGTAATTTCTCCTTTAATTCTAACCGAAATATTTTCTTCAAAAGTATTGGATTGAATGTAACCTGTTTTGTTGAATGGTCCGATTCTTTTGGTGTCGTACAAAAAGACAATTTCTGCAGATTTGTTAGGCATAATTGGTTCTCGAGGATAGGAATGACACATAAAACCGCCATCTCCCGTGGAAACTCTTATGATAATTAATGGTTCATTTCCAATATTTGTGACAGTAAAATAACTTTTTAAATTATTCCCACTATAAGGCATTTTCCCATAATCAATGGCTGTTTTATCCAACGAAATTTTGGGCTGAGCAAAAACTGAAAAACTAAAGCTGCAAATGCCAATAAACCAAAAAATTACACTTCTCATGCAACGAAAATACGCTGAAAAAGAAGTGTAATTTAAATATTAACAACGATTTAACGCTGACTATTTCGCGATAGAAATTCTCACTGTTTTGGTTTCTATAGAGGAAGAAATTTGTAGTAAATAAATTCCTTCACTGAAGTTTGCGTAATTCAATTCAAAAGTAGAACCGTTTAATTGTTGGCTATTCAATACTTTACCATTCAAATCTAAAAGTTTTAAATTCAATTGTTTTACAACCGTTGGAAAAACAATATTGAAAACACCATTTGAAGGATTTGGTTGTAATTTAAAGTTACTAATTGCCGTTTCATTTACAGCCATATAATTATCTGTATTGTCGCAATTTTCATCTATTCCATTGTTCAAAATTTCTGTCGCTCCAGGATATGCTGCTGCATTATTGTCGTCACAATCTGTATTGAACAATGAATATCCAACTCCTGGGTCAGAACAAAAATCTCCAGCGGTGCCTTGACCAAAGCCATCAGAATCATTGTCTACATAATAAACTGTAGTTTGCAGTCCTTCATTGGTTTGACCATTGCAATTGTTATCAAATGCATCGCAAATTTCTGGTGCACCAGGATAAACTGTGTTTTGACTATCGTCGCAGTCGGTATTATTCAAAACATAACCATTTCCAGGATTGACACAAAAAGCAGTTCCCGTAGAAGCACCAAAACCATCTGAATCATTGTCTTCATAATACATAACAGGAGAAGTTAATAATGGATTGGTATCGTCACAATCTCCTGAAATTAAAACATAATTTGCTGGAGAAATACATCCAACAAAGGTGGAATTTAAATTTCCTACATTATCATTATCAACATCTTCATACCAAATTGTTGTCGGATTAATTGCATTATTGCTATCGTCACAATCAGTGTCATTTGAAACATAGCCTACTGGCGCGCTGCATGCAGAAATGGTAACAGCTGTATTTCCATAAGTGTCCCCATCAGCGTCAGCATAATAAATTTGCGGCTGAACAGGATTGATATTTCCAATTACTGTGACATTGTCGTTTCTCCAAGTAGAAAGTCCTAAGCCCATGTTGGTAATGTATATTCTAAATGTGACTTGATTCACTAAATCAAAAGCAGCTGGTAAATTAATCGTATCTGTTTTATCAGTTGTAATTGCTGTACCAGTAGCAATATCTGATGAGAAATTATCCAAACTAGAGCGTAAAGTCCAAGTTGGGGTTCCACCAGTAAAACTGATTCTATGTGTAAAAATGATTCTGTTCAAATCTAAAGCAAAACATTCATTTGCTGCTACTGAAAATTGATTGTATTCATCTGGATTGATCGTCGAAGTTGTGTTCCAACCACTTGTGCTAAAAACATTCGCAGAAGCACTACAATTGGTTCCTAAAGAAGAATAATCCCCAAAAACTGCATTTGTTGGTTGTGTGGTAACAGAAACAGCGGTGACAGGACAAGCAGAAGCTTGCGTAAATTCATATAAACCCAAACCAGAGCCGATTGCTGAAGCATCAGCACCTGAGCAATCTTCATCAATTCCATTGTCGGGAATATCTATTGCATTAGGATTGATATTGAAATCATTGTCATTACAATCTAAAGAATTCGTGGAATATCCATTTGGCACTATGCAACCTAAAGTTGTACTATTCAAATCTCCAAAACCATCTAAATCAGCATCTAGATAGTAGGTTGTATTTCCGATTCCAATAGCTGAACTTTGATCATTACAATCGTCGCTGTTCAATACATACCCTGAAACTGGTGGAACACAAGTATTGATACTGCTATTGATATCACCCAAACCATCAAAATCAGCGTCAGCGTAATAAACAACTCCAGTTTCAACTGTCAAATTAATTGTAATGATACTGTCGCAAGAACTTGCATTTGGAATTGTATCCGTGTAAACACCAGAGGCAGAATAAGATTCATCTCCACTTGGTACTATGTAAAAATTACATGCAGTTTCGTTAATTGTGCTAGAAGTATTACAACCAATTGTCCAGGCTACATCAACGTTGTCAATTCCCAAACCATCATCATTTCCTGGATGATTGATGTCTTCCCATTTAAGCATAATGTATTGACCATTTGGAACAGAAAGATTTGGAATAGAAATATTAGAAAGTGCCACTTGATTGACTGCTAAATTTCCGTCTAATGCTCCAGCAGTTGCGGTATTGATTGGACTGGCAGTAGTTAAAAGGGTAATTTGCGTCCAACCAGTATTGTCGCCGGGAGACAAATTCGAAATCGGTGAAGCGCTAATTTTATACCAAACAGTTACTTCATCTGGTGTGGTATTTCCTCCGTTTCTCCATTGTTCTAGGGTATAACTTACCGCTAATTGATTCAAGTTAAAGCCTGAATTATTTTGTAATAAAATTCCATAGGCAAAATTCAAAGCAGAGGTATTATCCGAGCCTAAACTTCCTAATGCTCGTTCAGAACTACCTGTTGAACCAAAACTATATAAATTACCAACTATTGAAGAACCTGTACCGGCTTGATAGGTAGTTCCAAAACCAGATCTTTGTGCAAAGTAATTGGGAATTGTGCTGTTGTCATTCCAAGTATTTACTGAGCCAGTGTTCAATAAAGCATCAAAATTTTGACTTGAATTTCCGGAAGTAGTGATATTAATCTGTGCAGATAATGCCATTGGCAGCAAACACAGTGCGATTAGTTTTAATTTCATTTCTTAAATTTTAGCATATAAAAATAAGAAAGAAAATTTACAAAATACTATTCTATCAATAAATTACATCCTCTAATATCTGAATGATCGTATCTGCCCATCAACTGCAATTGATTTTGGGTTATTTTACCCAAGTCTTGCGTCGAAATGAAAGCACAAGAATACAAATTTGCCAAATCAATGACATTCACTCCCCCTGTTTTTCCATTTTCAATGAACTCAAAAGGATCGTTTACATCTCGAATTAATATTTTCATCCAACTTGGTAAATCAAACAACCCATTTTGATCGCTGTATGCTTGAGAAAGTAATTCACTCATTCCGTATTCAGAAGAAATAAATGGAACTTGAAACGCATTTTTTAAGATCTCGTGCAATTCTTCCTTGCTGAGTTCCTTGCGCCTGCCTTTCATTCCGCCAGTTTCGATGATTCTTGCTTTTGAAAGATTGGGTTTTAAATCGGCTAAATCCAGCAAAGCGTAACTTACACCAAAAATAACAACGTCTTTTCCAGTTAGAATAGCTGTGTTATAAGCTTGGATTAAATCAGTCAAATTATCCAAATAAAATCCAGAAAGTTTGTTTTTGGAAGCTTGAATCAAATGATCTACCATGTAAACCAAACTTGAATTTCCTTGTTCGATATAATTCGGCAACAAAGCCAAAATAATTTGATCTTCTGGATTCCCAATCTGTTTGCAGTAACTTTTGAAAAACGAAATCTCATACATTTCAAGAGATTCCACATAATGTTTGCTTCTTTCTGAACCCGTTGTTCCACTGCTCAAAAAAAGTGTTTCGACCGCTCTTTGTCTTGAACGAACTTCATGCGACTTAAAAAATGAGATGGGCAAAAATGGAATTTCAGAGATTTTCCTAGGTGCTTTTCGATTCAATTGATTAACAAAATCGCGGTATATTTCACAATTATTGCGTTGAAATTCGTATACTTCCAAGGCTACTTTTTCAAAATCCGCTTGATTTTGTATTTCAAAAATAGCTTGCTCGAGTTTTTTCATTGGTTTTTCTAATTCAAAGAATCAATCATCGATTGAACGATCCATGTCTTTCAACAACAGAGCAATTTCACTGATTAAATGGTCTTTTTGAACATCTTTTGGATATAAACCTTCGTGGTACTCTTTCAATAGTAATTGTGCTTCCAAGATTGAACTTTCTTCAAAAGGACCTTCTAAGTTTTCGAGAATTGTCAAACATTCTAAAGTCACCAAAAAGTCTCCCTTTACTGCTAAAGCAATAAATTCAGCTAAATGGGCACTGTAATCCAACGGACTGTTCCAAATCGTAGATAATATTTTAATTTGTTGATGCCCATATTGTGGATTTCTCAAACATTCCATCACAGTTTTTACCGCTTTTGTGCTTTTCAAACTTGATAAAAATTCAATAATTTCAGAAACACATTTTTCATCGGTCTGTAAATCTAGTGACTGAATCAAAGGTTCAACAATGCTATCATCTCCATGAACTTGCAAAGAATCCAATGCAGTTGTTACTTTAGCTGGAACTCCACTTGCAACATCACTAAGTAATTTTACAATTTTTAATTTTCTCTGTTTCTGAGGTATTTTTTCTTCTGACACTTTCTGAATTTTTCACAAAGGTACAAAACATCGCATTTCAACTTGTATATTTGCGAAAATGAATGATTACATTCGCTCAAAGTTTAATGTTAAGATGTCAAAAAAATCAAATCAAGTTGCACATATTTCTTTCGTTCAAAAATTGACTTTTGGAACAAAAATGCTGCTTGTTTTTATTTGTTTTGCCTTGTTGCAATCTTGCTTAGTGAAAGATGCCAAACCAGATAAAAGGCAGACTGTGACTGTCTACACAGATTTTTTGAGTGAGAATGACATGAAAATTTTCAAGCAATTCAAAAAAACTGAAAAAATCAAAGTTTACTACAAAATCTTACCTGCTGATAGTATATTAGAAATTCTCAAATTAGAAAAATACAATTCTTACGCTGATTTAATTTTACTTCACGGTGCGGATAGATTGTTGGAAGGTGGAAAAATGGATTTATTTAGACCTATCATTCCATCTGAAATTAATCCAAGGATCGATGCAAACTATTTTTCGAAAAACAACTTTTGGTGTGCCATTTCAAAATCGCCCATTGTAATGATTTACAATAAAAATCTATTGAATGGCGACACCATAAGGTATTACAATCAAATAAATCAGCCGAAATGGAAAGGGAAAATTGCGTTGCAAAATAATGCAAATTCAACAATAAAAGCACTTGGAATCAGCATAACGAATCTAAAGTCTAAAAAACACAAAAACTTTATTTTTAATTTATATCAGCAATCACAAGGAAATCCGAAAGGAAATGACTTGACTCAAATCAAAAAAATCAATGCAGTTGAAGCGCAGTTGGCTTTCATCGAACTTTCGTCTTTAGTGGAAGCAAATCAGCAAAAAGACACGTTAAACAAAAGATTGTATCGCAATGTAGAAGTAATTTTTCCTAGTCAAACACAGAAAGGAACTTTTTACAACGTTACAGGAGCTGGAATTTATAAGTATGCAAGAAATCCCGAAAATGCACAAAAATTATTGCAATACTTGACTAGTAAAAAAGCACAATATGCATTTGCTTCTGGGAGATTTGAATTTCCTGTTTTATCAGATGTGAAAGCAGATCCAAGATTAGAACAATTTGGTAATTTTAGAGGTCGTTTTATCGCCAATCGTTTGGGAAACAAGATCAAAAAAAGAGTTAATGTCCAAATCGAACATTAACTCTTCAAAAAATTCTTATACCTAAAAACTATTCCGCATCTTCAGCAACAACCGAAGTTACTGCTGGTAAATGTTGTTTTAATAGATTTTCGATTCCTCCTTTTAAAGTGGCTGTCGACGATGGACAACCAGCGCACGAACCTCTTAGCAAAACGGTTACAACACCATCTTCGAAGCTTCTAAAATCAATTGCTCCACCATCTGTTTCTACAGCTGGACGAACGTATTCATCTAACAAATCACGAATTGCATCATCGTATTCTGAAGGTAAATATTCTTTCACGGGACCATCCGTTTTCTTAGGCTCAACAGGTTTTGGCGCTGGCATTTGAATTAAAACATCTTTGCTGTCAGCAATCCAATTTTTGATAAATTCACGCAATTCCATGGTCACAAAATCCCATGAAAGTGATTCGTTTTTAGTGATGGTAACAAAATTACTGGCAATGAAAACCCCTTTCACAAACGGAAATTGGAACAATTGTTCTGCCAATGGCGAAAATCCTTTTGCTTCAGAAGCGCTTGTGAATTCAACAGATTCTCCTGTTAATAATAAATACTTATTGGCTACAAACTTCATCGTAGTTGGGTTTGGAGTCATTTCTGCGTATACATTTACTGGAACTTGCATCTTTTTTCGAAAATTAATTTGTGCTACAAAATTACGGATAAGATTTTTAATTAGTTTCAAAGAAATTCCAAACCGAAAACTTATTACGAAAAATCAAAATAAATTACGCTTTTTAACCGCCTTAGAAAAAATAAATATATTTGGTGAAACTTAAATAAAAATTTAACCGATGAAAAAATTAACCGCTAATGCATCTTTAGGAGTTTTAACTTTAAATTCTTTCAAAAAAGATTTCTAAAATTTGTCGGTATGTTGATCAAGCTCTATTGGATTGTTCTTTTTGACTTCGCGTTTGCGATCTCCTTGGTATATTTGGTTCCGCGTTTCTTCAGGAAGCGGAAGGTAAAACACGCGCTTTTGTGGGGACTTTTTACAGCGGCCTTTATAGCAATTGCAGTTGAGACCACCATCGACAAATTGATTCAAGGGAAAGTCTACATTGTGAACCGTGATGGCGAAACAAACGTATATCGACTATTCAGCAGAAGTCCTTACCACAAAACAAAGGAAGGAAAACGTTTATATGTTCCAGATTACCAAGTTGTTGTCATCAATGAAATGAATCAGGATTTAGTGCTCGAAAAAGTATTGTATGGAAGCAGTTACTTTGGCGAAAGTGCAACCTCAGAAATAATCCCAGTCAACAGTGTGTATACACCGACGGTAGACAATATTGATTATTTTCTGGATGATACACCTCCTGAATCCGTTGGTGGGAATACAATCTACAGCTCGGAAGTAAGGGTGTGGCTTCGAACTTTTGATTCTTATCAAAAGGAGTACGGAGATAAATAAAGCTATAATAGTACGAGTCAAACTTTGCAAATAAAATCATGAAATACATTCTCTTAACTTTCTATATTTCAATAAGTACCACTAATATTTTTCTTTTTAGTTCAATTGAGCAATGGCTAATTCAATCAGATTTTTCATGGACAATTTCGAAAATCACACCTTATTTGTTGTTGATCATCTCTGGGATTTTAATTGCACGCTGGGTTAGCAAATTTTTCTTTTTCAAAATCATTTCAAATAGATTGAAATTTTTAAAACCTTTTATTTTTGTGACAATTACAGCAATACCATTTGTAATTGGATTTGCTTTACATCCAATTTATGAAGGAGACTTTTCCAAACAAGGTACAACAATTGAAAAATTTCAACCAATAAAAGATTTTAAGGATGTAGATTTAGCAGTAATTGCTATTCCTGGATGTGATTATTGTTATCATTCAATAGCCAAATTGCGGCAAATAAAGTCTAGAAATCCTAAAATGAAAATCAAATTTATTCTTTGTTCTTCAAGTTTCGCAGAACTAAAAGATTACATTGCAGAAGGAGGAAATACCGTGAAAGTTACAACAACTAGAAATATTGAATCATTGCAAAATCTGGTGGAAGGGAAATTTCCTACGTTTATTATGCTTAAAAATGACAAAGCTGTTTATCGCTGGTCAAATGATCAATTTGGTTGCATGGCAATTGACCATCTGGAAAGTGAACTTTCTAAATAATCTCAATTCAAGAATCCAATATTTCAACAAATTAGTCAGCTTGAGTTCAAATTTTAGGTTTAAATTTGCAGTGTGAAAATGTTCCGCAGCATAATTATATTATTTTTTGCAATATCACTTTTTGTTGGTTCTGCTGGAATTCACGTTTTCGAGCATTTCTGCAAAATTGACGGAAGGGATTATAGCTTTTTCATTCCTCCTTCTCATGCTTGCAAACAAGCAAAAAAAATCAAGTCTTGCTGTGAAGGTAAGGCTAAAGAAAACACTTCGTCATTTAGTAAAAATTGTTGTGAAGAAGATTTGTTTTCATTCAAAATTACTTCCAATTACATTCAAAAAGAATTTCAGCATCACATATTAATTGCAACTTTATCAATAAACAAAAAATACATTTTTGATGAAAGTTATTCAATCAAAAAGGAATTAATCCGTGATTATCCAACCAACCGTCCACCTCCTAAAAAAGGGCAAGAAATACTTATTTTAAATCAAGTTTTCAGAATATAAAAGTTTGTTAAGTCGACTGTCTGCAAGATCGTCTAAATGATTATTTAACAAACTTATTCAAATGAAAATATTGCAAATCATTGCTTTTTTATTGATTGTTTCACCAACTTATGGTCAATTAAAAGGCGTTATTTACGGGAAAACGGTAAATGGAACTAAAGAGCATCTGCGCGATGCGAAAATTACTTCATCAAAAACGAACGATTTTGTAGTAACCGATGAACATGGTTTTTTTGAAATTACCCTGGGAAAATCGCTTCCGGATACACTGATTTTTAGTTCGTTTGGATTCAGAAATGATACATTAATTGTCACAAACAAAGACCGATTTTCGATTATTGAGATCAATTTATATGAAAATCAAATTTTGGATGAAGTGGTCATCGTTTACAAAAAAACAACCCACAGTATTTCCAAACTGAAAACATTACTTGTAGAAGAATTGGGAGAAGGTGAATTACGTAAAGCGGCTTGTTGTAATTTGTCAGAATCCTTTGAAACGAATGCTTCCGTGGACGTAAACATGACTGATGCCATTTCAGGAGCAAAGAAAATCCAAATGATGGGATTGGATGGCGTTTACACCCAAATTCAAATGGAAAACATTCCTTATATGCGCGGATTGGAAAGCGCATTTGGATTGGGTTCGATGCCTGGAACTTGGGTAGAATCGATTCAAATCACGAAAGGAACTGGAAATGTTGTGAATGGCTATGAATCGATGGCTGGATTGGTGAATCTAGAGCTAAAAAAGCCACAATCGATGGAAAAATTCTATTTCAATGCCTACGGAAATCGATTTGGAAGAGCAGAATTGAATTCGCACGGCAAGCTAAACGTTAGTAAAAAATGGCAAACGGGACTTTTCGGTCATGCATCAGGCTTGTTTTCAGAAGTTGACAACAACAAAGATGGCTTCAGAGATATTCCAATGTCAAAAAATGCTTCTTTTCTAAATCGTTGGAATTACAATGGAAAACGCATGGAAGCACAATTAGGCATTAATTCATATTACGAATCCAAAGAAGGAGGACAAACTGGATTTTCAGCAAACAAAACAAGCAATTTATATGGTGTGTCGATTGAAAATAAACACATTGATCTTTTTGCGAAAACTGGATTTTTATTTGCTAAAAAACCTTATCAATCCATTGGAATTGTATACAATCTAAAATACCAAACGACCAACGCACAGTTTGGAAAACGCATATTTAATGGCGAAGAAAAACGTGGCTACATCAATGCGATTTACGACGGAATCATTGGAAACACAAATCATGGAATCAAAGGCGGTTTGAGCTTTGTGTATGTCGATTTGACTCAAAAATTAGATTCTCTCAATTTACCAAGAATTGAATATGTTCCTGGCGCTTTTGCTGAATATACCTACAAAGGATTGCGCTTCACAGGAGTTTTGGGTGCACGAGGTGACTATCATAATTTGTATGGATTTCAATTTTCGCCTCGCTTTCATGGAAAATTTAGTGTGACTGAAAAGTTGGATTTACGTTTCACCGCTGGTCGTGGATTTCGTGTTCCAAATGTAATTATAGACAATATCAGTTTGTTAGCCACGTCAAGAAATTGGGTGATTGAAAAAAATATTCAAGCCGAAATTTCTTGGAATATTGGCGGTTCAATTGTCCAAGAATTCAAATTTCTCAAAAGAAAAGCCAATATCAGCATTGATTTTTACCACACTTTTTTCGAAAATCAATTGATTGTAGATCGTGAAATTGACATGAATAACTTTTATTTCAGCAATTTGACAGGAAAATCGTATTCCAATAGTTTCCAAACTGAAATTAGTTTGCCAATTTTACCTCGATTCGATGTCCGTTTGGCTTACAAATATTTAGATGTTAAAGCCGAATACGGAGGAAAAATGCAACAACAAGTCATGATTCCAACGCAACGTGGATTCTTAAATTTAGCTTACAAAACACGAAACAAGCGCTGGGAATACGATGCTACACTTTCTGTTTATGGCAAAAGTAGGTTGCACATGGTTCACTATTCAGCGACTGAACATTCGATTGATAACATGTCGAAAGTATATCCTATTTTGAACGCGCAAATTACGCACGTTTTCAAACGATGGGACTTCTATATTGGAGGCGAAAATTTGACCAATTACAAACAAAAAAATGCCTTGGTTGATCCGCAAAATCCTTTTGGTTCGTATTTTGATGCAACGAGGGTTTGGGCGCCGATTCAAGGAGTGAATGTGTATGTTGGGGTGAGATTCAAGCTTCGACAGGCTTAGCTTTCATCGATAGGCTTAATTTAAACTTCGACGGGCTCAGTTTAAAAATAAATAAATAGAAAATATGAAAACAATCTTAATTATGTGCATCGCCTTTTTGGCATTTAGCTTCAAGCAAGATGCAAAAACGCAATTAGTAACGATCAAAACATCTGCAGAATGCGGCGAATGCAAAGAACGCATTGAATCCAAATTGAACTACACCAAAGGAATCGTTTTTTCTGAATTGGATTTCAAAACGCAAGTTTTGACAATAAAATTTAAGCCGACTAAAATTACACTGGACCAAATCAAGCAAATCGTTTCTGATTTAGGATATGATGCAGATGAATTAAAAGCGAATGTCGATGCTCAGAAAGCATTGCCAATGTGCTGTCAGCCGAAAGGAATGAGTAAATAAATTCTAAAAAAGAAAAGCTCCAAAATTTGGAGCTTTTCTTATAAACGCTGAATATTTTCTTCTTACTTATTAATCAATTCAAACAAAGCATTTAAATTAGGAGAAATGATTACTTCAATTCTTCTGTTTTTCGCTTTATCCGCTGGGTCAACTGGGTGAAATTCTGATCTTCCAGCAGCCATTAAAATTGCAGGATTCACTTTCGTATTTGCAGTCATGATTTCCACTACAGCAGTTGCACGCAAAACGGATAGTTCCCAGTTTGATTTTGGATGTGCTGTCGCCACTAATTTATCTGTATCTGTATGTCCTTCAACGATAACTTCTAAATCAACTTCTTTTTCCAATACTTTGGCCAATTCGATAATCGCTTTTTTTCCTTCCGCTTCAACTGTTGTACTTCCAGATGTGAAAAGTAATTTGGCTTCTAAACTGACATAAATTTTACCATTCTTCTCCACGACTGTCAAGCCTTTATTTTCAAATCCGCGTAAAGCACCAGCTACTTTGTTTTTCAATAATTTCACCGCTTCATCTTTGCGTTGCATCATTTCTTCTAACTCGTTCACACGCTTTTCTCGGTCTTCCAACAATTGTTGTTTCGCTTTCAATTCGCCTTCCAATTCATTCAAAACTTCTTGTTTGCGCTGCAACTCTTCGTTTTTTCCCTCTAAATCAGATTGTAACGCTCCGGTTTCTTGCGCTCCTTTGCTTCTTTCTTCTTCCAAGCGTTTTTCGTAAGCCAAATTTTGCAACACCATTTTGTCATACTGCGCTTGAACCATTCGATGATTCTGACCCAATTTACTAGTGTCTGCTCGCAACGATGTTACTTCATTCAACAAAACATTATATCGAGCTTCAATGTCTTTCGCTTTTCCTTCGTTCGTAATGGAATTGTTTTTAAAGGCAGCCAATTCTTCACTGCAAAGTTTTTCTCGCTCAACTAAATCATTGTATTTCTTAGCGGGAACGCAAGCTGCTAAAAGTCCTAAAACTGCACTAAAATATAAAACAGGTAATTTCATGTTGATTGCTTTGAATAAAATTGATGTGAAATGAAAAATGCATTGATACAATTTCTACTTCATCACCAACAAATATCGGAAGAAGTACACTCCAATAAACTTTAAATTTATGGAGTTTTAAACAAGTCAAATTTGATAAATGTCGAATTTAAATTGAAAATCAATCTTTCAGTCCTGTTACCGAAAAGTTTTTGCCAATTAAAATAAAGGACAACTTGTTTTGTTCGTGTTTTCTGATTTACAGGAACTGAAACTCAATGAAAGTTCGTGAGTGAAATATTGATTTCTACCGATACTTGAAGTCACGTAATCAAATGAATAACCGATTGCAAATTGTTCTTTCAACTTAAAGTTTAAAAACAACATGACGGCATCCGTATTCCTGTAACCTAATCCAAAACCAAATTGGTTTCTAAAATCGATCAATACATTTAAATCAGCTGAAACTGGTCCTTTGGGCGGAATTCTTAATATTGCAGATGGCAACAATGTTATACCTTCTTGAATCGCCCAACGATACCCTCCATTCATAATTGTATGGAAATTAAATCTTGAATCGTTTGAAATTCCCTGCCAACGACTTTTGGTTAACTGACTCAAGACCAAACCTGCATAATAATTTTTACCATTCCACCAAAAACCAACTGTAGCGTCAGGTGAAATAAACGAACTGCTTTCATTGATTAATGGATCTGAAACCAAAGTTGTTGCTTTTCCTTTGTCGTAATTAAATTGTTGCACTCCAGCAGCAATTCCAATGGAAAGTCTTGTGTCTTTTGAAAAATTGAAGTGACCTGCATAACTCACATTAAAGCGCAATGCGGTGAAAGGACCAAATTGATCTCGGTCGAATTTTATTCCTAAACCTTGTCTTCCGCTCAAATATCTTTTTCTTTTCGCGTAAAGTGGAACTGAAAAAGTAAAAGCACCGCTTGAAGGAGCCCCTTCGAGACCAAGCCATTGCGTTCTGTAAATCGTTTTGATTTCTGTACAAGTTTTAATTCCTGAGTGCGCTGGATTGATAGCCAATTGATTCCAAAACCATTGTGAATATTGAGCCACTTGCTGTGAATAAGCAGTGTAACCAAAACTGAACGTGAAAGCTATAATTATTAATAATCTCATCGAATCATTGTTAAAGAACCTCTAATTGGTTCGGTGAAATCTGGATCACGCACTTCTATTACATAAAAATAAACGCCTGCTTCTAACAATTTTCCTTTGTGTTTTCCATCCCAAGCTTTTTTGGCATTGTAACCAGTTGTTTGAAAAATTGATTGTCCCCAACGGTCATATATTTCGACAAAACAATTAGCATATTTTTCTAATGATGGAATTTCCCATGTGTCGTTGTAACCGTCACCATTTGGTGTAAATGTATTCGTTATCGACAATTTATCGCTTACATAAACGACCGTTTCATCTGTAACAGTGCAAGCGCCATTCGTCGCAGAAAGAAAATAATGTGTCGTTTCGTCTGGCTGTGCAATCGGATTCAAAATTGCTGGATTGCTCAATGTAAAACTTGGAGTCCAAAAATAGGATGCTTCAGTTGTGCTTCCTTGAAGGAAAACTGATCCACCAGCATTGATGTTATGATCAGGTCCAGCATCTACCGCAATAGTGACAACAGTAAACGGTGCGGAAGTATCAGCAATTTGTACAATACAATATTCGTAGCATGTAGTTGTAACAGACAATACATCGCCATCTTGCAATGCAGAAGTTTCAAAATCATTTGATTGTGTCACAGCCACCAATTGATTATTTATATACCAATGATAATCAGTCGTATCAGGACAATCTCCAGCATACGCTGAAAAAAGTTGTGATTCACCTGCACAAATCAAATTACTTGTCACCAAAAGAGCTAAACCTGGAGGAATTCTTTGAACACCATTTCCTGAAACTGAAACATCCATCGTTGCTTGAGCAGGAAGTGTTGCTGGTGCGTTTGTAGCGCCATTAATAACGATATAATAAGTTGTACTTGGCAAAAGTCCTGTTGCACTCAACACAAAATTTCCAGCAGCTGCAAATTCACAACTTCCGATTTGCGTATAAGTTGAAGCGTCACACGGTGCAATTGCCTGAATGATTGTGGCTTGCATTTCAGTACCCTGATTCGGTGCAATTTCAATAGTTACATTGTTGAAATTTACGTTCACATTTCCACCCAAAGCGTTGGTTTCAAACCTCATCCAAATAGAATTGGAAGGAGAAAAACAGTAATTGAAATCATCTTCGCAGCCAGCACAAAGCGTTTTTGTCGCATCGTAATTGGTCACATTCTCCACCACAAGTGGACAAAGGTAGAGTGCATCGCTACAATTATTGTAAATAGGCTGCGCAAAAATTCCCGTTGGAAGCATGCAAAACACTATTAACGAAAGATTAACAATTAGGATTCGAATCATTCTTAAGCCCTTTATTTTCGGTAAAAGTAAACAAATTTATCGTGACAAAAATTAACAAAAAATAAGATTTTAAGCGAAAATAGACATTTATAGCTATATTTTTATGAATTTTGGCACAATTATCGACTTTGGTCGACAAATCAAAAACAACGCGATATGAAAAGAATTATTACACTCGCATTTAGCCTTTTATTTGTTTGTACTCACCTTTTTGGACAAGGCAAACTCGTTTATGAACAAGATTCTAAATGGTTTTGGGGGTTAAATATTGGTACAACTTGGCAAACAACAGATGTCAAAAACAAAAATAATTGGGGATTAGGCTTGACAATAGGAAAGTCATTTAATTACAATTATGGCAAAAAAATCAGTTTTGATTTACGTGGAAGATACCTATATGGAAATTGGTACGGTCAGGATGTTGATACAACAGGTTTTCAGAAAACAAATGCCGCATTAAGCAGTGGTGCAACTAATTACAAAGATGGAATTGGTTATTCTGTATTAAACTACAAAACAGAAGTTCACCGATTGGCTTTAGAGTTGGTAATTCATGCCAATGGAATCAGAGAACGTTCAGGTTGGGACCCATATATTTTTGGAGGAGTTGGATTGACTTGGCACCAAACTTATGGAAATCAATTAGATGGAAACGATACCATTTCTGGCGGAAAATATGCATATAACCAACTGAATGGCGATTATTCGAAAGCAAGTTTGAATGCAATTCAAGACGGAAGTTATGAAACAGCTTTAGATGGAACTACCAAAGGAAAATATAGAGTTGGATTTATGCCAAGCTTAGGTTTTGGATTGGGTTACCAAGTAAGTCCACGTTTTTCTCTAGGATTAGAGCACAAAACTACGTTTACGCGTATTGATAACTTTGACGGTTATGTAAATACTTCTAGCAAATGGCCAAATGACATCTATCATTATACCAGCTTCTATTTGAGATTTCAAATGAAGAATAGACACAATTATGTTGAAGACAACCCAAATAGTTTACACAATTTACCAAACTATGAAAACCAAACCAACCAAGGTTCAAATCAACCACCTGTTGTAAACTTTACAAATCCTTCTATTTCTGGAACGACTGTTTCTCAACCTAATTTTACCATTAGAGCAGAAGTAAAATATGTTGATGGAAAACAAAATATCACATTCAAACAAAACGGATTAAATAGTCAAAATTTTACTTATAATGCCACAACTGATGCATTTGAAAGTAATGTGGTTTTGGTTCCTGGTCAAAATGTTTATGAAATTACGGGTGTTAATACAGCGGGAACAGATTTTGAATCGACAATTATCATTTACAGTAAAGTGAATGAAATTGCACCACCTGTCGTAACTTTCAATAATCCACCAACAAGTCCCTACACAATCACTAATCCAGCATTCAATTTGATGGCTACTGTGCTAAATGTGCAACAAGCAAATCAAGTCACAGTGACTGTGAACGGTCAATCATTCCAAAATTTCAATTTCAACCCTTCAAACAATGTAGTTACTGCAAATTTGAATTTGACTTTGGGAACAAATATTGTGACTGTTACAGGAACAAATACTGCAGGAACAGACGTTGAATCGACAACTTTGATTTACAATGTTGTAAACGAGCAATTACCTGTTGTGAATTTTACTAATCCTGCTGTATCAGGAACTTCAGTTACACAGCCAAACTATACAATTCGTGCAGATGTAAAATATGTGAATGGTAAAGAAAATATCACTTTCAAACAAAATGGTATTTATAATGGAACTTTCTTTTACAATGCTACGACAGATCGTTTGGAAAGCAATGTTGTCTTAACTCCAGGTCAAAATATTTTTGAAATTATTGGGACAAATACTTTTGGATCTGATCAAGAAACGACTATTATTGTTTACAATAAAACAACGATTTTACCTCCTCCAATTGTAAAGTACACCAATCCAACGACAAGTCCATATAATACGACTTCTCAATCTTTTCCGTTGACAGCAACAGTTTTGAATGTTCAGCAAAGCAATCAAATCACAATGAAAGTGAATGGACAAACATTTACAAATTTTACTTTCAATCCATTGAACAATGTTGTTAGTGCAAATTTGAATTTGGTTTTTGGTTCGAACGTCGTTGTAACAACAGGAACAAATTCTGCTGGAACTGACTCTAAAACAACAACTATCATTTACAGACCAGGAGTAACAGAGCAACCACCAGTTGTTTATTTCGTGGATCCACAAGTAAGTCCATACACAACACTGAATTCTACTTTCCTAGTTAAAGCAGAAGTCTTGAATGTTGCCGGAAGTCAAAATGTAACTTTCAAACAAAACGGAAGTGTAAATCAAAACTTTACTTTCAATAGTTCAACCCACGATTTCCAAAGTTCTGTAGTTTTAAACCCAGGACAAAATGTATTCGAAATCATTGGAACAAATAACGCAGGTTCAGCGCAAGCAACGACTATCATCATTTATGAAAGACAAGCGCCAAAACCGCCAATAGTAACAATTACAAATCCGTCGGTAAATCCTTACACTACTGAAAACAGCACATTCGCATTGAGTGCAACGGTTTTGAATGTTACTACCGCAAATCAAATTGAAGTAAATTTCAATGGTCAAATATTATCGAATTTCACTTATGTAAATGCAAACAATTCAGTTGCTGCGTATTTGAATTTAATTGAAGGAACGAATACAATTTCTGTCAGAGGTACAAATAATGATGGTACAGATATCAAACAAACTATCATCATTTATAGAAAACCAGTTGTACTTCCTCCGCCATTTGTAACTTTCACAGCTCCAAATGTTGATCCTTACACAACTGATGTCGCTAATTACAATGTATCAGCATCTGTATTAAATGTTGCGAATTCTAGCGGGGTGAACGTCAATGTAAATGGCGTGAATATCACAAACTTCAATTTCAATCCTAGTACAACTGTTGTTACATTTCCTGTTACACTGATTGAAGGAGCGAATGTGATTGTGATTACTGGAACAAATACTGTCGGAAGTGATTCAAAAACACATACGATCATTTACCGCAAACCTCAAACTATCGTTCCACCGATTGTTACTTTCCAGGATCCAATTTCAAATCCTTTGACGGTTTTCAATCAAACATATAATGTAAAAACGAGAGTACAATATGTTGCTGGTCCGCAAAATATTCAGTTGAAAATAAATGGTGTAACTTCAACCAATTTCACTTACAGTAATTCATCTGAATTGATGGCCTTTACTACAAGTTTGATTGTTGGTGCAAACATTATTGAGATTACTGGAACAAATGCAGCTGGTCAGGATACAAAAACGACTACGATTATTTTCAAAATGCCAGATCCAATGTTGCCTCCAACGGTAACAATTACTAATCCAGCAAATAATCCACACGCAACAACAATTCCTTCAACACCAATTACAGCAACTGTTTTGAATGTCGACGGTGCTCAAAACATCCAAGTATTGGTAAATGGAACTGCATTCAATGCTTTTACTTACAATTTGGCAACTAAACAGTTGACATTTACTATGAGTTTGAACGAAGGAAGCAATTCATTGGTTATCACTGGAACAAATAATGCAGGTCAAGCGAGTGACAACAGAACGATTAATTACAGAAAATTAGTTCTTCAGAATCCTCCATTTGTAACATTTATAAACCCTGCAGTTGGTGGAACAACAGTAACAAACGCCAGTTATGCAGTAAAAGCAAATGTGATTAATGTAGACAACATAACGCAAATTGTAGTTCAACAAAACGGTTTAACAGTCAATCCGAATTTATACTCTTTCAATTCAACAACGAAAGAAGTATTGTTCAACACCAATTTAAATGTTGGAAATAATACTTTTACAGTTACAGGAACGAATCCTTCTGGAACACACAGCGCTACAACAAATATCATTTACCGAGTGCCTGTTGTTGCTTGTGACAAACCAGTAATTACATTTATTGCGCCTGCAACACAATCATTAGAGGTTGCAGCAAATACATATGCATTCAGCGTGCAAGTGGACAATATCATTACAGCAAATCAAGTACAAGTATTTGTGAATGGAATTGTGCAAGCTATTTTAGGAAGTTACAATGCAACAACGAAAGTTTTCTCTCAAAACATTGGCTTGAGCGAAGGACAAAACACCATTGAAGTGGTTGCTACCAATTCTTGTGGTGTTGAGAAAAAGAACCGCATGATGATTTTCAAACCTGTTGCGGCTCCTTGTTTGGCTCCAGTTGTTCAAAGAATTTTACCAAACGTAGAAACAACGAACACACAAGAAACTACCATTCAAATAAAAGCAAGCATTATTAATGTTGCGAATGCCAATGAAATAGTGTTGAAAGTAAATGGTGTTGCAGTTGCCGCCAATTACGATTTAGCAACCAAAGAATTGTCAGCGACAGCCAATTTGAAAATGGGATTAAATTCAATTGAAATTCAAGTTAGCAAAGATTGTGGATCTGCTAGTACTTCTTGGATTGTTATGCGTCGTGAATGTAAAAAACCAATTATTATCTTAAATTCTTCCACTTCTGCAAACAATAGTTCAACTTATGCGCAAGCTTTTGGATTGAATGCAAGTATTACAGGGTTATCTCAAGGATCAACTATCACAGTTACACAAAATGGGAAACAAATCAATTTTGTTTATAATCAACAAACAAGTACACTGATTTTAGACCGTCCTTTAGATGCAGGAAACAATACTTTTGTTATTACAGCAACAAATGAATGTGGTTCTACAACCATGGCCATTACAGTTACTAAAACGAATGATCCAAATGCGATGCCTCCAAAAATTAACATTACAAATCCTGCAACGACACCATACAACACTGAAGTAGGTGCAATGAACATACAAGTGAGCACACAATTTGTAACTGCGGCAAGTCAAGTGTCAATCACTGTAAATGGAGTTCCAACAAATTTCAATTTCAATGCAGCGAATGGTGTAATTACTTTCAATCAAACATTTGTGAGTGGAAATAATGTAATCGTAGCAACAGCAGTTAATAATTATGGCTCTGCAACTGATACAAAAACTGTAATTTACAAAGAGAAAATTATTCCTGCGCCAGTAATTACAATTACTTCACCAACAAATTGTCCTGCTACATTGGCTCCAGGAATCGTAACAATTACTGGATTTGTAACAAACATCAACAGTTTAAGTGAAGTTACATTTACAATCAATGGACAACCAGTTACGAATGTCAATCCAGTGTTGAGTAATGGCAATTTAAATTTCTCTTTCACAGTAAATTTAGGTGAAGGAAACACTGTGAATTTTCAAATCAATGCTGTGAATGCTGGAGGAAGCGATTCTAAATCATGTCAGCTAATTGCTAAAGTACCTTGCTCAGCTCCAAGCGTACAAAGAGTTCTTCCAAATATTGAATCTTCTAACACGCAAGAATCAACAATCCAAATTAAAGCAAATGTGTACAATGTTGCGAGCGCAAATGAAATTAGTTTAAAAGTAAATGGCATTTCAGTTGCAGCGAATTACAATACTGCGACTAAAGAATTGTCTGCAACAGTAAGTTTGAAAATGGGATTAAATTCTATTGAAGTCGTTGCGAGTAATAATTGCGGAAATGCTTCAGTTACTTGGACGGTCGTTCGCAAAGAATGCGCAAAACCAGTTATTGTTGTTAATTCTTCAACTGCCGCAAACAATAGTTCTACTTATGCACAAGCATTTGGATTAAACGCAACAGTGAATGGATTAAGTCAAGGTTCAAATATTACAATTACACAAAATGGTAAACCTGTCAATTTTGCTTTCAATCAACAAACGACAACCATTGTTTTAGATCGTCCATTGGATATGGGAACTAACGTATTTGTAATTACAGCAACCAATGATTGTGGTTCTACAACGATTACAATTACTGTTACTAAAGCAACTGATCCAAGTGCTGTTCCACCAAAAATCAATATTATAAATCCAGCAACAACACCATACAATACTGAAAATGGCTCGATGAATATTCAAGTGACAACTCAGTTTGTTTCAGCTGCAAATCAAGTTTCGATTTCTGTAAATGGGGTTCCTACGAATTTCAATTTTAATCCTGTGAATGGTGTAGTAACTTTTAATCAAAATTTTGTAAATGGAAGCAATGTAATCGTTGCAACTGCAACCAATAATTATGGTTCAGATTCAGATACAAAAACAGTTATTTACAAACAACAGATTTCACGCACACCACAGATATTTATTACCTCTCCAGCTACTTGTCCGGCGAAATTTTCTCCAGGTACAATTACAATAACTGGTTATGCAACAAATATCAACAACGTGAATGAGGTAACATTTACTGCGAATGGAAACCCTATTCAAAATGTAAATCCAGTATTAAACAATGGAACACTTACATTCTCATTTACAATTAATTTAGGTGAAGGAAATAATTTGATTAATCTTCAAATTAATGCTGTAAATGTTGGTGGTAGTGATGCTAAATCATGTGAGTTATCTCTTGAACCAGTAGGACGTCCAGGTTCGCAAACGCCAACTCCTAAACCAAGAACAAATACTCCAATTCAAAATCCAAAACCCACGCCGACTCCTACTCCAACCCCTACACCAACTCCAATTAAAAGACCTGGAATTGGAGGATTAAATTAAAAATTCAAATTTTCACAAGCGTCTAGTTCTCACTAGGCGCTTTTTTGTACCCAATTTTGAGCAAAAAAAATGCGGTTCAAAATAACTTGAACCGCATTTTCTGATAATCAACCTAACCACTATTCACTGAAAAAAGCTTTAAAGCTTATACTTTTCTACTATAACAGTACAAAGGTATTTCAGAAATAAATCCTGTCAAATTCTTTTTTTTGGGATTCTTAAAATTGAAAAATAAACTGAAAAAATTCGACCATAAAAATTGAATATTAGCCGAATAAAAACATTTGTTAATGGTTAAAATGTCGAAAACACTGTTGGATTCCCAAAATTAATTTCAACTTATAATCAGTTGAAATCTAGTAGAGATTTATTCTATCATGAATTAAAAAGCAGTGTTTGCCATGACTTGCATTCCAGTCAACATGGATGCAACATCAACGTCAAATCTTGGATGATGCACGCCGTTAGTAATTCCTTTGGCAACATTTCCAACACCTAATCGAAAAAAGCATACAGGTACTTTTTGAGAATAGAAAGCAAAATCTTCTGCGGTCAATCGAATTGGTAATTCTTCGACATGATCTTCTCCAAGTACTTGTTTTGCTTTGGTGCGCAATTTACTTGTTACTGCTGCATCATTTGCCAAAAATGGGTAACCTTTACTAATCTCGACTTCAATCGTTCCTCCCATTGATTCCGCAATCATCGACGCTTGCGCTTCAATTAATTTCCAAGCTTGAGTGCGCCAATTTTCATCCATCGTTCTGAAAGTACCTTTCAGTTTAACTTTAGACGGAATGATATTGGTATCTCCTAATCCTTCAAAATAACCAAATGTGAGCACGCAAGGAATTTTAGGGTCGCATTTTCTGCTAACAATTTGTTGCAAAGAGGTCACGATATTCGCACCAATTAAAATCGGATCAACACATTGATGAGGCATCGCTCCGTGTCCGCCAACTCCATGAATTGTCATATAAATTTCATCGCATGAAGCCATGTAAATTCCTTCTTTGAAACCCACTTTTCCAGTTTCCATTTCTGGAAAAACATGCAATGCATACATTTCAAGCACTCTTGGATTTTCCAAAACTCCTGCCTCAATCATCAAAGATGCACCTCCCGGATTTTTCTCCTCTCCAGGTTGGAAAATCAATTTTACTGGTTGTGGCAATTCATCTTTTAAAGCATGTAAAATTTCAGCAACACCCAATAAAATACTGGTGTGCACATCATGTCCACAAGCATGCATCACATCAGGATTTTTAGAAGCATAATCCACAAGATTTTCTTCCAAAATGGGCAAAGCGTCTAAATCCGCTCTCAACGCTACGCAAGCTTGATCTTCGGAGTGATTTTTTCCGCGTAAAACAGCAACAATTCCAGTTCCTGCAACATTGGTTTGGTGTTCAATCCCTAAAGTTGTAAGCACATTGGATACATATTTAGCAGTTTCAAACTCTTGAAATGATAATTCAGGATATTGATGTAAGTGTGTTCTATATCCACAAACTTTATCAAAAATTTGAATCGATAATTCCTTGATTTTAGAGTCAATATGTGTTGTTTCCATTTTCACTTTTTAAATATCATAACCAATCGAAAAATATCCAATTGGTTTTTTATTGATTTGAAAATTTTCAATTCCCCAACCAAGGTCAAATCTAATAAAATAACCAAACACTTTGGTCCTTACGCCCGAACCAATTCCACCAACAACCGGTTCACGTGAGTTAATCAATTGAATTTCCAAAGGTTTTGAATTGATCGACAAAGTATTAAAATGATTATTTGCAGAAAAAGGTGTGCTTCCAGTCCACGAACAACCTGCATCAGCGAATAATATCCATTGAAATGTACGCAAAAATTCATTTCTCACTGAATGTTTCGAAAGTACTTTGAAAACAGGAATTCGCATTTCGGAATTAAAAACAAAAAAGGAATTTCCATTGCGTACATTTTGAATGAATCCCCTCAATGGCGTTGCAATCGTTTGGAAAAAATAATTTTGACTGGTACTCAATGCTTGATTTTGATCGAAAGAAACATCTGGACGAATGGTCCAATTGTCAACACCTCCCAAATAATAGACGATTGGTGCAGAACCAAGACTTCCCGCTCCTGCCAAACGATTGACCCAAGTAATTCCCTTAAAAAGCGGTTTTGAATTTCTGATATCTAAACCAAAATTTAGTAACCATCTTGCACTTTTATTGGCAATCAAACCCGTTTCACCAAAAACTTTTGCGCGCCAACCCTGCCAAGTATTTAATTCTGTAAATGTTGAATTATCCCAAATAAATTCAGACTTGAAATTCAATTGATGAAACAATATTTTAGGCATTTCTAACGTGGTTTTGTCTGTTGCCAAAAACATTTGTTTGTCATTTCTATAACCAAAAGTATTGCGCCAAGAAGTGGTTTCAGTGAATGGAAGCGATAATTTATATTTCAATTCGTCAACCGTCCATTTTGTGATGTAATCGTTTGAGTTGATACTTGAATACGTTTGTCTGTAGATCGAAATTTGATGGTCTAACTTGAATTTATTGATATCTAAAATTCCCAAAAATTCACCTGCACTGAAATTGGTTGGAATACGCATCGCTCCACGGATTCTAAAATCTTCAAAAAAGTCAGTGATTGTGGAACGAAACAAGATACTTAGAGGAGAATTATTAAAATTCGAGCCTGTCCCACCAAAACGTTGATAAGCAGCATTCAAAAATCCATTATTTACTTGAACTAAAACCAATTCCTTGGAAAAATTTGTTTCGTATAACTTGATTTCAGGTTTGTTATATTTTATATTGAACGAATCATTCAACAAAAAATCCTCAAGTTGATATTTTTTCCATGTAGATTCCAACATAGACAACTCTTTTTTTCTAAAAAAAGACATCGGAACCTCATCAATTACCACCTTTGAAAGAGGTGTTTGATAACTTTTAAATCGTCCATTCTGAAATACTTGAAAAAATAACTGTTGATTTTTATCCGTAATTTGATAATCAATGAATGAAGTAGAGAAATTGTAAATTGGATTTGCAATTGTCTGATATTGATAATGAATCAGTGAATCGACAAACAGAATGGATGAATCTTTATGTGCCAAGTAAAGATTCATTGAGCCTGACTTATCAGAAAGGAAAGTGTATAGGTTTTTCTCTAAAATCTGAGGTTTGGATTCATTTTCCAAAGGCGAATCGGTGATTCTGTTGCAAATCAATAATTTATTTTTAGCCTTTTTATTTTTTTTAAGCGACAAGGTAAAAACATCGAAACTAAAATTTTTATTGATTCTACTTATTTCATTCTCGAAAATTGTGTCATTCGTCCTATTTGAACTGAATATTATCGTCTGATCATTTAATCCAAACGATGGGTCAAGTTCATCGGAAATGTCATTCGTCAGTTGCTCTAAACTGCTTCCTGCTATTGTTAAGAGATACAAATCTGTTTGTCCATTTTTGATACCACTTAAAATGATTTTTGAACCATCGATTGAAAAATCATATGCTTGAACATGGTCTAATTGTGACATTTTTTTGCTGTTCAACTCTTTGGTTTCTAAATCGTAAAATGCAAAATTCAGCCAGCCTTTAGATTGGTGAAAAAACGAGAGCAATTTTCCTCTTGGATTCCATTTTAACAATGGAGTAGAATAATCTTGAAGTCGATTCAGCTTCACGCCAGACTCAAATACTTTTGATTTCTCAAAAGTTGTGAGATCGCATAACCAAATGGCAGTCTTACCCTCAAAGAAATCCACGAATGCTATTTTTTTGCCATCAGGCGATGGAGCAAAATTTTTATACTGGTGATCTTTGGCCAGATTCATTTTGAGTTTTTCAAATGGAATGTCAGTTTGATTGGTCAACTCATTGAGGTAAATTTTCTTGTAATAATTTCCAAATTCAGGCGATAACTCTTGACTATTTTGACCAATTACGTAGCGCAAGGATCGATCTATATGTTGAGCAATCGAGGTCATTTTTATCACTTGAAACAATTTTTCGTTGCCATACATCAATTGAATGTAATTCCAAAAAGCGTGACCCGCTAAAATAGAATTTTCATCATTGAGTTTTGAAAAATCATCTAATTGTCCACTTAGAAATGCGTCTTTCATTTTAGAATCCAACGCGGCGTTCCATGGTTGTCCGTAAAATGAAATGAAACCGTTGATAAACCAAGCTGGATGATTTGAAAGTGGATTTGCGAGTAAAACATCTGACCATTTTTCGCCGTAAAGCATTTGATTCAACATGTTTTCCGCCATCATCTCTTTGATTTGAATGTCTAATTCAGCATGCGAAGATTCATAATAAATCAAAGATTTTGATCCGACAAGCAAAGAAGATTTTCCAATTGTTTCACTTTCCTCTCTATTTGACCCGAGATTGCTTTGTCGTAAATCGGTAAATGATTTGAAAAGTACGAACTCCAATTCTTGACTAAATCTGAAATCAAATTGACTTTCTAAATTTTTTATTTCAAATTGAATTTTTTGTGCAACATATTCCACCAACTCCTCTTCTTCAGCGTAAAAATAAATTTGATAGCCTTGAAAATCTTGGGTTTTCCAAGTAAACTTTTTATCAAATTGCAAGGTGTTTTTACCAAATTCTTGTTGACTTCCAGTATAAAATTGTGCGTTCATTCTCGCGGAATAAAACAAGATGATCGCATAAAAGAGGAAATAACGCATGGTTGAAATTACAAAAATAATTCTTCTAAATAACGACCTTTTGAAGTTGGCATGTCAAAATGCAACAAATTAGAAATAGTTTTGCTAATGTCAATTAATTCAGCTGGTTGATCAATTACTTTATCTTTAATAACATCTGGACCCAAGACCAATAAACTAATGTGTTTGCAACCTTCACATTTATCTCCGTGAGATTTAAAACCGTCTTTGTGTCCGTTTAGATGTCTACCGTGATCATTGGTAATAAACAAACTGGTTTTGTCTTTCATTTCTGGATTTGATTGAATTTCATTCCAAATCTGAAAAGCGTATTCGTCGCATTTTTTCAATGCTTCGAGGTAACCATTCCAATCATTTTGATGGGCGATGGCATCTACAGCCAATAAATTAATCAATGTTAAAGTCGGCGTATTTTGAGTGAAAACCGCTTTTGTTTTTTCGAAAGTTTGAGCATCAGAAACATAATCAGCACCATTTCCTTTCGCACCGCAATAGGTTGATGGCATGTATAAACTCCACCATTTTTTGCAACTTGTATTCGCCAAAACTTCTAATTTCCCTTTGCTTGCAATAATCCATGCCTTGGATTTATCCACATTTTGCGATTTCAAAAAATATTGAAACATCGATGGATTTTTAGGCAAATGTTTCCCAGCATTACTTATTCGTTGGTAAACTCCCGTTGTCATTGCGGTGTGACCAGAAATCGTATAAGTTGGACCGTTATTTTGAAAATTAGAATAAAAAGTTCCTTCATGTTTCAAGGTTTGTCCTAATCTCGGAATATACTGACAAGTTGAATCGCCAAAGGTTTCAGAAAAGCGAGGTCCATCGATTACCAATACTACAACGTATTTTGTTTTCAACTTTTTTTCGGGCATTCTATCCAAAGGTTGGAATGATGTCGTCGTAAAAACAAAAATGAAAAAAGATAAGAAAAGCAAAAATCGTTGAATCATTCGTTTGGTATTTATACAAAAATAAGCAAAGAGAATGAATTGTAATTTATTGACTAACTAATTGTCTTAAAATCGAAAACTGACATCAATCATTTTCTTAATTTGCTTCCAAACATTTGTTCCCGTGTGAATGTTATATCTTTGCATTGCGCTACATCGATCAAACACACAATTATTTTCAAAAAAACGTACAAATGACTGGTTTAAAAATAGGAGGTGTTCCTGAACATTTCAATCTTCCTTGGAGATTAGCAATTGAAGAAGGCAAATTAAAAGATATTGGGCTCGATTTGCATTGGAGTGACATGAGTGGTGGAACGGGTCAAATGATTCGCGGTTTGGAAACTGGTTCAATTGATATTGCAGTTTTACTCACAGAAGGAATCACCAAAGCTGTTTTACAAGGGTTAGACGCTAAAATCTTGCAAGTTTATGTTACTTCTCCCCTACATTGGGGAATTCATGTACCATATAAATCTGACATCAAAACAGTAGATCAATTGGAAGCGCAAACATTTGCTATTTCGCGTGAAGGTTCTGGTTCTCAATTAATGGCTTATGTGAAAGCAGATCAAGAAGGTTGGAATATTTCTGACTTAAAATTCAATGTTATTGGCGATGTTTACGGCGGACTTTGGGCTTTGGAACACAATGAAGCACAAGCGTTTTTGTGGGAAAAATACACGACTTTTCCTTATTGCGAACAAGGAAAGTGCAGGTATATTGATGAAGTGGTTACACCGTGGCCTTGTTTTGTTGTTGCTGTGAGTAACAAGGCATACGCAAAACACAAAGATTTATTAGACAAAATGTGTACAGTTGTCAATCAACGTGCGAGGGAAATTAAGAAAGATGAAAACACCGTTGAAATCATCAGTTGGAGATACAATTTGCGTTCAGGTCAAGTAGCCAATTGGTTGATTGAAACTGATTGGAATTACGATGGAATCGAATATCCTTTGGCTTTTGAAAAGACTGTGAAGTATTTATTGAAATTAAATTTGATTAACGAAAATGAAGCTTCGGATTGGAGATCTAAGTTGTTTTTTAATTAATTCAAAATCTTGACTAGTCCTAAATAAGCGATACAGATTATTAAAGACTAAATTAATAAATTATATCCCAGTAAACACGTGTTTACTGGGATATTTGTTTTTATAGGTTTTTATTTTGATTTTATTTTGGTTGTGCATTTGACAAGGAGTCT
>CANFUT010000012.1 GCA_947450325.1 Flavobacteriia bacterium
AAAAACTTTGTACTGCAGTTCCTATTGGAGCTGAAGGAGTAGTATTAACTGTAGCTGTTACTGCAAAACGACTGGTACTTTCACAACCACCTGTCGTTTGAGTAGCATAATAAGTTGTTCCATTAGCTAATGCTACAGATGTTGACAATGCCGAACCACCAGTGGAAGCCGCATACCATTTTATCGAAGTTCCTGTTGCGCTTAAATTGGCTATTGTTGGAAAACTCGCTGAACAAAAACTTTGCGCTGCAGTTCCTGTTGGCGCTGAAGGAGTCGTATTTACTGTCGCTGTTACTGCAAAACGACCGGTGCTTTCACAACCGTTTACCGTTTGAGAGGCGTAATAAGTTGTTCCTGTTACCAATGATACTGAAGTTGATAATGCTGAACCACCGCTTACAGCCGCATACCATTTGATCGAAGTTCCTGTTGCGCTCAGATTGGATATTGTTGGCGAATTTGCAGAACAAAAACTTTGCAATGCAGTTCCTGTGGGCGCTGAAGTAAGTGAAGAACTAGTTATCGAAATTTCGTCGAGTCTAATTTCATCTCTATTTCCTGATCCTGAACCGCTCCAATAATACACCCAACGAATTTGAACTTCTGGTTGATTTTCACAAGCTGAAGGAAGTGTAATTGGACCGAAGTTCGTAGGTCCTGCGTTTGCGCTATTAAACTCTATGACAGTCGTTGCTCCAGGTAAGTCGGTGTAAGAACCAGAATTTCCAACCCTATATTGTGCTCTTAATAAATATCTATTTCCACCACTAGTTTGTCTTGCAGCAGTCCAAGAAACTTGAACATTATTTCTGCAAGTTGTTTTCAATGAAACAACCGCTTCACCACAATTTCCAGATGTTGTTGAAACGCGCCCAGGACTAGTATTTAAAAATGAAAAGCCATTAGCAGCCAGTCCAGTAATTCGACTTTGTGCAGCATAATTATATCCCCAAACATAATCTTGGGTTGCTGAATTAGTTAAGGTTGGGTCGACGGAATTTACAGTTCCCCAATGAAAAATCATATTGGATGGATAAGTACCTATTGCACTTGTACTTGGCCAATTTGTAAAACTGTAATTTGCTGACGATAAATCAAAAACAGAAGGATTAGTCAACCTTTGAATAGATGAAGGTATTGAGTTTTGAAACGACACATCATCTAAAAAAATATTTGCGGCGTTACTGGTACTATTTCGTCCATAAAACATTACACTTTTTATTGAAGCGTTATTTGCGATTTGTGATTTTGACAAATCATTTCCAACAAGAAAGCCATTAACGTACAAATCAAATTTATTGATCGCAACTGTTTGAGAAACTCCATTGTAAGAATAAGTTACATTGCCGCTTGATTTATTGTTGCCAACAATTTCAAAGTCATAGTAAATACCTGACTTTAAAGTTGAATAAGCACTATTTATTAAGCTCTGATCCCAACTTGATCCATTTCTATTTTCAAAAGTAATATTTCCACCTGACTTAAATGTGAACCTAAATCCTGAGAATGTTTCAGTACCAGTGAAACTATTAGCATCACTGAAACTACTACCATCACCAAAAAATGCATGCCATTCTCCAGAGGAAGCTGTAGATCCAGCCGATATATCACCGAACATGACTTTAAATCTTGAATAAAAAGTAGTCGCACCTGTTGAACCAACGATTGGGGATATTTTATTTACTAAACTATTAGTCGGCGCAGATGCTCTTATAAAAGTTCCTGAAGTGCCAAGTGGATTTGATGAAGTAACCGCATTGATTGAACCTCCTCCAGTTCCGATTCTGGCGTAAGTTGAACCTGAAATTGTTGGATTGGGAATAAATGACGTACTAAATCCACTAGTTAAACTTGCAGAAGATGTACCAAAATTCTGAACTGATTGACTGAAAAGATTTGAATCAAAAAGTACTAAAAAAAGGAAAAAATTTACAAAAATTTTTTCCAGAATAACATTTTTTTTCATTAATTAGGTTTCTATTTTTATTCGAAATTACTACTTATCAACAGCTGAATGTTAAAAAATCAAAAGTGTCCAGTTATTGTCTAGAATCCGAGTATCGAATCAATTAAACAAGTTATTGATTTGTTGATGTAAAAGTATATGTTCTTTCCTCCCATTCATTGAACATCCGCTTACACAGCGGTTTTTCATTCATTTTGATAAATGTTTCCAGTTTTTAACAAGCCACAAATTGTACTTTTAACTATAAGTGTTGATTATTTAACTATGTTTGTAAGACTATAAATAATACTTTGATAAAAAATACCTCAAGTAATTTGAAGGCAAATGGCGCAGATTGAATACACTTTTATTTTGTTTACAGGTTTAATAGGTTTTTTATTGATATACCTTATGCTCACTAAATATGGTGCAAGTAAACTTATAAATGGGTTTTTGATTTTCAGTATCGGCATTGCAAGTTTCCGATTTATCGTTTATAGCACTTACAACCTACATTTTCAAAATTTGATTGAGGATTTTAATTCACCATTCAAATTTATTTTACTTCTACTTTTTCCAAGTTCATATTTGTATATAAAAGCTATTACTGGCGACCGTCCAATAGATTTCGTTGATGTCTTTAAGCATTTAAGTCTTCCTCTACTCGCTTTTATTTTTAATATAATTTGCCTGTTAAATCATTATCAACTTTCTTATCTCGCACTTTATGTTAACCTAAGCGTTGCATTATTAATGGCAGTCTATTACTTGTATAAAACTTTTTTTGTTTGCTATAAAAAATTGTGGAAAAAGAAAATTTCCGTTAACATTGAGCACCATCAAATAATTAAAAAATGGACTATTTTTTACTGCACTATTTGTCTTTTAACAACAGCTCGCGTAACTATTTCTTTCATCTTTGAGCATTCATTATCTTATTCTATTTCGGGAAAACATCTGTCATTGGCTTTAGGTGCGTCCCTTTGGCTATTAGCTTTCATTCGGATATTTAAAACTCCTGAAATCCTTTTTGGAATTCCAAAATTATCTGTCAAAACGCCTCATTTTGAAGAAGTAAATTTCAGTATTTCTGATGTTTGGAGAATTTCTCCTGAGTTAATTAATTCGAAAAAAGATTTAAAATTAAAAGAGAAGCTTGATTCTAACGTTTTAGAATTAATTCAAGAAATTGAATATGCTGTTAAAGAAAAACAAATTTTTTATAAACCGAAAGTTTCAATGACTAATCTCGCAGTTGAAGTGGGTGTTCCAGAAAGTCACTTGAATTATTTGTTTCGATATCATTGCACAATCTCATTTCTCGAATATAAAAATAATGTGCGCATTGCATATTCAATTTCACTAATTGAAAATGGTTATCTTTCTAAAAGCACACTTGATTCGCTGGCAAAAGACGTTGGTTTTGCTTCTTACAGCCCTTTTTACAATGCTTTCAAAAAACTACATGGTGTAGGACCGAATGAATTCATGTATAAGTTTAACTACAATCAAGTTTAATTTATTGGAAATAACCTAACTACAATCACCTTTCCACAAACTATTTCGCCATTCAACATTCCAGTCACAAAATACGCGCCGTTTGGCATATTTTCAACGTTCACTTGATTACCGTTTGCTTCAGTGATTTCGACAGTTCTTACCAACTGTCCAAGTTCATTGATGATGTTGAAGGTTCCTGCTTCGCTTGCAGAGATGGTGAAATCTCCATTCGATGGATTTGGTGCTATACCTACCTCATCAGACTCCAACGTTTCAATTCCAACCACATACGCATTCGTATTCACCGTCGTATTCGTGATAATTGCTGGATTGAAATCAAAGAAAATATATGCTGTGTTTTTAATTTCAGAATTCAGCGGCAAATTTGGCAACTCATCGATAGCATAAGTAAAAAATCCTTGGCTTCCATCTAAATCATCGCCTGAAGGCAACAAATTGATTCCGCTGAATCTGAAAACCACTTCTCTCGTTGTTGGATTCACACCATAAGAAACCGGATGTTTAGAATTGATGAATCTGAAAGTTGATAAATCCAAGTTGGAAGAAATCGTATCTCTTACCTCCACATTCAACGCTGGGAAATTTCCATCGTTTTGAAAACGCACTGTGTAAATCAAATTTTCTTGCACATCAGGATTGATAATGGCTGGCAAATTACATTGTTTGTCGTTTGGATCATAAGAATTCAAAACGGTTGTTTGGAAAGGCAAACTGTTAAACATCAAATCTTGTTCGCCAGACGCAGAAGCTTCTACATAAAAATCGAAAACTGTTCCTGCAGGTGTGTTTCCAGAGAAAGTACAAGGAAAACCAAAAGTAAAACATCCACTCAAAAATGGAACAGTAACCGTTACCGTATCGTTTGTAAAAGTGGCATTTGCTACATTCGTCAAATCAGGTGTTACTCCTTGTGGAATCGCTATTTTTACGACAGCATCGGCATAATTTCCACACGAAATATTGCAAATTTCAACCGCTACATTTCCTTTTTCCATAGGTGCGACAAATTGAAAAGCAGAGGCAAATGAAACTTCCAAATTTGGTGTTACTCCCGTTCCGGAGCATTCTAGCGTAACATTCATTGGCACATTTTCACCTCTTCCCGTTACATCAAATGAATTGATTGTAAAATCTGGTGAAGTTTGGCTGTATCCATTGTTACTCAACCATGCCTCATTCACACTCACGGTGTAAGGTGTATTCGCAACATCTAATTCTGTGTAATAAGGATTTCCAAATGAATCTTTTGGGTAAATCGTTGTTGTTACTCCTGCATTGTTCGTCACATCGTAAGGAACATTTGACATGAAAGACGCCGAAGGATTCAACATTGAAATAATATTAAAAAATCCACAATTCGTGGTGCTTGTAATTACCCATTCGATGGATTGACTTCCGACAACTTGTCCGCCCAAAGTTCCACTGGTAACAGTTACGAGCGCATTGTACACGCCTGGTTGACTGTAATCGTGTTCAAAAGCATAGCAAGATTGCGCATTCGGTGACATGTAAGCAATCATCGTGTCTGCTGATCCGTCTGTCCAATCGACAATAATTTGTGCGCCCGATTCAGCTTGTGATCCCGAGTACAAACACGCAGACATGTTGGAATGACAACCAATTCCTGGTACAGAATTGTATTCTAAATTTAAAGAAGTGACCTGAGCAAAACCATTTGTGAAAAACAGAAGAAATAAGGCTAGAGATAATTTTATTTTCATTTTTAGTATAATTCGTGTTCCCAAAGTAGACTTGTATCGAAGAAAAAAGTTGCACGAACAAAATTTAGAAGAATTCAAAAGCAGGAAAAAATAGAGGTTTTCTTCAAAATTTCTAAACTCGAAATGAAACGTTAACCTCTCCAAGCGAATGGCTTTTCTCCTTGATTCCATCAATAAGTAGTTATTGGTTGAGAGTAAAAAAGTTTTATTTTTTGGACTAAAATAAAAACAAATTTAAACCAAAAAAATGATAACTCTAATTTATTCAATTCGGATTTGATGTTCAAATTTTTCAAAACTTGCATATCCCGTTGGACCAGCTTGCACAATGATACAATCTATTAAATGGGAAGTTGCCATTGTTTGTGAATGGACTAAAATCGAAAGACTATAATAGTATGACGCCTCTACACAAATTGAGTGATTCTTGGGCATATAAATAGCGATTTTGTATTTCACGTCGGCGAAACATAAATATTCGTTAATGTCTTCCAAGGTAATTTCCGATTTATTGGTTGTCAATATCAGTCGACATTCCTTTTTTCGATTGATACCAACCATTTTACAATCTGAGATACTGCCAAATTTCAAGGTGTCTGAATCATTTACTAATTTTAGTTCTATGAGATGTTCGGTAGAATCTTCTATAAACAACTCCATAAAATCAAGACTTAAATAATTTGTGTCACATTGCGTTATACCGATGTTTGATATGAACAAAGTAAAGAAAATCAATAGTTTAATGGGGTTTTTCATACGGTTTATAACTAATTTACAATCACAAAGTCATGAATTCCTAAAGCCAAAGCAATTATTTTTAAAGTTCGGCTTCTTTCGTCTTCGAGGCGATTCTCTTATAAAAGTATAAATCGTAACTCATTTTTTGTTCGGTTGTAACGTTTTACTATTGTTGAAACATTATGGCAAGTTGGCAGCAATACGATTGCCTGTGAGTCAAATGTATAAAAAAAACATTGTGCCAAACTGCTTGGTGCAAGAAACCAAGGTTTGAACGTCACTTCTCTTACTTTTTATCAGCATAATACTCGTAAGAAACAGTGATTGTGTTATTTCTGCCACCTTTTTCAAATATTTCAACTTTCTCTAGCTGGTTCTTGTCACTGTAATGGATAATTTCATGCCCATTTCGTCCATCAACTTCAAACGAATACTCATATTGGTATACATTTTTGGATAGGGTTGAATAAGTACAATGTGCACCTTCGCTCATGCAGTATTGTTCTTTTCTATCTAACGCTACAGCCTTACTGAAATCAAACCTATGTAAATCTTTATCGTAAAATGCTCTTTTGTATATATCAAAAGCATCGGGATAAATCATGGTTGGATAATCGAACTTCTGAATAATTGTGTCTCCAATTGCATAAAACTCTAAAAAGAGTTCGTTTTTATTTTCGTAGGTGTTTATTACTTCGGCAAACTTGCCATTTTTGCCATACTCAAATTGGAGTGTAAAATAGGGAGGAGACGCGTAAACTTCGTAGTAATCAAGTTTCTTGTACCGACCTAAGGTGTCAAATTCTGCGTAATAAGTAGGAACAGTGAATCCGTCATCGATCACTTTTATGCTTTTAACACCTTTCAAATTTTGTTTTGTAAAATGAATTGGGGCCGACGAACGCAGTATATCGGGGAAACGAAAACATGAAATAAATTTAGTGAAAGTAATAATGGCATCTTCACTGGGCTTATTTACATAGGAATACTTAAATTCTTCTGCTAATGAATTTTCGATCTCATTTGTTACACTTTCTTTTATTAGAATTGAATCATTTTCTTGACAAAATGATTGATTGGCAACAAATAGGAAGAAAAGCGATATTTTATGTAATTTATTCATTGAGATTACCAACTGCGTATAGGCTGAACAGAAACTTGCTTTTGCGGTAAACCAAATTCATCTATTTTATAAAAATCGTATCCGCCAGAGTCATTCTGCCGATAAGAGCTTGTCTTTTTCGGTAAACCAAATTCGTCTTTTTTGTAAATGTCATAACCGCCAGAGTCGTTCGGTTTATACGAGCCTGTCTTTTTAGGCAAACCAAACTGGTCTTTTTCAAAAATTTCATATCCGCTTTGAGAAAAAGCAGCGGAAATTCCAGCAAAAAGGAGTGCGATACAAAGTGATGCTTTAATCATTTTAATTTTTTTAATTCTGCCTACTCCATGCGGTTTTCGGCTACTCCGTTTTTGTAAATTTACAACTAACTTACTAATAGGTCCTAACTAAAAATATGCCAATATTTCCCGAAAATCTAAAACTACAAAACATTCAACTTCAAACCGATGCACTAATCCCCGCACGCCCCGGCGGAGGTGGAAAGCCCACAGCGGTTTTTTACCGCACGGACTTGCAGCCGCAGACGGTTTCCCGATTTTTATCGGGAGGCGCCAAAAAAAGAAAAAACTTTAATTTACACACATTTAAAACTTACTTTGCAAAACGAGAGTTGTTGTTTGCAAAAGTGGGATTTTGTTCATTGACTTTTCAACACTACAACTTTTTACGATAATTGATTAAAATCTTGTCTCCCAATGATTGTCATGATTTCAGCAACTTCCCCATTTATTTTGAAAAAGATGCTATCTACTCCGCATACACAACGTCTATAACCTGGCTTAATGAAATCAACTGATTCGAAGGCGTTTGGATTTTTAGCAATAAGCTCAAAGTGATCAAAGAAAGATGAGAAGTATTTGTCGGCTTGCTTCATTCCAAATTTCTCTGCACCATATTGATGAATTCGGATTAAATCTTCTTTTGCAACATTGCTTAATTTAAATTCAGCCATTCAACAACTTTTTAGATTGCTTCAAAATATCTGACTTAGTATCAGTTGTAAATCCAGTATTTTCTGCCCTTTCTAATTTTAGGCGGATGATATCAATCTGTTTTTGTTGATTTCGAGCCTGACGAATTAAGTCATTAACCAATTCGCTTTTACTTGAATACTCTTTATTTTCAACCTGATTTTTAAGCCATTCATCATTTGGCTCTGTAAAAGAAATACTTTGTCTTCTCATAATACTACAATTGTGGTGTAAATATACACCATAAACGCATCAATTGGAAAAATTTAGCATTGTTTTTTTATCAAACTGTCTATTAATTCACCCAATACCGACAAAGTTAGCCTTGCAGTGATTCAATTTCAATTGTAGTCCAAAAGCTTTTTTAAAACACTGCGATTTCACGCAGAAACTGGATTAACTTGAATTTGCCCTCCAATTGCTTTTAAAACTTTCATGATTGTCGCAAATTGCGGTTTTGAACCTTCCGACAAGGCTTTGTATAAGCTAGGTCTACTCATTCCTGTATCCTCCGCAATTTTTGTCATTCCAATCGCTCTGGCAATGTGACCAATTGCGTTAATTACATCTTCTGTATTGCCTTCTTCCAAAACCGTATTCAGATATTCAGCAATCATTTCGTTACTATCTAAATAATCTGCTATTTCAAATTTTGAAGTTCCCATAATTTCATTTGTTTAATTGTGCCCAAATTTCCTTTGCCTTCTTAATGTCTTTATCTTGTGTTGATTTGTCTCCTCCAATTAAAAGAATAATGATTTTCCCATCTTTTTCCTTGAAATAAATCCTATATCCTTTCGCAAAATTAATTCGCATTTCACGAATTCCATCTCCAACCGGCTTACAATCTCCAAAATGCTCATCATTTTCTAATTTTTGAACTCTAAACAAAATTTTTGCTTTTGCTTTTAAATCAGTTAACTTTCTGAGCCATTTATCAAAATCTTTCGTTTTTTCGATCAAGTACATTTGAATTGTATCTATTTGGATACAAATTTAAAGAAAAATTATGACCTTTTAAAATAATTTTAACAAATGAAAAAGGAAATCACAAAATTCCCTACCTTCATTGAACCAATCCCCTACAAAATTGTATCACCCCACATGAAATCCATTCTTTGCTTTTTCCTATTGTCATTCAGTGTCGCGGCGCAAGTTCCAAACTTTAAACATAAACCTTTGGTTTCACCGCCCATTTACTATTTTCCGTTTTACGACAGTGTGCAAATCATTGAGGTAGATTATTATACACAGTCTTTGGATGAAGGCGCACTCCACGATGCCATGTATCCGCGCGGCGGTTCTTCGTATTATGATGCGATGTTGGTGAATCGCCCAAATGGTTACCTCGTGAGACACCTCAGCGGGAAAATTATCGCCAATTATGGCGTCCTGAATTTGGAGCAACTGGAGTTGACTTCGCCCGATTCTTGTCAAAAAATCACGCACAAACAGCGCCTAAATACCATTCGAAATCAAAGTTACCATCGACTTGAAAAAGTGCTCAAAGATGTCAACGGCTATGGCTATCGAATCACGCGAGATTTCGTGCCCAAACCACGCACTGAAATGCCTGAAATGGGCGTCCAACTTTTTGGAATTTTAGATACACTTGGGAAAATTGCCATTCCCATGAACCACGTAGCCATTGATTACGCCAATAGCGAATATTTGGTTTCGCGATACACGCGCTTATTTGAAACAACAACTTTTCCGCCCATCCAACTGGTAGAAAATCCAAAAATAGCGCATCCCGAAAACAAGGCTTTCGCCATCTACGACAGTACTTTTCAATTGACATTGCCCGGTTCTGATCTTCCATTGCGACGCATCGCTCCCAATCGGTTTGCGACGGTTGCGCCTGGATGTATTTCTTTCATGGACCGCAACGGAACTGGATTGCACCAAAACAATTACCAAGCGCTTCAAGATGCTAGTTACGGTGAATTAATGATTTACACCGCTTACCACAACGATTCACTCCTAATGGGTTTGCTTTCGCGCGAATTGGAAGAAATCACACCAGCGATTTACTACGCCATTTTGCCGCAAGAACATGGTTTTCTCTTGGGAAATCCGCCCAGAAAAAATGGTTATTTGAACTTGCAAGGAAAGACAATTGTTCCTTTTGAGCTGCAAGCTGAAAACATCGAATACCGCCGAGATCATTTCATCGTTTTCACGCGCTACGTAGATGTACCCAACGGGAAAATGCTGTGTTCAGGCTTAATCGACACCACGGGAAAAGTCCTATTACCAGCAGAATACTGGGAAATCGGCTATTTTCAGAATGAACTCGCGATTGTAAAAAAAGACAACAAATATGGTTTCATCAACCGTTCGGGAGAAATGCTTTGTCCTAATATTTACAATCACATCGGACAATTGCACCGCAACTTCATCGAAGTGACAAAAGACAACAAACTTGGCCTCGTGGACCACTTGGGCAAAATCATTCTGGAACCAAATTACAAGGATATCGTTTGGTCTGATTCGCTCATTCACTACATCAACGACCAAAATGAGTATTTCATTTACGATTTGCGCACAGGGAAAAAATACCAACACAATTTTGGCAAATTGATTCTGCAAGAAAACGGTTTGTCGTTCTTCCTAAAAGACAACAAATACGGCTTGGTTAACGCCCAAGGAAAACTCATGCTCCCTGCACAATTCGACAAAGTGCGCGCCTACCGCAACAACCGCGCGGTGGTGGAAATCAATGGAAAATATGGAATGATTGATGAACACGGAAAAATCGTGCAGGCGATTAAATTTGCTGGATATGGAAATGATGCGGATGGGAATTATATGTTGAAATAGGATTAATTGATTGGATTGAAAAAAGGAAACGTTTAATAAATCGTACAGAAATTTAACGTACAAAATATTTTTATTTACGGAATATTTCGGTACATTTGCATAAATATTTCAATCATGGGTACAGCAACTAATGAACATGCACGCTTTGACGCAAGGCTTCCAAAAGAACAAAAACAATTCTTTGAAAAAGCGGCTTCCTTAGGTGGATACAGAAGTTTGACAGACTTTGTGATATTGACCGTACAAGAAAAAGCGAAAGAAATCATTCAAGAAAAAGAACAAATCATCGCTTCCGAAAGAGACGGCCAAATTTTCTTTGATGCCATCACCAATCCCAAAAAGCCTTCCAAAACACTTAAAAATGCACTGGAAGATTATCATGCTTTTGTGGCTAATTCAAAGAAATGATTGAACTTTTAGACAAAAAACACAATCGCGAAGATTTTGATTGTGGAAACGCGCTGTTGACCAATTACTTGAAAACGCAAGCCAGTCAAGACATCAAACGAAAGTTGGCTGCTTGTTTTGTGCTTTCCGAAAATGGAACGCAAATTCAAGGATATTACACGCTTTCAACGAATAGCATTTCTTTGAGTAGTTTTCCAACGCACATTCAACAAAAACTTCCCAAATCATACCAAGCGATTCCAACCACTTTACTCGGAAGATTAGCGATTGACACAAAGTATCAAGGCCAAGGATTCGGAAAAATCTTGCTGATTGATGCCCTCAAAAGAAGCTACGAACTCGCCCAAGAAATAGGCTCATTCGCCGTGGTGGTTGACCCAATCGATGCAGAAGCTGAAAGGTTTTATCAAAAATATGATTTCATTAAACTTCCCGATAGTGAAAAAATGTTTATTGCCACCAGAACTTTGCAACTGTTATTTGGATAGGTCATCGTCCAATTATAATTTTTGTTCCTTTTGCTTGATCAAAACGAACCCAAAAATCAAGGCTGAGTCATCAAGTTAAAGCGCAACTTTTCGTACGAAATCAAATTCTTACCTCGTGCGCTTTATTTTAAAAGCTTCTGAAAACGTGATTTTGTCGGTGATCTACTCCGTTGACACTGCGTAGCTTCCTCCAAAAGTCTACATTTTCAGTGCGCCTTTAAAACCCTTTCTTCCAAGGCCGAATATCTACAAAATAAATCATAGTCCGCTGATTTCTAATCATCTTGGCAACAAGATATTATGCATCTCTTAATGAATAGGGAATTTTTCTACAAAATAATATTTGATTCGGATATAAACAGCTACTTCTCAATTCTTCACCATTTCAAATTCAAACTCGTTCTTTATTTCGGGTTTAATGATCACGTTGTTGTCTGTTCCAATAATTCCCAACTCTGTATCCCAACTGCCATTCGTGAATTTAAATTGCGCAGGACTTTGAAGTTCTAAAACGATTTCTCTTTCCAGTTCAGCAGTTTTTTTCATTTCGACTTTGTTAGGATTCCAGTCTCCCAAGTTGGGCTGATTGCCGGTAATGTATACTACATCGTCTTTGTTGGTCACTTTTAGGCGGATCGTTACTTTGTATTTTTCAGCGCTCAACTCGCTTGCTTGCTTCGATTGGATATTTTTAAAATAACTTTCAAACGCGCGATTCAAACTCGGTGGAAATGTGCTCCAATGGCTGTTATTCGGAAATGCAGCGGTTTCAACAGTAACATTTTTGTCTTTTAAAGTATCTTTAAAGAACGCATAAACGCTTTCTCGTGCTGGTTTCCAGTCTTGCCAATATTCAATGCCTTCATCTGCATGACTCAAATAAATGAACGTGGAATTTTTTACTTTCGCATAATCAAAATGAGTGAGTTCTTTGCTCAATTTATTTTCGTCGTAGGCAAGATTGGGCGATATCGCAAAGTAATTTCGAAATAAATTGGGCTTCTTCACCAAGGAATACAAAATAAAAGAAGCGCCCAAAGAATGTCCAACCGCAATATTTTGATTTAAGGTTCTGTATTTGGTGTTGATATATGGAATTACTTCTGATTCAACGTAGTTCGAAAAATTATCGGCATTTCCATGAAGCGTTCCAGCTTGTTTTTTGTAGGCTTCCGATTCGATTTTTGGCAGAAAATCATTTCTCCTGGAATAATCGAGTTTTTCATTGTACGGTGACGAAATGCCCACGACAATGAAAGATTGATCTGCGCCACCTAAAAAGGAAACGATGGAACTGGTGTAATCAAAAAACTCCCTGCTTTGGCTGTCGAAAACATAAATCACATTGAAATATTCATTCGTTCTCGCATCATATTCTTCCGGCGTATAAATCAAAAGTTCTCTTTCTTGATTCAATGCTTTCGATTGGATTTTCACATTTTCAACGCGCGCACCACGAGGAGTAGCAGCGAAGCTAATTGTTTGAACAAAAGCATGGTTAAAAAATACCATGAACAAATAAAGGATTCCGAATTTCAATTTCATACCGGGCGATTTAATACACACACAAAAATATCAGCTATTTTTGAATAGTTGCGCGCCGAGCAAGTTTTTCTATTTCACAGTTTTGCTCAAACGATAAAACGAAAGCCCTTTCTATTCCAAGTGTTTCGGGAAATCCATCATTTTATGCAGTATTCTAATAACATCAATCTGGTCATTTCCATATTTGAAAAAAACATAGTGAGATAAGGCTTTAAAATAGTAGAATTCAGATTTTTGGTTTTTCAACTTCTTGGCTTTCTCTGTATTTTCGCTGAAAAATTCGATTGCTTGAATAATAGATTCGAAATATTTATCCGCTTGATTTTCTTATCATTCCTGAAAAGTATAAACCCAAATGTCATTTAAATCTTGATAGGCAGCTTCAGTGATTCTATACTTCATAAATGTTTCTTCTTGATTTCTTCAAGATGTTTTTTAGGATCATAGTTTTCTACAAAACCACTTTTTTCTCCAATTTCCAGTTCGTTTTGAAGCCACTTATTTTTATTTTCTTCTATTTCCAATAATCTAAGCGCTGATCTTACAACATCACTTGCCGAGCTATATCGCCCAGAAGCGACCTCACTACTAATAAAATTAGTAAAATGATCTCCGAGTAATATGGATGTGTTTTTTGACATAACTTTTAATTTTAACCAAATATACCAAAGTATGGTATAAGTTGTGTCGATTTTGGGGAATTTAACAGGTTTTGATATACTCCGTTGTTTCGGAATTACTATATTTCCTCCCAACCATTATTTTGGAAATCATATTTCGCAAATTCTCCTGAGTCGGTAAATTCAGAAGCGGTCATGCCCACTTCAAAAATGGAGTCTTCATTCCAACTTGCTGTAAAATATACTGCTTCATTGGTCAACAATACTTTGCCAAAGTCTTCGTCGTCGTGATGAAAATGAATGCCAAAATCATCTTCTTTTGATATTTCATACGCATAATCCAACAACCTATCTTTTAGTTCTTGAAATTGTTTCGCAGTAAAAGGCACGAATGCGTCTTCCTTGTCAAAGAAGTTTTCATCGTTTGATTTTTCCTCTTTTTCTTTTGTTTCAATGCGGTAAAGTGCGATGTCGTAACTCATTTTATATTCATTTAAATTAGCAAAATGACCAAAGATTTCCTCAATACAACGCCAAACCAACTTTCACCCCAAATCGGTGATCAATACCGTATTTGGCGATGAAATCGGCTTTCACCATTTGGTCGAGGCGCAGGCCGTCGAAAGTGCCGTTTTGGATGTTGAGGCGCTCGTAGTAAAAACTGATGACTGCTGATTTTAGGAGGTCTTTCCAGTGTAAATCGTTGGTGCGCACGTAGCCGTTTTTGAAGAATGTGTAGGGTTTCATCGTCAATTCCACGGAATAATTGGCTTTGGTGCGAAACAAAATGTTCTCCGATTTGCCGTTGCCCAAATAAGGATTTCCATACGAACCAAAAACTGGAAAATCGCAATATCCCCTTTTGACGCTCAACATCAATCCGCCGTATTTTTGCGGAAAGGGCGAAAACACGATGCCAAATCTGCCAATGTAATTGCCCAAAAAGTCGTGCGTCGTGCTGCCGTTGATTCCTTCTTGGAAAGTGTAAGCCCTCGCTGAATCGGCTGGCGAACTGTAAGTGGTGTTGAAACTGGAATTGAAATCTTCTCTCACTTCCCGCGAAAAATGTTGCACGTTCAAACCTTTCACCGCTTTCAAATCGACGCAAAATCCCAACACAAACTGATCTGAAAAAAAGCGCGCCACATTGATACCAAAACTTGCTTGCATGCCGCCTGTCTGCATCATTTTTCCCCACGGTGCATAGGTATATTGCCAATTTGCCATGAAAAGATGCGCTTGGGCGTTAGAATCGGGAAATTGCAGGAAGTTGAGCCAAGGTTTGTTTTCAACGAGGTCTAAGGAGTCTTCGTTTTCGATTTGTGCTTGCAAATGAAAGAAGAACAAACAAAAAAATATGGCGTTGAAAAACTTCATTTCGATGGGTTGAATGAATTACAAATTAAACAAAAAATCCCGCTCAAGTGAATGAACGGGATTGAATTATTTTGGGATTCGACGATTACAATTTTCTTGCAACTTCCACTTCCTCGAAAGCTTCCACTACATCGCCAATTTTAATGTCGTTGTATTTGTCAATGTTCAAACCACATTCATATCCTCGTTTCACTTCTTTTTGATCGTCTTTGAAACGTTTCAATGAACCCAATGTTCCTGTGTGTACCACAATTCCATCGCGGATCACGCGGATTTTCGAATTTCTCTTGATAATACCGTCCAATACGAAACATCCTGCGATGGTTCCCACTTTGGTGATATCGAAAGTTTCGCGAATTTCTGCCGAACCAGTGATTTCTTCCAAAATGTCAGGTGAAAGCATTCCTTCCATCGCCGCTTTGATCTCTTCAATCGCTTTGTAGATAATAGAATACAAACGGATATCGATTTGTTCTGCTTCAGCCAATTTACGCGCTGCAACAGATGGACGCACCTGGAATCCAACGATAATTGCATCCGAAGCTGACGCCAAGTTGATATCTGCTTCTGTGATTGCTCCAACGCCTTTGTGAACGATTTTTACTGCAATAGATTCAGTTGACAAGTTCAACAATGCATCTGACAATGCCTCGATAGAACCATCCACGTCACCTTTCACAATCAAGTTCAATTCTTTGAAATCACCAATCGCCAAACGACGACCAATTTCATCCAATGTAATGTGTTTCGTTGTACGCAAACCTTGCTCTCTGTACAATTGCTCTCTTTTGGTTGCAATTGTTCTCGCTTCACGCTCGTCATCCAATACGTGGAATTTATCTCCCGCGCTTGGTGCTCCGCCAATTCCTAAAATCGAAACTGGTGCTGCTGGCGTCGCTTCTTTCACTGATTTTCCGCGCTCATCATGCATTGCTCTTACACGTCCATAATGACGACCAACTAATACAACATCTCCAATTTTCAACGTTCCTTCTTCCACCAAAATGTTGGTTACATATCCTTTTCCTTTATCCAAAGAAGATTCAATTACTGTACCCAATGCATTTTTGTTTGGATTGGCACGCAAATTCAAGATTTCTGCTTCCAACAATACTTTTTCAAGCAATTCATCCAAATGCAATCCTTTCTTCGCAGAAATTTCTTGACATTGGAAAGGTCCGCCCCACTCTTCTACCAAGATATTCATGGCAGAAAGTTGTTCGCGTATTTTGTCCGGATTTGCTCCGTCTTTATCAATTTTATTGATGGCAAAAACCATCGGTACGCCTGCTGCTTGCGCGTGAGAAATTGCTTCTTTCGTTTGAGGCATCACGTCGTCGTCCGCCGCTACAATGATAATTGCAACGTCAGTTACTTGTGCACCACGAGCACGCATCGCTGTAAAGGCTTCGTGACCTGGTGTATCCAAGAAAGTCATTTTTCTTCCGTCTGGCAAAGTCAATGAATATGCACCAATGTGTTGCGTGATTCCTCCTGCTTCGCTCGATGTTACATCTGCATTTCGGATTTTATCCAACAAAGATGTTTTACCGTGGTCAACGTGTCCCATCACAGTAATGATTGGCGGACGTGGAATCAAGTCTTCTTCTTTGTCTTCAACTAAATTGATACTTTCTTGTACTTCAGCGCTTACGAATTCAGTTTCAAAACCAAATTCTTCTGCCACAATTTGAATCGTTTCCGCATCCAAACGTTGGTTGATTGATGCAAAAATTCCGAGTGACATACAAGCAGAAATTACTTGTGTTGGTCCTACGTTCATCATCGAAGCCAATTCATAAACCGTAACGAATTCTGTCAACTTGATGATTTTTTCTTGCATTTCGGCTTCCATAGCCTCTTGCTCTCTTCTTTGAGCAAAAGTGTCTCTTTTAGCACGTCTATTTTTAGAACCTTTAGATTTTCCTCCTTTGTTAGAAAGTCTTGCTAAAGTATCCTTGATTTCTTTTTGAATGTCTTTTTCAGTCGCAGCCGCTGGTTTTGCAAATCCTCCTGCACCTCCAGTTCCACTTGGTTTGTGATTTCCTAAGTGTTTTCTGATTTTTGGCGCTGGCGTTCCACCTTTCGGATCGTTTGCCGCTGGCGTTGCGTTTCCTTGTTTTGTTGGATCAACTTTCTTGATGCGCTTGCGTTTTTTACGCGGTTCATCAGGTCTTCCAGATCCTGGAGTTTTTGGTCTTTCAACTGGAAGTTCAATTTTTCCTAAAACGGTTGGTCCAGAAAGTACTTTACGTTCCACACGAATCGTTTCGATTTCTCTCGGTGGTTCTGGAGTAACTTCTTCTTTTTCAACAACAGGTGGTTTAACCGCTACTGGAGCTGCTGCAGGCTTAGCCGGTGCCTTTGGCGCTTCGTATTTTGGTTTAACGTAATCCTGTTTTTTCTTTTTGTCTGGGCGTGTTTTTGAATTGATTTTATCCAAATCAATTTTACCCAAAACTTGTACTTGCACGTCTCCGCCACCCAATGTTTTCGCACCTTCTTCCATTGCTGGTTCTTGCGAAACTGGTTCTGGAGCTGCAGGTGCAACTTCTTCTTTAGGAGCTTCCACAACAACGGGAGCTTCTACTTTTGGAGCCACAGGTTTTTCTTTGACTTGGTTCAACATCGAAATATCGAAATCGTCTTCGTCGTCTTGTGGTTTTTCATCTACTTTAGGGTCGCGCAGACTTACAGTTTCACGTTTTTCACGTTTCACTGAAGTGAGCTTCGATTGCTCCTTTAATGTTTGATCATCGGCAAATTGCTGACGCAATAATTCGTAGTTTCCATCCTCGAGTTTCGAATTAGGATTTACATCCTGCTTGATTCCCTTAGAGTTCAAAAAGTCAATCAATGTAGAAACTCCTACATTCAATTCACCTGCTACTCTGCCTAATCTATGTGTTTTTCCGGCCATACTTTTTATTCTCTCCTACTGTAATATTGTAGTTATTTAGTTGTTTTCGGGTAAGTTGGTTTGGTTTATTAATTGTCAAATTCTGCTCTCAAAATCTTGTGAACTTCAAGCACAGTTTCTTCTTCTAAATCAGTTCTATTTACTAAATCTTCAACAGTCATTTCTAACACAGATTTAGCAGTATCGCAACCAACAGCTTTCAATTCATCTAGAATCCAGCCATCGATTTCATCTGCGAAGTCTTCCAAATCAACATCATCAACATCAACTTCTCCGTCTCTGTAAACATCGATTTCGTATCCTGTCAATTTAGTAGCCAATTTGATATTGTTTCCTCCTTTACCAATTGCCAAAGAAACTTGGTCTGGTTTCAAGAAAACTTTCGCTCTTTTATCTTCTTCTAAAATTTCGATTGAAGTAATTTTTGCTGGAGAAAGTGCTCTTTGAATAAACAATTGAGAATTCGAAGTAAAGTTGATTACATCGATATTTTCATTGCGCAATTCGCGAACGATTCCGTGAATACGAGATCCTTTCATTCCAACGCAAGCTCCAACTGGATCGATGCGGTCGTCGTAAGATTCAACAGCAACTTTTGCTCTTTCTCCTGGTTCACGAACGATGCGTTTGATGGTAATTAAACCGTCAAAAACTTCAGGAACTTCCAATTCGAACAAACGCTCCAAAAATTCTGGTGCTGTACGAGAAAGAATAATCACTGGACTGCTGTTACGCATATCTACTTTCGCAACCACTGCGCGAATAGATTCTCCTTTTTTGAAATAGTCAGAAGGAATTTGTTCTGATTTAGGCAAGATCAACTCATTCCCTTCATCATCCAATACCATGATTTCTTTCTTCCAAACTTGGTAAACCTCACCAGTCATGATTTCACCAATACGCTCTTTGTAAACTTTGTAAAGGTTGTCTTTCTCCAATTCCAAGATTCTTGAAATCAAGTTTTGACGCAATGACAAAATGTTTCTTCTTCCGAAATCAGCAAATTTGAACTCTTCAGATACTTCTTCTCCTACTTCAAAATCAGGCTCAATTTTAATAGCATCAGAATACGCAATCTCTGTGTATTCATCTTCCACTTCACCGTCCATTACAATTTCTTTGTTCACAAAGATTTGAACGTCACCTTTTTCGATGTTTACAATAACATCAATATGTTCATCGGTATTGAATTTCTTTTTTAACATCGCACGGAAAACATCTTCCAACACGTGTTGCATCGTTTGTTTATCGATGCTTTTTAATTCTTTAAATTCCGAAAACGAATCAACTAATTCTAAGCTATTCATTGCTTACTTATTTAAATGAGATAACAATTTTTGTTTCTTTTATTTCTGACATTGGAAGTGTTTCCTCTTCAACAATGGTCTCTTTCTTCTTTTTGCCTTCAGGTTTTTCTTGTCGCGTCGTTTCCAAAACCAGACTTTCGTTGCTCGCTTCTTTCAAAATTCCTGCTTTTTTTGTTCCGTTGACAAGTACGATTTCTACTTCTCGACCAACATTTTTCAGAAATTGTGGCAAAACGCGCAATGGTTTATCCAATCCTGCAGAAGAAACATGGAGTTCAAAATCTTCCTCTTCTCTGTCCAAATTGTGCTCAACATTTCGTGAAACAGACACACAATCTTCAATCGCAACGTTTCCGTTTTCTTTGTCAATCTCAAGGTTAATAACCATTGATTTTGAAATAGATACATCTACGATAAACAAACCTCTGTCGAGTTCGTCTATGCGCTCTTGTGCCAATTTTACTACGAGTTCTTTATTAATCATTTGGATAGAAAAAGAGGGGACTTTATATCCCCTCGCTCTTTTATTGTTCCTAAATACGCGTCAAAGATATGCTTTTTTTCTGAATTGACCAAATATTTGAATAAGACTCGCTTTGCCATTAGATATTCGTAATAGACTTTAAGATGTTAGGATTTTAGGACGTTAAGACTTTTTAATTTTCTAAGGGTTCTCATGTTTTCTAAAAGTAGCAAAAATCGCGGTTTATTGTTTTCTATTTTTCTACAAGCCGAACCAGTCTTAATATCATAAAATCTTACTATCCTAACATCTTAATATCTCACCCTCGCTCGCTAACCAACTTCTGCTCACTGTAAACTATAAATTGCTCAACAGAAAGTCCGGTGATTTCTTTGAAATGTTTTTGAAGTTCTCTTTCGTTTTTGAACGGATAGTCCGCAATGAGGTTTTGTATGGAAATGTTTTTGCCTTTTTTGATAATTTTCTTGCAAATTTCATCGATGAAGTAATGATTTAAAAATTGCGTGAAATCTTTATTCCCAAACAGCGAAATGGCTTTGGCAATGTCACTTTCTTCAGCAACCAATGATTCACTAATTTCTTTGATGGTGATTTCATCAATATTTCTTTGTTCCTTGATAAAAACCAAGATTTGATTGAAAAGAGAAAATAAGAATTTATTTCTGGATTGTAAGTCGACAATCGACTCGTTAATCAGCGTATCTTGCGTGGTGTGCTCCACAATGTTCTCAAACAGCGATTTGGTGTATTTTCTGATTCTCAAATACATGACCAATAAAATACCCAAGATAATTATAAAACCTAAAATCACAAAAATCGAAATAGTCAATTCAAATTTCTTTTCATTTAAATCTTTTTCCTGATTTTTAATTTTTTGGTTGATTACTTCAAATTGATACAACTCTCTCAATTCATCAACACGTGCATAAGATTGCAATTGGGTATTCAAGGTTTCTTCTTTGTCTGCTTTTTCTTTGATTTTTGAATACTTTTCGTATTCGCCCGACTTGGCGTATAAATTCAAAAAAGCAGCATAAATAAACTCCATATTTTCCTTTGCTCCTGAAATTTGACAAAGATGTAAAGCCGATTTTAAATTCGCTTCAGCATCTGTAAAATGATTTTTCTCAATTTGAATTTCAGCATCTTGAACATAAATTTTAACTGCTAACTCTTCCTTGAAATCAAATTTATCAATAATCGCTTTTGCCTTCTGAATATAAATTTCTGCTTTTTCAGGCTCTTCATTCAACAAATGATTCACAGATAAATTGTAGTAACATGCTGCGATTTTAAATTCATTTTTCAAAGAAATATAAAGCGTCAATGCTTTATTTGAATACAAAATAGATTCTTCATATCGATGAAAATCAGTAGAAATAAAAGATAAATTCTCATAACACAATGCCATGTTCGACTTGTCTTTTTGCCTTTCAAAATATTTGATTGATTGGTCAATATCGTACAATGCTAAATTGTATTTTTTGGCTTTAGCATTTAACAATCCGAGATTAATCATCGATTCATAAATACTAGTTGAATCTTTTAACGTCTTCGCGATTTTCAAAGATTCATTGTATGCCGTAATTGCTTTTGGCAAGATGTTTTGAATCTCATAGTTTATTCCAATGTTGTTTAAACACGCTTCTTTGAAACTTAAGTTTTGATTTGCAAATTCAGAATGTAAAGCCGCTGAATAATATTTGTTTGAAATATAATATACTGATCTATAATAGTGGATCAATCCTAACAAATAGTTTGATCTTGCAATGATTTCTTTATCTCCACTCGTAATTCCTTCGTCTAAAAATTTTTCGCTTAATTTTTCAGCAACATTGATTTTATCCGGAATTAATGCCTTAATTTGATTTGATTTCAATTCAGCTTTGGTGGGTTTTTGTGCGTACAAAAAGTTGAATCCAAAAAAAATGAAGCTCAAAAATAAAATTGATTTTAAACGAAAAAGAAAGCTATGAAAATGGATGCTGTAAAAATGCATTGACTCTGTAAGTTTATTGACACTAAATTAACCTATTAATTTCAAATGCTTCAACATTTTATGGTTAAAATATTGCTGAAACGTTAAAATGTACACATCGGTTGTAGTATTAAACTTTGCAGGCCAAAACTAAGATATTAATTTATACTATTGCCCATTTTATACATGAAAAAGTTCATTTCTTTTTTAAATTATTAATTTCAAAGCATCTAAAAATTTACCATAAATGAAACACATTGTCGTTTTGTCGGGAGCAGGAATCAGCGCTGAAAGTGGAATTCAAACTTTTCGCGATTCAAATGGACTTTGGGAAAATTACGCCATTGAAGATGTTGCTACGCCGCAAGCTTGGGGAAAAAATCCTGCTTTGGTTCAGGAATTTTACAATCTGCGAAGAAAAGCTGTTGTTGACGCCAATCCCAATGAAGCCCATTTGTATTTTGCTGCACTTGAAAAAAAGTATAAAATCACCATCATTACGCAAAACATAGACGATTTACATGAACGTGCAGGAAGTTCAAATGTGCTCCACCTCCACGGAAATATTCGTTTGGCAAAAAGTTCTGGTCCAAATCCAGATAAAAAATTCTATCCGATTGATGGCAGCAAAATTAAAACGGGAGATTTATGTGAAGATGGATTTCAACTTCGTCCACATGTGGTTTGGTTTGGTGAAGCAGTTCCCGAAATTGACCGCGCAGCTGAAATTTGTAAAACCGCCGATATTTTACTTGTTGTTGGAACTTCTTTGCAGGTTTATCCAGCAGCAGGATTGGCATTCGTAACTCCTGATGAAACAATCAAAATCGTGATTGATCCAAAATGTGAAGAATTAAATGTAAATACTGATTTTATAAAATTGCCGTATTCGGCTGTAGAAGGCGTGAAAGTTTTTGATAGATTGTTGCCAAATTTTGAGTAAAACTCAAGTTCGAACTGTAAATTTAATTTCTAACTACAGCAGTCCAATTTTTTTTCAATTTGATTAATTCCTTCTCAAACAACATCAATTTGACTTGCGCCTGTAAACTTTCCGCATTGTCAATAATGGAGTGATAAGCCCCTTGGATGTAACTTAAAATAGAAGAGTTCATTAAAATTTGAGAAGATTTGACATCGAAATGGTATGATTCAAAAACATTCCTAATTTTTTGAATATCAGCAAAATCTTTGGCTGATTTTACCTTTTTTTCGGAAAGATTTAATAAAATCGGAAGCAACTTTTCATTCAGTTCTATGAAATGACGCAAAACAATTAAAGCATCATTTACTTGTTCAATAGATGACGTCTTTAAAGAGGAAGTATGCAAAAAATCTGAATTCATGCCTTTTGATTTAAGTCCAACAAATGGTAAATCCTTGAAAATTAATCTTCAATTAAACCTTAGACGAGAACTTTGTTAAAAGGTTCACAAAAATATTCAGATTTGTGTAAAGTGTACTTTTGATTGATTAAACGGAAATTTGTCGCTCTCAAATCACATCAAAAATTTTATCGGAACTACGTAATATGATTTTACCTGTTGCCCATTAAATTTTGCCGGAATCCATTTGGGCATGTTTTGAACTAAACGCTTAGCTTCTTTGTCACAGTCAGGACAATCATTAACGCCTCTTAAGATTACCACATTTGAAATACTTCCATCTAATCCAACTACAAATCTCAAATAACATTTCCCACCGACTTCCATTTCTGAAGTCAATTTCATGTTCTTTTCAAGGTACTCAAGAAATTTTATTTTGCCTCCTGGAAATTCTGCTGGTTCATCCAAAATCCAGAAGGGTTCGTCTTGTTCAGGGACTTCAGGACAGAAAACAATTCCTGACGATAGAGAATCATCAACCAAAACAGGTGTTGCAGGTTCATCAAAATTTTTAGTTTGACGATATGGAAAAGGATATTTTTTTTCTTCTTTTTTCGGGTCGATTTTTGGCGCTAATTTTTCATTTTCGATTTTTAAAATGCTGGCGGTTGGCGCAACTAATTTTTCGTTTTCTAAAGCTGGTTTTTTCTCACTTAAATTTTTTGGCTCTTGTTTGCAAGCTGTCAAAAAAATCAAAATGACGAACAAAAAATAAAATGGTATTTTCATAAAAATGAAATTTAAAAATCTAGCTGAAAACACAAATTATTCCAACTCGGAATTTTCACGTCCACGGAAATATTCCCAGACGATTTTTCCTTTCGCTTGACCGATGACACTCGACAAACTTTCAAGATTTGCTTCTTTGATTTTACTCACCGTTTTGAATGCCTTCATCAACTCTTCATGTGTCTTCGGACCGACGCCTTCGATGCTCGTCAACTCGGAAACAAATGCTCCTTTACTTCGGCGATTTCTGTGGTGCGTAATTCCAAATCTGTGCGCCTCATTTCTGAGGTGTTGAATGACCTTCAAAGACTCAGATCTCTTGTCCAAATAGATTGGAATGCTATCGCCAGGAAAAAAGATTTCTTCCAATCTTTTCGCAATACCGATAATCGCAATTTTACCTCTCAAACCTAAAGTCTCTAATGCTTTCAACGCAGCACCCAATTGTCCTTTTCCACCGTCTATAATGATGAGTTGCGGCAAGGGTTGATTTTCGTCCAACATTCTTCGGTACCTTCTTCCGACCGCTTCTTCCATCGATGCAAAATCGTCTGGACCGACAACTGTTTTTACATTAAAATGTCTGTAATCTTTTTTGCTCGGTTTGGCATTTCGAAACACCACGCAAGCAGAAACTGGATTCGTACCTTGTATATTGGAATTATCAAAACACTCGATGTGAACTGGCAGTTCTTTCAAGCGCAAATCTTTTTGAAGTTGACTCAAAATTCGATCCGTGTGCTCTTCCGGATTTTTGATTCTTTCATGCTTCAGTTTTTCCAAACGGTAAAATTTCGCATTGCGAATCGAGAGGTCAACCAAGTGTTTTTTATCGCCTCTTTGTGGAACAAAAAATTGCAATCCAGGAATCTCTAAATCGATTTCCTTTTCAATCAAAATTTCTTTGGATTGACTGTTGAATCTTTCCCTCATTTCGAGCAATGCAAAAGCGATAATTTCAGCATCCGTTTCATCCAATTTTTTCTTCACCTCGATGGTAAATCCATGAATGATTGCTCCGTTGCTGATGACGAAATAATTTACAAAAGCTGTCTTCTCATCTTCCACCATCGTGATCACATCCACCTTGTCAACGGTAGGTGAAACAATCGTCGATTTAGACTGATAATTTTCCAGTGTTTGAATCTTCTCTTTTATCGCCTGCGCTTCCTCAAATTTGTAGTTTTCCGCAAATTCTTGCATAATTTTGCGTAAATGAGTCAAAACAGAACCAATATTTCCTTTTAAAATGGATTCAATTTGATCAATATATTCCTGGTAATTGGTTTCACTTTGGTGTCCAACGCATGGTCCTTTGCAGTTTCCTAAATGATATTCTAAGCAAACTTTATACTTTTTTTCAGCCACTTTTTTAGCCGATAAATCCAGCGCACAAGTTCTCAATTGATAAATATCTTTGAGCAAACTGAGCAAGGTATTCATCACTTTTACATTCGCATAAGGCCCCAAATATTTAGAGCCATCTTTCACCAAATTGCGGGTTGAAAATACGCGCGGAAAAGCTTCTTTTTTGATGCAAATCCATGGATAAGTTTTGTCATCTTTGAGCGCAATATTGTATTTTGGTTGGTACTTTTTTATCAGATTATTTTCCAAAAGCAAGGCGTCTAATTCTGAATCTACAACCAAATATTGGATGTCTTCAATTTGCCGAACAAGGATTCTCGTTTTGGCATTATCGTGATTTTTTACAAAATATGAAGTGACTCTTTTCTTTAAATTTTTCGCTTTTCCGACATACAAAATCACACCATTGATATCATAGTATTGATAAATCCCAGGTTTGTCTGGAAGTAATTGCAACTTCAATTTGATGTCTTCTGCCTTCATAATCCGATGCTAAAGTTACGGAGAAACTTTGTCATTTTTGAACTTGAAAAAGCAATAAAAAAACGAATCATTTTTAAATAGAAAAAAGGAAATATTTTTCCAAATGAGAATTAAATTCCAGCAGGATTTTTGAATTAATAAACTGGGATTTTGAAATCAGATTCAAATAAAAAAATGAATTTTTTATCCTACGTTTTTATTCCGTAATTTTGTGTTTAAGAATCAAAGAAATGATACTGTCACCAGGTTCAAAAGGTTGGATTTCTAAGTACAAAAACTTACTTCAAAAAGGAGTGATCAACGTACATATTGACAAACCTGAAGATGTCAAAAAAGACCATTTTCAGCACCTGGTTTTGAACCGTTCAGGAATCGTTTTTGGCTATGCTTCCGAGCTACTTTTTTGCAATTCTTTGGCTCATCCGAAATGGACAAATGAAGAAAGATTGAAGCTGCTTTTGTTCGAATCTCACCTTTTTATTTTTGCAAGTAACGGTGGAGATCCTGTCAAAGATTTCGATAAATTTACAGATTCCTTACTCGATTTTTACGGTCATCACAGCACCAAATCTTTGTCGCGAATGTTCACTTTTTTCATAAAAGAAAGCAACATTGACAAGCTCGAAAACATCCTGGCAAAGCGCACAGATGTCCGTTTAAATTTACTTGAAAATGCGATTTGGGTCAACTATTTGAGCAACTCATTTGTGTATTTAGACATCATTTTATTCGAAGAATTTCTCTTGACAAACCAAGTCATGATGGAATCAAAATACGAAGAATATGCTTTAAATGCATTGATCGCTTTGACACTTTCTGCTTATTCTGATGGCGAATTAGAGGAGAAAGAAAAGAAGATTTTTAACGTGTTTTTAGCCTCCGCGCACTTCGATGATGACCGAAAAGAATACGCGATTTCGAAGTTTAAAAACGGGGCAAATTTCTCCGATTTTTCACCAGAATTGACCAACATTTGGCTCTTCAAAAGGTTCTTATTAGACATCTCTGCACTGACCATTTTTGCCACGCATGAGGCTACTGAGGAGGAGAAAGATTTCCTTCAATTGCTGTGCGAGCATTTGCAAATTCCCGCCATCGAAATGGAGGAAGCTTTGGCCTTGATGGAGAACTTTATCTTGAATCATACTGAACAAATTGTCTTTTTACAGGACAGTAATATGTATGAAAAAATGTACGGAAGTTTGTCAAAAAGATGGATTAAAATCCTCGGAAGAAACAAAGACAAGCTTGCTGCAGAATTGAAAGAAAGCAAAGAATTGGTTTTTTTAATCAAGAAATCGACCAAGCAAGAATTGACCAAAGAAGAGAAAGAAAAAGTAAAAACGCAATTTTTAGACTTGGCAAAATCAATGCCTGCATTGGCAATTTTTCTACTTCCTGGTGGCGCTTTGTTGTTGCCCATGGTACTGAAAGTGATTCCAAGTTTGATACCTTCTGCCTTCAGAAACAATGAAATTGAATCTTAACGATACTGCATGAAGATTCAAATACTCCTTATTATTATACTTTTTGCAGGAAATTCGTTTTCTCAAAAGCTGGAAAAAATCGCCAAATTGCCCGATTCAATGAAAGAAATTTCAGGGTTGTGCTTTTTGAACGACACAGTTTTGGTGGGTCACAACGACAGCGGAAACGAGCCGATTTTGTATTTTTTGAATCTCAAAGGACAGAAAATCCACCAAGTGGAAGTGCTGGATGCGAAAAACAACGATTGGGAAGACATTACTTCTGACGGCAAAGGACATTTATACATTGGCGATATTGGCAACAACAACAATTCACGCAAAAAACTGCGTATTTACAAGGTTTCCACTTGGAATATATTGAAAAAGAAAGAAGTAAAAGCGGAAGAAATAGAAATCGATTATGCAGAGCAAAAGGAAATTCCAACTGCGGAAAAAGATTGGCATTTCGACGCAGAAGCAATCGCCTATTACAAAGATTCGATTTACATTTTCACAAAATGTCGCGCAAAACCTTTTGACGGACGCAGTTTTCAATACGCAGTTTCGACCAAACCCGGAAAATATACCTTGACCAAACGCTCAGAATTGTATTTAGGAAAAAATGGTTTCTTCAAAGATGCAGTAACCGCTTCCGCGATTTGTGGAGAATATTGCTACATCTTGACCTACAACCGCATGATCATCTATAAATTCAATAAGGGGAAATTTGAATACCAAAAGAAAATTTACCTGAAACCCTACACGCAAAAAGAAGCCATTGCCACAAAAGATAATAAAACAATCTACATCGCCGACGAAAAACAAAAAATGATTGGCGGCGGAAATTTGTACAAGATTAAATTGAATAATTAGGGCGACGAAAATCTTGATGGCTCTTATGCAGAGCACGCTAGAAAATACTCTGATTGAATCACATAAAATTTAAAATGAACCAAAAACAAATAAATATTTCTCAATTCGAAGCCATAATTTTCGACATGGACGGCGTCCTCATCGATTCCGAACCCGTTTGGAAAATCGCGATGGAAGAAGTTTTTTCAGCGGTCGGTTGCAACTTGACCCGCAAAGATTTTGAACTTACTGTTGGATTGCGCTTAGACGAAGTGATTTCATTTTGGTACAAAGTAGCACCATGGCAAGGCGCAGGACCAGACGAAGTACTCGCGATGATTGTCAATCGCATGGTTGAATTGTTGGGTCGCGACGGAAAACCTTTACCTGGCGTCATCGAATCATTACAATATTTCAAATCCAAAGGCTTGAAAATTGGCTTGGCGACATCTTCCTACCAAGTCTTGATTGAATGCGTGCTCGAAACCTTGAAAATCAAAGAATATTTCAACATCACACATTCCGCAGAACACGAAACACATGGAAAACCACATCCAGCAGTTTACCTCAAAACAGCACAAATGTTGGCGGTAAATCCTCTAAAATGCTTGGTAATAGAAGACAGCATCAACGGCGTCATCGCAGGAAAAGCTGCCCGAATGACCGTGGTTTGTGTACCAGAAAAAACGCATTCGCCTAATCCGAAATTGATGGTGGCGGATTATATGTTTGAGGATTTATTTGGGATGTTGGAGGAGATGGAGTGATGGAGAGGATTTTAAGACATTAGACAGAAGACCTCAGACTTTAGACAGATCTATTTCCCCCTTTGGAGGGGGACTAAGGGGGAGGAAAATCATTCTCCCTTTAAACAATAAACCACATGCTGAATCTGATTTCCAACAGCATCAATGTTTTGAATGACATCGCCTTCTGTGAAACGAATCATTGTAAATCCCAAAGATTCAAGTTTTTGTTGCCGATAAGCATCATAACTCGCTTTTGAAAAATGAGAACTTCCATCAATTTCAACGATTAAACCAATTTCCTGCGCAAAGAAATCTACAATAAAATGGTCGACAGGTATTTGTCTTTTAAATTTTACCCCTTGATTGTTTTTTGATAAAAGTGATTTCCAAATATATTTTTCAGCCCTCGAAACGGATTCGTTTCGAAGTTCATGGGCAAATCCACGGAGGTCTTTTGAGTAAAAGTTGTTCATTGTAAAAGGTTTTTATTACTTAAATATAGGGAAAAATAATTAGAGTGAAACCAAGTTTAAAAAAAGGTCCTCCCCCTCGATCCCCCTCCAAAGTGGGAAGAATGCCAAATCATCAATAATCTAAAAAACGAAAATGTTCTAGCAAAGTTTTAAAACTCTATATGTTGGCGAAAATTTGAGTTTCCCCCTTTGGAGGGGGATAAAGGGGGAGGAAAAAACGAAAACACCAAGTTTTAAGACTTTTTTCGGCCTCAGCAATAAAAGCGTTAAGTAAAATTCCTAATGCTTGACGGCCAAACAAAAGTACTGTTTGAGCATAGACAAACTTAGCTATTTATAATAATCGTGGCTGCGAGTTTACTTTTGTTTAGTCACGCATTTGAATATTATAGCTTTGATTGCGTAGCCTTGATCTTTTTTTTTGATTCTTTCTTTTTGCATCAAGGCAAAAAAAAGAACAAATCTTTGAATGGACAACAATTTCTCCGCAGAAGAAAATCTAGAGATTAGGATCTCACCACCAACTTTTCAACCCCAAACAAAACCGGCCTACTCGGCGTAGCATCATTCTCAAAAGGCGCAGTTTGCAAATTCAAAATGTATTTTCCATCAGCGATTTCGTCTGAAACGTAGATAAATTCTGTGATGGTTTTGTGAAATTGAGGGTTTTCTGGCACTTGCCAAAATGCGTGGTGAAAAGCCAATGCGCCGCCGTCTTGCTCGCGGTCAACGGATGGGAGATCAATCAATAAATGTTCAACGCCAGCTTGATTTAAAACTTCAATCGCTTCTAATTCAATGTATGGCGGATTGGAAGAGGAATAATTTTTGTGCTTTTTGTCGATTTGATTCGGCAAAGTACGAATGATTAATGCTTCCGTTTGCACGCCTTCCAACAAGGATGCAAGTTGCGCTTTCGTGATGATGAAATCTTCCACTTTCTCCGTTTCATGCCAACAACTTTCAGGTTGCACAGAAATGACTTGCGCAGTGAAAAAAGCGGTTTTCAAATGCTGATTGATGGAATGCACCGTTTCAGTAATGTGACCCAAGCATTCAGTATGTGTTCCGTGTCCGTGTGGATTGAAAAATATATCTCTGAAATTGACGCCACCACCTTCAGCTACCGAACCAATAAATCCATTGGCGCGCACCGGCTCAAAAGTCGGCGGTTGCACATACCATGCCCGCGGATTGTTTAAATCATTGGTCAATGGAATGGAAATATCAAATCCTTTATTGGTATCGATAAAAGTGTTTGCGTCTAAAAATAATTTCATCTGATAGAGATTTTAAAATCAATGTCTTCCTCCCAAATTTGGAATGATAATTTGATCCAATTTGGCCAACATTTGCTGATATTCCGCTTTGTAAGTTTGCGTTCCTCCGCAACCCAAGGTCGTTCTTGCATTATGGAAATGCTCGATTCTATTCGTTGGATTTGGGTGCGTACTCAAAAATTCTGGTTGTCTCGCGCCACCTAATTTGGTGATTTTCTCAAAAAATGCTGCGCCACCATCGGCGTTGTATGCGGTTGGACACAAATATTCTACCGAACGTTGGTCCGCTTCAGTTTCGTGTTCACGTGAAAATTTCAAACCAACAATTCCTGCTGTGATTTCTTTCAACATTTTTCTGTCTCCAGCTAAAATATCTAGCAAAGTTTGAATTCCGTACATCGTTGTCATTTGACGTGTAGAATGACGCATGTCTGCGTGACCAATTTCATGACCCATCACGCCGGCCAATTGATCTTCCGTTTCTAAAAATTTCAAAATTCCTGTGTACACATAAATGTAACCACCAGGCGTACAAAAAGCGTTCAAAATTGTATCGTTTTTGATAATACGCACGCGCCATTTGAAATCGTTTTTATGAGTTACTTTTCCAGAATTCAAAATATTGTTGCGCACTTTGTAAACGTATGCGTACACATCTTTGTATTTAGCAGAATCCAACACTGGATATTCAGCTGGATTTCCGTCGATTTCAGCCGCTACTTGCGCACCAAAATCTCTGTCTTGTTGAATAGTGAAAATATTCACGCCATTTTTTTTGGCTTTGTTGACCAAACTACATGCTGAAATAACAGCAATTGAAATTAGGGTAAGGAAAATTCTAAATCTGGTTTTCATGGTATTTTATTTAAATTTTAAACTTATAAATTCGGACTTGGGAAAAATGTCAACATCAAAAAGACGGTGAAAAATCCTAACAAATAGCCCATTATACTTTGTCTCAAAGTGTGTTTTCCTAAATACATTCTGGCCGACATAATCAGTCCGCCTAAAATCGCGACGCCGATTATCAAATCGACATCAAAAATGATTTGCGTATTGTAATAAGCAACAATGAAACCAAAAAGCATTCCCGCGCCCATAGCATGTAAGCTGATTTTTTCGTAGCGGTTGATCAATCCAGCAATTGCAGAAGCCAAAACGCCTGCCCAAGGAAGCGAGAAAATGACTTCTGGAACCAATCCACGGGGAATTTGAAACCAAACAAAGGCGCCTAGCATCGCACAATAAACCACTGTGATTCCAATCGGGAAATTACGTTCTTCCTTGATGTCCATTTCAACACTTTCGATTCGTTTTTGACGTTTCAACATCAAGAGTGAAAATCCGGGAGCGATGACAGATAAAATAGTGAACAGCGATAAAATGTGTAGCTTGAATTGCGGTGGCATGAAATACAAGCTGGTTGTCGAACGCAAAGCACTTTCATTTTCCGCTGGATAATACATCGCTATCAGCAATCCAAAAACTGGCATAAACAAGGGAATGAAAAGCCAGGACATCAATCTTGCAAATGCTTTCATTACAATTCTTTACGTAAACGTGCAACAGGAATATTCAATTGTTCGCGGTATTTTGCAACCGTTCTGCGGGCGATATTGTAGCCTTTTTCCTTCAACAACAAAGCCAAACGATCGTCGGTCAACGGTTTCTTTTTTTGTTCACCTTCGATGGCTTCCGACAAAATTTTCTTCACTTCACGGGTAGAAACTTCTTCGCCCGAATCGGTAGAAAGAGATTCTGAAAAGAAATATTTTAATGGAAAAATTCCGTAACCTGTTTGTACATATTTGCTGTTTGCCACACGAGAAATGGTTGAAATGTCTAAATTCACAATGTCGGCAATGTCTTTCAAAATCATCGGACGCAAATTCGTTTCATCACCTGTCAAGAAATATTCTTTTTGGTAATTCATGATCGCATCCATGGTGAAAAGTAAGGTGTTTTGGCGCTGACGAATGGCATCGATGAACCACTTGGCACCGTCCAATTTTTGCTTCACAAAAGTCAATGCTTCTTTGTCAGATTTCGACGTTTTTGCTCCTTCAGAATAGCCGCGCAACATGCGTTCATATTCCCTGCTGATTTTCAATTCAGGCGCATTTCTTCCGTTGATTGACAATTCCAATTGACCTTCAAATTCGTTGATCACAAAATCTGGAATGATTTGTTGCATCGATTTGGCAGATTCTTTCATAGAACCTCCTGGTTTAGGATTCAATTTAATGATTTCAGCGATGGCTTCTTTCAAATCTTCGTCCTCGATTTCCAGTTTTTTCTGGATTTTATCGTAATGTTTCTTTGTAAACTCTTCAAAATGATCTTGCAAGATTTTCTTTGCAGTAAATTTGGTGATGTCGCCATCTTGCTTGCGCTCCAATTGCAACAACAAACATTCTCGCAAATCTCGTGCACCAACGCCTGCAGGGTCAAGTTCTTGCACCAAAGACAATACTTCTTCCACTTGCGCTTCGTTCACAATCACATTGGCAGAAAAAGCCAAATCGTCTACAATCGCTTCCACTTCTCGGTTCAAATAACCTGATTCATCCAAGTTTCCAATGATGGTGTCAGCAATCAAAAATTGTGTGTCGTCCAAATCCAATAAATGCAATTGTTCGGTCAATTTTTCTTGAAACGATTGTTCCCCAGAAAGCGGAATGACGCGTTCTTCGTCGTCTTTGCTGTGGTTGTTGGCTTGTGTTTTATAGTCTGGCGTGTCGTCATCCATATAATCCGAGATGTCAAAATCGTTGTCATCGTCGTTGTTGGAATCGTCATTGTCGTACTCGTCGTCGTTGTCGTAATCATCTTCAACATCAGCGCCTTCTTCCAACGCAGGATTTTCTTCAATTTCTTGTTTGATGCGTTGATCCAATTCCATCGTCGGAACTTGCAACAATTTCATCAACTGAATTTGTTGAGGCGAAAGACGCTGTTCAAGTTTTTGAGCAAGATATTGTTTTAAAGCCATGATTTGTTGATAATAATGGCAAAAATACGAATATTTTTCAAGGTTTTAACGCGTGAAAATCAAATACGGATATTGAATTTTTAGATGCTTTGTTGTACTAAAAACTAGCGAAACTTAATCGCACCTTTTTCTCCTTGCGGGATATCTAAAATCCACGTGTAATATCCGATGAAATGTGAATCGAAAAATCCTTTTTGTCTATACGCTTTTTTGGGAATGAATAAGCGATTTTCTTCGGGTAAACCTCTCACTGTACTTTGCGGTGCTACACCGTCTTGAAGGCAAGGTGCATCTTTGTATTTTTGATCGAAATTGCTTCCGTATTGCCAAATTTCCTTCCATTCAGTAGGATTTACAACTCCAGTTTTTGCATTTTCTGGCGCTAAAATATAGAATCCTCCAAATTGAATTTTATTTCGCAAAGACTCGACCATTCCTAAGGAATAAGCAAACCCCATGCTGTGCGCAACGATGTAAACCGTATCGTTTTCAGAAAATTCAGGCAATTCATTCAAAATTTGCAACAAGTTTTTCCCCGCAATGCGACCGTGGTCTTTTCTGTATTTAAATCCTTCTTTATTAGCACGCATTTTCAAAACGTTTTCAGTATGCGATTTTTTCACAAAATACTTCCTCAAATCCGTGTTTTGCATCCAATAACAAGTGTGTTTTTTAGCGTTTGGACAGCGCTTTGGAAAACTTTGTGCAACGCGTGTGAAGTTCAAAATACTTCCATAATTAGATGTACTTACAGAAAAATGTCCATCGGCATAATACGTTTCTGTTGGATTGATTCGCTGCGCAAAAAGCAAATTGATTTGGTTCCACGGTTGCCAATAATCGTAGCGATCAAAAGGATAAATGTGATTCGTAGAATTCTTGTTTTCAAAACCATTGTTGATGATGTCTTGGAAATTCTCTTCCAACGAATGACCCACGGAAGTGGGACGATAACCGTTCACGAAAACTAAAATTCTTTTGGCTACATCTTCTTTCTCCTTGGGTGATTCCAATTCTTTTCCATCGTATGAATAGACTTTTTGGGCAATCATTTTTCTATCCAAATCCATGTAATTGAAAACCACATAATGGTTGGTCACACGCTTCGCATATTTCCAAGCTTCCACTTTCAGCGTATCAGAATTGTGCTGAAAACGCATTTTGATTGGTTTTTGATTTTCGTCCACAAAAACATTGAAATACAGAACGGGCAAACGCTTCTTCACTTCCCAATGCGCGGATTTTTGAATTAAAATTTCAGCTGATAAGATGCTTCCGCGCTTTTTGTGGAAATCTGGATTGGTAAACAATTTTTTCTTTGCTTCTCGCAATTTCATCCCATCCAATTCGGGCATCGGCCCAGAAATAATAGTGAATCTTTCTAGAATCGCATTTCCCCAAGGCAAGGAGCAATAAACGCCAAATGTCGCCGACAGGAACAAACTCCAAACAACCAATTTTCGAAAAATACCCCAACGCCATTTGCGCTTTTTCCACGCATTTTTGATCTTTCTTCTGAGCCAAAAAAACAGACCAAAAAAGACTACAAACACAAAGACATTGAAAATGGTAATGTAATAACCACCCCAGCGGTAAATCGGTTTCAAAATGCTATACTTTACTTGAAAACGAGAAATTAAAAAGTTCTTTCTAAAAGGTCTTTGAATCGCCTCCAATGGACTTTGATTTGACAAATCGATGTAACCGTGCGTTTCCTTCCAAAAATAATAGGCGATTGTTCCATTATTTGTAGGCACATTTTCATAAGTGTCAAAACGAGAAAAAGTTCGAATTTCTGACCGCAAAGCCTCGACTTGAGCAAAAGTCAACCGCCGACCGCCGAGGGAATCCATCAAATTTTCTTTCCGGTTTTCCAGACTGTCTAACGATTTCCAAGCTGGATTGAGCATGCCCATTCCAATCGCCAAAGTGCGCGCGAGTTGGGTGTTTAATCTTTTGTCATTCGTTTGAAAAGGAACAAATCCCAAGGTTTTATTTTTCAGCATAAAACCCATTTCAGAGGAATCTGCGAACGATGGAATCACGAATAAATAATAGGCTTCTTTGGGCAAATCTGTATTCAGTTCAAAAAATTGATTGCGCAATAATCGCATTTGACCTGAATACATTTCCAAAGAATCTTGGGTTGAAAAAATCGTTTTAGGAGAGAAAATCTTGGTTTTAAAAGTCGGCAAAATCGCTGCTTCTAGTTCGATTCCTGCTTGTTTGTAAATTTTATTCAGCTCGTTTTCGTAGTAAAATCGATCGTTTGAAAGTGAAATCAACGGCACGATATACACTTTTTGTTTAACAGTTGGCAGTTGCACACTCATCCATTTGTCAATCAAAACCTCACCGTTGTAGAAACTGTAAAAATGCTTTTTCTTTTCCAGTCTCATCGAAAACTGAAAAGTAGAATCATTCAACCAATGTAAAGCGATTTCCTTTTTTCCTTCCCAACATTTCCAATTTTTGGCGTTGTATTTCGCGTTTGACCTGACTACAACTTGTTGATTGATCATCTGTTTTTCGATAGCGCTAAAGACAGACAATACTTTTTTGGACTTTCCAGACTGAAAAGTTGCATTTACAGTTTGATTCGCAATCGTTTTTCCTTCAAAAAATTGAATGGATTTAGTTGGTTTGGGAACAATTTGAAAATGCACTTGAGCAGTTAGTTGCCATGAAAACAACAAACCAATCGAGAAAATCACATTTTGCAAACGAAACATGAAACAAAAATACGCTTAGTTGCTGTGTTTTTGCTTAAAGATGCAAAAAGCATCTTGATTCTTTTTTAAATATTCACAAATACGGCCAATTTCGCACCAATTGCGTCGACCTTGTATTCAGGAGCGCCTTTTAGAAGTGCTTCAAATTTTTGGCTCATGGTGAAGTATTTATAGACTAAAAATTCCAAAGCTATGGAATGCGTATTTTTCATCATGAAATTGAATCCGTGCCCAATTCCTAAATTCAACGATGAAATTTTGACATCAGTATCTATTTGTTTTATCCAAGAATATTGAGTAGGCGCTATTGAATCAGTCACGTAAAAGCTGGTGGAATAGTTCAGTGAATGATATCCAAATTCAACAGGAATGTAGCAAGCAGTATTGCGTTTGTATGCGTCATATTGAAATTGGTATCGCAAATTGGCATTGAACGTTGGACTTGCACCAGAAATCAAAGCGTAATTGAGGTTGACACCCACAAAGTTTTTGCGGTTAAAATATTTTCCTGCACCCAATTGCAAACTGATTGGAAAGTAATATGAATTGTTTAAATTCTGCAAATAATAAGCGTCTGGTTTGAAAGACGCTGTTGGCATATAAGTACCGTAAGTCAAACCAACCGAAAATTCAAATTGATTTTCTTTACGCACTTTTACGATTGTATCATTTTTGCTTTTTCTCTCTCTTATAATTTGATTTTCTTCGAAGTAACTGTATTCTTCTCTAGTCAACGAGTACTTTCTACCATAAAGATCTTGGAAGGTAATATCGCCGTCTTTTTCTTCAAAAATCAAAATTTGCCCTCTCAAAATTCGACCATCTTTCATGTGAATGATGTCCACCGTGTTTGGCGGAGTTGTATTTGGTTGTGCAAATACTGAAAGTGCGATAAAACTGAATGTAAAAGCAAGCAAGCTTTTTTTAACTGCAAAAATTTGGGCAATACAATTTTTCAAACCAATTCGATTTAAAGGTTAAAATTCGATTTTTGAATTACAAAAATAAAAAATGTTTGGTGCAACAACAGGATTAAAAAATCAAGCTTGTTTCTTCACGTATTTGGTCAAAATGACGATTGTTTGTCCATCTACTTTACCTTCAATTTGTTCGGTATTGTCGTGAACCAAGCGAATCATTCTGACAGCTGTTCCGATTTTGGCATTTAAGCTTGAACCTTTCACGTCCAAATCTTTGATCAAAGTAACAGTGTCACCTTGTTGTAAAATCACTCCGTTGCAATCTCTGTGAAATTCTTCATTTCCATCTGAATGTTGATCACCAGAAGCTTCAGCCCAAGCTAACACTTCATCTTCCAAATACAACATATCTAAATTGTCAACCGCCCAAGATTCTTGTTTCAATCTGTTCAATAATCTCCATGAAACAACTTGTACCGCAGGAAATTCACTCCACATCGATTCGCTCAAGCATTGCCAGTGTTTAGTATCCAACTCCGCTTTTTTCTCAATTTGAGCGATGCAATTCTCGCAAGCATAAATCGCTTCCTCAGCAAATTTCCCCGTTGAAAAAGGAACATAAAAAAGTTGTAAATTTTCAGTTGATTTACACAATTCACATGCGTTTCCACTTCTTTCTTTCAATTGATCAATTGGTTTCATTTTGCTGATTTTAATGTTACTATTTAGAAATTAAAACGCCATTAAGTGTTAAAATTTGCAGTGCGAATGTAGGAATTTTTTCGGGATTTTTAGGTGAAATCTATCTCAAAATGATTGTTGACATTTTCTCCCCAATTAAAATAATTGTTGGCTTTTGTCATGGTTTTATACAAAAACACACGCCAAAAACAATTTCAATTACCGTTACTACGGCGGATTGCATCCGCCGCTAACTATATTAGTTACCTACGGCAACATAATAGTTAATTAGAGAATAAAGAAATTATAAGGCAGAAAATCAAAACAACTCCTGCACATTTGCGGTGAACAATTTCACTGCAATGGCTAGCAAAATGATTCCAAAAACCTTTTTCAAAATCGCGATTCCTCCATCTCCGAGAATGAGTTCGATGCGTTTGGTGAGTTTTAACACAATGTAAACCAACAAGATGTTGATGATTATTGCAATAACAATATTGATTGCTGCAAATTCTGCGCGTAGTGAAATAATCGTTGTCATACTTCCAGCACCTGCAATAATTGGAAAAGCCAATGGCACGATGCTCGCCGTTTTTCCTGTCGTATTGTCTCTGAAAAGTCGGACGCCTAAAATCATTTCCAAACTCATGGCGAATAAAATCAGTGACCCAGCAACTGCAAAAGCTTCAACGTTTACACCAAAAAGACTCAAAATACTTTCCCCTAAAATCAAAAAACCGATTAAGATTGCCAAAGAAACCAAACTTGCATGCAATGCGTGAATTTCTCCCGCTTGTTCTTTGATTTTCAGAATAATTGGTATAGAACCAATAATATCAATGACCGCGAAAAGTACCATTCCAGCTTTGAAAATTTCTGCTGTATTAAAGGACGTAAAAAAATCAAACATTTCTTGCTTTTAAAATTGTTTCTTCAATCACCAAAGGAAAATAAGCATGTTCCAAGGCTTGTACTTTTTGTTGGATGGTTTCTATTGTTTCGTCTTCATCCAAATCACAGTGAAATTGTGCGATTTTTTCGCCTGAATCAAAATCTTCGTTCACAAGATGTATCGTGATTCCAGTTTCTTTTTCTTGATTCGCAAGTACCGCTTCATGTACGTATTTTCCGTACATACCAGCGCCACCAAATTTTGGCAACAATGCAGGATGAATATTGAAAATATGATTTGGAAACTGCGCGATCAACGCAACTGGAATTTTGCGCAAATAACCAGCCAAGACAATGAAATCAATTTCTTGATTTACACAAAACTGTGTGATAAATTCACCATTTTCCACTTCCGCGTTGCTGAATGAAAAAGTTTGTACACCTATTTTTTTTGCTTCTTCTAGCACTTTGGCGTCGCTTTTATTGGACAAAACAAATTGCACGTGAATTTCAGGATGCGACTCGAAATGATGAATCAAATTCAAAGCGTTGCTTCCTTGTCCAGAAGCAAAAATGGCGATGTTTGCTTTTAACATGTCACAAAGGTAATGAATTGATTTTGGAAAAGGATTTATTAGAAATAACTCAAATTGAAAACAATATTTTCTATCGAAAATCGATTATTTATTATCTTGCAACATATTTGATGATTATGAAAAATATATTTACGCTTTTGTTAATGATTTCAATCTTGGTTTCTTGTTCAGATTGGAAATACAGTAATGGTGTCAAAAGACAGCAAAAAACCTATTCATACTTAAATCAAAAGACACCCTCTGAAAATGAAATTGTCGCTGAAAATAATCTTAAAAAATCCACCTCAGTTGACGAATTCGTTCCTGAAAATCAAATTGGTGAAACAATTGATCTAAATACAATAAAACAAAATTTATCAATTGAAAATGTTGAAGATAAATCTATTATAGTTAAAACCAAAAAGCTTGAACAAGAAGAAGATTCTATCAAACCTGAGGTAAATCAAGCCATAGCATATGAGGCGCAAGAGTCAGAAGAAAAAGGTAGAAAAAGCCGAAATTTTGGCGTCGCTGGCTTGATTTTACAAATCACCTATATTTTTGGTGTTGTTGGTTTGGTACTTTCAATTATCGGTTTAATCAAAGGCATACAATCATTACGCGCAGATTATAATACTCCAAAAGGTGTAAAAATGGCTCGAACAGGAGTTATTTTGTCATCAATAACCATTGGGATATACTTACTGTCAATCATCGCTATTCTCATCTTAATAATTGCTTTCCTTTAATTCATCGCCATCTTTTTCTTACTTTTGATTCATGGGAAAATCGCCTAGAGTCATTGTAAGCGTAACAAATGATTTGTACACAGATCAACGTGTGCACAAGGTTTGTCTATTTTTGACTCAGCAAGGTTATTCCGTTTTATTAGTTGGAAGGTTGCGCAAAAATAGTTTACCTCTTGATCGTCCTTACCAAACCCACCGCATGCGATTGTGGTTCGATAAAGGTCCTTTGTTTTACGCTGGTTTTTCAATTCGCTTGTTTTGGTTTTTGCTGTTTCGAAAATCTTCTGTTTTAGTTTCGAATGATTTAGATACATTGCTTCCAAATTATCTCATCAGCAAATTGAAACGTTCGACTTTAGTCTACGACACGCATGAATATTTTACAGAAGTTCCAGAATTGGTAAATCGCCCCAAGGTGCAAGCTTTTTGGGAAAAAATCGAAGGTTGGATTTTTCCAAAATTGACTCAAATCTATACTGTAAATCATTCCATTGCGAATCGATACGAAGCCAAATACGGGAAAAAAGTAGCTGTCGTCAGAAACATTTCTCCCAAATGGCAGGCTTCAACTTTAAAATCAAAAGCTGAATTGGGAATCCCGGAAAACAAATTCGTGCTTATTTTTCAAGGCGCTGGAATCAACATCGATCGAGGTGGTGAAGAGGCGGTTTTGGCGATGCAATTGATTGAAAATGCGGTTTTACTTTTTGTAGGTGATGGCGACGTTATTCCAGCGTTGAAAGAAATGGTTAGTGAATTTAAATTGGAAGAAAAAGTGAAGTTTATTGGTAAAAAACCTTATTCCGAAATGATGAATTACACGTTTCATGCAGATTTAGGTTTGACGCTTGACAAAGACACCAACTTGAATTACAGATTTTCACTTCCCAACAAAGTGTTTGATTACATGCACACGCAAACGCCTATTTTAGCATCCGATTTAGTTGAAGTCAAAAAAGTAGTGATTGAAAATGAAATTGGAATGATTATCAGCGGGCATTCGCCAGAAAATATTGCGGCAGATATTCAAAAAATTCAAGCTGATCCTGCATTGCTTCAAAAGTGGAAAACCAATTGTTTGACAGCGAGTTTGAAGGAAAATTGGGAAAAAGAAACCGAAGTTTTGGCACAAATTTATCCAGCCGTATAATGAGTAGAAAAGGCATTCATATCATTTCCTTAGATGTTCCATTTCCTCCGGATTATGGCGGAGTTATCGACATTTATTTCCGCGCAAAAGCGCTGAAAGATTTGGGTATTTATGTGATTTTACACTGTTTTGAGTACGGACGAGGGACATACCATGATTTTCAAGAAATTGCAGATGAAATACATTATTACAAACGTAAAAAATCACTTTGGTCCAATTTTAAAAAAGAACCTTTTATTGTTGCGACCAGAAATTCGGAAGTGTTAGTCAATCGTTTGCTTGAAGATGAATTTCCGATTTTAATGGAAGGTTTGCATACGACGTCCATTTTAGCAGACAATCGTTTTGAACACAGACAAAAATGGGTACGAATTCACAATGTTGAATGGCAATATTATGAAGCGTTGGCCTATTCAACAAGTTCGCCATTGAAGAAAACCTTTTTCAAAAAAGAATCCAAAAAATTAAAAAAATACGAGAAAATCTTGGCAAAAGCAGATCAACTTTTGTGCTTAAACGAACAAGATTTAGCCTATTATGCTGCCATAAATTCCAATTCGATTTATTGGGCTGTTGGATGTGATTTCAAAGAATTAAAACATGAAAAGATTGAAAATTTCGCATTGTTTCACGGGAATTTAAGTGTCTCTGAAAATGAACGTGCTTTGCGTTGGATCATTGAAAGTTGGGATTCAACTCAAATTCAAATGCAACTGATTGTTGCTGGGAAAAATCCAAGTAAAAGTTTGCAAAATGAATTAAAAAAACACCCATTTATTTCGCTGAAAAGCAATCCTTCATCTGAAGAAATGGATCAACTTATTCGCACCGCTGAAATCAATCTACTCATTACTTTTCAATCCACTGGTGTAAAATTAAAGTTGATTAATTCCTTGAATCAAGGAAACCGTTGTGTGGTAAATCCGCTGATGATTGAAGGAACAGACTTAGGACAATTTTGCGAAATCATAGACGACGCGGAAGATTTAAACAAAACCATTTCAACCAAGGTGGCGTTTTTAGAAGAAGAAAAATCTAAAAGAATTGACTATTTGAAAATGCATTTTGAAGCAGTTTCTCAAGCGAGAAAAGTATTGGAAAAAATTGGTTTTGAAATCTAAATTTTCTAGAAAAACAATCTTCCATTCAACCATTCAGGATCTAAAATCGCATTTCGTTTTTGATAAAAATCGATCGCCAATTGATTCCATTCTAGCACTTGCCAATCCATCCGTTTAACGCCAGATTCTTTCGCGATTGAAACGACTTTATCAAACAATTTTCCACCAATTCCTGAGGTTCTAAATTCGGGCAATACAAAGAAATCCTCCAAGTACAAGCATTTTCCTTTCCAGGTTGAATAGGATGTGTACCACAAAACAAAACCAACGATTTGTTGCGACTCAATTCCATCAATGATTGAAATTTCTTCTGCAACAATCGCTTCGCAAATTTGCTCCTCAAATAGATGGATTCCCAACGCTTCAGCAGTATTGCTAACTTCATTGGGTGCCTTTTCATATTCCGCCAACGCCTGAATCAAAAGCATAATTCCAAATTCATCCCCTTTTTGAGCTGCTCGAATTTCCATTAAAGTCCAGCCAAATTTAATCTGAAACGAATACCTGCACTTGTGTTTCCTGTTGGATAACTCGATGCGATTTTCGGTGTGTTGATTACTTGATCGTAGTACAACTGAATCGTCAAGTTTTGACCAATGTTGTAATCCGCAGAAGACTTGATAGAAACAACTCTTTGTCCAGCTGTTCCTTGACTTGTGTTCTCCTCGATTTTACGAATCACTGTTAAATTATCTCTGAAAGAGAAATCAAAACGAATATTCAACGGTTCTTCCAAGTTTTTAGATTTGTACTTGATTGGCAATTTCACTTTCGGGAATTTGTATCCAACACCTATCACCCATTCTGTTCCCAAAATTTCAGTAATTTGATTGTTTGTCAACGCCAAATTCGCACTTCTATCTTTCTTCAATTCGAATTTTGTAATCAATCCTTGACCGTTTACATTCCACGTGGCATCTACACCAATCAATGGTGAGAATCTTTCAGAAACTGTGATGTTGGTCACATTTCGAGCAACGAAGAAATTGTCGTTTTGATCTAATCCAGTTGCATTTCCATTAACGTCTTGCGTTGCTTTCAGATTCGTTTGCAATCCACCAACAGTTACAGAAGAACTATATCCGTGACGAACCACAAAATTCTTCACAATTTTCTTCATAAATGGGAACTTTGTCAAACCATTGTAATTGATATTCCAGTTTGGCAAAGGAAGATTTTTCACTGGATTGATGTTTCCTGAATTAATCTTTTTGTCTGTGTAACTTGTCAAGAATGCACCAATCACAACTTCCTGTTGAGTTCCACCATAACCCATTGCGTATCCATTGACCACATTGGTCGAATTAGGGTTTCTTGCTCCTAGCAATTGCGAAACTTCTGATCTACTTGCACGCATATTATCGAAAAGCGAAGACTCTAAATTTTTACCCAATTTAGTAAATGCAGAACCCAAAGAAACAGTTGAATAAGTTAAGGTAGCTGTTTCCATTCTACTTTGACTTTCAAATTTTTGATTGTCGTCGTTCCATCTAAAAAATTCACCTGAACTGACTCCATAATTTCTATTTGCTGTCAATTCAATACTGAAATCTTTGAACGGTTCTAAAGAAGCACGAGCAGAAATGTTTTGCGTATGCGTAATTGTATATTGACGATTTAACGCGCTATTTTTCACCAACCAATCATTGTTCTCAGTAATTCTAGCGATATCATAACCTGTTTCTTTACCACCCAAATTATAACGTTGTTGACCAAAAATAAAACCAGCCATTCCATTTTGGTTTCCATTGGTGAAACCTAAAACACTTGAACCTTGATTATATCCAGGCAATAAAGTTCCATCTGTCAACGCATACGTTCCTGACACAGATCTAACGGTCATAACCAATCTTCCAAGGAAACCAGAAACGGGACTCACTTTGTCTTTGCGTTTTTCTTCGCGGTCTTTTTTGCGTTTCAAACGACGTTTTTTGCGTTCGAATTGACGTTTTTTCTTTTCCCACTTGCGAAGTTCCTTCGGTGTCATCTCTTCCACTGGTTTGTCTGGAAGTAATTCTTCTAAAACTTCTTTGGTTTCAGCTGTTGGTTTTGGATCCGTTTTTTCAGGTCCATCATCCATGTTTTTTACCCCAGTTGCTTTTGCTCTTTGAGGTTTTCCGTCTGAAATTAGCTTTTGTAAAAATTTGGATTTACTATACAAAGTGGTGAAATTCATTTGAGCTGTTGTATTGAAAACACGGCTATTTTGAATGATATTTCCATATTGACTTTGACCTAAAGGTGCGCGTTGCCAATTGAAAGTTCCACTGTATTTTGCATTACCAGTAATCCAATCTAACGCTGGTATTTTATCAAAAGGAACATTGTAAGATAAACCATAATCGTGAGTATAATCAATACTTTGACCCAAAGTTTTCATCTGCGCTCGAATCGTATCTTTGAATTCACGGTAATTATTTGGATCCAATTTTTTATCAATTCTCCCTTGATTTTCATCAAACAATGAACGATTATTCGCATTGAAAGTAAATTTCAAGTTCTTAGTAATGTCATACCCTAAATTGTAGGAACGATTCCAAGTAAATGATTTTACAAACACTGGGTCAAACTCATACCCTGGAGTAATGTTGTTTTTGACTTGACGCTCGTTGTAGCTTCGAATCAAGTCGTTATTCATCCCAATATTTTTAGGCGTTAAGAAAATGTTTGCATCTCTAATGATGGACCACCATTTAGATTTTTGCATGAATTTGATTTTCTTAAACGGCTCAATTGGTTTGGCAGTAAATGAATAATTATATGTCAAACCACCGCGCCAAATCTTTGTTCTATCGTATTCCAAATTGAAATCCCTATGTAGGTTTTCACTGTAAGCATAACTCAGGGAGAAATTTGATACATTCCAAAAATGAGGTTTTGCATTTGCACCTAATTCTTTTCGAACATTGGTGAAATTATAAGACCGTCTTTCTGTATAATCCTGACCAGAACGTGCACGTTCTTTTCTTGTAGCTGGATCGTAATCAGCCAATCTAATATCCGGATTGAAAGGATCGTATTCAGGATTTATGATTCCTACAGAATAGCCATAGAAGAAAGGCAATGCCAATTTCACACGTTTACCAAGGAATTGACCCAACTGAACATTGGTATTGAAATCAAAACCTAATTGCTGATTACGTTGTCTTTCTTGTACACGACTTTCGATTGAACCCCAGTTTACACCGCTATAATTTCCAGACATGGAAACGGTTGCAAAGTCTGCTGCTTGAATTTGCATTCTTGCAACTGCTGCTGATCCACCTTCATTTTGAAAATCAGTCAAACGCAACTCATTCACCCAAATCATCGCGCATTTGGCTTCACCGTCATCCGCCCAAGGATTGTCAGCTTGCTTGCTTGGATTTCTAATTCCAATCATAATGGAACGAATTCCTTGCAAGTTTGGACTTCCTTTGACTTTGATTAATCTCTTTGGGTTTTTTGGATCAATCATCACCCATTCAACATTGTTAGTCAACGTTGAATTTGAAGTTCCTGTGATCGCATTTCGCTTTTTCTTCGCATCCAATAAATCATCAAAAATGATTTCAACATTATTCGCTTCTGGCCAAATTGATAAATCATTGTTGTCGTACCATTGACTTTTGGTCATAGGCATTTCATATTCGTAGTAGTTTTCTGTGAAATCAGTTCCCAAACGAATAAACAAAGTCAAATCCTCATTATTCAATGGTTTGGTTGTTGTGATTTCTTCTGCGTGAACAAACATTTTCAATTTTTTGTATGTTCTAACATCAAATTGAACGTTTCTGTAGGCTGCTCTTGCATCACCATCTTTCAAGTTACAAACTTCTAATGTCAATGATTGCTCATTCAATTGTCTTTGTTGCACTTGAGAAGGATCGACCTCACGGATAATGGATGGAGGAAGCTTATAATTGATTGGATTTCTTTCCGCGTTTTCTTCAAAGTTTACAGCAGCGATATTGAAAGTTGTCAAGTTTGGATCGGTTACAACTCCTTCACCTGGAGTAACCAAATCTTGTTTGAATCTTCTCCATTCTCCACGAATGAATTCCAATTTGGCAAAACGGATAACTACCTCTTCATCAAATTCTTTCAAGAACATTCGCATAAAACGAATTGATCTAAAATCGGTTATTCCATTGATTATTTTCTCTGGCTCACTTACTGGAATCTTGTACTGAATCCATCTTTCTCTTTTTGTACTTCCTGCAGGAATAAAAGTTTGAACACTCGTCACAAAATTCTGTCCAACAATTGTATCACCAGGACGAAGACTCACTTTGTATTGGAAATAACTTTCAGTTTCTGAAATATTATTGTCTTGATTTAAATCTTCTAAGTCAGGTAAATTTGTCGCTTGTGTGGGATATCCAGCAGCATTTGCTGTATCTGACATGTTGGTTGTATAAGAATTCCCCTCAGTTGAATTGTACTTTTTATAACGTTCTAAGATATTTGCTTTTTGATTGTCATAAACGTCATCGCGGTAAAATTTATAATTATCACTTGAAGGGTCAGCAATCATTTTCGCTTTCGCCGTTGCGGTTAAATTTGGATTTGATTGCACCCAATTTACATAATTTGTGTATGCCAATTTTTCTGCAGCATCTTTTCTACCATCTAAACCAACATCTTGATTGGCTCTTGATTCAGGATCTGTATTAAACGCATTCACAACTACTTGTTGTGTCGAAACATTCGCCCAAGGTGTAGAATCTAAATTGGTTGTGTCTCCTGCAGTTGGCGGCAAACCATTTTCAAAACTTTTACGAGAATCTGGAAGTACATCTTCAGAAACATTTCCTAAATTGAAATACAAATCACCTCCGTTGTGTGGCGAATTTGGATTAACACTTTCTGCGTCTTGGTTGAAAGGATCTAAAATCCAAAATTGGATGAATTCGATATTGGTTTGTTCAAAATCATTGGTTGTCAATGCGCGCATAATTCCACCCCAACGATTTTCTGGATTGGTGAAATTTCCATTTGCATCAATAGTGGTAGAAGTAGTATCATAATTATACATTCCACGTTCCGTAGGATAATACGCTAAATCCAAAAACTGAACGATTGGAACAGTACCATAAGCCAATTGTGAATTCGTGAAAATGTCTGTTTGTTTTACCAAACGCATTCTACTATCCGATAGCATCGCAGGATCGTCGTTAATGTGTTTTGGTCTTAGTGCGTTATCTGAATAGAATAACTGATCAATTTGGTACCAAGCGACTTTTGCTCTTCTATATCCAGCTGATAGATTTTTAACCGACGCTTCAGGAAACAAAGATGGTTGACCTTGTGGAATAGATGCCATTTTCCAAGCGCTGACACTTTTTAAATCAATGGTCGTTTGACTTCCTTCAAAGTCATCAATATACGACATTCCATCTTTGGTAATGGCTTTTGGAACACCAGGAATTAAGTGTGCAACTTCACCTGTGAATGAAATGCTTGATTTGGCTTTGGTAGAAATTACTGGCAATAAATCAACCAATTTGGTCAAAAAGGGCAAATCTTTTCTGAAAGCAATATCTAAGCCTAACACATTGTTTTTGAATGGCTCACTTCCAATATCTACTTTTTGAGTTACTGGTCGCTCCATCATTCTCATCCAAGTTCCACCAATGTTGAAATCTTCTGAAAATCGATAATTCATGTGTGTACCAATCAAAGATTTGGCTTGAAAACCAAAAACGGAATTGCTTTCAATTGAGATTTTTAAAGGTGTGTTAGATTCTAAAATTCCAGTATTCAAAATTTTGACACGACCCAAATTGTAATCAACGGTAAAATCTTGTCCTTCTACCAATTTGATTCCACCAGCAGTGATTGAAACAGCACCTTGAGGCACGTTCAATGAATTTAAAGGAATATCTGAAGTGATGGAAGATTGATATTGTCCTTTTAAAACAAATCTATTTTTCAATGGAATCTGTTGAGCGGCAGTTTTCGTTGAGTCATACAATTCTGTGTAAGCAGTATTATTTACAATCGCTTCAGGAATATTTGCATCTAATAATTTTTGTCTCAAAACTTGACCAAATGGTTCAACAGTTGAAAAGTAAATTCGACCGTTTCTTGGATTTACCGTTCCACCTCTTTCAGAGCGGTTTCCTGTGAATGTCATCGGAGCAAAATCGAACAATCCATCAGAAAAAGGTTGCTCATTCATATTGATTCTGTCCATCTCAAGCACAGTAACCAATTGTTTATCTTTAATTCCCTCTGCTGGAAAGAAAGGAACAAGTAAACTATTCGCTGGATTATTATATAAAACGTCTAATCTGAATCCTGTTTTGTCCAATTGATAAGCACCAATGGAATAAACATTTTTCATCATCAAATCCCAAATTCTATTTTTAGGATTGGTCAATGTAGGTTTCAATAATTTCAAAATCAACGCATCTTGACCAGAAATACCGTCTACAGAAAATTCACCAACTTGAAAAGTTTCACCTCTATATGTATATTCATATGCTACAGCTAAAACCTCATCATTATTCAAAGGCAAATTCAAGGAAATGAAACCCAATAAAGCGTTGTAAGAATATTCTTGATCTGTTAATTTTCTTGCGTTCTCAACTTTCTCATAATGTTTGGCTTGCACAAATGGTCCAGGTGCAACACCTTGTGCTGACAAAGTAGAAACAGCACCAGAAAATCCTCTAATTCCTGATTGTGCAGCGGCCCATTCATACAATCCATTCGCTTCGTTGTCGGGAAACTTCGCATTTGTTAATGAACCAGGATTTCCTTCAACGTTTTGTGCTTTTGATTCACCTAAATCGGTAAACGCTACGATATTTCTTGTGTTTTCAGTATTGTTGACGCGATTTGTCAACCAAACTTCCATTCTTGTTATATTGATTTCCGATTTTGGAATCGGCAAAGTTGACATTGCTTCATCGTATTCATCCCGGAAATTTAAATTGATGAAATAGTGTCTATTTGCTTCGTAATTGTCTGCGGTAATCTCGAAAGGTTGAACTTGCGCTTTTCCAGTGATGTTGATTTCTTGACGTTTACTTTTAGAAGAAGCCATGATTCCATCGATCGTAAATCTTCCAAATTTCATCTGAGAATAAACTCCAAAAAGCACTTGAGAACCTTGAATCAAAGACGTTTTCAAAGGAAGTGTTACGTTACCAACTTCCAATTTTTGCATGATTTGATCTTCGTCACCAGTATATCCTAATTTAGTGATGTTATCAAAATCAAAAGCGGCTTGTGTATTGTAACTGGCATTTAATTTGATCTTTGTACCAATTTGACCAACTAAATTTAATTGAATTTGTTGCTGGAAATCAAAACGCGTGATTCTTCGCTGTTTGACCGGTAAAATTGGATTGTCATACCTGGACGAATTGACACCAAACGAAAGCTCGATAGATCCTTGCGGTCTAATACTGATTTCATTGGATCCAAAAATGTTTGTAAAAGCTTTTCCTGGAATTTTAATTGAAGGTTGAAAACCGCGTTTTGCTTGGGTTTCAGCATCAATTTTTTCTTTCCAGTTTTGTTGCATCGCTTTGCGACGTTCATATTCCAAATATTCTTCCAAGGTCATCATGGAAGGATTTCTGTAATTCAAATCTGATTTTCCAATTGTTTCTTTAAAAATATAAGTGCCGGTAGTTGGATCATAAACAATGGTAGGACTTACAGAAGATGGATCTCCTAAGTCAAAGCTTTGTTTAGTCGTCTGTGTGGGGTCAATATTATTGTTAATTGGAAACGGTAGCGTATCCGGTGGATTGTTTTGCCCGGAGACAAAACTGGCAAACATACACGAAAAGACAAAAATTAATGCCTTAAGGTTCAATAACTTATTAATAAAAATATCTTTTTTCAAAACTTATAAAATTTTGAGTGCGTCTTTGATTAGTTTTTCAACGGTTTCGTCACCAGTACTCACTTTATCTAAAGCTTTGTCGGCGGCTTTTTTATCAAAACCTAAGGAAACCAAAGCGGTTAACGCATCAAATCGATTCGTATTGTTTCCAGAGAAAATATTTCCTGCTGAAAAATTGAATTTTAACATTTTATCTTTTAGATCTATGATCACACGTTGAGCCGTTTTTACACCAATTCCTTTGATACTTTGAATTGTTCTTACGTCATCCGTTTGGATTGCTTGTGCGATATCTTCTGTTGACATCGATGAAAGCATAATCATCGCTGTATTTGGGCCAATACCTGAAACTGAAATCAAATGATTGAACATTTCTCTTTCTTCTTTGATTGCAAAACCGTAAAGTAATTGAGCATCTTCACGCACAATAAACTGTGTATAAATCAAAATGGATTCATCAGATGAAATAGAAGAAAAAGTATTCAATGAAATTTTGACTTCATAGCCAATTCCACCACATTCGATGATGAGATTGGTTGGGTTTTTTTCTATTAATTTACCATTTAGGTGCGTAATCATTTTTTCAAAGTATTGATTAATTGACGTTCATACGCCTAAAAAAGACGTGTGAAGCATCAAAAATAACTATTTGTTTTGAGCATCTACTACTGCCACTTTCACCATATTGATAATTTCTCTTACAGAAGCGCCCATTTGAACTACATGTATCGATTTTTTCAACCCTACCAAAACCGGCCCGATTGTTTCTGCTTCAGTCAATTCTTGAAGCATTTTGTATGCGATATTTCCTGAAGAAAGATTTGGGAAAATCAAGGTATTTACTTGTTTGTTAGCTAAATTAGAGAAGGAAAATTTCTCATTCATCAGTTCACTGTTCAATGCAAAATTCGCTTGCAATTCACCGTCAACACAGATTGAAGGGTGTTTTTCATGCAAAATTTCTACCGCATGCGCCATTTTATCAGCGTCTTTTCCTGGAGAAGAACCAAAATTAGAATAACTCAACAAGGCAATCTTTGGAATCACTTTAAATTTGCGAATTGTTTTGGCCACATTGCTCGTTATTTCAGCAATTTCTTCCGCTGTTGGATCCATGTTAATCGTGGTATCCGCCAAAAACAACGGTCCTCTTTTGGTCATTAAGATGTAAAGTCCTGCAATCACATTGACATCTTTTTGCGTTCCAACAGTTTGAATTGCTGGGCGTACAACATCTCTGTAATTTCTTGTCAAACCAGAAATCATCGCATCGGCTTCTCCAGTTTCAACCATCATCGCGCCAAAATGGTTTCTTTCGCGCATGATTTGAATAGATTCAAACTCTGTAAATCCTTTGCGTTTTCGATTTTCAAAAAATCCTTTCCCAAATCGAATTCTTCTTTCCTCTTCTTCTTCAGATTTTGGATCAACTATTTCAAATTCAGAGAATTCTAAAGCGTATTCGTTGATTAAACTTTCAATTTTAGCTCTTTTTCCTAATAAAATTGGATAAGCTATTCCTTCTTCGCTGGCAAATTGTGCAGCTTTTAATATTTTATAATTGTCTGCTTCAGCAAAAACAACTCGTTTTGGATTGCTTTGTGCTTTGATTGTTAGATTTCGAATCAATTTGTTATCCAATCCCAATCTACTTTTCAACTCCATTTCGTAAGCATCCCAATCTAAAATTGGATTTTTGGCAACACCAGAATCCATTGCTGCTTTAGCAACTGCTGGTGCCACGTAGTAAATCAAACGTGTATCCAACGGTTTTGGGATAATTTGCTCTCGTCCAAAAGAAATGTTTTTGTCGCCATACGCTTCAATTACTTCCTCTGGAATAGTTTCTTTAGCCAATGAAGCAATTGCTTTTACAGCCGCCAATTTCATTTCTTCGTTGATTGTTGTTGCTCTAACATCCAATGCACCACGGAAAATAAATGGGAATCCAAGAACATTATTCACTTGATTAGGATGGTCTGAGCGACCTGTTGCCATGATAATATCTTCACGAACAGACATGGCATCTTTGTATGTGATTTCAGGATCTGGATTTGCCAAAGCAAAAACGATCGGATCGTTCGCCATGCTTGCAATCATATCTTTAGAAACGATATTTCCTTTAGATAATCCTAGGAAAACATCAGCACCAACAAAAGCTTCCACCAGGGAAACTTCCTCATCGTGTGAACCAAAAAGTAATTTTTCAGCTTCTAATTCTGTTCTTTTTTTGGACAATAATCCTTTGCTGTCAAACATGAAAATGTTTTCATATTTGGCACCTAATGTCGTATATAATTTAGCACAAGACATGGCGGCTGCTCCTGCACCAGAAATAACAATTTTTACATCTTTAATTTCTTTGTTTGCTAATTCCAACGCGTTCAAAAGAGCTGCTGAAGAAATAATTGCTGTTCCGTGTTGGTCATCATGCATTACAGGAATGTCCAATTCTTCTTTTAAGCGTCGCTCTATTTCGAATGCTTCTGGAGCTTTGATATCTTCTAAGTTAATTCCACCAAAAGTTGGAGAAATCGCTTTTACGGTTTGAATAAATAATTCAGGATCGCTTGCATCTATTTCGATGTCAAATACATCGATATCTGCAAATATTTTAAATAATACGCCTTTTCCTTCCATTACTGGTTTGGAAGCTAACGGACCAATGTCTCCTAAACCTAGAACTGCTGTACCATTTGAAATTACAGCAACTAAATTTCCTTTGGCTGTATATTTATAAACATCGTCTTTGTTTTCAGCGATTTTTAGACATGGCTCTGCAACACCAGGAGAATATGCCAATGAAAGATCTCTTGGAGTTGAGTATGGCTTTGTTGGTACCACTTCTATTTTACCAGGTTTTCCTGATGAGTGGTAATCTAATGCGTCTTGTTTGCGAACTTTTGCCATGGTGATGAAGTAAATTTATAAGGGGACAAATATAACAAAAAAAGAGGCTATTTTCAATGAAAATAGCCTCTTAAGATGTATGAGTAAAATAATTTTACTCAAGTATCAAATTCTTATTTGATTACAACATTTTGTACTTTAGAAACTCCGTTTCCAGATACTTTAACGATGTAACTTCCACTTGCAACTGTAGATACAGGAACTGTGATAGTTTGGTTACCAACTACATTGTTAGATACAGTTGAATAAATTACACGTCCTTGTAAGTCTAATAAAGAAACAGCGTAGTTACCGTTCGTACCATTAAATTCAACGTTTACTTCACTAGAAGCAGGATTTGGGTAAACATTCATTGAAATTTGGCCAGCTAACTCTGAGATTCCAGCAACTTCAGTTACAGTCATTGCTTTTTCAACAACTTTACCAGTACTGAAAGTTCCAACTGTTAGGAAAGAAATTCCAGCACCTGTTATTTCAAAATTACCATTTCCATAACCGCTATCAAACCCATCACCGTATCCATCATATAAAAACACATGGTAGCACTCATTATTAGCCAAAGTTACATTAACATCCGGCTGAGGAAAGGCACCTGCTGCAGCCGCATCAGTGTATGGTCCACCAGAAGCAACCATTGTTCCCGCTGAATTTTTTATCTCCCATGAAGTTTCAGAACCATAACGGTCGCAAGTTAATTTAACAGTCACTTGAGTCGAAACAGAATTCGTAGACATTGTTATTGCTTTTGTTTTAGAAACAATAGCACCAAGTATACCAGCACCACCATTAACAGAAGTAATTGTTGAAACAACACTGTTTGTTCCAACAGCTGTGAAAGACATAGCTGGTAAATCAATTTCAGCTGAACCAAAAGCTGGAATACTTCCTGTCCAATTAAAAACGGTAGGAGCTCCACCATTGATTGTTGATGAGAAAGCCAAAGATGTTATTTCAGCACCACTGTTTGTAACTTTCACACGAGGAGTGATTTGTTCACCTGGACAAACATTGAATGAATTGACAATACTTTGCAAAGAAGCTGTTGGATTTGGAACATTTAATAAACTTGGGGACACTTCAGCAGCAGTGATGATTTGGCTATTTGAATAAGTATTGTGTCCTGAATGCAAGAAAGAGAAAAACTCTAATTGTCCTATATTCACATCAACACCGTTGATTGTTTGAGGGATAGTAACAGTTACTGTACGCGTGATAACTCCAGTTTGAGAAGCGTCAATTGCTTCACCCCAAGTACCACTTGTGTTTAAATATCCTCTGAAAATGTGTTGGTGCAAATAATTTCCGTTTGGTAAAATTGCGGAGGTATTATAAGGTCCATAATTTGTCTGTGGTCCTTCAAAATTATTTTGAACATAACCAATGTTCAAATAATGATTTGTACCTGTTGCAAATGGAGAAGTGTAATACATTTCTACAGTCAAAGTCAATTGTCTTGTTGTAGCATCAATTACTGCATCCATTGCCATATTTACTGGAGAGGCTTCTGCTAAACGAGCAGCTGCCATTGCATCCCAATTTGATCTAGATGTTGCTAAGAAAGTTTCTGTTCCAAAAGCAGTTCGTTGAATTGATCCAGCTGGATATCCTGCAGGAACCATGAACGCATCCAATGCGGTTCCATCTGTTGTTCTTAAATCTGGTTCACCAGTACTCGGCGTAGCATATCCACCTGCGTGAACGTTTACCAAAACAACTCTATTTGGATGAGCAGCAGCTAAAGCATTTGCCATTTCATGTCCATCAGGACAATAACCACAGTGAATCCCTGTTAATTCTTCTAAAACCACATTTTTATTTTGTGGTGATTGAGAAACTGGTGTTTGTTGAGCAAAAGAAAATCCTACGCCTAAAACAACGTTCCCCAAAATGAGTAATGTTTTTTTCATAACTTTATAGTTTTTTGTAAATCCAAAAGTAAAGTTTTAATTGATGTATTAAAATTTATACTTCATTTTTTTTTCTATCATATAAAATCTATTCTTGGAAACCTAAATGTTAACTACTTGTTCATAACCTCCAAATAGCTACTTTTACAAAAATTTTCAAGAAATGAAATATTTAATCATCGGTTTGGGAAATCCTGGTGCAAAATATGCTGAAACGCGACACAATATTGGTTTCAAAATAGTAGAAGCTTTTGCCAAAGAATGTGGTGGTACATTCACAGTTCTAAAACATGCAGAGGTGGCTCAGGTAAGATTTAAAGGCAGACAAATTGTGCTTTTAAAGCCTACAACTTTCATGAATTTAAGTGGAAAAGCTGTTAACTTTTACATGCAATCTGAAAAAATATTAAAAGAAAATATTTTGGTAATCACTGACGATTTAGCTCTTCCTTTCGGAAAACTTCGAATGAAAATGAAAGGCAGTGATGGTGGTCATAACGGGCTGAAAGACATACAGGCAACCTTGAATTCCCAAGATTTTACAAGATTGCGATTTGGGGTTGGAAGTGAATTCAATAAAGGACAGCAAGTGGATTATGTTTTGGGTGAATGGTCGTCTGAGGAACAAAAATCACTCTCTGAACGAATTGATGTTGCAACTGAATTTATCAAAGGTTTCACTACTATTGGTGTAAACCTGACAATGACAAATTGGAACAATAAATGAAATTTCAAGATTGGAAAGCACACTTGGCTTTGTTTTTTGTGAACACGCTGTACGGCGCAAGTCACGTGTTAGCCAAAGGTGTAATGCCCAATTTTTTAACCCCTAGTGTCTTCATCTTATTTCGCGTTTTAGGTGCAACATTGCTTTTTTGGTTGGTAAAATTATTGCTACCTACTCAAAAAATTGAAAAGAAAGATTACTTACTTCTTGCAGTTTGCGGACTTTTTGGTGTTGCAATCAATCAACTTTTTTTCTTTTATGGATTGAATTTATCATCTGCTATCAACTCTGGAATCATTATGACAACCAATCCTATTTTGGTAATCATTTTAGCGTATTTTTTAATCAAAGAAAAAATTACAATATCTAAAATTGCTGGAATTTTAATTGGTGCAGCCGGGGCAATTTTATTGACTTTGGCTGGTTCTTCTGGAAAAGGAGATTCCTTACTTGGTGACTTGTTCCTTTTCACAAATGCCTTAAGTTATGCAATCTACTTGGTGATTGCCAAACCGCTCATGAAAAAATACAATCCACTGACGGTGATCACTTATGTATTTACATTTGGACTGGGTTTCGTCTTGCTTTTTCCACCAACTTTAACTGAAGTATTTCAAACAGATTTCCAAAAAATTTCACTAGAAATTTGGGCAAAAATCGCTTATGTGGTGGTGGGAGTGACGTTCTTGACTTACCTATTGACCATGTATGGACTAAAATACTTGAGTCCTTCAGTTTCTAGTGCATACATTTATTTTCAACCTGTTTTGGTGATTTTCTTTGCCTTTTTCCTAAGCTATATAGGCTTTGCAGAAGACTATACAGATACCATCACATGGCAAAAAGGTGTGTATATGTTTCTGATATTTGTCGGCGTTTGGCTCACCACTAGAAAACAAAAAGCTTGATGTTATTTTAGCAAATTAACGTGGCCTGTGTACACTTTTCTTTCATCGTTGTTATTGACTTTGAAAGAAATTCTCCAGACATAAATTCCATCTTGCACTAATCCTGTTGTTTGAATGTAGGTACCATCCCAACCTTCGTTTACATCATTTGATTCAAAAATAATTTCTCCCCAGCGATCATAGATAGACAAATTGTAACTGTAAGGATCATATCCTGAAGTAAAAATTGGTTTGAAAACGGGATTGTGCTCATCATCGTCGGGAGTAAACGCATTGGGCACATAAAATATTAACTGTTGGTCATAGGTAATATTAATTGAATAAGTACTCTGACATCCAAGCGCTGAAGTCGCAGTTAATTCAATCGTGTATCCTAAATCATTTTGCGCATAAGTATGCGAGGGATTCACCGCGGAATCGGTGCCACCATCTCCAAAATTCCAACTATAAGTGCTTGCGCCTGTAGATAAATTTTCCAAATCAATTGTCGGATTTTCATCTGTTAATTGCAAAGGATTTCCAGTGAAAAAAGCGACAGGATTTGACTCTACACAAATATAATTTGCAGCAGAACTTGACCCTGAACATCCATTTAAAGTTGTTGCCAAGGTTACATCATAGCAACCTGCTTGGTCAAAAGTAAAAGTCGGATTGCAACCTGTTAATGTACTTCCATTACTCAATGTCCAAATACATGCATTTGGATCACTAGTTGAGGTACTTGAAAATTGAACTGTCAATGGAACACAGCCTGAAAGCGTATCGGCAATAAAACTCACAACTGGACTCAGATTTACAGTTACAGTTCCCTGTGCGGCAGAACTCGAGCAACCGTTCAAGGTGTAAACAACAGTGTAGTTGGTGGAAACCATTGGTGAAACTGATATCGCATTGGTGGTTTCTCCATTTGGATTCCATAAAAATGTTCCTCCAGAAACAGAAGGAATAGCCGTTAAAGTTGCTGTTTGATTTTGACAAATTGATGCATTATTTACCGCAATTGTCGGCGTTGGATTGACAGTAACAGTTGTCGATGTAGAAACTGATGAGCAACTATTTAAAGTATAGACAACTGAATAATTGCTTGTTAAATTGGGATTCACAGTAATCGAAGCTGTCGTTTCTCCTCCAGGACTCCACAAAAATGTTCCTCCAGCAATATCTGATGTTGCAGTAATTGTACCCGAATTTCCAGCGCAAATTGAAACTGAATTTACTGAAAGTGCAGGAATTGGAATCACCTCAATACTTGTGGTTCCATTTGCGGAATTTGAACAATTTAAATCACTCACAAAAGTCAATGCGTACACACCTTGTGAATTTCCCAAAGTAATCGGAGAAGTACTTCCTGTAGCTGCAGTTTGAGCAACTCCATCAATCGTAAAATCAATAGTCCAAGGACCAATTCCTGTTACATTGACATCAATAGGTGATACCGTATTTCCAGCACAAAAACTTCCTCCACCAGAAATTATTGCTGTTGGCAAAGTACCTTGACCTTGACTAATTACAATGTTTGAGTTTGGAGAAACACATCCATTGATTGTGGTTGATAAAGTGATGGTTCCAGAATTTGAAACAGTGATTGACTGCGTGGTTTCATTCGTGCTCCATAAATTTCCTGTTGCATAATTGGAGGTCAATTGTACACTTCCTCCAGGACAAAATGTTGTTGGTCCATTTGCAGTAATTGTTGGCGCTGCTGGAGTTGGATTGACGGTTACACTTACAGTTTGCATCAAACCTGAACAAGCACCAACGGTAGAAACTGGAGTAACTTGGTAAACTACTATTTCGGGATTTGAAGTTGAATTAATGAGTGTATTTGTAATCGTCGAATTTGTTTGATTCGTCAAAATTTCACCAGTAATATTTGGATTGTCAATAGCCACCCAAGTAAAAGTTGCAGGAATATCGGTAGTTAAAGGAAGATTAAATGTATATCCTGTGCATAAATTTGCAGTAGTCGCGTTGGTCAAAATAGGTGTGTTACCCAAACTTATCGTAGTACTTCCTGTAGCGGTATTGGAACAGTTGGCATCGCTAATTCCCGTCAAGGTATAAACACCGACCGCATTTCCTAAATTAATCGGCGAACTAGCACCAACAATTGCTGCTTGTGCAACTCCATCAATTTGATAATCAATCGACCAAGGACCGATTCCTGTGACTGCTACTTGAATGGGCGCAATTGGGTCAGAACCACAATAAACTGCACCTCCAGAAATACTCGCAGTAGGCAATGCGCCTGCCGTTTGCGTAATGGTGATACTTGCTTGTGCCGACGAACAACCGTTTGCATCCGTATAACTTAGCGTATATGTTCCGGAGCTATTGACAGTGATTGTTTGGGTGGTTTCATTGGTACTCCAAAGATTTCCGACTGTACTGCTTGAAGTCAATTGAACATTTCCTCCCGGACAAAAAGTAGTTGGTCCATTTGGTGTAATTGTGGGCGCTGGCAAATTTGTATTTACCGTAACAGCAATATTTTGCGCTGTTCCAATACATGTTCCAGCAGTTGGTGTGACAGTATAATTTACCACTTGAGAAATCCCAGAAGAATTAGTCAAAGTATTCGAAATCGTTGCAGAATTTTGAGCAGTCAGAGATTCACCAGTCACGTTTGGATTGTCTGTTGCAATCCAAGAATAAGTCGCCGAAACGTTACTTGTCAATGCTAAATTCAATGCATTTCCTGTACAAATTGTTGCCGTGTTCGCATTCGTCATCGTGGGAACTGGATTCACTGTAACTGCAATAGTCTGCGGAGTTCCAGTGCAACCATTCGCTGAGGGAGTTACACTGTAATTCACCACTTGAACATTTGCTGAATTATTGGTCAATGAATTGTTAATGAGCGTTGCATTTTGAGCGCTTAAACTCTCTCCCAAAACAGAAGTATTGTCAGTTGCAATCCAAGAATAGGTTGTTCCAAAATCACTGCTCAAAGGAATGTTGAGCGTTGAGCCACTGCAAATTGTTGCGGTATTCGCACTTGTCATTGTCGGTGACGGATTGACTGTAACTATCGCAGAAATACAAGATGAAGCAGGTGTACAAGATGTTCCAGCATTTCTAACAAAATAGGTCGTGGTGGTGGTTGGAGAAACCGTAATCGAAGTTCCCATTCCTACCAATGTTCCGCCGCAAGAACCTGTGTACCATTGCGAAGTGGCTGTTCCACCAACTGCTGTTAAAGTCGTACTTTGATTTTGACAAATGGTCGTATTTCCTGTAATATTTGTTGGCGCTACGAGCGGTGTTGGAATCGTTGCTGTTAAATTAGAAACGACAACATATTGTTTGGGATTATTGTAATTGGTTGGAGTCGCTGCTGATCTATACAAAATAGTAACCGTTGAAATACAATCAGAAGCTGAACCAACGTTGATTTCATTGTTTCCCCAGCACGTACAAGCTGTTGACATTCCTGCGTTGTAAGTCAAAGCTGTTGAACCTGAACCAGTAACAGTTCCACCTGTTGAAACGCAAGCTGTTCCCACATTGAAAACATTGACTGCTGCAGCTGCAGAATTTGTTCCAGAAATGGTGATTTTATCTGTCCACGAACCAAAACCGTCATCGTTTACATCATACAATTTAAAATTCACGGGACCTTGAACTGGTGAACTGAATGTAATGGTTGTGGTAATTGTTTTGGTTGTATTTGTCGTCCAATCGGTGCTTAGCAACATTCCTTGATTGGCTGCAGAAATTCCGCTGCATCCTCCGCCATTAACTGTTGAACCTGTTGGAAACCAAACTGGAGAAGCATCTTGCCAAACATTTTCAGAATTCACAATCGTTGCCGACATGGTTATTCCTGAGACAGTGGTGGTGTAAGTTCTATTGGTTCCAGCGCCGCCATAAGTGCCGCTCCATGGGAATGTAGTTTGGGAAAATAAACAAGAAAATGCTAAGAAAATAGCAGTAGTACTAGCAATGAATTTCATTAATTGGGAGAGTTTTGATTAATTCTAGCTAATCAAAAGTACCAAAAAATATTAAATTGAAATGAGTGCTAGCACCTCAAAATAAATTGAAAATATTATTTCCCTTTCAAATCCATTGCTTTCAAAGTGTTCATCATCAATGAAGCAATCGTCATTGGACCAACACCACCGGGAACTGGAGAAATGTAAGAACATTTGGGTGCCACCTCATCAAATTTGACATCACCAACCAATTTCCAGCCTGAAACTTTAGTTGAATCTTGCACTCGCGTTGTTCCAACATCAATGATCACAGCACCGTCTTTCACCATGTCAGCAGTCACAAAATTGGGTTGACCAAGGGCAGCGATGATGATATCGGCTGTCAAACAAATTTCTTTCAAATTAACTGTTTGACTGTGCGCTAACGTTACGGTGCAATTTCCAGGTTCAGTATTTTGAGAAAGCATGATACTCAAAGGCATTCCAACAATGTTTGAACGACCAATGATTACACATTTTTTTCCCGCTGTTTCTAAATTATTTCTTCGGATTAATTCGATAATTCCTGATGGAGTAGCAGAGACAAATCCAGGTAAATTCAATGCCATTTTTCCCAAATTCATTGGGTGAAAACCATCTACATCCTTTTGAGGGTCAATCGCTAAAGTAACTTTCATCTCATCAATGTGCGCAGGCAAAGGTAATTGTACGATAAAACCGTCGATACTTTTATCTTCGTTTAATTGTTTGACTTTGTTCAATAAAACTTCTTCTGAAACAGAATCATCGTAGCGCATCAAAGTGCTTTCAAAACCACATTCTTCGCAAGATTTCAGTTTGTTTGCGATGTAAGTCATTGACCCACCATCTGTTCCTACTAAAATCGCTGCTAAATGAGGAATTTTTTTTCCTTCCGCTTTCCTTGCTTTAACTTGTTGCGCTATTTCAGCTTTAATGATTCGTGCTGTTTCTTTTCCGTCTAACAATTCCATGCGTTCTGATTTTGGGGCAAAGATAGTTAGATAATCAGGAATGAAAAAAAATGCCATGAATTATTTAAACAATTCATGGCAAAAAATATATTGCAAAAAAGAATGATTTATCCCTTTTTAGCGGAGAAAAATTTTCTTTTATTCGATTTTGGCGCTGCTGCTTTGTTAGAATTGGGTCTGCCTTGCGCTCCAGGATTTGGCTTTCTTTGTCCACCGCCACCTTGCGCTTTTTTAGGAGCTGGCGCGTCCATTTTTGGCGCTACTTCCATTGGAAAAGGATGTGTTGTATTTCTTGGAATTTGCAATTTGATCAACTTTTCAATGTCTCTCAAATAAGCAATTTCTTCGTGGTCACAGAATGACATCGCCATTCCTTCCAATCCTGCACGACCAGTACGACCGATGCGGTGAACGTATGTTTCTGGAATATTTGGAATCTCAAAATTGATCACGTAAGCCAATGCATCTACGTCTATTCCTCTTGCTGCGATATCTGTCGCAACCAATACACGAATGGTTTTATTTTTGAAATTGGTCAAAGCTCTTTGACGAGCATTTTGTGCTTTGTTTCCGTGAATTGCTTCTGCTTTAATATGGTGTTTCACTAGCAATTTAACCACTTTATCAGCGCCATGTTTGGTTCTTGTAAACACAAGTGCCGTATCAATTTCAGGATTTTCTAAAATATGCAATAACAAAGCATTTTTATTACCCTTGTCAACAAAGTATAACTCTTGGTCAATCTTTTCAACCGTTGATGAAGGAGGTGTAACCTCAATTTTATCAGGATTTTGCAAGATTGTTCCTGCCAATTCAACGATTGCTGGTGGCATGGTTGCAGAGAAGAAAAGCGATTGACGTTTGTCTGGAATGACTTTCAAAAGTCTTTTGACATCGTGAATAAATCCCATATCTAACATTCTGTCGGCTTCGTCGAGTACAAAAATCTCTACGTGTTGCAAAGAAATTTCTCCTTGAGCGATTAAATCTAATAATCTCCCTGGCGTAGCTACCAAAACATCGATGCCACTTTTCAATCTATTTACTTGTGCCAATTGGGAAACGCCACCAAAAATAACGGTGTTTTTCAAGGATAAATCAGCGCCATAAGCAGTTAAACTTTCGCCGATTTGAATGGCTAATTCTCTGGTTGGAGTGACAATCAACGCACGAATTTTGCGTTTGTTTCCATGTTGAATATTTTCAGACAATAATTGTAAAATCGGAACAGAAAAAGCGGCTGTTTTACCAGTACCGGTTTGAGCGCACGCCAATAAATCCCCGCCTTTTAAAACGATTGGAATTGATTTTTCTTGAATTGGAGTTGGGTTTGTGTATCCTTCTTTTTTGAGTGCAGAAAGGATTGGTGCACTTACTTCTAAATCTTCAAAGGTCATATAATCATTGTAGAAAGCCTTGATGAATATTGAATTGGCTTTCATTTACGACTGCGAAGTAACGATAAATTTTCGGGATACGCAATTTATCAACTTTTTACGGTGCCTGAAAAGAAACAAAAAAGGCTGATTTGTTTTACTCAAATCAACCTTTCAATATTTAGTCTTCTTCCTCCCCTTCTTCTTCAGTTTCATCTGCTACATCGTAGTCATCATCCACATCATCATCTTCGGTTTCCTCTTCTTTAACATCATCTGGAATGTCATCTTCAAAATCCTCCTCATCGTCATCATCATCATCAATTGGAGCTTTTACTGGTTTTCCTACTGGTTTGTTTAGTTTAACCAAATAAATGATTTCTTCGGTTTCCCAAAGCAAGGCATCTAAAGTTTCTCCTGTTGGTGTCTTGATTTGAGTCATTCCTTCTGAAAATCCATCTGGAAAAGCAACTAATAACTGCTTTTTTTGATCGATTGTGAGTTTATCATAACTTACAATGGCACGTTTTTTTGTCATAACAACCTTTTATATTTCTAATTTAAGTATTCTGTGAATTGGTAATACTGTATTTTGTTTCAAAACTATTGCTGAATCTGTAACAGCCCAAATGGTAGTATCAACTCGTTTTTTACCTTGATCGTCTGCAAAATAAATTCTAACTTTTTGGTGTTCTAAATTTCCCAAAGAAATAGCGCGATCTACTGAAGCACGTCTTTCTTTTTGAGCAGATTCACTTGTTAAGATGTCTTCCTGAGGGAAATGAAAGGTGTGAACCTTTTCTTTTTCTACTAATTGAAATTCGTTGCTTTCCATTGTTTGCTATTTAGTTTGGCAAAAATAAATGAAAACACGAATTGAACTAATAAAAATAGCACTATTCCTGCTTTTTTTTTAATTTTTTTATAAAATTCACGATTTTGGAGAATTTTGATATATAAAATCAAAAAGGGCCTTCTGTTCAGAAAGCCCAATTTGTTATTATTAAACTGTAGTTTTAAATTTAAAAAAATCAGGTTATCAATTTGATCTTTGAACATGTTCACGGTTTCGAGTAAATCATGTGACAAAAGAACTATTATACTCTTAAATCAAACTAGAAAATGAAAACTGCCTCTCCAATGCAGTTGCGTCACATTCTTTACTTTACGAAACCAAGACAAAATAATAACCTGATTTTTATCTCCTTATTTCTATTACAAATATAGTTTCATGTTTGGATTGGGATCATGAAAATGAACATTGGCTGATTATTTTTGAATATTTATACCTTTTCATTGATTTTAAATTTTAAATACAATGAAAAATATTCGTGAAAACCAAATTTTGATACTATTCTGAGATGGCATCTAATACTTTTTCAACATCTTCAGGAACATCAATGTTGGGCGTTTCTATGCTAGTTTCAACAACTTTAATCGAAAATCCATAATACATCCAGCGCAATTGCTCTAGGGATTCAATTTGTTCTAATGCTGTTGGTGCTAACTGTATGATCCTTTTTAAAGTTTCTGCTCTATAAGCGTACAAACCAATGTGACGCAAATATGGATATTGAGTCAACGGATTTTCTTTTGAATTGGCAAAATTAGGGATTGGACTTCTTGAAAAATACAACGCTTCGTTTTCATGATTGACAACCACCTTTATTCGATTCGGATTCAAAATTGCTTCCATATCAATGTCTTTAATTCCTAGAGTCGCAATTTGAACATTGGAATCTTTGAATGCTTCGATCAAAATGTCTAATTGTCTGAAATCAACCAACGGTTCGTCGCCTTGGATGTTAATTACCACATCAATGTCGTTAAAATTTGAGGCAATTTCTCCACATCGATCTGTCCCGCTTGGATGCGAATCTTTGGTCAACATCACTTTTCCACCAAAAGCATGGACAGCATTAACAATTCTTTGATCATCAGTTGCTACAATCACATCTGAAAGCATCGTTGATTTTTTAGCGCCTTCATAAACGCGTTGAATCATTGTTTTTCCTTTCAAATCTATCAATGGTTTGCCTGGAAATCGAGATGACCCGTATCTTGCTGGTATAATGCCTAAAACTTTCAATTTGCTGTTGTTTTTGATTTCTCTGCTAAATTAGAAATTAATTGACATAAAAAAACTGCCAACTTCATTGAGAAATTGACAGTTTTAAATATTTAATCAAATGAAATTAGATTTTCGCTTGAATTTGCAAAATGAAATTTCTTGGCGCTTGGATATCTCCTGGGCGACCCATGTATTCTGTGTTTAGAAAGTTATTTACTACAAAACCTAAACGGTAGTTTTCATTGATTTCATATCCAATTCTGGCATCAAAAACCAAATTTCCACCGTTGTGTTCTTGTCTGTATTTTTTCAATCCTGGCAGAATGTAAATTCCAGTTCCTGGCACAACTTCGTTTTCAAATACCCTGTCGATGTTCTTCATGAAGCTATTGTATCTAGCTGAAAAACCAAGGCTAAATCCTTTGTAAACTGCCTCAACATCTGCTTTTGCTAAATGTTTGAAACGGTATTTTAACATATTGCCAGAAGTATCAGAAAAAGTTGCTCGGTAATATTTGTCATTGTTCATACTTATAGGATTCATGTAAGTATAACCGATCAAAGATCTCAATTCTACATTTCCTATTTTACCTTCACTACTGAAAGATCCTTCAATTCCACTAATTCTAGCCTTTTCAGCATTTGATGCTCTAAATCCAATCCATTTATTTAAATATCCTGGATCATTCGGATTCAAGCTGATTTGAATATTTGCAGGATTATAAATTCCAAAAGTAAATTCCATCATGTTGTCGTACTGATTGATAAAACCAGCAACGTCTAACAAACCTTTCCAATTTTCGCCAATTTTCACACCTTGTTTAATCCCAAGTTCTACAGCCCATCCCGTTTCTCTTTGCAAGTTTGGATTAGGGAAAACATTTAAACTTCCAACCGATGTTTGCGTATATCTTTCAGCAATTGCAGGATAACGCACCCCTTGACCAAAAGACGCTCTTAAATGCGTGTATTTAAATAATTCATAATGAACAGCTGTTCTTAAAATTGGAAAAACGGGAATTTTTGAACTTCTGGTTTTTCCGAAATAATAATCTGAATCTCCTTTTTTGCCATCTTGATCAAAATATTCAAAACGGAAACCTGCTGTGAAATCTAATTTCTTGTATTTCTTTTCTAATTGAACATATCCAGAATAGTTATTTGACTTGTGATCGCCGTACAAAGCTGAATTTACTACAGATGTAAAAGCAGTTGCTCCAGCTGTTAAGAACCATGTTTTTTTCCAAGTTTTTTGATAATTGTAATCAGCATAATAATTTGTAGCCACAGAGTTTTGTCCAGAATTTGTGAAACTTTCATTTGCTACACGATACATTCTAGTTCTCAAATTGTGCTTGTTACCTCTTATTGTAATGTATTTCAAATAAGGGTCAATGTTTATTCTTGTTCCTTTAGTGATTGACAATGAAGATCCTGGTACATTGATATCACTTCCTCCTTGAGGTGTATATGCCAATGAATCACTTTCCCAAACGATAAAAGAACCAACTTTTTGATAGTGAACAGAATATCCAATTCCCATTTTCAATCCTTTCACTTTTTCAGGCTTGTATAAGAATGATCCACTTACTCTTCCTCTTGATTCTGATTCACCATCACGATATCCTTTATTCGTGAACCCTGTCATTGAAATGTTGTATCCAAATTTACGATACATTTTTCCGTAAGAAACTTCGGCCAATTGAAAAGTTGGATTTTTTGAACGCCAATTTAAACTTGCTCTTTTCGCATCGTCATATATTCCTGATTGTACTTTTACTTTCAATTCAGCTTTTTTAGGTGGGTCTCTTTCAGTTACAGCGATAATTCCATTCAATGCACCACTACCATACAATACCGATGATGCACCTTTAATTACCTCAATTCTTGAAGAAAGTTCCATGGGAGCTGCATTCCATTTCGCGTCTCCTGCATCTCCTGAAAGAATTGGAACATCATTCCAAAGCAACAAAACACGACTTCCTGCTCCGTAAGAATATCCACTTCCTCCTCGAATACTGATTTGTCCATCCATCGCATAAACACCAGGACTTTGATCTACTGCTTGCTCCAAATCGGATATTGCTTTATTGTCAATTAAAGTTGGTTTCAAAACTTCCATTGAAATAGGAACTTCCTCAATGCTTTGTCCTCTTCGAGATGCCGTAACTACCAGCGTGCTTATTTCAACAACCTCAGGACTCATTTTTAAAGTCAAAAAATCTGCGGTTGTTATATTTAAGGTATCGTTGGCAAATGTTTCTGCTGAAACAACCAATTGAAAAGGGAGCTGGCTAAATGCTATTGTAAAGGTTCCGTCTGGATTTGAAGTGGCTTTTTTTCCTTCGGAAGTTTGCAATTTAGCTCCAGGTAAACCTTGATTGTTCGAATTATCGACTACTTTTCCTTTGATGTCCTGTCCATAGCAAAATACAGGAAGAAAAATGAATAGTAAAATTTGTTTCATAGGGTTTTTTGCTTAACTTTAGTATGCCGAAAATACCAAATATTTTGAATTATACCGATTTACAACAACAAATTGCACTCACTTTATTGAATAAAGTTGGAAAAAAAAGAATCAGAAACATTCTTTCTCAAGTGGATAGTGTCGAATCATTTTTTGAAGAAAAAATCCATAATTTATTGAAAATTCAAGGTTTAGGACAGGCGACTTTGTCTCAAATCAACAGAGAAGAAGCTTTAAAAATGGCAGAACCTTTTGTTGAATATTTTGTTAAAAATTCAATCAAAAGTTTTTTTTATCAATCTCCTGATTTTCCACAACGATTAAATCAGTGTGATGATGCACCGCTAATTCTTTTTGGAAAAGGTGCAATGAACTTTAATTCATCCAAAACCGTTGCAATAGTTGGAACTAGAAATGCATCTGATTATGGAAAAGCAATTTGCGAGGAATTAATAGCCTCCTTTGTAGGGAAAAATATCGTCGTTGTGAGCGGTTTAGCTTACGGAATTGATATTTATGTACACCAACTTTGTTTGAAACATGGAGTTGAAACAATCGGCGTTTTAGGTCATGGCCTAGATAGAATGTATCCTGCAATTCATAAAAATACTGCTTTACAAATGCAAAAGAATGGAGGTGTTTTAACTGAATTTCTCCCAGGAACTGATCCAGACAGAATGAACTTTCCAATGAGAAATAGAATTGTAGCTGGAATGTGCGATGCAACTATTGTGATTGAAAGTGGCGCTAAAGGTGGCTCGCTAATAACCGCTGAACTTGCAAACGATTACAACCGCGATGTTTTTGCTTATCCAGGCGATATATTTAAAGAATACTCCAAAGGTTGTAATTTTCTCATTCAACAAGATCGAGCTCATTTAATCACTGAAAGCAAAGATTTTTTTAGAATTATGGATTGGCAAAATGTTAAAAATCCTGTCCCAATGCAAAAGAATTTATTTTTGGAAGATTTGAATGAAGAGGAAAAGGAAATAGTCACATTTCTGCAAGAAAAGGAAACTGCAAGTATTGATTTTTTAACCCTGAAAATTGGCGTTTCTGCTGGAACAATGAGTGGATTACTTCTAAATCTTGAGTTCATCGGATTGATAAAATCTCTACCAGGAAAAAGATATAAATTAGCTTGATTATAATTCTAGTACAAGATAGAAAATCAAAAAAATACCTGCTTAGTATTCACATATCTATTTTTTGTTTTACTTTTACCTTATAAATCATAAATGAATAACTATGAAAAAACTATTACTTTTCGCTTCAGTAGCATTTTTCGGAGCTTTGAATTTGAATGCTCAATGTACTCCAGACAATCAATACACTCAAGCAGGAATCTATCCTGATAGTGCAACGAACTTTTTGCCAGCATGTGTTGGACAAGCTTACACTCAGTTAGTTACTAACGTTGTTCCAGTTGATACTTGTGCGCAAGTTCTACCAGCACCACTTCCATGTACAACTTTAGCAATGGACAGTATCGTGTTGGATAATGTAACTGGTTTACCTCCAGGGTTAACTTTCGCTTGTAATGGAAATCAATGTACTTTCTTAGGTGGAACTACAGGTTGTGCTATAATCACAGGAACTCCTACAACAGCTGGAACTTACAACTTGGTTTTCAATGTTAGTGCTTATGTTGGTGGTATTGGTACTGCTCAAACTTTCACAATTGATTATTACAAAATTGTTGTTTCTACTTGTTCTGCAGGAATCGGAGAAAATACAAATTCAATGTTTAAATTATTCCCTAACCCAACTAAAAACAAAGCGGTTATCGAAGGTTTGACTGGTCAAAACAACATTACTTTGACAAATGCTGAAGGAAAAATCGTTAAAACTTACAACATGTTTAATGGTGCTTCTTTAGAAATGAATTTGGAAGGATTAAACAACGGTTTATACTTTGTTACTGTAAATCACGACAAAGGAACTGAAGTATTGAAATTGATTAAAGAATAATTTCTCAATCATTTTTTGAAAGGTGTGTGTCATTTGATACACACCTTTTTTTGTTTCAAATATTCTATTACCTTTGAATTCATGAAGATTTTGGTGGTGCGTTTTAGTTCAATTGGAGACATTGTATTGACTTCTCCAGTCGTCAGATGCATACACCAACAAATACCAAATGCTGAAATTCATTTCATTACCAAAAAATCTTTCGAAAGCATCGTTGAAACCAACCCATTCATCCATAAGACTTGGGCCATTGAAAAATCAATCGATGAACTGATTCCTCAATTAAAGGCCGAAAAATTTGATTTTCTAGTCGATTTGCATAACAACATTAGAACCAAAAGTTTGATTCGCAAACTGGGCGTTCCACATGCTAGTTTCCCGAAATTGCACATTGAAAAATGGTTGCTAGTGAACTTCAAAAAACCGATGAAAACGAATGTTCACGTTGTCGAAAGGTATTTCAAAGCGGTCGAAAAACTACAGGTTGTAAACGACAATCTTCCTTGCGATTTCTTTTTTCAATCTGAAGACGAAATTGACGTTGCAACACTTGGCGTTGAAAGCAAAAAATTTGTAGCCTTTGCGATTGGCGCTCAATTTGCCACCAAAAGAATGCCGATTTCTAAAATGATTGAAGTGGTGAAGCAAATTCAATTTCCATTGGTTTTAGCTGGTGGACCGATGGATAAAGAAACAGCAAATGATATTATCAAAGCACTTCCAAATCAGCAGATTGTAAATACTTGTGGGGAGTTTTCATTGCGCCAATCTGCGAGTATTGTAAAACAAGCTGCTGTTCTGTTGACGCATGATACCGGTTTGATGCACATAGCATCCGCTTTTCAAATTCCAATTGTGAGCGTTTGGGGAAATACCGTCCCTGCGTTGGGAATGTATCCGTATTATCCGCAAAATGAAAACGGATTTTCCATACACGAAGTGAATGATTTGAAATGCCGTCCTTGTTCCAAAATTGGATTTAAATCATGTCCAAAAAAGCATTTCAATTGCATGAATTTACAAAACGCACAAGCAATTGCTGATGATGTGAATGTAAAATTCAGTCTAGAACTTACTCCTCATTAAACAAAGCTCGCAATTCTTTGGCGTCGCTTGGCTTCATTTTTCCAGCCAAAATCAAACTCAATTCTTTTCTTCGCATAGCACCGTCAAATCGTGCTTTTTCCTCCTCCGTTTCAGGAACCAGTTCTGGCACTTGAATCGGACCACCGTTTTGATCAACAGCCACAAATGTATAAATCGCTTCGTTTGATTTTCTGGTTTTTCCTGTTACTGGATCTTCTACGAAAACATCCACAAAAACTTCCATCGAAGAACTGAACGCTCGAGAAACTTTCGCTTCCAAAGTCACAATAGAAGAGTGTGTTATAGGCTCACGAAATGAAACATTGTTTACTGAAGCTGTAACAACGACGCGACGAGAATGTCTGTGTGCTGATACGCTCGCAATTACATCCATCCAGGCGAGCAATTGACCGCCAAATAAATTTCCTAAAGTATTGGTGTCGTTCGGTAAAACAATTCTTGTGGTGATGGCTAATGTTTCTGACGCTTTTCTTGATTTCATTGTCTTTGATTTGTGGGACAAAGGTAAACAAAATTGTATCCGCAAAGATTTTCAAAATAGGGTGATTCCATTTATTTCATTCATTATTCCTTAACTTTGCGGAAAAATTAACAACAACATGCATAAGCTTATCGCTCAATTTCCAGCAAATATTACTGAAGCTTTTCAAATCGCTTCCGAAATGAAATACCAAAAACCTGCAAATGCAATACACAACATAGTAGTTTGTGGCATGGGAGGTTCGGGAATTGGTGCTAAATTAGCAGTGCAGTGGACGCAAGATGAATTGAAAATTCCGGTAATATTCTTGCAAGATTATTATTTGCCACAATTTGTGAATGAAAATTCTTTAGTCATTGGTTCTTCTTATTCTGGAAATACAGAGGAATCTTTGGAGACAATTCAAAAAGCGCATGCGCGAGGCGCGCAAATTGTGGGCGTTTGCTCAGGTGGAAAATTGGCCGCTTTTTGTAAAGAAAATGGTTTTGACTGCGCAATCGTTCCAAGCGGAAATCAACCACGTGCAGCAGTTGCTTTTTCATTGATTCAAATATTAAACTTGTTTTTTCAATTAGAATTCATTCACGGAAATGTGCTTGAATCGGTCGAAATGGGTCGCAGATTAATTGTTGCTGAAGAACAAGAAATTCAAGAAGAAGCTAAAAAACTAGCGGAGTTTTTGAAAGACAAAGTAATCGCGATATATGCAACAAGTGCTTATGAAGCGGTCGCGATTCGTGCCAAACAACAATTCAATGAAAATGGAAAATTGCTTTGTTGGCAACATATTTTACCAGAAATGAACCACAACGAATTGGTCGCTTGGGGCGGAGGAGACAATCGTTTTGGTGCTTTGTTTTTAGAAACAAACGACGAACATCCGCAAAATGTGAAACGCATGCAGTTTACTGAAGATTACCTAAAAACGAGAACTGATTTTGTTTACACCTTAAACGCCAAAGGTAATTCAACCGTTGAGCGCTCGATATACTTTATCAACGTTGTTGATTGGGCATCGTACTATTTATCTGAATTGAAGGGGATAGACGTGAATGAAATTGTGATTGTGGAAGGGTTGAAGAAATTCTTGGAGGCATAAACCACTGAAGAACTGACGTAAGAAGTATGTTTTGCCCCTCTGGGGCAAGGAGAAGGTGTGGATTGTTTGTGATTTTAAAATTGTTTAGCCCTGCTAGGGCTAACGATTGATATCCGATTTTCAAACACTTCGAAGCCTCAGGGTGGCTAAACAATAAACAAAAATTTGTTTTTTAAGATTTTTCGATTTGTATTGCCCGCGCTGGGGCAAAGATGTCATCTTGCTTGTATCTTTTTAAATTTGTTCAGCCCTGCCAGGCTGTTAAAAGGTTTTATGCAAAGATGGATCTTTTTGGCACTTTTTAAAATTGCTTAGTCTTGCTATGCTTATAGAGAAGTTTCTATTCGAACATTAAAATTTTTTGCAGAACAACTAGCCTCAGAGAGGCTAAACACCCCTAGAAAAAAAAATGTTTTTTTCGTTTTATTGCCCCAGCGTGGGCAAAACAAATTCATCACAATTATTTCATGTCAAAATCAAATAGATATTCGTCTTTAAATTCAATCTCATTATCCCTTAAAAATTGCACATATTCATTTTTGAAGGAGTTCTTTTGATGGTGTTCTTCTTGATTTTTAATATAATTTATAATCATATCTACATCTCTTTTAGAAACCGAAAACGCTCCAAATCCTGCTTGCCAGTAAAATTTCCCTCCCAACATTTTTTCATTATTCAAGTATTTTGTTGAATGCTCTTTGATTTCTTTCACGGTGTTGGAAAGATTCATGTCAGGCTTACATTGCAGCAAAATGTGAACATGATCAGGCATACCATTTATAATTATCAATTTTTGCTTTTGATTGTTTATTATCCCTGACATGTATTTATACAAATCTTCTTTTATGTCTTTTGTAATCATATATTTTCGGTTTCTTACTGCGAAAACAACGTGATAATAAATTTGAGTGTAAGTATCGGCCATAATTAGTTGTTATTGATTTTTGGTTTACAGGTTATGAAAAAAGTTGCTGTTTTTGGAGTGCTGTTTTGCCCCGCTGGGGCAAGGATAAAATCTTGCAGGTTTTTTTTTAAATTTGTTTAGCCCTGCTAGGGCTAACGAATGATCTCCAATTGTCAACTACTTCGAAGCCTCAGAGAGGCTAAACATGAATAGAAAAAAATATGTTTTTTTCGTTTTATTGCCCCAGCATGGGCAAAACAAATTCATCCTATCATTGCAAATCAAAACCAAACAGGGTTTATTCTTTGCATTTAATCTGTTTTCTTTTCAAAAAAAATCACAAAAAAACAGCGCCCCTTTCGAAGCGCTGTCTTAAACGATATGCAGTTAGTCCTGGATTACCTCCTCAATTAATGTAGGATTCGCTCCAAGAACGTCTTTGATTTTGGCTTCCAACTCTTCCATCAATTCTGGATTGTCGCCAATTAAACTTTTCACAGCATCACGCCCTTGTCCAAGTCTCGTTTCTCCGTATGAGAACCAAGATCCGCTTTTCTTCAAAATATTGAATTCAACGCCTAAATCGATGATTTCACCCACTTTTGAAATTCCTTCTCCATACATGATGTCGAATTCTGCTTTGCGGAACGGTGGCGCAACTTTATTTTTTACCACTTTCACTTTGATGTGGTTACCAATAACTTCTTCTCCATCTTTGATTTGTGCGGCTCTTCTGATATCAATTCTCACTGATGCGTAGAATTTCAATGCGTTTCCTCCAGTCGTTGTTTCTGGATTCCCGAACATTACACCGATTTTTTCACGCAATTGGTTGATGAAAATACATGTACATTTTGCTTTTGAAATCGAACCTGTCAATTTTCTCAATGCTTTCGACATTAATCTTGCTTGCAATCCCATTTGAGAATCACCCATTTCGCCTTCGATTTCTGCTTTTGGCGTCAAAGCTGCTACAGAGTCAATCACAATTAAATCAATCGCTCCTGAACGGATCAAATTGTCAGCAATTTCTAATGCTTGCTCTCCATTGTCTGGTTGTGAAATCAACAATTCGTTGACATTTACACCCAATTTTTGTGCGTAAAATTGGTCAAAAGCATGCTCAGCATCAATGAAAGCGGCAATTCCTCCGGCTTTTTGACACTCAGCAATCGCGTGAATTGCCAAGGTCGTTTTTCCAGATGATTCTGGTCCGTATATTTCAATGATTCTTCCTTTTGGATAACCATTTACACCTAGCGCTAAATCTAGGGTTACTGAACCTGAAGAAATCACTTCCATTTCTTCAATCGGTGCATCACCTAATTTCATTACAGTTCCTTTACCGTAAGTTTTGTCCAACTTCTCCATTGTAAGTTGAAGCGCTTTTAATTTGTCTGCATTTACTTCTTTAACTGCCATATCGTTTATTTTTTATTTGTTATTTGACAAAGTTTGCTTTCGATTATCGTTTATCCTCTAGCACAAACATTGTCGGGTTTAATTATGATGCAAAGTTGGGGGTGGTTATACGTAATCTATTTACGTTCTCGAAAAAAAATATTATTTATTGAAAAATTTCTAAAATTTCACTTGCGTGATCTTTGGTTTTAGGTTTTGAAAAAATGCCTTGAATCACGTTGTTTTCATCCATCACAAAAGTGGTGCGGTGAATTCCGTCATATTCCTTGCCCATGAATTTTTTTGGACCCCAAACTTGAAAAGCTTCAATTACTTTTTTGTCTGTATCCGCAATTAAAGGAAAAGGCAAATCAAATTTCGAAATGAATTTTTGGTGAGAAACTTCTGAATCCATGCTCACACCAATAATAGAAATTCCGGCTTCTGCCAATGCGTCGTAATTATCTCTCAAATTACATGCTTGCACGGTGCAACCTGGTGTGTTGTCTTTAGGATAAAAATAAACAGCGTATTTCTTTCCTGCAAAATCTGCTGTTTGAATCGTTTTTCCTTGCTGATCTAAACCAGCAAAATTCGGTGCTTTGTCATTTACTTTTAATGTTGTCATCTTGATAATATTTTAAACATTGTTTTGACGAAATTTTAATCAAATGTATAAACTAATTTTTAATCCACAACACTTTTACGGTAATTTTTGTTGAAATTTTAATCATTTTATACTTTTTCCCTACGGGAAAGATTTTTTAAAATTCTTGCATATTTATTTCAAAAACCGCATTTTGTATTGCTAATCCTCCCCTTTTTCAAGTGATTCTTCAACTTATTTATTTATTTTTGTAACCTATATTTTAATAAAAATGAAGAGAGTAAAAATTGCAGAAGTTTTGAGTCAGGCTGAAGTCGGACAAGTGTTGGTTGTGAAAGGATGGGTTCGCGCATTCCGCAGTAATCGTTTTATTCAATTGAATGACGGTTCGACAATCAATAATTTGCAGGCGGTAGTTGATTTTGAAAAATACGACGAAGCAATTTTGAAAAAAATCACAACGGGTGCAGCCATTGGTTTGACTGGTGAAATTGTGGCTTCTCAAGGTGCTGGACAATCGATTGAATTGCAAGTAACTGAAATCGAAATTATCGGTGAAGCGAATCCTGACGATATTCAAAAAACGGTGATGCAACCGAAAAAACACAGCTTGGAATTTTTGCGTGAGCAAGCGCATTTGCGTTTCAGAACAAACTTGTTTGGAGCAGTTTTCAGAGTGCGTCACTCGGTGTCGTTTGCGATTCATCAATTCTTCAACAACAAAGGTTTTTACTATTTACATACGCCAATTATTACAGGTTCAGATGCTGAAGGTGCTGGTGAAATGTTTCATGTAACCAACTTAGATTTAGAAAATTTACCAAAAACAGAAGACGGAAAAGTTGATTTTTCTGAAGATTTTTTCAGCAAATCTGTAAACTTGACGGTTTCTGGTCAATTGGAAGCCGAATTGGCTGCCTTGGCTTTGGGTCAAGTTTATACTTTCGGACCAACGTTCCGCGCAGAAAACTCCAATACTTCTCGCCACTTGGCGGAGTTTTGGATGATCGAACCTGAAGTAGCGTTCAACGACATCCACGACAACATGGATTTGGCGGAGGAAATGCTGAAATACATTTGCAAATATGTGATGGAAAATTGCGCGGATGATTTGAAATTCTTGAACGAAAGAGAAATCACTGAGCAAGCTTCAAAACCTGCCAATGAGCGCAATGAATTGACTTTATTGGAGCGCCTTGAATTTGTAACAACCAACGATTTCAAACGCATTACTTATACAGAAGCGATTGAAGTGTTGATGAATTCAACGCCTTTCAAAAAGAAAAAATTCAAATACGACGTTACTTGGGGAACAGATTTGCAATCAGAACATGAGCGCTATTTGGTTGAAAAAGAATTCAAACGCCCTGTGATTATCACTGATTATCCTGCTTCTTTCAAGGCTTTTTACATGCGTGCAAACGAAGGTTGCGAAGCTGGAAAAGAAACAGTTGCCGCGATGGACATTTTGTTTCCAGGCATTGGAGAAATGGTGGGTGGTTCACAACGTGAAGAACGTTTGGATGTTTTGAAAAAGAAATGCGCTGATTTTGGAATTCACGAGGAAGATTTGTGGTGGTATTTAGAAACGCGCAAATTCGGAACGGTGCCTCACGCAGGTTTCGGTTTAGGATTTGAGCGCATGGTGATGTTCGTTACGGGAATGAGCAACATCCGCGACGTGATTCCTTTCCCAAGAACACCAGGAAACGCAGAGTTTTAAGCGCGATTGATATAAAATTAGAAAGCTTGCAGAAATTGAATTTTTGCAAGCTTTTTTTATTCGTTAAAGTTTTTTTACTTTAAATCATTTTCTGCAAAACGACTAATCACGTTTTTATCCGTTCGGAAATACTTTCCTTTATACTCGCCAAACAACTGTCCGTTTGTGAAAATGATTTCAGTGCTTCCATCAATATGTTTTATTAGCAACTTTACCTTCTTTTGAAATTTCCAAACACCTTGTTGGTAATTAGCATAACCAATTTCATTCAAAAATTGATCTTTCTTTTCAACATGTAAAGTGTCCTCTTTTTGAATAATGTAAACGTCTTTAATTGTCTTTTTATCAAGATAATCTGAAAGATAGGTGACACGGATTTGATGATCTAAAAAATTACTACGTGCATAGATTAAAAAAGGAATAAAAACGATTATTCCAAAAGTAGTAATCGCCAAACTGGTGAAAAATGGTCGTTTATTTACAATCATTTTCCTCAGCAAAAAATAGTTCAACAATAGAACAATGATTGAAAAAAAGAGAAGCTTTTCTAGTATTTGATAGGTAGTCACGTTAACAACTTCGCTTCCTCTATCAATTCCAAATGAGGCAACAATTATCCCGAAACCAAAAATTGCGAAAAAAATAAGGACATAAATAAACAAAGAGTTTAAAATGATTATTAGTCCAATTCCAATTTTTCGTTTCACAAATAGAATCTAATTCCCTAAAACCTAAACGTCACGCCACCCATCACTTGGAAACCTTGCACTTGGTAGTTGTACCAACGTTGGTATCTCTGTGCGGCTAAATTGTTGAATTGTAGAAATGCTGAAATGCGTTTGTTGTAACGGTATTCTACACCCAAATTTACGTCTGCGATGAATCCCAATTTTTGGGCAAATTGTCCGTCTTCCAAAGTCACGTTGGTGCCTTTTTCGTACACCAAGGCTTTTCTTCCGCCTTCGTAATTCATGTCCAAATTGATGAGAAATTTGTCAAACAAATTGTAGCTTCCTCGTGCAATCAATTGAAATTGAGGTAAATTCCAAGCAAATGAATTGTTTTTGGCGTTGTATGAAAAGAACTTCGCAACTCCATCAATTTTCAATTTTTCAGACATTTGGTAAGAAATCGATCCCTCAATGGTGGCGATGTTCATCGTATCATAAATCACCCTGAATTGATTTCTTCCTTTGGCGTAAACCGTATCAGTCACAAACAAAGCTTTGTTTTTGTGGTTTGAGAAGCTCGCACTGGCGTTGAAAGCAATTCTTTTGGTCAACGTTCCTTTAAAACCAATGAAGGCGTTGAGCGTGTTGCTTTCGTTTTGCAATTGCACATTGGAAAGAATGAATTCGTTTTCTAAACTCAAACTTTTGAAAGTATTTTGTTTCAATCCGCCCTTGATTCCTGCGTAAGGAATTAAAATGTCGTCAAACATTGAATACTTTACTTCCGCCACTGGATAAATGTAAAACTTCGCTTTTTCTTGTGCGTCAATCGTGATGTCGATGCCGATTTGGGCTTTCAATTTATTGTTCATCGCATACGTTGTGATGCTTGGTTTCAAGTTCACAATCGTGTTGTTTTTGATTATTCCTGTGTCCAAAGAATTCAAACCTGCATCTTTTTCGCCGTATTTGTAGCCGTTGTAACGAATGTTTAAATCTGCTGCAAAAACTTCTTTGCCCATTTGGTACCAAAATGAACTTGTCGCTGCAAAATAATTTTCTCTTCCTCTCCAATTCGCCAAACTGTCGATTTTGGATTTTTTGTCTTGAAAATTGAAATAAGCCAAGCCAACTTTGTAGTTCAAATTAGCGCTGTCTTTTTTGTGTGAAGCGAAAGAAAATTGTGCGCCAATTTCATTGAAACGGTTTTGAATACTGTCGCGGTCTGCTTTTTCATTCTTGAAACCATATTGGTGCAAACCTCTGTTGTTGTTGATAAATTCGCCTCGCGCAGTGTAATTTTTCTCGTTGATGCCACCAAAAATATTCAAACTTGTGCGGTCGTATTGCGCTGGTGCGTAGCCTTTGATGTTGCCGAATGAACTCAAATGTTTCAAATGGCCTCCGTACACATATTTGCGTGAACGCGTATTGTTGTAATAAATTTCTCCCAAAGGCATGAAAGTAGATCCAATTCCCACTTTGACGTAAGAACTATACAATTGTGGCAATTTATCAACCAATTTCACTGTTGCTGGTTCGATGGTATCCAAAATGATTTTGGTTTCATATTTCAGCGAAAGCAGCGGATATTCTACTTCCGATTGCGGAATTACAGTGTCGATAATTTTTGGTGACTCCAACATTCTGTATGCTTCTGGAATAGAACGGTTGGCTTTTACCACAACGCTTTCTTCGTCTTGCTTGATTTGGGCAAAACTGGTCAAACCAATGACACTAAATGCGAGTAAAATGAAATATTTGAACATGATTAATTTCCTTTTTCGTTAATTTCGATTTCTGTCGATTTCTTTTCTTCCACCACTTTTGGCGTAGTTTTCATTTGCATCAATTCGTCCCAAAGTTGGTTCGCTTCTAGCAAAATGCCATCGTCTTGAATGGTGTAATTATCAATCACCGATTGCAAAGTATGTTCTGCTTGAAACAAATCTTGTTTGGCAATCAACACTTTGGATTGTAAAATCAAAGCTTTGGCAATCCAGAAATCATACGCTGGTTTCATTTTTAGCAATGCGCGAATTTCAGTTTCTGCTTTTACGTGGTCTTTTTGCTTGTAGTACATTTCAGCCAAATAAAACTTCGATTCTGGCGCCATCACAGTCGTCGTGTTTTTGACTACCCATTCCAACGATGGTTTCGCTTCCGCATAATTTTCTAACTGATAGAAGGAAATTCCTTTCACGTATTCTGCTTCCAATTTAATAGTCGATGCTGTCAAAGTGTTCGCAAGTACTTTTTTGGAATATTCGGAAGCACTCAACCAATTTTCGAGGAAGAAATTACAACGCATCAAACCAATTTGCGTATTGTGCAAAGTGCTTGGTCGTGAAGTTACTTTTTCCAATTTGGCGTAATAGAACATCGCTGTTTCGTAATCGCCGCTGTTGTACAAGTTTTTCGAAACGCGAATCGCTGCCAATTCTGTAAATTCAGTGTTCGGTTTTTCCAACAAAGCCCGGTACATTTCCAATGCTTTGACTTCGTTTCCTGTTCTGAAATAAGCGTTTGCCAAATAAGCTTGAATTTCAACTTCGTATTTTCCGCCTGGATATTTAGACAAATATTTTTCCAAATCTGGAATTGCTTCTGTAAATGAACTGTCTTCGTATGGTTCAAACGCAGCGCTGTAGTAACTGTCTTCCAAATCGTCCACAACCTCATCGGAGCAATTATACACTTTCAATTCTTCGATTCTATCCAATTGTTTTTGCGCTTTGTAAATGTCGCTCAAACCTTTCACACCGTCGATGCAAGTTTCACGGTCGGTGCCATATTCAGCCAAAATTTTCTTGTATAAATCTTCTGATTTGGCGTATTCTTTTTTCTTGAAATAAATGTCTGCAATGTTGATTTTCGCCTCGCGCACCAAAATATACGTTGGATAATCTGTCACCAATTGTTGGAAGTAAGGCAATGCTTTTTCATCTTGCTCTTTCGCTCTAAAACTCATTCCAATTTCATAAATTGAAGCCATGATGTACTGCGAACGCGGATAATTGTTGACGATGTCTTGCAAGTTTTTGATTTTATCTTCCAACCCTTTTTCAGTTAATCCGTAAGTCAACGACATGAAATACAATGCTTGATCTTCATTTCCGGCTTTCAATTCATAGACTTCTTTGTAGTTTTTGATCGCCAATTCATTTTTCTTGGTGATGTAGTAATAATCCGCCAAACGCATGTAAGCATCCGCTTTCTTGGATTTATTTTTCAAATTTCCTTGTGAAAGGTAATTTTTGAAAGCGTCTTCCAATTGCGGGTTTTGCAAAGTTTTGTCCTTTTTGGCTGTATTCAAATAAGCGTAACCCAAATTGTAGTATGCATCAGCGCGCAAACTCGAGGAAACGTTTCCAGGAAGAGAAAGGAAAGATTTGTATCCTTGAATCGCTTTTGCGTCGTTTTTCATTTGGTAGTATGCGTCCGCAATCCAGAATTTTGCTTTGGCAGCAATTTCCGCGTCGATTGGATATTTGTCAACCAATTCAAAAGCATCAATCGCTTTCACATAAGATGCTTTCTGAAACAATTCCACGCCGTGATTGAACGCTACAATTTGATAAGCCGTTTTCAATCGAATGTCTTTAGTTGCCAATTTATCCAAGGATTTCAGCGCCGCTTCGTAATTGTTGGTTGAAGTGTAAACATTTACCAAATATTGATACACTTCATTTTTTCGGTCTGAATTTGGATATTTTTTGAGATACAATCCCAAAGCTTCCACCGCTTCGTCGTAAGGATTGACATCTAGTTTGTATGACAAAATCGCATAATTGTACAAAGCATCTTCTTGGATTTTCGCATCCACATCCATCACCGCAGCTTCTTCAAAAGCCGTGCGAGCGTAAGCATTGTTTCCTTTCTTGAGGTAACATTCGCCGATGTGGTAAAATGCAATTTGTCCCAAAGTATCTTTCACTCTCGAAACGCGGTCAAACAATTGAATCGCTTTGTCGAAATTGGAACTTCGGTAGTAAGCGTAACCCAATTCATAATCTTCGTCTCGGGTTGTGTTTGCTTTTGAATTGTATTTTTCCAAATACATTACCGCTTCGTCGTATTTTCCTACGCGGTAGAAAGCGTCACCAATCAAGTGATTCATGCTGCTCATGCTTGTAGATTTCACACTGTCAACCAACGCTGGTGCGAATTTGGCAACATCTTCATATCGACCTTGCAAGTAATAAATTTGCGTGATGTAATAAGGAACGACCTCTCTAAAACGTTTATCGCCCAACAATTTTTCAAAACCTTCCAAGGCTGTTTGGTAGGATTTTTCGTTGTAAGCGATGTGTGAATAATAGTACAAAGAAGGCGCGCCATATTGCGAAGTGCTGTTTCTCACCTCATAAAAAGCAGCGCGTGCAGCTGGAAAATTATTTTCTTGGAAATTAGCATATCCTAATTTGAAGAAAAATTCGTCTTTGTCGTCGGCTTCCAAGTCTAAAGCATGCAGTTTATTGAACCAAGCGATGGCTTCCTTGAAGTCTTTTTTCTGGTAATAATACCTTCCTAATTTGTAGTAAATTTTGGTGCGGTAGATGCTTTCTGGGAAATTTTTATTGAAATCTTCTAGCAATTTCACGCCGTCGTTGTTAAACAATTCCAAGGCTGAAACTCCCTCATAATAAAGTGCTTTCAAGTAAAAAGGATCGTTTTTTTGCGCAAATTGATCAATAAATCCACGAAACTCTTTTCTTGCTGCGCTGTATTGTTCTTTTTCGAATAATTCTTCTCCACGGAAAAAAGCAGCGTATTCACTGTTGTATTTTTCAGAAGTTTGTGCGCCCAAATTCAGGGTAGCCAACATCGATAATATGACCAAGAAACGGTTCATAAAGTTCTATATTTTTTAAAAAGGATAAAATTAAACGACTTGAGGCTGTGTTTTGGAGAGCATGCCTAAAAGTTTTAAACGCGGCTGTGTTCAAATTATTTTGAAATTCTGCCGTGCGATGGGGAATAAATCTGCAACTTTACACTAAATCTTTCACCCGTGGGACAAGTAATTCGATTAAAAGACGCCAAAATCTATCAACAAAAAGAGTTGGTCTTGAACAACATCAATTTTGAGTTGCAAGCCAATGAAATCATTTACTTGATCGGTAAAACGGGAAGCGGAAAAAGTAGTTTGCTTAAAACTTTGTTTGGCGAATTGCCACTCACGGATGGAAAAGGCGATGTTGCAGGATTTGATTTACTGACGCTCAAACGCAAAGACATTCCGATGTTGCGCCGAAAAATTGGGATTATTTTCCAAGATTTTCAGTTGTTGATGGACCGATCGGTAATCAAAAATTTGTACTTCGTGATGCAATCCACTGGTTGGAAAGACAAGCAACAAATTGAACAACGTGCGACAGGCGTTTTGAAAATGGTTGGCATTGAGAGTAAGGCAAATTTGATGCCGCACACTTTATCTGGCGGAGAACAACAACGTGTAGCGATTGCCCGCGCTTTGGTCAACAAACCAGAATTGATTTTGGCCGACGAACCAACAGGAAACCTGGATCCAGAAACCTCAGAAGAAATCATGCGCTTGTTGATTACTGTGGCGAAGGAAGAAAAATCGTCTGTCATCATGGCGACGCACGACATGTCGATGGTCGAAAAATTTCCAGGACGTGTTTTCAGGGTTGAAAACGGCGGAATGAAAGAAGTGGATAATTTGAATCGTTTTGATCCGTTTAAGACGCTTTTTAACGAATAATTACAAAAGACATTAGACAGAAGACATCAGACATTAGACTGCATTTTTCTAATTGGCTGATAATCTAATATCTAAACTAAACCTCAATAAAACGTTTTCAACAAACATCAAGAAAATCCCAAGTTTTACGACTTTTTCCGGCCTCAGCAATAAAAGCGTTAAGAAAAATTGGAATTTTTGACGGTCAAACAAAAGTACTGTTTGAGCATAGATGAACTTTAAAACTAAATCGGACTTTGATGCGAGTTTACACCGATTATGTTTTCAATACAGTCCTCTAAATAGTACTGTTTTCAAACTATATCGGCATTATACAACGTTCTGTGATTATTTTAATGTAACGATATGAGGTATTGACTTTTGTTTAGTAAGAAATTTAAATTTTTTAGCTTTGATTGCGTAGCCTTGATTTTTTCTTTGGTTCTTTCTTTCTTATCAAGAAAAAAGAAAGAACAAGAAAATCTTAAGGCAAGCAGCGGAAGCTTTCTAGCGTGTAAAAGTGAAAATTCACATCTCTTTTTCTTCTTCGTTCTTTTCTGGATTCACAAAATCAATCAGTTTCTCGGTCATTTTGCCAATGAATTCATGGATTCTGTCGTGGTATTTGTGGTACAAGACGTGCAAAATTTCGCTCAAAATCAATGATTTTAGTGCTTCGCCACCGGATGCGTCTTTCTTGAAGATTTTCCCAACTACAAAGTCGATTCCAGCATCGCCAGCCATCGTGCCAGCCACTTCGTTTTCTTCACGTACGCGCAGCAAAGCGTTCTTTAGTAAATTCGCCGGTTGAATGGATTGATATACAGCTTGAAAATTGGCTTTCAACACCACTTCTTGTGCTTCTTTTTGAGATTCTAATACGGCAATTTGTTGCTTCAAAGCCAAATAATTGCTGACTGAAGGAGTTTGATTTTCCATAATTTTCAATTATTGGTCAGCTAATATTGAACGAATTAAGCGGTTGCGCACAGGATTTATAATCAATGACTTTCGAAAAATCAATACTGTTAAAAATAGCAAAAAGTAGCATCCTGAGAGTGTTAGAAAGCCCAAAGGGTAACTTCCTAGCCAATCTGAAAGGAAAAAACCAAGCGAAACGCTCAAAAAAAGCAAAAAAAGCGTGATAAAAACGCCCAAAACAACCGCCAAACTGGTCATCGAACCAATGGCAGAAACCTTGTCGGTAGTTTTCAAAACCGCTAGATCATAGCGCGTTGAGAGATATGCTTTCAGATTTTCGTTCAAATCTTCGATGGGTGAATTTTCTTCCATAGAATAATGCATTTTGTTTGTAGTACTAAGGTACGGAAAAAGATTGGGGTTTGGGTGAGGAATTTCCGACCGACAAATTTCTTTTGTTCCTTTTGCTTGATCAAAACGAACCCAAAAATCAAGGCTGAGTCATCAAGTTAAAGCGCAAATCTATTCACGCTATTAAATTTTTGCTTCATGCGCTTTATTTTAAAAGCTTCTGAAAACGTGATTTTGTCGGTGATCTACTCCGTTTTCACTGCGTAGCTTCCTCCAAAAGTCTACATTTTCAGTGCACCTTTAAAACCCTTTCTTCCAAGGCCAAAAGTCTACAACTATTAATTTATGCACCGCCCTAATTATATCCTTCTAAAAAACTAGAATAATTGCTAATTACTTTGTCGCCGACAAAATGGATTGCGTATAAAGGCAATTTTCCTACTTTTAGCTCAAAATTATCTTCATGGCCAAAAATTTTTTCATCTGGTTTGGAACCGCCATTGGAACCTTGCTTTTGCTCACTTTTGTGATGCCGCTTGTCATCATCTTTCATTTGAAAGGTTTCTATTACGTGCTGGGCGGAATTTTGGTTACTTACCTCACCTATTTGGCTTTCAAACAAGCAGATAGCTTCAGCATTATTTTCTATGCAGAAAAGCGAAACAAAGAGCCGAAAATGACCAAATTCAAAAAATTCATGTTGGCATTTCTGGGCATCTCATACATTGGCGTGATTGGTGGTTTCACCTACTTCAGAACAGATAATCTACTTCAAAAAGAAGGTGTGGTTTGTCTTGCATCCATAACCAACGGTACACACACCACGAGAAAATCACTCAAAAGAGGAACGGAAAACAGCTACAGCATCGAATTCACTTTCAAAACAATTTCAGGCGAAAAAATCACTGGTTTCGATAATGTCAACGCCGAAGAATTCAGCCGCCTGCGCATTGGCTCGGTTGTCAAAGTCATTTACCAACCAAGCCACCCAATTGTGATGCGCACGATTTTGAATAAGGATGATGAATTGAAGTTTAAGGAGAAAATTGATGCGTATGTAGGATTTGTGTATTTTAATTTTTGATTGAGGATAATTCACAACGAATTGTATTTAAACCTTGAAAATTACTCGCTTTCAAAAGCTAACTAAAACAGCTAATATTCTTTTCGTTATATTTGTTTGCACTTTCTGACAAATAAGATATAAATGATTATTAAACACAAGATTGATGAATTCCTATTCCTAATTTTCCCTGAAATCAAGGGGGGGGGGTAATTCGTTGATTATAAATAAGTTAACAGAATACTACACTTACAATTCGGTAACTCCAACCATTAAGATTGAAAATAATTGGGTAACTATTGAACTCGATTTTGAAAAAATAATCTCACAACAAAACCAATTTATTCAAGCTGTAAATTTCTGCGAAAAAGGTGAATTTGGGGAGGCGAAAAAAATTCTTTTCAATCTCGTAAAATCAAATCCTTCCAATTCAGAGTATCATAGGATCTTAGGTCAAATTTTTTCAGAAGAAGGAAAGCAAGATGAAGCTATTGACTCATTAATTGATGCGCTCAAATGGAATCCTAAAAATTCATGGGCATTGCTGATGATGGGAAATATTTTTTCCAAATATAAAAATGATATTTCTACTGCATTAAAATACTACGATCAAGCCTTAATTGTAAATCCAGAAGACCATATTACTATAAATAATATTGGTGCAAATCTAATGCAAACTGGTAAAGTAGAAGAAGCAAAACTTTATTTTGACCAAGTTTTAAAAATAAACTCAAATTACCCGAATACACATTTAGCGTTAAGCTACTTATATCAAAACCAAGGGGAACTATTGAATGCTTTTCAAGCATCGATAAGAGCAATAAAATGTTCTGCAAAAAATGACGAAATATATCAAAAGGGAATTTCAAAAAGCATCGAAATAGCAAGAGAAATATCGGTTTCAAATATTGGTCAGGAAATAATTTCAAACTACAAAGCTAAATTAGAGCTGGATGGTGATAGAAAAGTAGATGTTCAAATAAACAATGCTATTCCAACTGCTGCTAAATTAGAGTTGGCAGAAAACTACAACCGAGTAAATCATGTAGTTTTTTATAATGACGAATTTCCCGCTGTTGAACATTTGATTATGCATGAACTTGTGCATTTAGATTTAATTCTTCAAGCAAGAAAATCAGAAACGAATAAGCTGTTTATTTCGACTCAAGACAACAAAAAACAGTTCAGGAAATCAATTCGAGAAACTCTGTTGAATTTAGAAAAACGAGGAATTAAACCTGAAGCGATTGAAAACTTTTCAACTGGCTTATTTGAAGGAATAAACAGTCAAGTTTTTAATGCACCAATTGATTTATTTATAGAAGATTTCTTAAATCATGAATTTCCTCAATTAAATCCTTTTCAGTTTTTATCCCTTTTAAAGTTAAATCAAGACGGTTTAAACGCTGTAACTGACAAACAAGCTGTTGAAATTTCACCAAAATCAATCTTGTCGTCAAGTAAAATTCTAAATCTTGTAAATTCACTTCAAATCAAAGAGTTATTTGGAATAGATTTTTTAAGCGAATACAAAGCTTCAAATTCAGAAATTAAAATAGCATCTGATTTCTTTGATGAATTTAAAGAATACCGAAAAGATAGAAAACCTGGTGAAGAATATGAACTTGTCCAAAATTGGTCGAATGATTTAGGATTAAATCAAAATTTTGAATTAGTTGACGAATTAAAATACAGAAGCAAAGATGACTTTGCTGATTCAATACTTAAAAGCATTGAAGACGATCCTTTAGGACTTGAAGATGACGTTGATTTCAAGAAAAAAGAAATGGACAAATTTATTTCAAGTCAAGAGACAATTGGTGTAAATATGGCTGTTGTCATGTTTATGGCTGATGCATTAAAGTTTTTTGAAGAAATGACAACCGAAGAAATTAAGAAAATCGGTTTTGAAATCGCTTTGCAAGGAACTCAAGGTTATAACCCTGACGAAAGTAATTATAGAATCAGTTCAATCAAGGGCAAGACATTTTCGGGTTATCAAATTTTAGCATACTATTATGTCAGTTGGGCATTGGCAATTCCAGAAATGCTTTCAAAACTGCAATTGCCCTATGAAAACGAATATAAATTAGCATTAACCATGCACAAACCTAAATAGTATGCTCAGAGAATTTTTTCCAAATACGAATGCCGGAGCCAAATTATACAGCGGTTTTTTACATCACAAAGATTGCTTTTGCAAGATTTTTGACATGAAAAACTCGATTTCTGAGGCGCTTATCGACATAAATGACTTTCTCGAGTCGAATGGATATGATTCCGCTGACGCTGAAAGTTTTGATGAATTCAACATCTATGATCGTAAACCGGTATCAATTTCTCCGCATGGTTACCAAGAGCAATTTGTTTTAACTATCGAACGAGATAAAATTGCTACACCACAACTTGGATTTGTCTGTCAAGAGTTGAAAAAATTTAGAGATGAAAGAGATTGGGGTCAATTTCACAATCCAAAAGACTTAGCGATTGCATTAAACATAGAATCTGGTGAGCTATTGGAAACTTTTCTTTGGAAAGACTCAAAAGACGCTAACATTGAAAAAGTGAAAGAGGAATTAGCTGATATTTTTTCCTATGCCCTGCTACTAGCCGACAAATATGATCTCAATATTGAAGAAATTGTTCTCGAAAAAATAAAGAAGAATGGTGAGAAATATCCAGTTGAAAAAGCAAAAGGAATTTCTACTAAATATGATGAATTATAAATGAAAAATTTCTCCATAAATCATTATAATTTTGATGTTGATTTAGAACAACAAATCATTGTCAATCACAGAGATTATCTATCTTGGCCTTTGGTATATTTCCTCAATGATGAAACTTCAAAGGATGCTTATGTCGGAGAAACAACCGATGTTTTGAACCGAATGAAAGCCCATTCGAAAACTGAAAAAAAGAAAAATCTATCATCAGTTAATTTAATTTTAAGTGACTACTTCAATAAATCAGCAACTCTAGATTTAGAAGCAAATTTAATTCGATATATAGCCGCAGATGGCCAATATAATTTGCAAAACGGAAATCTAGGCATTGCAAATCATCACTACTTTCAGCAAAAAGAAATCTATTGGGAACTTTTCAAAAATATTTGGGATGAATTAAAATCAATGGGAATTGCAAGACATTCTTTAGAACATATTGATAATTCTGATTTATTTAAATATTCCCCTTACAAGTCGCTTTCTAAGGAACAAATAAACAGTTTAAAACTTATTCTAAATTGCCTTTTAGACGAAAATGCAAAAGTAAGTTTAATACAAGGTGGAGCAGGAACGGGTAAATCTATCTTAGCAATTTTCCTTTTCAAATTATTAAAAACAAACCTTGAAAATTTTAATTTTTCTGATTTTGAAGAAGATGACGATGAGTTATTTAAACTTCTAAAAAAAGTAAAAGACCACTATGGCGAGATAAATATGGCTTTGGTAATTCCAATGGCGTCATTTAGAAAAACGATTTCTAAAGTTTTCAAAAATATTCAAGGATTATCGCCAAAAATGGTCATCGGTCCATCAGAATTGGCCAAACAAAAATATGATTTGGTTATTGTTGATGAAGGACATAGATTACGTAGACGAGTAAATCTTGGTCCATATTTTAAGCCTTTTGATGATACTTGTAATCTATTTGGTTTAGATAAAATGTCAGCGTCGGAATTAGATTGGCTGTTAATTCAATCAAAAAAAACTTTACTATTTTATGATCGCCACCAATCAATTAAACCTTCCGATGTCTTGAGAAAGAGATTTATTGAACTAGAAGCCGACACCTCTACTAGAATTGAAACGTTAAAAACGCAATTTAGAAGTCGAGGAGGAAACGATTACGTTCAATTTATTCATGAAATTTTATCAGATAATACGAAACAAATAGATAAATTTCAATCTGTTGATTATGAGTGTTTTTTATTCAATGACATTCAAAATATGATTGATGAAATTCATAAAAAAGAGACAAGCGATGGCCTTTCGAGAATCGTTGCGGGTTATGCTTGGGAATGGCTTTCAAATAAAAACAAAGATGCATACGATATCGAAATCGGTGATGCAAAATTAAGATGGAATAGCGTTGCAATTGATTGGGTAAATTCTAAAAATTCAATAAATGAGGTCGGCTGTATTCATACTACTCAAGGCTATGATTTAAATTATGTTGGCGTTATCATTGGACCAGAGCTTGACTATGATTTTGAAAAGAATCAGCTTACTATTAACAAAAGTCGATACAAAGACAAAGCTGGTAAAAACACGATTTCAGATGAAAATATCTTAAAAGATTATATTTTAAACATCTATAAAACAATTTTATTAAGAGGAGTAAAAGGGGTTTTTATTTATGCTTGCAATGACAACTTAAGAAAGTATTTGTCTAACTTTTTAAATATTAAAGATGAAGTAAAAAATACAATTCAATTGCAGTTATTAAATGAACCAAATGAATTTACAATTCCTTTCTATGACCTAAAAGTGGCTGCTGGTTCATTTGCAATGAATCAAAAAAACAACGAAATCAAGTATTTGGATTTAGGAAAAACTCTAAGTTCTAAGGAAAATTATTTCGCATGCAAAATTGTTGGAGAGTCAATGAATAAAATTATTCCAAATAATTCGATTTGCCTCTTTGAAAAATATGATGGCGGTTCGCGCAATGGTTTAATTACATTGGTAGAAATGACAGATTACACTGATGAAGATTTAGGCTCAAATTATACAATAAAAGAATACAGCAGTAAGAAAACTACTTCTGAAGACGGCTGGAAACATGAAGAAATTACTTTATTACCTAAATCAACTCTTCCTTATGATTCAATTATTCTTCGAGATGAAGAAACTATTAGTTTAAAAGTTGTTGGGATATTTGTGAAAATACTATCATAAAAACTTCATTCACTTCGCATATTCCTTCACAACCACCCCTTTCTCAATGCGATATTTTTGATTCATGAAAGTGAATTTTTCGCCTTCGTTTTTCTTGATTAAATTTTCCAAATCGGCTTCCATCGTGTGTACAGAGCCGCCTGTTTTGCGGGCGAGGTTGAGGTATTCGGCACTGATTCCGTAGCTGGTGCCACACAAAATGATGCGCACGGGTTTATTCAATTTTTCTAATAAGACGATGTCTTTGATGGGCGCTAAATTGTCGGCGATGAGGATGTATTCTGACGCTTTGGGTGCCACTTTATAGGCGTATAACAATGCTTCGCAATCGTTTTCGGGCGCGTCGCCTCCGCAACCTGCACGGATGGTTTTCATGGCCAATTCACGTACTTGTTTGTAATTGTTGCCTTTGTCGTGGTAAATGCCGCCTGTACTTCCAATCACTTTTTTGCTGTTGGGAGTTGAATCGCCATCGTTGAAGAAAATCAAATCTTGGATGCGGTGATCGTTCACTTTCAACTTAAACCACAAAACCAATTGCGCGGTATAAGGCGCCATAGAGCCTGTCATATCGGCCACAACTGCCATGTTTTTCCAATTTTTGTTGCGCTCAAAAACCTTGAAAATCGTTGAGTCAGGCAAACTTTTTCTCAATTTGATTGGATCTTTGATGTCTTCTTCCAGTGGTAAATACTTGCTCGTAACTGCAATTTCCATCAGGCGGTCTTCCTCGGTTTGCGGTCCTTTGTAGTGAATCACAATGCCGTGAAACATCGTTTTAGCTTCCGCTTCATTTTTGCAATCCGTTTGGCGAATGATTTTCCAAGTGATTTCGTAATCCGAAACCAAAGATTTACGCCAACTTTCAACCTCTTTGATGCGATTCAAATTTAATTTTTTCAAATCTTGCCCTTTGGGATAATCGGTGAAAACCAAATCAATTTGTCGCACATCGGCTGTTTTCAAAAACAGTTTGTCTTTTTCCGAAATCAAATAACTTTCGCCAAAAGGCATATTAAAAACCTCCGCTTTCAAAGAGCTCGTCTTTAACAAATAGCGCGGACGTTGAATTTCAACTTGTCCGACAATTTCAGTCGCTGTGCGAATTTCTGTGGCGAAAGAGGAAAATGTTGCTGCAACACTCACCCAAAATAAAAGAAAAAATGTTTTCATAATAAGGAGAATTTAATGACTTGTTTAGCATATAATGTCGAAGATTGAAAAAGGTAACGGATGGAGGTTGGATGATTGGATTGTTCGAATTCCAACTTTCTAATAATATAAAAAAGCGGGTCTATTTGAGAGATATTAATTTCAGTTGGGGCGCAATGCATTGCCCCCCAACTGAAATTAACGTCTTAAAGTTGCGAGGCAACGACTCCGAAAATCTTAATATCTTAAAGCGTAACAGTTCTTTTTTTACTACTTTTGCACCGCTGACTTTTTGAAACATCACTTGAAAAAATTCCACTTCATACTTGCTGTAATTCGATTTATATGGATTGGTTTAGGAATTTTTTCCACCGCTGATTTTGCGTTTTCTCAAAAAGAAATATCGATTTCCAAGACGAACGAGCGCATTCAAATTGATGGAAAATTTACCGAAAACACCTGGAAAACAAATGTTTTGGCAACTGATTTTTCTCAAATCACTCCAGCTCCAGGAAGTGCGCCTTCACAAAAAACAGAAGTGCGTTTGAGTTACGACGACAATGCTTTATACATTGCTGTTGCTTGCATCGATGAACCTCATTTGGCTTCCAAAATTCTTTCTTTGCGCGATGATTTTCATGCGAATATTGACAATTTCAAACTATTCATCGACACTTACAACGACGATCAAAATGGCTTCGTTTTTGGTGTCAGCAGCATGGGTGTGCAATACGATGCGAAAATTTACCAAGGCGAGGAAAGTCCTGAGTTGAACATGGTTTGGCACAGTGAAGTGATTCACACAGAAAATGGTTGGCAATTGGAAATCAGAATACCCTATTCCGCGATTCGTTTTCCGAAAACCGCCGTGCAAAATTGGGGCGTAAACTTTGAGCGCTACATCAGCCGAAACCGCGAAGTTTCTTCTTGGAACCCTGTGAAACCTGATTTCGAAAACTACATGGCGCAATGTGGCCAACTGAAAGGCGTGGAAGGAATTGCACCACCTTTGAGATTGGCTTTGATCCCCTATCTTTCTGGTTATGTGAGTCATTATCCGTTCAATGAACCGAATGTCAGAAATGTTTCGCAACAATTTAATGGCGGAATGGACATCAAATTGGGATTGAACGAAGCTTTTACATTGGACATGACTTTAGTGCCCGATTTTGGTCAAGTAGTTTTTGACAACCAAGTACTAAATTTGAGTCCGTTTGAAATTCAATTCAACGAAAACAGACAATTTTTTACCGAAGGAACTGAATTGTTCAACAAATCGGGATTGTTTTACAGCCGAAGAATCGGAATTCAAGCGCCCAATAGCGTTTTGACGACTTTATTGAACGAGAATGAAATCTTGAGCGAAGTGCCTCAATCTTCTCAATTATACAACGCTTCCAAAATTTCTGGTCGCACCAAAAAAGGACTTGGCATTGGCATTTTCAATGGAATTACAGCGCCTCAAACAGCCAAAGCTTTTAATTTGACAGATAGCTCGACGCGTGAAATATTGGTTTCACCACTCACCAATTACAATGTGTTGGTGTTAGATCAAAACTTAAAGAACAACAGCAGTATCACTTTGACCAACACGAATGTAACTCGTTCAGGTTCATTTTATGACGCCAATGTTACAGGATTTGACAGTAAATTTAACACCAAGGACAATCGCTATTTTGCGAGCGCTTTTGGCGCGGTTTCGGGGAAATATTACACTAATAAAAAGCAATTTGGCCATACGGGTGGAATTAATTTGGGAAAACAAACGGGAAATTTCACGTTTTCATCCAATTACTACGAAGAATCAGATACGTATGACCCAAACGACTTGGGATTTTTGATGAACAACAACAGTCGCGTGTTCAATCAGTTGTTTAGTTATAGAATTTTCAAGCCTTTTTGGCGCCTCAATCGAATGACAACCAACTTGAATGTTTCATATAATCGGCTCTATAAGCCAGATGTTTACGTATCGACAGCAGTTTCTCTCAGCGGCTTTGTGAATACCAAAAAATTTCATGCCATGGGATTCAATGTAGATGCGAATGTCACGCCCAATTACGATTATTTCGAACCTCGGGTGTGGGGTAAATTTTTCACGCGACCGAAATCAGTCAATTACAACGCTTGGATTTCGACCAATTACCAGAAAAAATTTGCGCTAGATGTCAACGCTTTCTGGACTTCGATTGACAGCGAAAATTGGCAAGAATATGGCTATGGAATTTCGCCGCGTTGGAGAATCAGCAATCAAATTTTCTTGGTGTATGAATTGGAACACACTTTAAATACAGGAAGTCAAGGTTTTGCAGTGCCTTTCGGTATTCCCGCAGAAACGACGAATGCAATTCTTTTTGGAAATCGAGACAGAACCAATGTGACCAACACGATTAATTTACGCTACACTTTTACCAAAAGAATGGGATTTACTTTCCGATTGAGACATTACAGATCCAACGTGAAATACAATTATTTCTATGATTTACAAGACGATGGAAGTTTGACGAGAAATACTTTCACCGGATTGGATGTCAACGGAGAATCAGCATACAACACCAATTTCAATGCGTTTACGATAGACATGGTTTACCGTTGGGTTTTCAAGCCAGGAAGTGAAATCAATGTGGTTTGGAAAAATTCGATTTTCACCAACGACAAACGCGTGCAGGAAAGCTACATGCGAAATTTGAATTCAACCTTTGAAAATGGTGCATTGAATAGCATTTCGATCAAAGTGATTTATTGGTTGGATTACCAATCTTTGAAAAGTGCGTTGAAGAAGAAAAAAACAAGGTTTTGAAATTTTAGCAATTGTATTTTTTAGTATTCGAGATGTGTTGCCTTTCTTACTATTAAAAGCTTAAAGTCTTACTATAATTTTTAATTATTACACTTTTTATAGATTCTTGGATTCTAAGTACAGAATAAATCGGTTTTAGCCAAGAATAGTTTAAATAAAAGTGATTTAATTAGCCTATTGATAGCGTTAATTTCAAGAAATCGTGCGTTTACAAATTGGCATTTTGCGAATTTAAATTATTTCTTTCTTTGTTTAAAAATTATAAGAAATGAAAAAACTCAAGATTTTCCCGAATATGGCTATTTTAATTCGTTAAATAAGAAATCATGTCGCTTAATAAGTTTGATGTGATAATTGTTTTTTTCAAATAACTTTGTACTTTTTAATTTTCATGCTTAAAGCAATAATAGTAGAAGACGAACCAACAGCGCAAGAGGTGCTTACGGACTTACTATCAATATATACCAAAGACAAAATCGAAGTCGTTGGCGTTTGTTTTACAATTGAAAATGCGGTTGAATTACTATTTAAGAGAGATGACATTCAACTCATTTTCTTAGATATTCAGCTTGGAGAAGGACGCTCTGGTTTTGAGCTATTTAAATTTCTTAGCCCTGATAGACATTCCGTGATTTTTACAACAGCATTTGAGAAGCATGCAATTCAAGCACTAAAGTTAAATGCAATAGATTATTTAGTTAAACCGATTCACTTTCCAGATTTAATATTGGCAGTAAATAAAGCAATTGACTCCTTAAAATTTAAGGTAAACTCTAGTAATTTACAAGCAATTTATCATGAGATAAAAAATCACAACCTTGATTTGAAATTTAATAAATTAGCTGTTTTAAAGGGAGATGAATATACATTTATTCCTTTTTCTCGAATTAACTATTTAGAAGGTGATGGAAATTACACTAAAATTTTTACTTTAGACGGCGAAACATTTCAAACACCTAAAACTTTAAAAACGTACGAAGAAATTTTGCCGAAAGAACTTTTTTATAGAATACATAAATCTCATTTGGTAAATTTGAATAGTATCAAAAAATACAAGCGAATTGATGGAAATCTTGTCTACCTGCAAAATAACATTTGCCTCACAGTTTCAAAACGTAAGGCAGAAGATTTTTTACGCATCATTCAATCTGGTGTTATTGATTCTTTGTAACACAGCTTATACACAGAATTACTCGTACAGATATATTTCAACTAAAGATGGTTTGCCATCATCTACAATCACTGGGATTACCAAAGACAAAAATGGTGTAATTTGGATTGGAACAGAAAAAGGATTGTGCTACATTAGTAATGGCAAAATTCAACAATTTCGAGGTTTACCAGACGAAGGCGTTTTGTCAGTTTTTGCAAGTTCAGACGGATCCTTGTGGGTTAGTTTTGGCATCAAACAGTTTTTGGTTAAAATAAAAGATGGTAAGGTCACTTCTTATTCCAACGAACAAAAAGCAAAAAATAACGGCTCCGTTCTGGCATTTTTCGAACATGAAAATCATATTTATTTAGCACAAAATGATGGGATAACCGTGGTTTCTCCCGAAGGGAAATTTAAACCTTTAGCAAACAAAATAAAGTCCGATACAATGATGTCGTATTGGACTGTCGATTTTTTCACGCACAATAGCAAGGTCTATGCAACAAGTGTTCTACGTGGAATTAATGAAATAACTTTACATGAAAGTAATGTTACTTTTAAAAACATTTACAAAGGTGATTTTCTATATGGGTCTACTTGTGTAAACAACAACTTAATTCTCACTTTTGATCCAGAAGCGAAATTGTATAACGCAAAAAAATTTCTTGGAAAACAAAATCAAAAACCTTTAAAAACAATTTCTTCAAGGAGGCCAGCAATTTTTGTTTCCGACAAGAAAAACAACATTTTTGGAGGTTCCTACAATATCAATTATGGAATACACGGGCTGATAAAACTTAATTCAAAATTTGATGAGGAATTGATTTTACCAGACAATATCCCAGGACAAGAATTATTTTATGACCAAGAAAATAATGAGATTTATTTTGGGACAGGTTTTGGCGTTTATATTGTAAATGCAGCTTTATATTCTAAATTTCTGAATGTAAAAAAAGAACAATCTGAAAAACCCATCATTTCAAGCTATCCAACAAAAGATGGAATTGTAGCATTAACTGAAGGAGGGCTTTTTTTCCACGATGCAAGCAATTCAGTTCGAAAGCAAATTTCTATCACTGAACTAAGAAATTTCGCAAATAAGCAACAAGCAAAACCAATAAATTCAATCATTAACACAAAAGTGAATCATTGGACAGAAGCAACATTCAATGGCTTTCAATTAGATGATTTAAAATTTGTCAATGACAAGTGGGTGGTACTAAGTAAAATAGGCTTTTTTATCATAAATAAACAATTTATTTTAAAAGATTTTATTCCAATACCAGCATCAAATATCAATTTTACAAAAGAGGGAGAATTAGTTTTTGATCAATATAGACTAAGTTTAATTGCTCTAAAAAACACACCGAAGCAAGAAGTAATCTTTGACTGCTTTCGCCAAGATAAGTTTGTGTTAAAACACTTATCAGGAATTGAAAGGTTTGGTCAGAAAACAATCATTGTCACAGAAAATCAAGGTGTTTTTTCTTACAATCAAAAGGCCTTGCACCCAATTAAACTGAAAGGCTTAAATTCTGATATATACAGATGTACTTTTTTTCAAAACAAGTATTTAGTTATTTCAACTGTGAACGGCGAACTACTATTTTATGATAGTAAACAAAATTTTAGCTTGGTAAAAACCATTAAAAAATCGCAGTTTTATTATGAGTCTATAATTGACCTCAAAGGAAACGACAAATACCTCGTTTTTATCACTGCCAAAAGAATTTTTATTTGGAATGGAAAGACACTGAAAAGTTACAATGAATACCAAAATGGTGTAGATATTTTTCATCGTGTAAATTTGAATGGAGACAACCTTGCTGTTTATTCTCCAAAATCAATTATCCGACTTGAATTAGCAAAACTTCAAAACGAAATTGACAAAAAAATCGTGTTTAATATCACCAATCAATTTACGAAAACGAAAGACCCTATATTTAATACTTCAAATCAGTTTTGTGCAAAAAACCAATCTCTTACCTTACAGTTTTTATCATTCAACGAGTTAAATACGGAAGTTCTAAAAGGATATTATCGCATCAATCAAAATGATTGGATTGAAATAGATCAGAGTGGGAAAATCTATTTGCAAAATTTAGATTACGGAGATACGGAAATTGAGTTTAAGGTCATGGACAAAAGATCGGGTAATATTTCTTGGACACAAAAATATACCATCAAAAATCCAGCGCCTTGGTATTTAAGTATTGTCGCAATTTCAATCTACCTACTTTTATTTTCTGCTTTATTAATCTTCTCGACAAGATATTTTGTGACGCAATCAAAGAAGAAAGAAATCGAACGTTTGACTATCAAAAACAGATTCAATGAATTGCAAATGGAAGCGTTGCAATCACAAATGAATCCACATTTTGTGTTTAATGCATTAAATTCAGTCCAAAAATTCATCTTGAATATAGATCAAGAGAAAGCATTGCTGTTTTTGAATCAGTTCAGCGTGCTAATTCGCAAAGTACTTGATTTTTCTAGCTTAAAATCAATCACTATTGAAGAAGAATTAGAATTTCTTACTTTGTATATATCCATAGAAAATCAGCGTTTTCAGGACAGCATTCATGTTGAGCAAAATATAAATTGCGACGATGAAATAATGATTCCACCATTGTTGATTCAACCCTTGATTGAAAATGCCATCATTTACGGTTTAAGGAGCGATTTGGGTGCAATGCAAATTTACTTTTCTATTGTGCAAGAAGAAAATATGCTTCGAATTGAAATCAAAAATGAAATTAATTTGGACATAACCAAAAACCACTCTTTTCAATCCAAATCAACTGAAATTATTCAAAAGCGATTGGCATTGTATGATGCAAACGCTTCTATAAAATCAACTATAGAAAATGGATTTTTTAAAGCAACAATTCTTTTGCCTATCAACGAATAATAAAGGATTTAAACGATAAATCAGCGATAGCGCCGAAAGCTAAATTAATTGATTTGGTGTGTTTTATGTTTTTAGATTTGAGGAAATTTAAATCTAGAAATTATGAAAATAAAATATTTGATTTTTATTATTATTTGTGCCGTAAACTTCTCGTTTCTTGCTCAAAATGAGTTTATTCCAGGGTTCTATTTGGTTAATAACAATGCGAAATATGCACAATTTCAGACACCGGAAGAAATTTCATATGCAAGATATCAACCTTCTAGCGAAGATGAGTTATATTCATATGGTACTAATCTTGAATATACAGAAGAGGGTCCTTTTGTAACACGTAATTCTTCTGAAGGCGGTAAGGAATATTTATATTATCAGGAGAATTTTGATCTTGGATGGATTAGCAAATCAAAATTAACGGAAGGACAAATTGTATTTGCGTTTATGGTTGCTAATATGAGAGTTTATTGTTTTGATTTGATAGGTAACCAAATTGTATTTAGTGGGATCAATGATTTAACAAAAGCCCCAAATAATGGATCTATTGGACAAATGGAAAAAGGTGTATCTGAAGAATTGATGGAAGGACCAACTTTGAGAACAGGATTTTATTGGATTTTGAGTCAAAACACGACAAATGGAACTGTCAAAATTCAGTTACCAAAAACAACCGTTGATATAAAATCAGAAAAAATAATATTTTGGAAAAAACACATTGGCTCTTATTTCGATAATGTTTTCCAAACAAACGGAGATGAAAACGAATTTATTGATATTACCATTGTAAAATGATCGAAGCAAAATACTACATCATAATTAATGAGCAGCAGCAAGGGCCATATTCTTTAAATGAACTTAGAAAATTTCAAATCACTGAAAAAACAATGGCATGGGCAGATGGTTATGCTGATTGGATTGAAGTGGGTGAAATTGAGGAATTAAAGTCAATTTTTGTAAAATCCACTCCGCCCCCTTTTAGCCAAAAGAAAGAAGCAAGTGCCTCATCAACTCCTGCAGATTCAGCAACCGAAAAGTCTTCACCTCTTTCAAAACAAGAATTTTTTGATAAAAACAAATTAATTGCAATTATATCCATCGTAATTCTTATAATTGGTTCACTTGCTTACTTTACCTCAAATTCAGACAATAAAGATAAACAACCTGATGAAAATTCAACTTATGTTGAAAAAGAGCCGACAATTAATTATAATCCAAATCAAAAAGTTAACTCACCAATCATTACAAAAGAAGATTCACCTCGTGAACAAAGTTTTATCCCAAAAAAAAGACAATTAACAGAGGAAGAAATTAGACAAAATTTATTTGCTAAAGAAGTTTCTAACCCCAGTAATTATTTGTCAGCTAGCGGAACATACAGGGTTAATCTAGCAGCAAATACCATTATAAAAGGAACAGTAACAAATAATGCAGCAATTGCTGGATTTAAAAACATTAAACTAGTTGCAAAATTTTATTCAAAAACAGATTTGATATTAGGCAAGGAATCATTTATAGTAATGGATTTTATCAATCCTAATGGCGCTGCTGATTTTACCTATAAGATATCTGGATGGTGGTCTGATATTGACCATTGGTCATTAGATGTTGTGACTGCAGAAGGATATTAATTAGTTTTCATAAATTACTATATATACCATGAAACGACAATAAGCAAAGTGATTGAAGACTTGGTTTTTTAAATATTATCGTATCTTTTGTACAAAAAAAACTACTATGAAATTATTCATTCTGCTATTATTTGCGATACTATACTCTTGCGCAACAAGCAAAATACAAGTTACACCAGAAATTGAAGAAATTAATTTCGGTAATGGAGGAGGATTTACAGGTCAGGAAAAAACCTTCAAGCTCATTGCTGACTCTAAATTTCTAGAAACAAAAACAGACAATAAAAAAGTTGACTCTAAAAAGACTCAAGAACTATTCAACCAAGCTAAGGAATTAAAAGACATAAATTTTAATGAACCAGCAAATATGTACTTATTCATTGAAATCAAGACTAAAGAAAAAACAAACAGAATTGTTTGGGCTGTTGGCTCGACTACCGTTGACAAAAAAGTACTTGAACTTTATAATAATCTAATATCAACCACTAAATAAATTTATAATGGAAAATAGACCCTTACTTAACATCGGATTAATTGGATCGTTATTTATAGCCTCAATTACATTCGGCCAACAGAAACAACAATCAGTTCCAAATTTTGTGAATCCATTCCAAAGTAAAAGCGTAAATGTTAAAAACAATATTATTGCACCAAAAGGTAACAATTCAACAGAAAATACTCAAAAACCAAATCAAAAAATTCCAACGATAAATGGTTCTTTTTCAGTTAATCTTGAAAAGGAAAAATTGTCAAAAGAAAATGCTGTGACCCAAATACAGACTTGGTTTGGGTTATCAGAAAACCATACATTTCAGCAAGTTTCTGAAAGAACAGATGAATTAGGAATCACGCATACCAACTATCAACAGTATTTCAAAGGCTATAAAGTTGAAGCTAGCATGATAATGTTTCATTTTAAAAATGGAATCATCACGAGTATAAACGGTAACATCTCTGAATTTAAAGAAATTGAAACACAAATTTTTATTACTAGCGAAAATGCTAAAGATAAAGCAAAGCAGTACCTTAAAGTCAATGAATTACTAAATGACTATCCTATTGAAACGGTTATTGCAAGAATCCCCAATGAAAAAATAGAAATTTATAAACTATCCTACAAGGTAAGAATTGATTCATATAAACCTTTTGAAATGTGCTACGTTTATGTTGATTCTCAAACTGGAAATATACTAAACAAAATAAATTTGATAGCTGACGCTGATGTTGTTGGGTCAGGTCAAACTATGTATAGCGGCAGTCAATCAATTACAGTAGATAGTTATGCAGGTGGTTATCGTTTACGTGATAATGCGCGAAATATTGAAACATTTAATGCTGCAAGCGGTGTTCAAAATGCCATAGATATTTCCAGTAGCTCTTCAACATTTTCTGGAACTCCAATGTTAAACTCGTTTACAATATCATCAGTTTCTCAAAATTGGTGGTATGCTTCATTAGTTGACCAATTACCAGACCTCTACATAAAAATTAAAGACGGTTCAAACACAGTTGTTTACACTTCAAATCATTACACAGACCAAAACCCACCAATGGCGTTCAACAACTTAAATCTCTATTTAAATAATCCCCCATACTCTGTTGAAATTTGGGACTATGATGCAGGCAATTCAGACGACTTTGGTTTAACAGTTAACATTACAAATTCTGCAGTAGGATCATATAATTATTCCTCTAGTAATAATATTGGTTCTCTCAATATCGTTAATTCAGGTAATCCTGCAATTGATGTTCATTGGGGAATGGAAAAAGTATATGATTTTTATTCTAGTATTTTCAGTAGAAATAGCTACGACGGAAATGGAAGTACTATCAAAAATTATGTTTTCCCGCCTGAATTACAAGGCGCAGATGGAAATAATGCTTTTGCTACAGGCGCAGCACCATTTTATATGTGCTATGGCACAGGGGATGGTCAAATCATGAAACCAGTAGTTGGTCTAGATGTTGAAGGACATGAGTTTACTCATATGGTCGTTGCAAATAATGGTAATGGAGGCCTTCCATATCAAGGAGAAACAGGGGCTTTGAATGAATCATTTGCAGATATATTTGGGACTTGTGTAGAGTTTTATTCAGGCGTTAATACAGACTGGTTAATTGGTGAAGATGTAATGGTCTCAGCAGCAAATTTACGTTCTATGTCTAATCCTAATGCAGGTGGGGCTGGCGCACAACCTGACACTTACAACGGACAATTTTGGGTTAACCCAAATTCTTCTCAAGACAATGGTGGAGTTCATACAAATAGTGGTGTTCAAAATTTTTGGTTCTATTTACTTTGTCAAGGTGGTTCTGGTACAAATGATATTAATAATGCATACGCTGTTACTGGAATTGGCATTTCTCAAGCGAGACAAATAGCTTATCGAAATTTGACAACTTATTTAACAACAAGTGCATCTTATGTTGATGCATATAACGGATCACTACAAGCAACACAAGATCTTTTTGGAAATCCTTCTTCGCAATATACTGCGGTAAAGCAAGCTTGGTATGCTGTAGGAATTGGTAATGACCCGAATAATTTTTGTAGTGGAACAACAAACTTAACTGCACCAAGTGGAACAATTACTGATGGGAGTGGTTCAGCAAATTATAATAATAATGCAAATTGTAAATGGGTAATTGCACCAGCAGGTGCAACTCAAATTCAATTAACATTTACCGCATTTGATACTGAAGCAGACTATGATACTGTTTTTGTATATGATGGACCAGATGAAACATTTCCTGTTTTGACTACTTGGTGGGGAAATACATTACCACCAGTCATTACCACTACTTCAGGAGTAGGCGCAATTTGTGTTATATTTACTTCAGACGTAACACAAACAGCGGGCGGTTGGTCAGCAAATTATCAAGCTTTTGGCAATTCGCCGAGCTGCGACGGTGGAACAATTTTATCAACACCCTCAGGATCATTTAATGATGGTTCAGGCGCTAATAATTATGGCAATAATCAAGAATGCTATTGGTTTATTTCACCACCTTGTGCAAGTTCCGTTACACTTTCATTCTCTCAATTTAATACAGAGCTTAATTATGACGGAATTGTTGTGTATAGTGATTTAGCAGGTACGAATCAGTTGGCAGTATACTCAGGAACGACAATACCAAGTTCAATTACTTCAAATACTGGAGTAATGTTAGTTGTATTTTTATCTGATTATTCAACAAATTTACAAGGATTTACAGCAAATTACACTTCAACCGGTTCGGCCTATTGTGCTGGAACAACAAATTTAAATACGGCTGATTATGCAACATTTACAGATGGTAGTTTAGGAAATAATTATTGTAATAATCAAGACTGCAAATGGTTAATTCAGCCTCCTCAATCCTCAAGTGTCACATTAAATTTCACAGCATTTGATTTAGAGGATGCTGCAACTGATGGAACAATTTACGATGCAATTGAAGTTTATGACGGAACAACAACTTCGGCGACATTATTGGGTAGATTTACTGGTAGTAATTTACCGCCTTCAATAACTTCTTCTGGAGGCAGTATGTTAGTTCGATTTATTTCAGACTTAGAAGAAAATAAACAAGGATTTTCCGCTTATTACACTTCAACACAAAACCCCTATTGCACCGGAATAACAACGAATCTTACAGCACAAAGCGGAACTTTTACTGATGGAAGTGCCTCAAATAACTATGCAAATAATACAAATTGCTCTTGGCTAATACAACCAACAAATGCCACAACAATTAATTTATCATTTTCTACTTTTAACACCGAACTAAATTATGATGGAGTTATTGTATATAACGGAGCAAATAATGCAGCGCCAGTTTTGGGACAGTTTTCAGGTAGTTCTATTCCGAACTCTGTAAACTCGACAGGTGGAAGTATGTATATTGAATTTCTAACAGACCCTGAAGTTAGAGGTCAAGGTTGGTCCGCAAATTGGACTTCAACAACTACGTCAGGAATTGAGGAGGCGCTATTTAAAGCTAATTTCAATTTTTATCCAAATCCTACAGACGGAATATTTACAGTAAACTCAGGCTTTGAAAACTCTGCATCAATTGAAATATTTGACATGTTAGGAAAACAAGTTATTAAACCATTTTTAATTAATAAAGGTATTAATCAAATAGATGCTTCTGAATTAAGCAAAGGAATCTACATGATAAAATTCAATATTGGAGATGGTTATCATTCAGAACGTCTAGTAATTAATTAAGAATTACAAACTCCGGAGCAAGCAAAATAAAACCACAAGAGCCTGGTTATCACACAAAAGTATAAAAATACAAGTTTTAGCAGATTACAAAAATTAAAAATAATAAATATGAAATTCATCGCAATTTTTATTTTCTTAACTGTTACAAAGGTGCTATTCAGCCAAGCTTCAATAGTAGATAAAAACTTTAATATTGACCCAAAAGAATGGAATAATGAAACTGTTTTAACAAAATTATTTCACGGCACATATATTGATTCTTTGCAATCTATCAAATGGCAAGCGTTTTCAGGTGAGGTAATTGAAAAATCCTACGATGGCTTTTGTTATACCACTGTTGATTCTGTATACACATTCAAAAATGACTCTTTAATTTATAAAGTCGTTGTCCTAAAAACGAGTTCATATTCTGATGAAAGTTTAAGCGGTCTTTCAAATGCAGATGCCTCAACCATGGGTATTGCTATGTTTTCGGAAGAAAACAATGGTTGGAAATTATTATGTTTAAATCGATCTGTTATCCTAACAGGTCATGGTGGATATTTAGGAGAAATTGAAATAGTAGACTTAGGAAATAATCTAATGGTATTATCATTAATTGAATCTGAACACCACGAAATTGACACACATAACTATTTATTTAATTTAAATACCATAAATTTTGGGTTGAATGTTTTTTCTTATAAAACATTCCATAGAATAGTTGACTTCAATGAAGATGTTTACAAATTTGAGTTTTCAGAAATTCAAATTACAAAGGCAAAAACTGAAGAATCATTCCCAAAAATAGAGCTAACAAAAAAGAGGACAACAATTAAGGATGATATTGAATTAACAGAATCTTTATCAACAACAATTTTAGAATATAACGGTTATGGATTTTACTGAAAAATATTTATTGGTTTTTTCTACCTTATTTTTAATAAAATCAATGCGTAGCAATCGCATTTTCGTCCAACGAAACACCTTGTTTTTTCAAAATTCTTCTTGCTGAAAAAGCAAAAATCACCAAGTAAGCAAAACAAACGGCGCCAATCACGAAAGAAAATTGAATGCCAATAATATCTGCTAATTTTCCTTGAATTGGAGGCAAAATGGCACCGCCTAAAATCATCATGACCAAAAAGGATGAACCTTGAGATTGATGTCCGCCCAAACCTGCCAAGGAAAGTGAGAAAATCGATGGCCACATGATGGAACAAAATAAACCACAACTCAAAAATGCATAAACTGCGGTCAATCCAGTAGTCATCATTCCTACGATAATCGCTGCGATTCCCAAAAATCCAAAAACGCCTAAGGTCAACGCTGGTTTGTCTTTCGTGAGAAAGGAAGCAACAATTTGAAAAACCACGCAACCAGTGTACATGTATAATTTGTCGATGTTGTAGCCCGCCAATTTGGTGAATCCAAGTACCAAACCAAAAGCAACCAAAGGAACGATTACTTTCAAAATCTGCTTAGTTTGCTCAGAAAAATTGAAAGCGTTAATTGCGCCAGCCCAACGACCAATCATCAAACTTCCCCAAAACATCGCGATGAACGGTGCAATTTCAGAAGAACCGTAACCGCCAAATTCTTTTTGCTTCAAGAGTTCTCCCAAGTTACTTCCGATCGCTACTTCCACTCCAACGTAAGCGAAAATGGCCAACATTCCCAAAGTCAATTGCGGATATTGCATCGCGCCCCAACCTGCTTTTTGTTTTTTTCCTTTTGCAAATGCAAATAAAAGTCCTGCAACAACCACCAATAATCCACCAGAAAGCCAGTAAAGTCGGTTTTTTTCTAAAGGCATTTTCGTTTCATTAATACTGACTTTCAAAGCCGCCTCTTTTTTTCTGTTTTCTGTAATTTTTGCTTCAGTAAAGTTAATGTTTTCGTCTTTTTTCAAAGCGACAACTTCTTCTAATTGCGTTTCAAATGTGACCAACTTTTTGGCTTCCTTCGTTCTGTAACTATTGAAAACAGGTGCAAAACAAGCTGCCAATAAAAGTGTGATGATCAACAAAGTATACATTGCTTTTTTGGGCTTTACACCTTCAATCAGGGTAGAATTTTCTTCCAAAATCGGCATGATTTTTCCTGCAGGAACTTTTTTAGATAATCCAAAAAGTGCCGCAACTCCGACAAATAAAATTCCTACAAAGGCATAGAGAATAATGACTTTGGTCAAAGGAAGCGATTTAATCATGTCGTCGCTGATTGCTGAAGCCGTTCCGAAAAGCGCCAAAGCAACAATCAATGGTCCGATTGTCGTACCTAAACTATTGATTCCGCCTCCCAAACTGATTCTGTTTCCGCCAGTTGCTTCGTCTCCGAGCATAATCATGAATGGATTGGCGGAAGTTTGTTGCAATGAAAATCCTAAAGCAACAATGAAAAGTCCGAGTAACATGCCCACAAAAACATTGAAATAAACGGATACAATCATAATCGCAGCACCAAATGCAGAAAACAACAATCCGTAAACGATGCTTTTCTTATAGCCCCAAGTTCCCACAATGTCTTTGGAAACCGTGGTACTGAAAATGAAAATACCCAATGCGCCAGTGTAATAAGCAATGTAAAATGAAAAATCAATCAGCTGACTCTGAAATTGATCCAGGTGAAAGTAGTTTTTACAAAAAGGAATGAATACACTGTTTCCCGCGGCGATAAATCCCCAAAAGAAAAAAACCGTTGAAAGGGTTGAAAGTGCACCGTAATTTGTTTTTTGATTATCTGCTTGTGACATAGGGTTGCGTTTTTCTATTAGCTTCTATTTTAAATCTTTAGAATAAATCCAATAATCATTGGCAATTCAAACTTTTCTTAACTTTGATTGTTAAATAAATTAACATTTCTTATCAATTTGTTGCGCAATTTAAAAATAAAATTTAATATTGTACAAATTACCATAACAAATAATTGAATGCATAAGATTTTAATTTTCATCTCGTTTCAATTTATAGTTGGTTACACTGCAATTCTTTTTGCACAAGTAAACAAAGTAACAATCGTTTCTGATGACGCTGGACAATGGCAATTGAAAGTCAATAACGAAAACTACTACATCAAAGGTGGGGGTGGAACGGTTCATTTAGATGTTTTGAAATCTTGCGGAGGAAATACCATTCGAACTTGGGGAATTGAAAACGCACAAGAAATTTTGGATGCCGCAGAAAAGATGAATATGAAAGTGATGTTGGGCTTGTGGGTTCAGCACGAGCGACATGGCTTTGATTATGAAAATCAAGAAAAAATCGCTGCGCAATTGGAATCTTTTCGATTGGCTGTTAGAAAATATAAAAATCATCCTGCATTGTTGCTTTGGGGCGTTGGTAACGAATATGAATTGGAATATAGCAACACGAAAGTTTGGGCTGCAGTGAATGACATCGCTAAAATGGTGAAAGAAGAAGACCCAAATCATCCAACATCAACCGTTACAGCTGGAACAAATCCTGAAAAATTGAAATTTATCAAAGAGGTAATGACAGCCGTTGATATTTACGGAATCAATACTTATGGCGATATTGAAGGCGTTGAAAAAGTTTTGAAAGACGGAAATTATCAAGGTCCATACATGATCACAGAATGGGGACCAAACGGACATTGGGAATCTCCAAAAACCAAGTGGGGAACTTCTATCGAACAAACGAGTACAGAAAAAACCAAAGTTTATTTGGAGAGATACCAAAAATGCATCGCAGGTCAAGGAAAACAATGCATTGGTTCTTTCGCCTTTTTGTGGGGACAAAAACAAGAATATACTCACACTTGGTACGGATTGTTTAACGAGCAAGGAATGCCAACTGAAGCCATCGATGCATTGGAATTTGATTTCACTGGAAAGTATCCTGAAAACAGATGTCCCTCAGTAGATTCAATTCATTTCAACGGTCAAAATTCAGTCAAAAATGTGATTTTAAATTCAAAGGAAAAATATGATTTTGAAGTTTTTGCCAAAGATTTAAATCAAGACAAATTATCTTACGAATGGGAATTGTATCCCGAAAGTACCGACTTGAAATCAGGTGGAGATGCTGAAGCTAAACCAACGATGATTCCTGGAAAACTTAAAGGAAAAAACAGTTCAGCGGTTCAACTTGTTGCACCTAATTCTGAAGGAAGATATCGCTTATTTGTTACGGTAAGCGATGGAAAAAAAGTCGCTTATTTGAATGTTCCTTTTTACGTTCAATACGATGCAAACAGTAGCGCTAACGTGAAATCAATTCAATTTAAAAAGCAAGATTTAAAATCATTTGATGAAGAATAAAAAGCTACATATCGCTTCACTTGTAGTCGGTTTTGCTTTTCAAAGCTTTTTTGGAATGGCTCAATCTCCCGCTGATACTTCTCAAAGTGAATCAGGAGTTGGTTTGTTTCCCAAAAAAGCACCAAAATCGCTAGACAACATTTCCGTTTCTGGTTATTATCGTTTTTTGGCTTGCTATTCAAGCATGGAAACGCAATACCCAGAATTTCAAGGAGTCAATAAACGTGTCTTTATCGGGGACGATAGCAACATTCCGCAATTGATGTTGAATTTTGGGTTGAGACCATCCAAAAGCACTTCGATTAGCACCGATTTTTACCTGTGGACGCCAATGTCAGGATCAAACAAAGATTATGTCAAAGGATTAAATTTAGGAATCAATTTAACAGGAACGCATTCGACAAAATACGGAATGTTTTCTGTAAAAACTGGCGGAATTCATTGGTATTCATTGAGTCCGATGACATTTGCGACTAACATTGGTTACAATCGTTTCAGTTTGTTTGAAAGAAATCCGTGGGATCCAAATACAAGTTCTGTATTAGAGCGATACAAACGCTTTTACACAGATGGCGCTTTGAATCAAGACATTCGTTGGGGACAACAGGCTTTTCAAGGTTTCATTTTGGAAGGTGCGCGTTTGCCGAAAGATTTTTCATTTGCTTTCATGCACGGAAAATCGCAATATAACGGCGGTGCTTTGCCTTTGCCAAATACGATGACAGCTGGAAAAATCAAAAAGAACTTTGGAACCAATTTCGTCAGTGCCAATGTCATTGCTAGCAAAACGTATTCTGATAGTTTGACAAAAAATGTCTTAGGTTATGAATTGATTACTTCTGAGTTCAATTTCAAAATCAAAGAAATAACGCTTTTGGGTGAAATTGGAAGTGGAAATTACCACAGTCCGACTTACAAAGCAAAATGGGGCGAAGCATTGGATATCAAAATTCAATTTTCGAAAAAGGCGACATACTTTCCTTTGGAAGTTCGATACTACCAAATCAGTCCTTACGTCATCAACAACAATGGTGTTTTCTGGAATTCCTCTATCATGGAATACAACAGCGCACTCAACAATACGGAAACGCCAGGAAGTCAACCTTCCTTGATTCCATTTGCGAGTTCTTTGGTTTCAATCGGACAATTGACCAACAACCGTCGCGGATTGATTTTGAATTTAGAAATGCCATTCAAACACCAAAAAATTGCCATTGGATATAGCGCTGCGAAAGAAATCATCGCACTTTCAGACAAAATCACCTATGGTCATACGGCGAATAACTTAGCGATATCAAGATTTTGGAGATGGGGATTTCCAGCAAATGTTGGGCCTTACAACAACATCAATAAAATCTACAGAGGTGTTTATGAAACATTGCAAATCACGGATTCGATTACTGCAAAAGGATTCAATTCAGTCGAAGTGAGTTATAAAACCAATTTAAAATTGTTCAACCGTGAATTGATGTTCTTTTACTTGGGTGGATTTCACACCGTTCAAAGTGATTTTTCAGCACTTCCAAGATATTCTAAAAAAGCATATTTACAGAGCTACAACAATCAAGTGGAGATTTATTACTTGTTATTCCCAAAATTGGTGATTTCAAACTATTTTGGATACGACAGAATGATTGCCAATACACAAACGCAATTAGATGCTGTTTCAAATCTTCCAAAAAACCAAACAGGCTTGAGTTACGCCATCGGATTGGACTTTCAATTGGCCAAAAACACTGGATTATATGTCCGTCAACGTTGGTTTAAATACCACGATGCCAATTATTCATTGGACAAATATTCAGGCACAGAAACTACTGTTGAACTAAAAATATTCTTTTAATCATGAGATTTACATTATACATAGCATTGCTTTTAAGTAGTTTTTCAGCTTTTGCACAAGAAGGAAAAAAAGTACAATTTGTTGGTGGCGCACGTTCCCTTTTGTCACACACTGACTTTACTTCCAAAACGGATACAGAAGATACTGTCACTTCAAGAAAAATGACAGGTGGATATGCATTGCTTGATTTAGGTTTTAAAATCAATCCAAATGCAACAACGGAAATTTTGGGAATGGTTCGTATCAAGAATAATTTCGGGGGTTTTTGGGGAAGTGGCGTCAATTTTGACGTTCGACAACTGTATGTCAAAGGTGTTGCAGCCAATGTGTTGAGATATCAAATTGGAAACATTGATTACAAATTATCGCCTTATACTTTCTACAATCACAATGCGGATATGTTGGTGCAATCAACTGGTTCATTAAAAATTAAGGAAGACATTGTGAATTATGAAAGTTTCTACAAAAACAACACTTGGCGTCAACAAGGCGCTGCGGCGGATTTTGCATTGAAATTTCCAAAAGTGATTCAAGAAATGAAATTCAATGGATTTATCACAAGAATGAATCCAACGAACATGACCAATATCTTGGAGAGATTTTATGGAGGTGGAAATTTTACGATTGTTCAAAGTAAGTATTTCACGATAGGCGGAAATCACGTCAGCGTTTTTGATTTGAAACAAACTGCAGCTTCCAACGATGCTTATAGAAACAGCGTTTCAACAGGAACATTTGCATCCGGTATGGAATTCGATAAAATCAAATTTGGAATTGATGGTGAAACAGGATTTTCTAACAGTTTTTCATCGCAAGACAATGAAGGAAAATTGGCAGATTATTTCTTTAATGCTAAGTTAAATGTCGAAGCAAAAAAATTGGGCATCAAATTCAATTTGGGATACATGGACAACGGTGCCGATTTTAGAAGCGCTGGTGCACAATCCAAAAGAGTGGATTATAATCAAGTGAACAATTATTACGACCGTTATACCAACGCACAAATTGTTAGACCTTTGTCAATGTACGATTTGTACAACGATCCAACTTTATACACAAGTTCCATCAACACTGGAATCATGGCTTACAATCCTTCGATCAACAACGCGTTGCCTTATGGAACAGCCACTTTCAACCGAAAAGGAATTTATTCAACGCTTTCTTATGAAGACAAAAAGAAGACTGTAGCTGTTAGTGCAACTTATTACAAGTTGAGCGAAATCAGAGGACAAGGAACATTGAATTTAAAAACATTTGATTACCTGAAAGGAAATTTGGTTTTTGATGTTTCAAATCTGTTGAAATGGAAATTGAAACAAATCATCAATGTAGGTGTTGCTTACCAAAATACGCAACGCAAAAGTGATTTGTCTTTTGAAAAAATCAGTTTGAAATCAACCACAATGAATGTGGGTGTGGAATTGGAAATTGTGAAAGATTTGTCGATTCTCGGTAACGCATTTATGTTCTCAAGTGTTGGAAATGAATTGTTGCCAGTTAGAAATGATAAAGGAGAAATCATCAATTTTAATCCGTACATTGTAGATGGACAAGAACTCAACATTTCTGCAGGTTTGAAATTCAACTTTTCGAAAGATGTTTACTTGGCTTGTTTGTATGAGCAAAACAAAAACAATTTTAATACTTTAAACCCATACAATATCAAACAATTGATGTTGTTTTATGTTATGAAATTTTAATCATATGAAAAAGATATTTTTTATTTCACTTGTAGGTTTCAGTTTGCTTACTTCTTGTCGCAAGGAGGACATAAACAAAATTGATGGTCCATCTTTAGAAGATTTAAATGGTGCTTTCAGTGTCATCAACGGATTGCAATCAAGCAAAGATTCTGTTGATTTTGCTGCTGGAGAAACTGTATTTTTCACCGCTGAAATTGCGAAAACTACGCCGTGGAAATTGCGTGTCATGGGAATGACAAGTGGTGCTGAAAAAATCATGACTGGAACAAGCAAAATCATTGATGCAAGTCAGACTTTGTGGAATGGTTCAACAACCAATTTGCCTATGTTTAAAGGTGAAATTTGTAAAGTAGAACTGACATTCCCAGGTTTACCTGATACATTAACAACTTCTATAAAAGTCATTAATCCAAAAGTGAATTCAGGGTTTTTAATTTCTGATTTTGAAACTGGATTTAATCCTGGATGGGTTTCCTTCGTTCAAACTGGAGCGGATATGGATTTTCAAATCAAATCGGATGTCACAGCACCAGAAGGAAATTCATATTACAACATGGCAGGAACAGTGGATTGGGACTGGTTGGTTGGTTTAATCAATTTCAAAGCTACGGCATACAGCGGTGCGACTGTACTTCCGTTGACATCCAATCCAAATAATTTGTATTTCAACGTGATGGTTTATGGAGAAGTTGGTTTAACAAACAGCTTGGTACTTTTCCAATTTCAAGAAGATGAAGATGCCAATGGTACTTTTGATTCTGCAACAGAAGATATGTATTCACACCAAATTACAATCGACTGGGTTGGTTGGAAATTGGTTTCTATTAAATATAGCGATATTCCTTGTTTGGTGAACGGAAGCCCAGCAACAGCGAGCGGAAATGCGCAACATAATTCTGACAAAATAAATCAAATCAACATGTTGCACCTGGCAAATCCAGTTTCGGGTTATGCAAAATCTAAGTTGGATTACATTATTTTCACTGAAAACGGTCCATTGATTCCATGATGATAAAGGCAATTTCAATTGCTTCAATTTGCTTGTCCATCTTTCAAATTGCTGCGCAAAAAGATACGTTGAAAATTCAGAAATTGGATCAAGTCGATGTAATTGACAACCGTGTTTTCAAAAGAATCGGATTGTATGATGAAACGGCTGATGCAACTGGTTTTTCAATTCGTGGCTTCAATCAATTAGATATTTTCAGCAATGACATGTCGGATGAAGTTTGGTTCTCCAAAAACACTTCCTGCATTAATGTCAAATTGAAAGAAGATGCGCAAAACAAGTTTTTGAATGTCAAATGGAACAAAGACCAAGATGGTTGCGACTGGGTTGGATTGGGTTTTGGTTGGGATTTTTGGACAGCGAAAGACATGGGCGGATTGATGGACACTATTGCACTAGAATTAGAAGTTCGTTCCACAGGAAAAAACCTTAAAAATTTGCCTTTGGCTTTTGGCTTTGAAGATTACACAGGCAAACAATCATGGCTTGGATTTTCGAAGAACTTTGTCCAAAACAAAGAAATCACACAAGCTTGGACCAAAGTAACGATTCCATTTTCGTTGTTTCCTTTTGAGGAAAACGATTTTGAAATGACAAGCATGAAACAATTGATTATCCAATTTTTCGCTGAAGGAGAATTCGAAATCAATGCCATTAAAATTGTTCCTTTTTCAGGGAAATTAAAATTGGAAACTACTGCATTAAATGCAAAACAAAAGATTCAAATCGATGGTGATTTAAGTGAGTGGAAACAAACATTTACCAGTTTCGGTGAAAACCAAAAATTTGCTGTGATGCAAAAAAATGACAGTTTGTTTATGGCGTTTCAAATCATCGATTCAACACCACGTATGAACAAACAAACTGGAACTAATTTGTGGAACGGTGATGCGATTGAAATTGCTTTTGCAACCAACCAAAACAGCAGCGAAAAACGCAAGTTTTTATTGATGAGCGACAACCATTTTGGAATTAATTGTGGCGCAAATCCCTATGTTTGGAATTGGAAGAATGAAGAGATTTTGAAAGAAGTGTCTTATCAAATCAAGGAAAATAACGCTGGTTATTCGGTTGAAATGGCAATTCCGTTCAAAGATTTGTATAAAACTTCCTTGGTTTCAGGAATGAACTTAGGATTTGAAATTGCGGTTGATTTAAGCGGTTCGAATGAACTCAGAGGTGAGCAACAACGTTGGAATAGTTCAGACAAAGAAGGATTTCATACAAACCCTTCTGTCTGGGGTAAAATGATTATTGAATAATTATCCGCACCACTAAAATCTTTTGTTCCTTTTGCTTGATCAAAACGAACCCAAAAATCAAGGCTTTGTAATCAAGTTAAAGCGCAGATTTTCGCACGAATTCAAATTTTTTCATCATGCGCTTTATTTTAAAAGCTTCTGAAAATCTGATTTTGTCGGTGATCTACTCCATTAACATTACGTAGCTTCCTCCAAAACTCTACATTTTCAGTGCACCTTTAAAAACCTTTCTTCCAAGGCCATAAATCTAAAACTTTTAATTTAAGTCCCGTCTGATTTAATTTACCTAATCAATTTGATTTAATGTAATTTACAAAGAATAAATTAGAGTTTGATCCGACAACAGTGTTATTGAATAATAATTTTTTGTGTGATTTCTTGATTGAACTCATTCGTTAACTTCAGGAAATAAACGCCATTTTCAAGTTTAGACAAATCAATTTCATTTTGATTGACTTCTAATTTTTCACTTTGTTTTAATTTTCCGTCCAATCCAAAAACGTTGTAATTCGTTAATTTAGTCGGTGCTGTGTTTTGAATCGACACAATTCCTGTAGTTGGATTTGGACTCACTGTAATATTTGCCAATTCGTTTTCTGCAATAGAAGCTTCTAGTTGGTCTTTGTAAACGCGAACGTAATCAATCTTCATTTCTGCAGGGAAAACTGTTGTAGCGTCAGGATAACCTGGCCAGTCGCCACCAACTGCTAGATTTAAAATCAAATAAAATGGCAATTGAAATTCATTTGTTCCATTAACACCATTGTTTATGTTTAATTGATAATACAAATTTCCATCAGCAAACCATTTGATAGAAGTTGCAGTCCATTCAACCGCGTAAATGTGATATTGAGTTGCATCCAAAGTAGAAATTCCGCCCATGTAAACGTGCCCAACATTGTCCCAATGCGCTGTTCCATTGATTTTTGTGTCGTTATTGATATGTTCCATTACGTCAATTTCCCCACAAGCTGGCCAAGAAACTTGATCGATGTTTGCGCCCAACATCCAGAACGCAGGCCAAATGCCTTTTCCCATCGGACATTTGATTCTAGCTTCAATTTTTCCAAATTTTAAATCAAACAATCCTTTGGAAGATATTTTTGAAGACGTGTAAGCATTTGTTCCAAATTGTTCTTCGCGCGCTGTGATTGTTACTTCACCTCCTGAAATGCTAAAATTAGTTGCGCTATTCGTGTAATATTGTGCTTCGTTGTTTCCCCAGCCATTGCCGCCAATTTCAAAATTCCATTTCGCATTGTCTAAAGTTGTAGATTCAAATTCATCTGACCAAACCATGACCAATTGTGCATGAGAAATTGAATGAAGAATTAAAAATGCGGTAAATATGATACTTTTTTTCATTTTTCGGAGTATTAAAAAGGGAGATATAAATACCTCCCTTTCATTGTAAATTTACTTAAATTAATTATTCTTTAATCAACTGAATGGTTTTCGTTTCACCACCAACTTGAATGTTCAAGTGATAGATTCCAGAAGCCATAGCAGACAAATCCAACGTTGAAGTTGTAGATTGAATTGATTTTTCTATTACTTTTTCTCCAATGATAGAATACAAAGTAACTTTTTCAATTTTCGTACTATTTGAAACTGTGAAAATAGCTGAAGAAGGATTTGGATAAACCGTTAAGTTTTCAAACGATGTTTCATCAATTCCAACGATACAAGATCCACATTTTCCGTAAGTGTTTGCAACATCACCTTGACCCAAAATCCATCTACGATTTGCGTAAGTTGAATAATCAGTTAGAGGTGCACATCCACCGCCATTTACCATTTCTTGAATCAAGTTTTCTACAGTACCATTTTTAACTAACAAATATTCTAAAGTGTCAGTTGGTGCTGGAGAAATTGTAAATGTCCAAGTTCCGTCTCCATTGTCAACTGCTTGAGGACCAAAAGCTGGATTCCATTGCCAAATTGGACCTGTCAAGTTTACTTGCGTTGCTGGATCACAAACTTCTGTAGTGATTATTAAATCAGGATAAGAACATGGAACGCAACGGTCGTAAGCGATATTCACATCACCAGAACCTAGTACCCATTTTCTGTTTGCGTATGCGAAGTAATCAGTAACTGGAGCACACGTTCCACCGTTTTGCATATCAGCAATTAAGTTTTCTTGAACACCATCAACAATAATCAAGTATTCCATATCTGTTGTTGGGGCTGGAGAGAAAGTGAAAGTCCAAGTTCCATTACCATTGTCAACAGCGAAAGGTCCTGCAGTTGGATCCCAACTCCAGAAAGGTCCAGTCAATCTAACTACATTTGCAGTAGTTGAACAAACATCTACAGTGATCAATAAGTCATTTCCACTTGTTGCATTGTGCATTTTAACATCGTCAAAATAGTATGTTTTTTCACCAGCTGTTGCACCATTTACTCCGAAATTAAAGAAGATAGAAGCTTTGTCATAAGAATTAGCCAAATTCAAAGCAGCAGTTCCCGTTGCTTGATTTGCAAAATCAAAAATTAATGTTTGCCAACCGTTTGCAACTGTTGT